>DASPLE010000001.1:0-5306 GCA_035627695.1 Planctomycetota bacterium
CGCGCTGCACGCGACGTCGCCGGGCACGCCGCTCGCCACGACGGCGCTGCTGATCGACGTGCTGGCGGTCGTCGTGGACCAGCACGACGCGGCGCCGGCGCGCATCGACCGCCGCCGCGGCGCGCATGCCGGCCGAGAGCGACGACCCGGTGCTGCGCGAGCGCGATCAGCTCGACTACTGCCGCGGCATGCCGGGAGCGGCCCAGCTCGTCCTCGGTCCCGGCGATTACGCGCTGTACCGCAACACGCTCTGGCACCTCGGCCGCTACGTCCCGTACCGACGTCGCGCGACCCTGCACGACTCGCCGGACTGCGCGGCCTGGCGCGCGTGGTGCGAAGCGCGCAAGGACGAGGCGCGCAGGCGCGCCGCCGTGGCCTGACGCGCTGGATCCGAACCTCGAGCGCACGCTTCGAGCTTCGAGCTTCGAGCTTCGAGCTTCGAGCTTCGAACTTCGAGCTTCGAGCTTCGAGCTTCGAGCTTCGAGCTTCGAGCTTCGGGCTTTCAGCCCGCGTCAGCCGCGTCGGCCTCGCCGTCGCCCTTCTGGCCATGTCCCGTCGACTGCCACGCGTCGACGCGGTAGCGCCGCGGGGTGACCCGGAAGTGCTGCTTGAAGGTCTCGTAGAAATGACCGAGGTGCGGCAGGCCGCATTCCGCGGCGATGTCGCCGATCGCGCGGTTGCTCATGCGCAGCGCCGCGGCGGCCCAGCGCATGCGCACGACGTTGATCAGGTCGGTCGCGGTGCGGCCCTGCGCCGCGCGCACGACGCGGTTGATGTGCTCGGGGCTGCGGCCCGCGAGATGCGCCAGGCGCGCCGTGCCGCCGGGCAGATGGCGCGGATCGCTGAACACCTCGATCGCCTCGCGCAGCCACGCCGGCAGTGCGGCGCAGACATCGTTCTCCGGCGGCTGCGTCACCAGCCGCGCGAGGTCGAGCAGGAAGCATTCGAGATCGAGCCGCCGCTGGAACGGCGCGGACAGCTCGGTCGCCCACGCGTGCAGCCGCTCCATGCGCCGCGACGACAGCCGCGTGTGCATCGGCATGGGTCCCGCGCGCCACGGCCATTCGTCGGCGAAGCGCTCGATCAGCGGCGCCATCGATTCGGGCAGGAACGAGACGTTGACCAGGGTCATGCCGTCGCGGCCGACGCCGTGGCCTCCGTGGACATCGTCGGGGCGGACGAAGATCACGTCGCCCGGCGCCAGCGGGATGCGCTCGCCGTTGATGAGATGGATGCCGGTGCCGTTCTCGATCCAGAACACCTCGGCGAACTCGTGGCGGTGCGCGCCCCAGCCGCCGGGGCTGCGCATGTGGTGGCGCGCGACGTGCATCGGCACGGGCTCGCCGCCGTGGTGGACGAGCTCGGACTGCCAGGTCAGGCGCTCGGCGTGGACGTCGACGGCCAGGGGAGAGCCGTTCGCGATATGGGCGGATATCACCATGGCGTAAGGATATCTCGTCCTGCGGCCTGGGAACGTCATTTTCGCCGCTATCGTCCGGGGCATATGACATCCGCTTCCCAACCTGCTCCGCAGCCCCTTCCCGACCTCGCCGGCGCCCTCGACCGGCTCCAGGCGGAGATCCGCCACTGGGTCGACCGGTTCCGCGCCGAGATCGATTTCGCCAAGGCACTTGCGACGCGCCTGCCGCGCGAAGCCGCCGGCTGGCCGGCGCTCATCGAACGCGCCGAACGCCTGGTCGGCGACAGCCTCGCCACCGGCGATGCCGGCCGCATCAGGTCCGCCATCGAGTCCGCCGAGCGCCAGCTCGCCGACATCGGCACCGTCGCCAAGACCTTCACGATCTCGTGCTCGGGCCACGCCCACATCGACATGAACTGGCTGTGGGGCTGGCCCGAGACCGTCGCCACCACGGTCGACACCTTCGAGACCGTGCTCAAGCTGATGGACGAGTTCCCGACCTTCACGTTCAGCCAGAGCCAGGCGTCGGTCTACCAGATCGCGCGCGACTATCAGCCCGACCTGGTCCAGCGCATCGCCGCGCGGGTCAAGGAAGGCCGCTGGGAGATCACCGCGGCGCACTGGGTCGAAGGCGACCGCAACTGCGCCTCCGGCGAATCGCTCTGCCGCCACCTTCTGTACACGCGCCGCTTCATGAAGGAGATGTTCGGCCTGGCGCCCGAGGACATCACCGTCGACTGGTCGCCGGACACCTTCGGCCACGCCCACACCATCCCGTCGATCGACGCGCGCGGCGGCGTGAAGCACTACTACTCGTGCCGCACCGGCGCCGGCGACCGCCCGGCGGTGTTCTGGTGGAAGGGGCCGGACGGCGAGCGCGTGCTCGTGAACCGCGAGATCCTCTGGTACAACAGCGAGCCGCGCCCGGCGTCGACCGGCAAGCTGCTCGAGTTCTTCGACAAGACCGGCTCGCGCGAGTGGCTGCAGGTCTACGGCGTCGGCGACCACGGGGGCGGCCCGACGCGTCGCGACCTGCGCTGCGTCGTCGACATGAACACCTGGCCGATCTTCCCGAACTTCCGCTTCGGCACGGTGAAGGCGTTCTTCGCCAAGCTCGAGAAGCTGCCGAACCTGCCGACGCTGGATCAGGAGCTCAACTACGAGTTCACCGGCTGCTACACCTCGCAGTCGGGCATCAAGAAGGCCAACCGCGTCGGCGAGAACCTGATGAGCGAGGCCGACATCGCCGCGACCCTGGCGCATGCCGCGGTCGGACGCGCGTATCCGAACACCGTGCTGGTGCCGGCGTGGCGCGACGTGCTGTTCAGCCACTTCCACGACATCCTCCCCGGCTCGGGCGTGCGCGACACGCGCGAATACAACGCGGGCATGATCCAGCGGATCAAGGCGGCCGCCGGCCAGGTGCGCACGCAGTCGCTGCGCGCGCTGGCCAAGGGCATCGACACCACCGCTGGCGGGAAGTTCGCCGCCTCGGCGCAGACCCTGCAGCCCGAGCACGAATCGATCGCCATGGGCGCCGGTCCCGGCCGCGCCAACGGGGACATCTCGCTGGCGGGCTTCGTCGCCGACGGCCCGCGCGCCGCGGTGGTCTTCAACCCGACCGGCTGGAAGCGCGACGAGATGGCGCGCGTGACGGTGTGGGACATGGACACGGGCCCGACGTTCAAGTCGATGAAGGAGCGCAGCTTCGTCGTGCGCGGCGCCGACGGCGTCACGGTCGCGGCGCAGCGCGTCGGCGACGGCCACTACTGGGGCCACAACTTCGTCGATCTCGTGTTCCCGGCCTCGGTCGGCGGCATGGGCTGGGCGACGTACCAGGTCGCCGAGGCGCCGGCGGCGCCGGTCGGCGAGAAGCCGGCCGAAGCCAAGGGCGCCGTCAGCGCGGTCAAGCAGTGGGACGGCGGCTGGGGCGTGAACAACCCGGTCGGCGCGGTGACCATGGAGAACGACCTGGTGAAGGTCGGCTTCGACCGCGCCACCGGCGGCATCGCGAGCCTGGTGCTCAAGGCGACCGGCCAGGAGTTCGCCGACGCGACGAAGCAGCTCGGCGTGCTCGAGTACGTGCTCGAGCGTCCGGCGGGCATGACCGCGTGGGTCCTGGGCGACACGCAGGAGCTGCGCGGCCTGGAGATCGAAGGCCTCGACGTCCTGCAGAAGGGACCGCACGTCGCGATCGTGCGCGCGAAGGTCAGGGTCTCGGCCGAGACCCGCTTCAACGTCGACTACGAGCTGCACGCCGGCTCGCCGCAGGTGACGGTGTCGGTCGACGGCACCTGGCTCGAGCGCGGCTACCAGGAGAAGGGCATCCCGCGCCTGCAGATGCGCTTCGGCTTCGCGCTGGGCGAGGCCAAGGCGCGCTACGAGATCCCGTACGGATCGATCGCGCGCGATGACGTGTCGGGCCGCGAGGTCCCGGCGCTGCGCTGGGCGTCGGTGGCGGGCGTCGCCGCCGGCAAGGCGGGCGGCTGCAACGTGCTCAACGACTGCAAGTACGGCCACTCGCTCGACGGTTCGACGCTGCGCGTGAACATCGTGCGTTCGAGCTTCGATCCGGATCCGCTGCCCGAGCTCGGTCAGCAGCAGTGCCGCTTCGCCATCGTGCCCTTCGCGGGCGAGGCGCCGGCGGCCGACCTGACGCGGCAGGGCGCGGGCTTCAACCACCCGCTGCAGACCGTGACCTGCGACCACCACGCCGGGAAGGTCGCGCACGCGGTGGGGACAATCGCCTGCGCGCAGCCCAACGTCATCGTCACCCAGCTCAAGCGCGCCGAGGACGACGACGCGCTGGTGCTGCGCCTGGTCGAGATGGCCGGCACGGCGACCACGGCGCAGGTCGTGATCGCGCGCGACACGCTGGGCAAGGTCGCCGCGGCGACCGAGACCGACGTCCTCGAACGCCCGCTCGCGACCAACGGCGCCAAGCCCACCGCGGACGGCTTCACGCTGGCGATCCCGGCCCACGGCATCGCCACGGTGAAGATCACGCGCGGGTGAGCCCGGCGTGAGCGACGGCGACGACACCCCGGGCCGATGGTCCGGGGTGTCGTCGTTCCGGGGGTCGGTGGACAGCTTGCGGGCGTTCTCCACCATCGGCGCCCGCGCCGATGGTCTTCAGCTCGCTGGTCTTCATCTACCTGTTCCTGCCGCTGACGCTGGCCGGCAACTTCCTGCTGCCGCGGCGCGCCCGCAACGCCTGGCTGTTCGCGGCGAGCATGCTGTTCTACGCCTGGGGCGAGGCCTGGTACAGCGCGGTCATCCTGGCCTCGATCGCGATCAACTGGCTGCTCGGGATGCTCGTCCAGGCGACGCGTGGCGATGGCCGGCGCGGGCGCTGGGTTCTCGCGGGCGGCGTGGCCCTGAACCTCGCCCTGCTGGTGTGGTTCAAGTACGCGAACTTCCTGACCGACAACCTGTCGGCGCTCGCCGTCGCGCTCGGCGGCGAGCGCATCGCGCTCGACGCGATCCACCTGCCGATCGGGATCTCGTTCTTCACCTTCCAGGCGATCTCGTACCTGGTCGACATCCACCGCGGCGACGTGAAGGCCGAGCGCAGTCCGGTCGCCTTCGGCATGTACAAGTCGCTGTTCCCGCAGCTGATCGCCGGCCCGATCGTGCGCTACCGCGACGTCGCCGCCGACATCCCCGATCGCCGCGTCTCGGCGGAGGACTTCGCCGCCGGCGTCACGCGCTTCGTCGTCGGCCTGGGCAAGAAGGTGCTTATCGCCAACACCGTCGCCGCGCCGGCCGACCACGTCTTCGGCCTGTCCGGAGTGGACCTCACGGCCGGGCTGGCCTGGTACGGCGTCGCCTGCTACGCGCTGCAGATCTACTTCGACTTCTCCGGCTACTCGGACATGGCCATCGG
>DASPLE010000002.1:0-9233 GCA_035627695.1 Planctomycetota bacterium
GCCATCGGTCTGACCATGCACCTCGTCAGCTGCGTCGACGGCACCGTGCTGTGGAGCGCCACCGGCCACTTCGATGCCGCCCGCGGCGACATCCAGCGCGACATCCAGCGCTGGCACAAGGGCGCGATGGGCGACGGCCAGCGGTCGATCACAGGCTGGAAGGCGACGCTGTCGAGCCCGACGCTGTTCTGCCGCTACGTCGGCGACCGCCTCGCGGCCTCGGTGCCGTACCGCGCGAACTGACGCGGCAGACGCCGCGACCGGCGCGCGCCCCTCAGCGGCCGATCGCGCGCACGCGCTCGACCGCCGCGCCCGGCAGCGGCGCATCGTCGAGCTGGGCCTCCTCGGCCTCGAGCAGGCTGCTGACGATCGCATCGACCGGCAGGCCGGCCTCGGTCAGGACCTCGTGCAGGCGCGCGGTGCTCAACGCCTCGCCCATGACGGTCGCGGCCCGGTCGCCACGGCTGAAGCGGATGCGGTCGGCCTTGGCCAGGGCGGCCACCGCCAGGGTCGCGCGCAGCCGGTCGTCGCGGGTCAGCGGGCGGAGGAATTCGACATCGAGACGCATGGCCATGACCCGACGTTACCGGGGCCGCGGGGCGCGGGAACCGGCCGGGCCGATGAGTCACACGGCGGAAAAATCGCCGCCACGGCTTGCAGGTCCCCGCGGCGGTTCTTAGCGTCCGTCCGCGAGGGCGGCGACGATGACGATGATGATGAAGCTGCAGCACACCCGGCCCGACGGCGAGGTCGACACCTACCACCTCAAGCCCGGCAGGAAATACCACCTGGGACGCGGCTCGATGTGCGAGGTCCGCATCCTCGACCTCAAGCTGAGCCGCAAGCACTGCGTCATCGAGCACGGCCTGCGCGGCTGGCAGATCGAGGACCTCGCCAGCACCAACGGCTGCCGTCTCGACGGCCAGCAGATCATCGGCTCGGCTCCGCTGAAGGTCGGCATCGTCATCACCATGGGCCAGAGCACCCTGAACGTCGCCTCGCTGGTCGAGACCGACGAGGGCAACGACGACAGCGCCGTGACGAACGCCCTGCCCGACGCCGCCGCGGTCGCCGCCAAGCGCGAGACCGACTCGGCCTTCGCCCGTCACGCCACGCCGGGCCCGGCGCAGCGCACCCCCCTGCCCGACAGCTGGACCGAGCCCGACAAGACGCCGGCCGAGCACAAGACGCCGTCGGAGACCCGGCGCAGCGATCCGGCCTTCGGCCGCCACGTGACGCCGGAACCGGCGCAGCGCACGCCGCTGCCCGACAGCTGGAGCGACCCCGCGAAGGCCTCCGAGAAGACGACTCCGGCGATGCGCACGCCGTCCCCGGCGCCCATCCAGGAGGAGATGCCCGCCGAGGAGTCGGGCACGCACGCCAAGCGCCCGACGGTCGAGCTCGACGCCAGCGACTGGCATCCCGAACCGGCCGACGCGCATGTCCATTCCGGCCCGCTTCCCGCGATCGCGGTCACGCCGCGACCGGTCGCTCCGGCCATCGCCGACGAGGCGGCGCACGCGCCGCGCGACGAGGTCGCCACGCCGCCCGTGGCCAGCGAACCGCCGCGCCCGCGCGGCCCGACGCCGATCAAGCCGGTCACCATCCGCGTCGGGCTCGATCCGGTTCCGGCGGCGAACGCCGCCGAGGCCGGCGTCGCCTCGATCGCGCTGACGCCAGCCGGCGGCACGCCGATCGTCGCCGACGACGCGCGCACGTTCTCGATCACCGTGCTCGGCCGCCGGCTGGGCCCGCTGACCAGGGCCGAGGCGCGCGACCTCAAGGCGCGGGAGCTGAAGGGGACGCTGAGCGAGGCCGATCTCGAGCCGTTCCCGAAGCTCTGACGCGCGATCCGCGGCGGCGCGACCGTTCCCCCACTAGCCGCACGCCGTCGCCGCGTACCCTGCGCCGCCATGCCGCGTCCGCGCCTCCATCGCCGTCGCGGCGCCGTCCTCGGCGCGCTGCTGTCGGCGGCGACGGGACCGCTGGCCGCGGTCGACGTGCTGTCCGACCTGACCTTCGACGGCCCGAATCCGCATCTGGTCGGGCCGCAGCAGCAGGCGTGGACCGAGGGCTTCATCGTCCGCATCGGCGAGCGCCGGCTGATCGGCGACGCGCTGGTGTTCGACATCGCCAAGCGCGATCTCTACGCCACCGGCCGCGTGGTCTACGCGATGCCCGGCGTGCGCATCGAGGCCGACCGCATCGGCCTGCACCTGACCGACCGCACCGGCGACGCCTGGGACGTCGAGGCCGAGGTCGAGACGCCGCGCGGACCGCTGCCGATCTCGGCCGAGCGCGTGACCCTGTCGCCGCGGCTGATCGAGTTCCACGGCGTGCGCGCCGGTCCACGCCACGGCGGCCTGCTGTCGCTCGGCACGCGCCGGGTGCGCATCCACCTGCGCGAGGAGACCAAGGAGAGCCGGGTCGGGCCGGCGCGCCACGTCGAGGGCGTGACCTTCCTCGGCACGTGGGTGCGGGTCGCGAGCGTGCCGGTGCTGTGGCTGCCGGCGCTGCACCGCGACTTCACGATCGACTACCCGTGGACGCGCTACGAGTTCGGCCACAGCAGCCGGCTCGGCGATTTCATCCGCGGCTGGATCGGCAGCGACCTGCCCGAGTTCTTCGGCACGCGCCTGGGCGTGCAGGGTCGCATCGACCACCACACCGATTCCGGCGACGGCTACGGCGGAGCGCTGCGCTGGCGCAACCCGGCGCTCGGCCGCGGGCAGTTCGAGTGGTACGGCATGCGCAAGGAATCGGTGATCGACGACGACGGCAACCGCATCGAGCGGCGCGAGGCCGACGTCTTCGATGCCGAGCACCGCTGGAGCCGCACCGACGGCGAGCTGACCAGCGCGCTGTACGCGCGCTGGGTGACCCTGCCCGGCCAGGACCCGCCCGGGCTCGTCGATCCGGTGCCCGCGCCGATCGAGCGCTTCCGCGCCGACTACCTGCGCGACGACCTCGAGCACCGTCCCTTCGCCCGCCAGGGCGCCACCGGCGCCGCGACGCTGCCGCTGGGCAGCCTGGCGGTTGACACCGAGCGCCACCCGATCGAGACCGCGAGCTCGGTCGACCGCATCTGGGGCGTGCAGCTGACCGTGCCGACGCTGCAGATCGCCGGACCGCTGCACGCCGATGCCGGTGGCTTCGCCGAGTCGCTCGACCGCGACGCCACCGACGACGAGACCGTGCGCCTGAGCCACGTCACCGCGCTGCGCGCGATGCAGTGGTTCGGCGGCTTCGGGCTCGACGGCGAGGGCGGCGCCCGCGGGCTGCACTACACCGAGCGCGTCGAAGGCGGCGTCGAGCAGGAGGACGACGTCCACCGCTACGTGCCGTTCGCCGGCGGCGGCGCGCGGCTGCGCTTCGTCGGCCGCTTCGGGCAGGACGGCGCCCTGGCGCACGACCTGGTGCCGCGGCTCGGCATCGAGCTCTACGACCGCGGCCGCGGCGACGCGCTGCCGGCGGTGCGCTACGGCGATCCGCGCGACGAGCTGACCGAGGACCGCCGCTACTGGACCGCCGGCCTGGCGACGGCGCTGCGCGGCACCCGCGAGCTGGCGCGCATCGAGGGCATCGCCCGCTTCGCGCTGCGCGACCAGGACCGCATCGCGATCGACACCGACGGCACCGTCCACACCGCGCCGGACGACTTCGTCGAGCTCGAGCTGCGCGCGGCGTCGAGCCCGTTCGCGCGCGTGCGCCTGAGCGGCGACGCGCTCTACGACGCGCGCCTGGACCGCTGGATCCGCGTCGACACGGTGGCGAGCTGGCGCGTGCTCCCGGTCCTGACGCTGGGCAACACCACGACGATCCTGCCGGTCGACGGCGTGAACGAGGACGTCTGGCAGACGACGCCCGGGATCGTCATCCACGGCGGGCGCTACGACCTCGAGGGGACCGCCTCGTTCAAGCCGGGCGGCGCGTCGGTCGATCGCTGGAGCGCCGAATTGACCCGGAGGATGGTCGACGGCATCCTCGCGATTGGCTATGAACTGGTCCGCGATGACGACGGCGACATCTACGATCAGCGAACCACGTTCCGCATCGTCATCCCGTGACGTCGGCGTGAGCCCGGCCACCGGCCGCAACGGGCGCACTGCGTCCGCCCCCTTGCCGACGCACGGGCGGCGATGCGCATCGGCCTGATCATCCGCTGCGCGCTGATCGCCGGCTGGCTCGGCCTGTTCGGCTGGCACGTCGTGCGCCACGCGGCGCCGACGCTCGGCCTGGTCGAGCGCCACGACCTCGGCGCGGTGCTGTCGGTCCAGCTCGACCGCGTGCTGACCTACCGCCTGCGCCAGAACCGCGACAGCCGGCGATCGCTGGGCGAGTGCACGGTGTGGTTCAGCCGCGACGACACGCGCTTCCGCATCGACCACCGCCTGATCCTCGGCGACCTCGGCGTGCTGATCCCGGGAGCCGGCGGCGGGCGGGCCCACCCGGTGGTCGCCGGGCGCGACATCGACCTCGCCCTCGACCTGATCTACGATGACCGCTTCCGCTTGGTCGAGGTCGAAGGACACGCGACGCTGCTCAGACCCATGGCGATCGATGTCACCTTCTCCGGCACGGTCGACCACCGCGGCCTCGACCTCGGCTACGACCTCGGCGACGACGGCGGCGAGCAGCGCATCCTGATCGCCGACATCGGCCGCGACAGCGGCCACGCCGCCTTCCTGGTGCCGACGCTGCCGCCGGGTCTCGAGGTCGGCGACCGCCACGGCGTGCCGCTGATCGATCCGCAGCGGCTGATCGCCAGCGGCGGCGCCAGCGCGCGCAGCCGCGGGGTCATGCGGGCGGTGGTCCGCGAGGACGTCGCCACCGCCGCCGGACCCCTGCGCCTGCTGCGCGTGGTGTTCGAGGTCGACGGCAAGCACCAGTCGACCGCGTGGTGCGACGCCGAGGGCACGGTCTACCGCGCGACGATCGAGGCGTTGCCGATCGTCGCCGAGCTCACCGGCATCCGCGTCCACGGCGCCGACGCGATCTGGCCGCCGGCGGCGACGCCCGGCGCGGCGCCATGAGCCTCATCGCCAGCCTCCCGGTCAGCACGAACGCGGTCGCGCGCCGGCGCTGGTGCGAGGCGATGCTGCCGCGCGTGTCGCGCACCTTCGCCGCCTGCATCGGCCTGCTGCCGCGCGGCCTGCGCCATCCGGTGCTGCTCGCGTACCTGCTGTGCCGGATCGCCGACACCATCGAGGACACCGCCGACCTCCCCGTCGCCGACAAGGAGCGCCTGCTCGCGCACCTGCGCGCGTGCCTGGACGAGGATGGCGGCGACGCGGCTCCGCTCGCCGCCGCCTTCGCCGCGGCGCGCGACGATGACGAGGCGCTGACCCGCGACGCCGACGCGGTGCTCGCCGAGTACCGCGCGCTGCCGGCCCTCCAGCGCGGCGCGATCCGGCCGTGGGTCCAGGAGATGTGCGACGGCATGGCCGCGTTCGCGCGCGCGCATGCGCAGGCGCGCCCGGGCAGGCTCGACGCGCTGGGCTCGGTCGAGGATCTCGACCGCTACTGCTACTACGTCGCCGGCACGGTCGGCCACCTGCTGACCGAGCTCTTCCGCCTGCACCACCGGCGCGTCACGCCCCGCCACTACCAGCGGCTGAAGGCGCTCTCGACCAGCTTCGGCCTCGGGCTGCAGCTGACCAACATCATCAAGGACGTGGTCGACGACCGCCGCCGCGGCTGGAGCTTCGTGCCGCAGCAGCTCTGCCAGCTGGCCGGGATCACGCCCGACGACCTCTGCGATCCGGCCCACGCCGAGCGCGCGCGCGCGGTCATGACCCAGCTCATCGCCAAGGCGCGGGCGCATCTCGACGACGCGCTCGCGTACTGCCTGGCGCTGCCGCGCAGCCAGTACCGCATCCGCCTGTTCTGCCTGACGCCGCTCTATTTCGCGGTGCGCACGCTGCGCCTCGCGGCCGGCGATCCGCGCCTGCTCGACCCGGGCCACAAGGTGAAGATCACCCGGCCCGAGGTCTACCGGACCATCCGCATGACCTTCCTGGTCGCGCCGAACAACCACCTGGTGCGCTGGTACTACCGCGCGCTGGCGGGGCCGGGGCCGTCGGCTCACTGAACGCGCGGCGCCGGCTCGGGCGCCGTCTCCTCGCCGACGACCGGCGGACGCTCGCTGGCCGCCGGCGCCTGGCGCGTTCCTCCGCAGGAGGCCAACGCCACCGCGCCCAACACCGCCGCGACCAGCGTCCTGGCGGTGAGGACCCGCCGGTTCACCGCGCTCCCGCGGTCTCCGGCACGTAGTGCGCGACCCAGCCGGCCGGATCGACGAACAGCCGGATGCAGGTGATCTTCTTGTCCGGGCAGAGGTAGAAGAGGTGGTCGTACTTCGCCGGGACCGAGATGAAGTCGCCGGGACGCAGCTCGACGTCCAGCGCGTCGGCGCGGCCCACCGGGTAGAGACGGAAGACGCCGCGGCCCTGGACGACGAAGCGGACCTCGTCCTCGGTGTGCAGGTGCTTCTTGTCGAACTTGGCGCAGATCGCGTCGAGGTTCGGCGTGTCGGGATAGAGCGAGATGACGTCCGACGTGACGTAGCCGCCGCGCTGCTTCAGCCGCTCGATCTCGGGCTTGTAGTGGTCGAGGACCTGGCGCTTCTCGTCGTCCGTGAGATTGCGGTCCTTCAGCTGCGCCGGCAGGCGGTCGACGCCCCAGGTCTCGAAGACGATGCCGATCGCGCCGAGCTCGCTGGCGATGCGCGCCTGGTCGGTGATCGTCTCCTTGGTCGCGCCCTGCTTGTCGACGATGCGCAGCTCGGCCATGTCTGGTCTCCGGTTGGAGATGCAGGATAGCGCGGCGGCGCAGGGTTCCAGGAGTTTGAACGCCTGACGCTCGACGCGCGGCGCGCGGCGCCGAGGCTCGACCGCGTGGACGCCGACCGCGCGCTGCGTTTCCTCCCGGGCATCGGGCCGGCCAAGGCGTCGGCGCTGGCGGCGCTCGGGCTCGAGACGCTGTGGGACGTGCTGCACCACGTGCCGCGCTGCCTCGGCGCCGCGCCGCCGCTGTGCGAGAGCGGCGCGCCCATGGACGGCGAGGCGCTGCGCCTGCGCGCGCGTGTCACCGCGGTCAAGCCGGTGTTCCGGCGCGGCGGCGGACGCGGCGGCATGGGCGTCATGGCGACGCTCGAGCGCGCGGACGGCCGCGCGTTCACCGCGCGCTTCTGGAACGCGAGCTGGCTGCGGCGTCACCTGCTGGTCAACGAGTGGTACCTGTTCGAGGGGACGATGGCGCAGGGCGGCCTGGCCCATCCGTCGTTCGTCCACCTCAAGGGGGGTCCGACGACGCCCCTGCCGGAGGAGGTCGGCTGCCGCGTCGCGTATCGCCTGCCGGAAGGCTTCAGCGAGCGCTCGTTCGCCAGCCTGGTCGACGCCGGTCTCGACCAGGCGACGGCGCTCGAGGATCCGGCCGGCGAGCTCGCGCCGGCGGCGTACGCGGCGCTGCTGCGCGCGCTGCACCGGCCGGCCGACGCGCGGGAGCACGAGACGGCGCGGCGCGCGCTCGCGGCGCGCGAGCTGCTCGCGCTGGCGCTCGCCCTCCAGGGCAGGCGGGCGCGCGTCGTCGCCGCGCCAGGACGCGCGTGGGCGTGCGACGACGAGCGCTTCGCCCGCGCGCTCGCCCGGCTGCCGTTCGCGCTGACGCCGGGGCAGCGCGACGCGCTGGCGGAGCTGCGCGCCGACCTCCAGGCGCCGGCGCCGATGTACCGGCTGCTGCAGGGCGACGTCGGCTCGGGCAAGACCGCGCTGGCCCTGGTCGCGGCGCTGATGGTGGTCGCCGAGCGCGCGCAGGCGCTGCTGCTCGCGCCGACGGCGGTGCTGGCGCGCCAGCACCACGCGTTCTGCGCGCGCTGCCTGGCGGGCAGCCGCGTGCGCATCGCCCTGCTGACCGGCGGCACCCCCGCGGCCGAGCGCCGGACGCTGATCGCCGAGCTCGCCGCCGGACGCGTCGACCTGCTGATCGGCACGCACGCGCTGCTCGAGGAGGACGTGCGCGCGCCCGCGCTCGGCCTCGCGATCATCGACGAGCAGCACAAGTTCGGCGTCGAGCAGCGCGCGGCGCTGGTCGGCAAGGGCGTCCCGTGGGCGCACGGCGCGCAGCCCGACCTGCTGCTGATGACCGCCACGCCGATCCCGCGCACGCTCGCGCTGACCGCGTTCGGCGACCTGGCGGTGTCGCGCATCGCCGGCCGCCCGCCGGGACGCGGCTGCGTCGCGACGCAGCTGCGGCCGTGGACGACGCCGCGCGAGCTCGCCGCGACGGTGGCGGAGTGCCTGGCGGCGGGCGGCCGCGCCTTCGTCATCTGCCCCCTGCGCGAGGAATCGGAGAAGGTCGCCGCCGCCGATGCGGCGACCATCGCCGCCGGGCTGACGGCGTCGCTGGGCGGGCGCGTCGCGCTCCTGACCGGCGCGCTGGCCGAAGCCGAGAAGCTCGCGGTGCTCGACCGTTTCCAGCGCGGCGACGCCACGGTCCTGGTCTCGACCACGGTCGTCGAGGTCGGCATCGACGTGCCCGAGGCCACGCTCATGGCGGTGATCGACGCGCCGCGCTTCGGCCTGGCGCAGCTCCACCAGCTGCGCGGGCGGATCGGCCGCGGCGCGCGCGACGGGCGCTGCGTGCTCTACCACCGCACGGCCGAGGACGGCGAGCGCCTGCGCATCCTCGCCACGACCGACGACGGGCTCGCGATCGCCGAGGCCGATCTCGCCGAACGCGGACCCGGGCAGCTGCTCGGCACCGAGCAGCACGGCCTGCCGCGCCTGCGCATCGCCGATCTCGCGCGCGACCTCGACCTGCTGCAGGCGGCGCACCAGCGCGCGCGGACGCTGGTCGCGGCGGGGACGCGCCTGCCGATGCTCGACCGCTTCCTGCGCGGCGCGGCGGATGGCCCGCTCGCGGGCTCGGGCTAGGATCGGTCGCGTGCAGCAGCAGTACCAGGAACTCGCCAACCGCTTCGCGCGGGTGCAGCGCCATCTGCGCAAGAAGATGCGCCGCCAGGGCGCGACCTGCTGGCGGATCTACGAGAAGGACATCGCCGACCAGCCGCTGATCGTCGACTGGTACGACGGCGAGGCGGTGTGCTGGGCCCTGGACCGCACGCGCAACGAGACGGCCGAGGACGAGGCGGCGTGGCTCGACGAGGTGCGCGCGGCGCTGCGCCAGTGGTACGGCGTCTCGCTCCGCGTCGAGGAGGGCGCGCTCGCCGCGCG
>DASPLE010000003.1:0-34560 GCA_035627695.1 Planctomycetota bacterium
GCGACCAAGGGCTGGGACCGCGCGCGCCAGGTCGAGCTGACGCTGACCTTCGACCATCGCATCGCCGACGGCGGCGTCGCCGCGCGGCTGCTGCACCAGGTCGCTGAGCTGCTCGAGCATCCGGAGCGGATGTAGGCGCGACCGTCGCGTCGCCGTCAGCGCCCGTCGAGCGCGACCACGGCGCTGGCGCCATCGGCCAGCGCCCAGTCGATCGCCGGCTCGACCTCGGCGGACGCCGACAGCTTGTGGCTGGTCGTGCCGACCTTCATGAACCAGCCGGCCTTGTCGCAGGCCATGGCGAAGGCGACCCAGCCCTCCTTGTCCGGCCCGATCAGATGACGCGGGTCGTTGCCGCTCTCCTCGATCAGCAGGCCGTCGCCGCGCACGATGACGCGGTGCGCGCCGACCACGACGCGCCAGCGGTCGCCCTGGACGGCGTCGCGCAGCCGGACGCGCAGCGCGAAGCCGGCGCCGCCGTCGGCGCGGCGCGGCATCGAGGCCAGCGGCGCCGAGCCGCGCTCGCGGAAGGTCGTGCCGTCGGGATCGACGTCGACGCCGCTGACATCGGCGAACGCGTCGCGCCACCAGCGCAGCGACGCGCCCTCGGCGCCGCCGCCGTCGACCAGGCGCTGCAGCGCGAAGACCTGGCGGTCGATGACATCGCGCACGCGCGGCGATTTGAACTCGTCGGGGAACGCCGCGATCGCCGCCTGCACCTCGACGGCGTTGCCGCGCGCCATGCCGCGTTCGATCGCGGCGAGGTGCTCGGTCGCGCGCGGCTCCGCCCAGGCGTTCCAGGCCTCGGCGACATCGCGCGCCAGGCCGGCGTGCTCCTTGCCGCCGGCGGCGGCGATCTCGTCCAGGGCAGCCTGGTAGTGGCGCTCGCCGACCAGGGCCTCGACGCGCGCCGTGATGTCGTCGCGGCCGCGCAGGGCGAAGGCACCCACCACGAGCATCGCCGCGAAGGCCAGCGCGCTGGCCGAGATCAGCGAGTACCGCCGCCGGCGGCGGCGCGCGCGCGTCGGATAGGCGTGGCGGTTCGAGAGCCGCGCGCTGCGCAGGCGCTCGCTGACCACGCGCGGCGCCGCCGCCAGCTCGCGGGCCGCGACTTCGGCGCCGCCGGGCGCGGTCAGCCGATCGATCTGCGCCAGCGCCTCCGCGGTGGTGCGCGGGCGGTCGACGGCCTTCTTCTCCATCAGCATCGCGATCACGCGGCGCACCGACGGGCTCGGGCCCGGCTCCGGGAAGTTCAGCGGCTGGGTGCTGGCGTTGATCAGGATCGCGACCGGGGTCTCGCCCTCGAACGGCACCTTGCCGCAGACCATGTGGTAGAGCGTCGCGCCGACGGCGTAGAGATCGGCGCGCGCATCGGCGCGGTGCGCGTCGCGGCCCTGCTCGGGGGCCATGTAGTACGGCGTGCCCATCATCGTGCCGGCCTGCGTCGTGAACGAGTCCTCCAGCGGCGAGTCGACCTTCGAGAGGCCGAGGTCGGCGACCTTGACCAGGCCGCTGGTGGTCAGCATCAGGTTGTCGGGCTTGATGTCGCGGTGGACGATGCCGTGGTCGTGGGCGTAGCCGAGCGCGCGCAGGCACTGCCGCGTGATGTCGATGGCGCGGTCCTCGGGCAGCGTGCCGAGCTCGTTGATCAGCTCCTTGACCGACGAGCCCTCGACGATCTCCATGCTGAAGAACATCATGCCGTCGACCTCGCCGACGTCGTGCACGGCGATCAGGTTCGGATGGTGCAGGCGTCCGGCGGCGCGCGCCTCGCGCTGGAAGCGGTCGCGGAAACGTGGGCTCGCCGCCAGGCGCGGGCTCAGGATCTTGAGCGCGACCGAGCGGTTCATGCTCAGCTGGGTCGCGCGGTAGACCTGGCCCATGCCGCCGACGCCGATCTGCGACTCGATGCGGTAGCCGGCGATCTCGCGGCCGGCGGCGAGCTGCTGGCGCTGCGTGCCCGACGACGTGCCCGACGTCGGCGCGTGGCTGTCGGACATCGTCACGGCCATCGCCACCGCCGGCGAGACGGTGCCGGGACGCGCCTCGAGCGGCGGCGTGGCGCCGAGAACGGCCGCGGCCGGGACCTCGCCGGGCGCGTACGACGGCGTGGCGTTCGCGGGCGGTGTCGCCGGAACGGCGGAGATCAGGGTCTCGGCGTGGGCTGCAGCCGAGGGCGGGGCGGTCCGGCGCGAGGTGCGCAGCTTGTGGCGGATGCAGCGGCGCAGCGCGCGGCTGACCAGCTCGTCGCTCGGACGCAGCAGTTCCGCGCGTCGGATCAATGCTGCTACGAGCTGCGCTTGTCGCTCGGCCGGCGCGGGCTCGCCCATCGCGACGAGTGTGGCGCACGCCGCTGACGGGCACAAGCCCGGGCGCATGCGCTGGCCGGCTCAGGGTTTGGAGGTCGCGAAGTACCAGTCGGTGACCTGATGATCCGACTTCTGATCGGGCTTCACCCGGCGCTCGGCATCGCCGGCGGTCGCCGGCGGCGGAACGATGCAGGGCTGGCCCGGCAGCCACGCTTCGGGCGTGGCCAAACCCTTCTCGGTGTTGGTGCGCAACGCCTGCACCAGGCGTTTGATCTCGGCGACGCTGCGGCCGACGGTCATCGGGTAATAGACCATGGCGCGCAGCATCTGCTGCGGATCGATGACGAAGACCGCGCGCACGGTGGCGGTCGAGCTCGCGCCCGGATGGATCATGCCATAGAGCGTCGAGACGCGCGCGCCGACATCGGCGATGACCGGGTAGCCGATGCGCACCGAGAAGTTGCGCTCCAGGCTGCGCAGCCATTCGATGTGCGCGTAGACGCTGTCGATCGACAGCCCGATCAGCTGCGTCCCGAGGGCGGTGAAGGCCTCCTGCTCGCGCGCGAACGCCATCAGCTCGGTCGAGCACACCGGCGTGAAGTCGGCGGGGTGGCTGAACAGCACGACCCACCTGCCCTTGAAGTCGCTCAGCCGGATGTCGCCCATCGTCGACGGGGCCGTGAACTGCGGCGCCGGTTCGTTCAGCCGTGGCAGGGCGGGGACGGCCAGGGCCGGGGCTGGCTCGTCGCGGGCGTTCGTGCTCATGTCGACTCCGCGTCGATCGTCGTCGACCGCGTCACGATGGACAAGCCGCGCCTGTCCGAGCTGTCACGCCCCGGGCTGGCCCATCGCCTGCTGGGCAAGGAGATACAGCGCGATCGAGCCGGCGACGGCGGCGTTGAGGCTTTCGCTGCCCGGATGCATCGGCAGCGACCAGCGCTGATCGCCGGGAGCGAGCCACCCGTCCGGGATGCCGTCCGCCTCGCCGCCGACCACCAGCCAGCACGGCTGGCGGCGCCAGCGTCCGGGCGGCTCGCCGCCCGCGACGACCAGGGCGGCTATCGGCGCTGGCACGCAGCGCAGGCCATCGAGCCCGGCATCGGCCGGGAGCCGATGGATGCGCAGCCGCGCCAGCGCGCCGGCAGACGCCTGCACCACCTTGTGCGCGTACGGATCGACACCGCCGATCAGCGCGACATCGGCGATGGCGAAGGCCGCGGCGCTGCGCAGCAGCGTGCCGACATTGCCCGGATCGCTCAGCCCGGTCAGCGCCAGGCCGCCAGCTGCCGGCTCCAGGGGCGGCGGTGTCGGCAGGGCGAAGCGCGCGACCAGGCCGGAGGGTGTCGTCGCCTGGCTCAGCTTCGTCGCTGCGCGCGCACCGACCCGATGCGGCGTCGGCCAGGCCGTCGGATAATCGACATCGCCGCGCGCGAACACGGCCTGGGGCTCCCACCCCGCCGCCAGGAACGGCTCGATCGCGCGCAGACCTTCCACGAGGAAGGCGCGCTGCTCGCGCCGACCGTCCGGTCGATGCAGGCGCACCGCATCCTTGACCAGGCGATGGTCGGGTGACAACTCGGTCATTCGGGTCCTAGGAATTGTTGGCGCGCGAGCGCAGCGGAGCGCGATGATGACGCGCGGGCCGAACGCGTCGGCGATGCGAATCGCCTCATCTTCCTCGACACGACGAGGTCTTTCTGGAGATTGACTGCTTTTGTCGCCGGGTCTACAGTCCGTGATCGGTTCGCATCGCATCGCCGCCACCGCAGGACGCCGACGCCCGTGGCCGAGATCTTCATGACCGCTCCGCGCATGTCGCAGGTGATCGTCGCCAAGGCGTTCACCAAACTGCCGCCGGATGCCGACAAGCGCGCCGTCATCACCGCTCTCGTGCAGGCGCTCGCGCAGTCGCGGAAGATCAATCCGGAGAACGCGGACGAGATCATCGAAGGCGCGTTGGCGCGCGAGCAGATCGGTTCCACCGGCATCGGCCATGGCATCGCCATCCCGCACTGCCGCACGACCCTGGCCAAGTCGATCGTGTGCGCCTTCGGCACCAGCGAAACCGGCATCGACTTCGACAGCCTCGACGGCGAGTCCGTCCACAGCGTGTTCCTGCTGCTGACCCCGCCGGACCAGAAGGAACAGCATCTGCAGCTGATGAAGTCGTTCGCCAGCCAGATCCGCAAGGAACACTTCTGCGAGTTCCTGCATCAGGTCCGTGCGCCCCAGGCGTTGGTCGACTTGCTCACGGAGTTCGAGTCGAGATAAGCAGCCGGTGCCTGGGCCGTTCCTGGTCGATCTCGGCAGATTCGCGGGCGCCGATCGCGTCATCCGCGTGCGTGGCGATCCGGGCAAACGCGAAGTCCTGCGCCGCCTCGCCGAGCTGACCGCGCAGCACCCGTCGATCACCGACAAGGCCGCGTTCGTCCGCGCGATCTTCGAACGCGAAGAGGTGATCAGCACCGCGATCGGCTCCGGCGTCGCCGTCCCGCATGCGCGCCTGGTGTCGATCAGCGAGGTCCTGCTGTCGATCGGCCTGTGCCCGGACGGGGTGGACTACGGCGCCGCCGACGGCGAGCCGGTCCGGATCGTGGTGATGATCGCCGCCTCGGATCAGGATCGCCGCAGCTACCTGCCGGTCCTGGCGACCGTGGCGGCGCGGTTGAAGGATCCGGCGGTGCGCGCCGCGATGCTGACCGCGCCCAATCCGCGCGCGGTCCTGGAGCGGTTCGTGCCGTGAGGCCGAGGCCGGTCGCGCGCGGCAGGACCAGCGGCTTGAAGCCGCAGCCCGCAGCCCGAAGCCCGAAGCGCGAAGCGCGAAGCCCGCCGCTCGAAGCGCGAAGCCGATCCCGAGCCCCCTGTCGCGCCTCGGCTGGCGGGCCCCGCCCGGAACCGCGGGCCGTGATCGTCCCGCCGACTTGGCATTTGCTCCCGGGTCCTGCGCCGCACGATGTCCGCCCATTTCCACATGCCCGGCCGTCAGCCGGGCCGGACCCGGAAGACAGCGATGCAGGTCGAGATCGCCGAGCACGATGCATTCAGCCGAGCGCTGACCATCTCCTACAGCCCCGATGAGGTTCGCGAGCGCCGCGAGCGCGTCCTCAAGCGCCTCGCCAGCGAAGTGAGCGTCAAGGGCTTCCGCCCCGGCAAGTCCTCGCGCGCGGTGCTCGAGAAGCGCTACGGCCAGGCAGCGACCGCCCAGGCCGAGGACGAGCTCGCCAACGAGGGCCTGAGCCAGGCGGTGCGCGAGAAGCAGCTCAAGCCGATCGGTCCGATCCGCGATGAGGGCCGCAAGCGCGACGCCGGCCTCAAGCTCACGGTCGGCTTCGAGATCAAGCCGCCGGTGACGCTGCCCGATCCCAAGCAGCTGACCATCGACAACCCGGCCGCCGAGGTCGATGCCGCCAAGATCGACGAGACCCTGACGTCGTACGCCAAGCGCCTCGGCGTGATGGAGGACCTGGCCGCCGACGCGACGCTGGTCGCCGACGACGCCGTCACCCTCGCCGGCACCGTGAAGGTCGGCGAGGAGGTCGCGCGCGAGTGCCACGACTTCCAGCACCTGCTGGGCAACTACCCGCTCTTCGGCAAGGCGCCGGAGGAAGTCCTCGAGCTGCTCAAGGACAAGGGCGTCGGCGCGACCCTGGCGTTCACCGCCGACCTGCCGGCCAGCTTCCGTCCCGAGCAGTACGCCGGCAAGAAGGCCGACATCTCCCTGACCGTGCAGAAGGCCCAGCGCCTGCGCCCGGCCGCGATCGACGACGACTTCGCCAAGAAGGTCGGCGCGACCGACGTCGCCGACCTGCGCAAGCGCGTCGAGGACGGCCTGAAGCGCCAGAAGGAGAGCGAGCTGCACCAGAAGCAGCTCGAGCAGCTCCAGGAGCAGCTGCTGGCCAAGGCCAAGGTCGACCTGCCGCCGAAGCTGCTGGCGACGCTGATCAGCGAGCGCGTCGAGCAGGCGAAGAGCCAGGCGAAGGAAGGCGAGACGCCCGACGCGGACGCCGAGCAGAAGGCGCGCGACGACGCGCAGAAGACGCTGACGCGCTTCCTGGTGCTCGATGCCGCCAGCGAATCCCTGAAGATCACCGTGACGCGCCAGGACATGGAAGGCCAGATCCAGCTCGCCGCCCAGCGCAGCGGCAAGACGCCGCAGGAGATCGCCAAGCGCCTGAGCGACAGCGGTCGCATCAACGACGTCGCCGGGGAGATCCGCGAGGCCAAGACGCTCGAGGTCCTGCTCGACCTGGCGCTCGGCCGTCCGCGCTCGGATCTCGCCGACGCCTCGGGCGCCGCCGAGGAGATCGAGCCGGGCCACGTCCACGGTCCCGACTGCAAGCACTGAGACTCGCGCTGAACAGCGAAGGAATCGCCGCATGAACGACGTGCCCGACCTGGTCAGCGACGGGAAGATCGACCCCGCGGCGGTCGAACGCCTCGACCTCGATTGGCCGCGCGCGCTGGCGGACGCGTCGGCGTCCCCGGCGCAGCTGGCGGCGATCGCGCTCGCCGCGGGCGCGCGCAAGGCGGCGAACGCGCGCGATGCGCTGCTCGCCATGCTGGCGCGCGACGACGTCGCCGGCCGGACCGCGGCATGGGCCCTGGCGCAGATCGACAGCGAGGCGCAGGTCGTGCAGGCGATCCAGGGCGGCAACATCGACGTGCGCGACAACGGCTACTGGAGCCTGGCGATCCGCGCCGCCGGCGGACGCGCCTCGCCGGGGCTCGCCGCGGCGATGACGGCGCGGGTCGCCGCCGAGGTCGAACGCGCGAAGGGCGGCGCGACCGGGCTGGGCGACCGCGCCTGCCGCGTCCTCGCCGTGCTGGGCGCGAAGGACACCGACGCCGCGGTGCAGTCGGTCCTCGACGGCGACCGCTTCGCCGACCGCTTCGAGCTGCAGCGGCTGCGCAAGGCGGTCCAGGACGGGCGCCGCGACCAGGAGTCGATCGCGGAGCTGAACGCGCCATGGCGGACGCTGTTCGCCGATCATCTCGTCGTCCCCAAGCCCGCGACGCCCGCGCCGCCGGTCGCGCCGGTCGCGCCGGGCGCGAAGGGCGCGCCGACGCCGGCCGCTGGCAAGGCTCCGCCAGCGAAGGCGCCGCCAGCGAACGCCCCGCCGGCGGTCGAGGACGATGTCTCCGACGACGACGCCGCGCTCGCCGAGGGCGATGACGTCGCGGACGCCGAGGCCGAGGCAGCGGCCGCCGGTGCCTCGAAGCCCGTCGACTGGAAGAGCTTCGCCGCCAGCCCCGAAGCCACCGCGCTGACGCCGCAGGTGCGTCAGCTCATCGCCCAGCTCGGTCCGCTCCTCGAGCAGCTGGCTGCGCGCGCGATCAACGCCCCCCTCGCCGACCTCAGCGGCCAGGAGTTCGCCGCCCTGCTCCTGCAGGTCCTGCCGCAGGCGCTGCCGCAGCAGCACGTGCAGATGGCGCTCAGCCCGCAGGCGCTCAACGGCTACCAGGCGCTGACCAAGTTCCTCGCCCGCACCGGCGGCGCGACCTATGGCGAGGACCTGGTCGCGGCGGTGAAGATGGTGCGCGCCCAGCTCCAGGCGCAGATCCGCCAGGCGGGGATCCTCGGCGGGCCGGACTACAGCGACCCGGACGAGGCGCCGACGCCCGTCGCGACCTGAGGCGGGCGCCGCGCCGGGCGACCGGTCGACCAGCAGGAGGCGCCGAGCCGTCTACTCGACGGTCACCGACTTCGCCAGGTTGCGCGGCTGGTCGACATCGCAGTCGCGGCGTCGCGCGACGTGGTACGCGTAGCGCTGCAGCGGCAGGATCGAGAGGATCGGCTGGAGCAGCTCGTCCGGCGCGCGCTGCACGGGGAACATGTGGTCGGCGACGTCGGCCAGGGCGCGGTCGCCCTCCTCGCCGACGACGATGATGCGGCCGGAGCGGGCGCGCACCTCCTGCAGGTTCGAGAGCATCTTCTCGTACATCGCGTCGCGCGGGCAGATGCAGACCACGGGCAGGCGGTTGGTGACCAGCGCGATCGGACCGTGCTTGAATTCGCCCGCGGCGTAGCCGTTGGCGTGCACGTAGGCGATCTCCTTGAGCTTCAGCGCTCCTTCGAGCGCGGTCGGATGCTCGCCGCCGCGGCCGAGGAACACCGATGCCTGCGCCGATGCGAAGAGATCCGCGGCCTCGGAGACCAGCTCGTCGCAGTTGCCCAGGGTCTTCGCCGCCAGGTCGGGAAGGCGGCGCAGCGCGTCGACGGCTTTGCGCTCGGCGTCGCGATCGAGCAGCTTCTTGACCTTCGCGACCTGCAGGGCGAACAGGTACAGGGCCAGCACCTGCGCGGTGTACGCCTTGGTCGACGCGACGCCGATCTCCGGACCGGCGAGCAGCGGCATGATGCCGTTGGATTCGCGCGCGATGGTCGAGGTCACGACGTTCACCAGCGACACCACCGGGATGAACTTCGATTTCGCCAGGCGCAGGCCGGCGAGCGTGTCGGCGGTCTCGCCGGACTGGCTGATCGGCACGACCAGGGTGTTGCCGGACGCGACCGGGTTGCGGTAGCGGTACTCGGACGAGATGTCGACCTCGACGTGCACGCGCGCGAGGTGCTCGAGGAAGCGCTTGCCGAGCAGCGCGGCGTGCCAGCTCGTGCCACAGCCGAGGAACACCACGTGGTTGACGTCCTTGAGCTCGAGCCCGAGGTCGGGCTCGACGACCTCGTCGCCGCGCAGCCGGCTCTCGAGGATGCGCGCGAGCACCTGCGGCTGCTCGGCGATCTCCTTGGCCATGAAGCTGTCGTACGGGCCCTTGCTGACCGCCTCGGCGGTGATCTCGATCGGCTTGAAGCGCGGCTCGATCGCGCCGCCGGCGAAGGTCACGACCTTGACGCCGTCCTCGGTCAGGTCGGCGATCTGGCCGTCCTCGAGGAACATCACCTGGGTGGCGTGCGGCAGCAGCGCCGGGATGTCCGACGCCAGCAGGGTCTCCTTCTTGCCGAGGCCGACCAGCAGCGGCGAGCCTTTGCGGGCGGCGATGATGCGCTTCGGATGGTCGGCGAAGACCGCGGCGAACGCGAACGAGCCGTCGAGCTCGCCGATCGCGGCGCGCACGGCGGCGATGGGGTCGCCGCGGTAGTGCCGCGCGACCAGGTGCGGGATGACCTCGGTGTCGGTCTGGCTGAGGAAGATGGCGCCCTGCTCGTGCAGCTTCTTCCGCAGCGCCTCGTGGTTCTCGATGATGCCGTTGTGGACGACGGCGATGCGGTGGTCGCCGCTGGCGTGCGGATGGGCGTTGACCTCGTTGGGCTCGCCGTGCGTCGCCCAGCGGGTGTGCGCGACGCCGCAGTTGCCGCTGACCGGCTTGGCCGACAGCGTGTCGGAGAGCTGCTTGAGCTTGCCCGGCGCCTTGCGCACGTGGATGTCGCCGTCGGACAGCACCGCCATGCCCGCGGAATCGTAGCCGCGGTACTTCAGGCGCTCGAGCGCGACGATGAGGACCGAATCAGCCTGCTTCGCGCCGATGTAACCTGCGATGCCGCACATGAGAACTCCGCGGCTCGGATGCTAGGCCGAGCGTCGCCGCGCGCCAAGGAACGCCCGATGCGGGTTGTCGACGCCGCGCCCGCGCGTCTCATGACGTGATGAGCGAGGCCGACATGCCGCAGCATCAACCCGCCGCCGAACCGAACGCGCTGATCGACGAGGCGAGCCCGTACCTGCGCCAGCACGCGCACAACCCCGTCCACTGGCTGCCGTGGGGCGACCGGGCCTTCGCCGAGGCCCGCCAGCGCGGCGTGCCGGTCCTGGTCTCGATCGGCTACAGCACGTGCCACTGGTGCCACGTCATGGCGCACGAGTCCTTCGAGGATCCGGCCACCGCCGCGATCATGAACGAGCTCTTCGTCTGCGTGAAGGTCGACCGCGAGGAGCACCCCGAGGTCGACGAGATCTACATGGACGCGGTCCAGGCGCTGACCGGCCACGGCGGCTGGCCGCTGAACGCCTTCACCGACCACGATGGCCGGCCCTTCTACGCGCTGACCTACCTGCCGAGGGAGCAGTGGCGCCAGCTGCTCACCGAGCTCGCGCGGCTGTGGAGGGAGGATCGCCCGCGCATCGACAAGGTCGCGGCGCAGATCGTCGAGCACCTGGTCCAGGAGGCGCCGGCCGGCGGCGCGATCCCGGCGACGGTCTGGGACCGGCTGCGCGAGCAGTGCGCGCGCACCTACGACGCCGCGAACCCGGGCTACGCCTACTCGCCGGCGAAGGCGCCGAAGTTCCCGGCCAGCCAGCTGATCCCCCTGCTGATGGCGCTCGGCGACGAGGCGTCGCTGCGCGAAGCCGAGGCGACGCTGGAGGCGATGCAGGACTCCGGGCTGCACGACCGCGTCGGCGGCGGCTTCCACCGCTACAGCGTCGACGCGCAGTGGCGCGTGCCGCACTTCGAGAAGATGCTCTACGACAACGCGCTGCTGATCGTCGCCTACGCGCGCGGCGGCGTGCAGTTCGCGCGCGCCGACTTCCTGCGCACCGCGGTCAACGCCGGCGACTACCTCCTGCGCGACCTGCGCGTCGCCGACGCCGCCGGCGCCTTCGCCGGCTACGCCTCGGCCGAGGATGCCGACGATCCGGACGGCGAGGGCTCGTTCTACGCCTGGTCGCCGGATCAGCTCGCCGCGGTCCTCGGCGGCGACGAGGCCGCGCGCCTGGCGGCCGAGTGGGACATCGTCGCCGGCCATCGCGAGGTCGGCCCGAGCGGCCATCCCGAGCCGGTGGCGTCGCACATCCCGCATCCGCGCGGCGCCGGCGTTCCCGACGGCGAGGCCGGCATCGCCGCGCGCGCGCGCTGGGAGCCGTTCTACCCGCGGCTGCGCGCCGTGCGCGACGCGCGGCCGCGGCCGTCGCGCGATGACAAGGTGCTGACCGACCTCAACGGCCTCGCGCTCGAGGCGTTCGCCGCGCTCGCGCGCTATGCCGAGCCCGCCGACGCCGCGCGCTTCGCCGCCGCGGCGCGCGAGCTGGCGACGCTGATGATCGCGCGGCAGACCGCCGCCGGCCTGGTGCGCATGCCCGGGCGTCCGGCGTTCATCACCGACTACGGCCACCTCGCGATGGGCCTGACCGCGGCCTCGGACGCGCTGGGCGATCCGGCGCTGATCGATGCCGCGGCGCGGATCGTGGACGAGGCCGTGCAGCGCCTGCGCGCCGAGGACGGCGGCTTCTTCACCACCCCGGCGGGCCGCGCCGACCTGGTGCGGCGGTCGCGCGAGCAGACCGACAACGCCTATCCGGCGGGGCAGAACGCGCTGAGCGTGGCGCTCATGCGCCTGTGGAACATCACCGGCGTCGGCGCCCGGCGCGCGGTGGCGGAAGGCGTGTTCTCGACCTCGTCGGGCTACGCCCAGCAGGCGCCGACCGCGGTGCCGACGCTGCTGCAGGCGTGGCTGGCGGCGCGCCGCGGGCACCTCACGGCGGTGATCGCCGGCCCGGCGGACGACGAGCGGACCACCGCGCTCACCCGCGCCTGCCGGCGGTCGACCATCCCGAGCCTGGGCATCGTGCCGGTCGCGGCGTCCGGCGAGCGCGACTGGCCGGCGCTCGAGGGTCGTCGCGATCTGCCGGAACCGCAGGCGCTGATCTGCGTCGGCACGGTCTGCCTCGCGCCCGCCCGCACGGCAGCGGAGGTCGCCGCGCGCCTGGACGAGGCCGCGCGCATGCTTTCGCGATGAGCGCGCGCCGTAATCTCGGCGCGATGCGCACCGTCCTGCTGCTCCTCATCGCCGGCGCCTGGGGCGCGCTCGCGGGCGCCGATCCCATCGCGCGCAGCGCGGCGGGCGTCGCCATCGCCGTGCCCGCCGATTGGCGCGCGGCACCGCTCACCGGCGCCGCGTTGACGCTGGAGAGTCCGCACGACGTGAAGGACCAGGCCGCGGTGCGCGCCGCCGGGCGCCTGGCGCTGACCGTGACGCCGACCGAGGTCGCCACCGCCGCCGACGCCGCCGCCGTGCTGCGCGTCGATCTCGAGCGCGTCGCGCTCGCCTTCGAGGTGCTGGAGGACGCCGAGACGGTCATCGCCGGCCGGGCGTGGCGGACGCTGCGCTTCCGCTTCCGCACCGGCCAGCTCGGTTGGGAGCAGCGCCTCCTGGTCGCGGTCGACGGCGGGCGCGTCGCCCACCTCAGCCTGTCGACCGACCTCGATCACGCGGACGACTGGTCCGCCGCGTTCGCCGCCGTCGTCGAGTCCCTGCGCTGGGATCCCGCGGCACCGCTGGAGTAGGCTGCCGCTGCCTCGCCAGGCGTGGCGCGCGCTATACGCTGCGGCCATGGCCAAACGCAAGACCGTCAGCAAGGATCGCGCGCCGCAGCCCAAGCCGGCGAAGACCGGCAGCGCGCGCCACGAGCGCAAGGTGACGACGCTGCGCCTGACCGAGATGAAGCACGCCGGCGACAAGATCGCCTGCCTGACCGCGTACGACTTCCTGACCGCGCGCTTCATCGACCAGGCCGGCATCGACGTGATCCTGGTCGGCGATTCGGCCTCGATGGTCTTCGCCGGCAACGACACGACCCTGCCGATGAAGATGGACGAGATGCTCTACCACGTGCGCGTGGTGACGCGCGCCGTGAAGCGCGCGCTGGTCGTCGCCGACATGCCGTTCATGTCCTACCACCAGGGCGCCGACCAGGCGCTGGTCAACGCCGGCCGCCTGATGCAGGACGGCCACGCCGAGGCGGTGAAGCTCGAGGCGAGCAACCACACCTACCCGATCGTCGAGCGCATCGTCGACGCCGGGATCCCGGTGATGGGCCACGTCGGCCTGCAGCCGCAATCGATCCACACCTATGGCACCTACAAGACGCGCGGCGTCGACGCCGCCGAGGCCGAGGACATCCTCGAGGCCGCGAAATCGTTCGAGGCGGCGGGCGCGTTCGCGGTGGTGATCGAGAAGGTGCCGGTGGCGCTCGCCGAGCGCATCACGAGCGAGTTGAAGATCCCGACCATCGGCATCGGCGCCGGTCCGGGCTGCGACGGCCAGATCCTAGTGACGCCCGATCTGCTCGGGCTGGTGACGCAGTTCCGTCCGCGCTTCGTCCGTCGCTACGCCGACCTGGCCGGCGTGCTGGACAAGGCGTTCAGGTCCTACCGCGGCGACGTGAAAGCGCGCACCTTCCCGACCGCATCCGAGAGTTACTGAGGCGGCAGCGCAGCCCGCGCGCCAAGGCGTCGCGGCGCAGCGCGCGCGGCGCGGGCGGCGGCGAACCGCCGGCGGCGCGACGCCGTCCTTCCATCCGCCGGCGCGCCACCCGGTCGCGTGGCAGGGCGTGGCGAAGGCGGCGAAGTTCGGATCGGCGCATCGGCGTAGGCCCGTCCTGAGGGAAGTATGACCCGCACTCGCGCGAAGCGGAAGCCCGTGGTCGCGGGGGATCAGGGTTCCGGAATGCCGGTCCAGGCCGAGGCAGGCACGCCCTCGGCGGCGGCTTCGGGCGATCGCGCCAGACGTTGCGCCTCGTCCCAGAGCGCCTCGACCTCGCCGCGCGGCACCCGCCGGACATGGCCATCCACAAACGCCGCCATGACCCTGCGCGGACGGATGGCGGGGTTCTCGATCAGGACCAGCTGATCGGCGGGAGCGTTCGGCGCCGGTCGCACGTACAGGTAGTGCGGCGGCGGGACCGCGCTGCCGTCCTTGGCCTGGAAGAGCGTCACCGGCAGGTCCAGTTCACGCTGCAGCACCGCGAGGTCGGTCGGCCAGAGCCGCTCGGGCCCGCCATGGTCGGCCTGGTAGAGGGAGCAGGCGGTCGTGATCGAACGCAGGTTGTTTCCGCTCGCGGTCGCGTTCGCGCTGGTGCGCGCGAACATGAGCGCCGGGATCAGCAGTCCGGCGTGCACCGGGACGAGCAGCAGTCCGATGCCACCGGTGACGATGCCGGCGATCGCCTTGCCGTGGCCGCGCGCCGGACCGGGCTCCTCGCGTCGGCGCGTCAGCACGACGATGCCGAGGATGATCGCGACGATCGCGAAGATGATGCCGAGGCCGGGGACCAGGATCGCCAGGATGCCGAGGATCAGCGCGGCGACGGGCATGACGGGCTCCGGGCGCGCAGCCTGTCGGCATGCGCCAGCGCCGCCAGCGCGCCTCAGCGGCCGACCAGCTCCGCCAGCCAGCTCGCGCCGAGCGCCACGCGCCCGTGCGCGCGCCACTCCCCCAGCCGACGCACGCGCCGGTCGTACACCGGCGTGGCCGCGTCGACGGCGCCGTCGGCGATCAGCCGCCTGAGCGTCGCGCGGTCGACCGCGCGCGCGCCGCCGGCAAGCTCGACGAGCAGCGGCGGCGCGGACAGGATCGCGACGCCGCCGCGGCGTTCGCGATCGGCGAGCACCTGCGCGAGCTTGTCCTTGCTGCAGCCGGAGAGGTCCTCGGCGCCATGCCAGGCGATCACCAGCGCGGCGCCGCCGGCGGCGGCCTCGACCGCCCACGCGGCGATGCGCCCTTCGCGCGCGAGCTGGCGCAGCAGCTTGTCGAGCGCGGCGACGATCTCGCCGGCATCGGCCGGCGGCGGATCGAGCGCGACGATCTGGACGTACGCGTCATCGGGCAGATCGGCGAGCGGCATCGGCGTAGCGTCCGCCACCGCGTGGCATCGCCAAGGCGCGCGTGCGGGCTACGGTGCGGCGCATGGACACGTGGCCGATCGCGGGTCTCGCCGAGTTCGGCCGGCGGCCACGGCTGTGGGTGGCGCCGCTGATCGCCGGGACGCTCGGCTGGTCGCTGGTCATCGGTTCGGCGTTCGCGATCGGCTGGTGGCAGTGGCCCGGGCCGGCGGTCGGCGCCTGGGCGACGACGCTGGCGACGCTCGAGATGCTCGGCCTCGCGGTGCTGGGCGCGCTGACGGTGTGGCTGCTGGTCCTGCCGCCGCTGATGGGACTGGCGTGCGAGCGCCTGGCGAAGGCGGTGCAGCGCGACGCGGGCGCTCCGCCCACGGACGAGGAGCCGCTGCTGCGATCGATCCTGTCGACGCTCCACGTCGTCGTCCGGACGCTGCCGCTGCGCGTGGCGTGGATCATCGCCAGCTTCGCGACCTGGTTCGTCGGCGGGCCGATCGGCCTGGTGGTGTCGGCCCTGGCCGTGGCCCACATCGGGCTGCTCGACGCGTGCGACACCGGGCTGGCGATGCGTGGGCTCGATGGGCGGACGCGGCTGGCGGCGTTGCGCGCGCACCGCGCCGAGCTGCGCCGCGCGCTGCCCGCCGCGGCGGGAACGCAGGCGGCGCTGGCGGTGACGATCGTCGGCATCGTCTTCTTCTTCCCGGGCATGGTCACCGCCGCGGCGCGGCGCGTGCTCGCGTGGCCGGAGGCGAAGGACCGGCCGGCGCCGCGGCTCGTCGACGGGAAGCGCACGACCGATTCGATCTGACGATCGGCTCGACGCGCGAAGCGCGAAGCGCGGACGTCGGGCCGCCTACCGCCAGAAGTCGTAGAAATTATGCCACTGCAGCGGATAGCGCCGAACGCGGTCCTCGAGCCGCGTCGCCCAGTGCTGGACCGCGTGCTCGAGCACCAGCGCGCGTTCGCGCCGGTTCTTGGGCAGGACGATGTAGTACGGCTCGTCGACCTCGAGCGTGTAGGTCCGCCAGCCGGTCTTGACCAGGAACGACGCCACGATCGGCCGGCCGGTGATCGCGGCGGCATGGAACGGGCCCATCGGGAACTTCGCCGGCGCGCCGAGGAACTGCGCGGTGATGGTCGGCTGTCCGGGGATGACGCGGTCGCCGAGCATGCACACCGTGTCGCCGGCCTCGAGCGCCGCGTAGATGCCGATCGCGGCGCCGAGGCCGTCGCGCGGATCGATCACCGAGATGCCGGCCGGGCGCATGCGCTGATCGACGAACGCCTGCACCTTCGGATGATCGTCGCGCACCATCACCATGTGCAGCCGGGCGCCGGTGAGCACGTGCAGGTGCTGGCCGGAGAGCTCCCAGTTGCCGACGTGCGCCGCGAGCAGGATCGCGCCGTGCTGGCTCATCACCGAGCGCATCGTCAGGTCGTGCGCCAGGTCGCGGCAGACGAAGCGGAAGCGCTTGACGTCGAGGAACGCCAGCTGGCGATCGCAGAGGATGCGCCCGAAGCTCGCGTAGCGCCGCCACATCAGCCACAGCAGGCCGATCAGCCCGGCGTCGGGACGCAGGCGCCGCCAGTAGGCGAAGCTGCCGTACTGGAAGCGGCCGCCGAACAGCAGGAACGGGAAGGAGATGAACCAGCTGCCGATCCACGATCCCGGCACGCCGACGATGCGCAGCAGCTGCGCGCAGGTGACGAAGAGCCAATAGCCGCCGAGCGTCCGGCCGTGCCAGCGCGATGCCGGCTCGGCCGCGGCCGATGGCGCGGGCCGGGCCTGGGGAGGCGGCTGGTTGGTCCCGGTGGCGTCCACGGCCGGGCATGGTGCGCGCGCCGTGGACCGGCTCCAGCCACCAGAACCCGGGCGAGGGCGTCCAACGGCACAGTCCGCATCGCCTGGCGTTGTCCGATCAGCGGTGGCGCCTATCGTAGCCACGCTCATGTCCTGCATCGTCATCGGTCCTGGGCTGGTCGGTTCGTTCCTCGGCGCGGCGGCCGGCGCGACCGCGATCGTCGCCGGTGCCAGCGGCCGTCCGCGTGCGCTGCGCGCCGCCTTGCCGCAGGGGCTTCGTCGCTGGCAGCCCACGCCGATCGCGCTGCGCGACGCGCTGGCCCAGCCGCTGCCGATCCTGATCGCGGCGCGGGCCCATCAGACGCCCTGGGATGACCTTCCCGAGCACGCGCTGGCGGCCCAGAACGGGCTCGGCCAACGCGTCCCGGTGGCGACCTGCTTCTTCGCCCTCGACCTGATCGACGGCACCGTCGTCACGACCGGCCCGCGGCCACGGCTGGTCGTGGCTCGTCCCGACCGGCGCTGGGACGGCGTCCTCGCCGCGTGGTCGGCCGCGGGCATCGCCGTCGAGATCTGCGCCGACGCCCGTCCGGCGCAGTGGGAGAAGGCGATCCTCAACGCCACCGTCGGCCCGCTGTGCCTGGGCACCGGTCTGGACATGGCCCAGGTCTGGGGCGATCCCGGTCTGAAGCGGCTGGTCATCGCGGCGACCGGCGAGGGCATCGCCGTCGCCGCGGCGTGCGGTGTCGAGATCACCGCCGGCCTCGACGCGCGCGCGGCGGCGTTCTTCGCCGCGGTGGGCGCGCACCAGCCATCGGTCGTGCGCGATCCCGGCGAGCTGCCGTGGGTGCTCGGCCATCTGCTGCGCCAGGCGCGGCGGCACGACGTCGCGACGCCGGCGCTGGCACGCATCGCGGCGCTGGCCGGGGCCGGGACGACCGTCGCGGCGGTCGCCGCTGCCGCCAAGCGCTGAGCGCGCCATGGTCTGGCAGCCCGCTCGTGCGACGTCGCCGCTGGCCATCACCGGCATCGGCTGCATCGGCGCGCCGGGCGCTGGGATCGCGGCGCAGGTGCCGGCGCTGCGCGACGGCCGCTGCGGCCTGAAGCCGATGACCGCCGCGCACCTGCCGCTCGCCGCGCGCCTGCCGGTGGGCCAGGTCGAGAGCCGCCTGCCGGCGCTGCCGAGCCGCACCGCCGCGCTCGCCCTGGCCGCGGCGCGCGAGGCCCTGGAGCACGCCGGCATCGACGTCGATCGGCGCGGCGACATCGCCCTGGTGATCGGCTCGTCGACCGGCGGCATGCCCGAGAGCGAGCGCTGCTACCTCGAACGCAGCGCGACGACGCCGTGGCCCGCCTACCGGCGGCAGCAGACCCACCGCATGACCTGGATGGTCGGCGACGCGCTGCGCCTCGGCGGACCGCGGGGAACGCATTCGGTCGCCTGCGCCTCGGCGGCATGCGCGATCGTCGAAGCGATGGAGCTGGTGCGTTGCGGCGCGGTGCCCGCCGCGTTGGCGGTCGGCACCGATGCGCTGACGCGCCTGACCATGGCCGGATTCTCCAGCCTGCAACTGGTCGACGCCGCCGGATGCCGGCCGCTGATCGCCGAGCGCGGCGGCATGAGCCTGGGCGAGGGCGCGGCCGCGCTGCTGATCGAGGATCCGGCGCACGCGCGCGCCCGCGGCGCCCGGCCGCTGGCGACGCTGGCCGGCTGGGGGCTGCGCGCCGACGCCTACCACGCGACCACGCCCGATCCGAGCGCGACCCAGCTCGAGGCGACGATCCGCGACGCGCTGGCGGACGCCGGCGTGGCGGCGCGCGAGGTCGGCTATGTCAGCGCCCATGGCACCGGGACGCGCGACAACGACACCTGCGAGAGCCGCGCCCTCGCCGCGGTCTTCGGCCAGGTGCCGACCGCGTCGTGCAAGCGCACCTACGGCCACACGATGGGCGCGTCGGCGGCGATCGAGGCGGTCGCGGCGACGCTGGCGCTGATGCGGCAGGAGCTGTTCGCGTCGGGCGGCAGCGAGCTGGGCACGCCGATCGACGGCGTGGCGGTCGTGCGCGCGCCGCGCGCGGCGCACCTCGCGGCCGTCTGCTCGACGACCCTCGCGTTCGGCGGGATGAACGCGGCGCTGATCCTCACCGGAGCCGAGCGATGCGCCTGACCACGCGCATCGCCGGCTTCGCCTATTGCGCCGGCGACGATCCGTCGCCCTCGCCCGCGTGGGTGCCCGCCGGCACGCGCCGGCGCATGGACGCCTTCGCGCGCATCGCGACCGTCGCCGTCGATCGGCTGGTCGGCGCGCGGCGCCTCGAGCCCGAGACCGCGATGGTGCTGAGCACCAGCTATGGCGCGGTCGATTCGACCTTCCGCTTCGTCGGTTCGATCGCGGCGTATCGCGACGAGGCCGCCAGCCCGACGCCGTTCACCACGTCGGTGCACAACGCCGCCGCCGGCGCGCTGGGCGAGCTGCTCGGCCTGCACGGGCCTGCGACGACCGTCAGCCAGGGCGGCCTGGGCACGCTCAGCGCGCTGCGCTGGGCGACCTTGATGCTCGGCGCCGGCCGCGCCCCCGCCGTGCTCGCCGTGCTCGGCGATCGCCACAACGAGTGGAGCCGCGGCGTGGTCGCCGCCCTGGCGCAGACCCGCTTCCCGATCGGCGACGGCGTCGTCGCCTGCCTGATCGAGACCGGTCCGGGGCCGGGGCGTGAGCTGCGCCTCGGTACGCATCCGGCCGCGGTGTCGCTCGATGGCGCCGCGCTCGACGCCGAGGACGAGCGCGAGCTCGCACGGCGCGCGAGCGCGGCCGGACAACAGCGCCTCATCGCTCCGGAGCTGATCGGCCGCTGGTGGCCGGCATGCCTGCTCGCAGCGCTCGACGGCCGCTGGCAGGACGATGCGCCGCTGGCGCTGCGCGAGTGCGAGGACGGCATCATCGAGGAAGCGTGGCTGGGGCCGTATGTGGCGGCGTAGTCGCGACGCTTCGAGCTTCGAGCTTCGAGCTTCGAGCTTCGCGCTTCGCGCTTCGCGCTTCGAGCTTGGCGCTTCGAGCTTGGCGCTTCGCGCTTCGAGCTTCGAGCTTCGAGCTTCGAGCTTCGAGCTTCGAGCTTCGAGCTTCGAGCTTCGCGCTTCCGCTTCGCGCTTCGAGCATCCGCCCCTCGCCTCCCGCCCGGCGTGATGGCTGACTGATGCGTCCGCATATCTTCATCGACGTCCCGCTCGCGACCGCGACCACCGTGGTCGGCGTGCAGCTTGGCATCTGGTGGCCGCTCGGCGTCGCCGCCGCCGCGGCGACCGCGCTGCACGTCTGGGGCACGGTCCATCCGCGTGCCAGCTACTACATGCCGGTGCACTGGCGCCTCGCGAAGGGCTCGACAGATGTCGCGCTGACCTTCGACGACGGTCCGCATCCCGAGCACACGCCGGCGGCGCTTGATCTGCTCGCCGCCCACGGCTGCCGCGCGACGTTCTTCGTGATCGGCGAGCACGCGCGCCGCCATCCCCAGCTGCTCAGGCGCATCCGCGCCGCAGGCCACGCGATCGGCCTGCACTCGCAGGGGCACAGCCGCTGGTTCAACTGCTGGCCACCGCGCCTGGTGATGCGCGATCTGGCGGCGTGCGGCGCGAGCATCGCCGACGCGACCGGCGCGGCCCCGCCGCGGCTCTTCCGGCCGCCGGTCGGCCTGAAGAACCCGCTGGTCGGCGAAGCGGCGCGCCGGATGGACCTGGTCACGGTGACGTGGAGCGAACGCGCCTGGGACCGCCCGGGATGCAGCGCCGAGCGCATCGCGACGCGGCTGGAGGCGGCGATCGCGCCGCGCGCGATCCTCATGCTGCACGACGGGCACGAGCCCGGGCGCACGGTCGACCGCTCGCCGTCGATCGCCGCGCTCGGCCGTCTGCTCCCGATCCTGCGCGGCCGCGGGCTGACCAGCCGTGCCCTGCGCGCCGACGGTTCCACGCTCGGGGTGGAACCGGACTAGCGGACGCCGACCTTGTCCGTCATGCGCAGCCTCATCCTCGGTCTGTTCATCGCCGCGGTCGCCGCCGCCGAGCCGTTCACGCTCGAGCGCCTCGCAGCGATCAGTCGGGATATCGCGACGGTCCGCATCCCCTTCGTGCAGGAGAAGCGCCTGGCGATCCTGCCGGACCCGGTCACGGCGGAGGGAATCATCGAGATCAGCCGGCCCTTGGCGGCGGTGCGGTGGGAATTCACCGGTCGCTCGCTGATGATCCTGGCCGATGGCCGCATGCGGCGCTGGGACGATCGCGGCAGCGAGCAGGTCGGCGACGATCCGAGCCTCGAGGCGCTCGGCGCGCAGATGCGCGCGCTGCTCTCGGGCGACTTCGCGGCGCTCGGCGAGCTGTTCGTGGTGACGCCCGATCCGGATGGCGCACCGGCGCTGACGTTGACGCCGAAGCGCGCCGAGCTGAAGCGCTACATCGAGCGCATCGCGCTGCGGTTCCGCGCCGACCTGAGCGCGCCGGAAGAGCTGGCGATCGTCGCGCCCGGCGACGACCTGACGACCTACCGCTTCGCGGAGCCGCAGGTGGACATCGAGCTGACGCCCGCGCGTTTCGCCGGGCCGTGACAATCACGGCCCGGCGGCGCGGCGATCAGACGCTGCGGCGGCCGCGGCCGAAGATCAGCGAGACCACGAACAGCACGAGGAAGACGACGAACAGGACCTTGGCGATGTCGGCCGAGCCCTCGGACACGCCGCCGAAGCCGAAGATCGCGGCGATGATGGAAATGACGAAGAAGACGATTGACCAATACAGCATGTGCCACCTACCCTTGTGTTGGAATACGTTGATGTTTCCGATGTCGGCGGCGCGGGGGCACCGCAGCGGCCGATTCTACCGCGTCGCGTCCGTTCGCATGGGGGGCGCATGGTCCCCTCAACAGGATTCCGCTACTAGCCGGTGACGACGAGCCCGTCAGGGAAACGCACCGCGCTCAAAACGCGGCCGCGTTGGCCGCCGCTGGTGTCGCAGAGGATACGCGACGCGGTCACCAGCGCGGCGCGCTGCGGCGTGTGACCGCTGACGATGCAGGCGTCGAGAGGCAGATCGCGCGGCAGCAGGAACGAGCGCTGCTTCGCGTACAAGGGCGGCGGCTGTTCGATAGCCTTGCGCCGCATGTGCTCGCCACTGCGCTCGAGATCGGCGATCTGCGGGTCGATCGCGCTGTCGTCGAAGCCGGCGTGCACCGCGTACCATGCGCGACCATCGGCGGTCCCGCGCAGCAGCCACGGCAACGCGGCGAGCCAGCGCAGGTGACGCCCGAGCGCGTGGCGCAGCGCGACCGCGTCGACGTCGCCGATGCCGTAGCTGTCGAGCACCGCATCGCCGCCGTAGCGCTCGGCCCACGCGTGCAGGTAGGCGGGCTCGGCCGCGATGCCGAGCTCGTCGCAGCCGAGGCCGCGCACCATCGCGTATTCGTGGTTGCCCATGACGCAGCGCGCGCGGCCCTGGTCGCAGAGCGTGTGCACCCGGTCGAGGACCGCCGGCGCCGCGGGGCCGCGGTCGATCAGGTCGCCCATGAACACCAGGTCGCCGTCGACCTGCGCGAGCACCCGCTCGAGACGATCGGACCAGCCATGGACATCGCCGATGAAGGTGACCGGCATGGGCGGCGAGTGTGGATGGGGAAGCGCGCAAACGCCAGGACCCGCGGCGACGGCCGCGGGTCCTGACGAAGCTCGACGACGAGCGCGGACTGGACGGGCTCAGGGCCCCGCCTTCACCAGCTCGACCTCGAAGACCAGGACCTGGTTCGCGCCGATCTTCGGCGGCGAACCCTTCTCGCCGTACGCGAGCGCCGCCGGGATGAAGAGGCGCCACTTGTCGCCTTCCTTCATGAGCTTGAGCGCCTCGGTCCAGCCGGCGATCACGTTGTTCACGCCGAACGACGCTGGCGAGCCCTTCGAGGCGTCGAACTCGGTGCCGTCCAGCAGCGTGCCCTTGTAGTTCACCTGCACCTGATCGCCGTCCTTCGGCTGATTCGCATCGGCGCGCGGCGACGCGGTGATGACCTCGTACTGCAGACCCGAGGCGGTCGTGGTCACGCCCGCGCGCTTGCCGTTCTCCTCGAGCCACTGCTCGTTGGTCTTGCCATCCGCGCTCGGGTAGGCGAGCGCCGGCTTGTCCTCGAACAGGGTCTCGGCCTTGGGCCGCAGCTCGTTGAAGCTGGTGTCGCTGATGACGTAGAAGAAGCGGCCGAAGCGCTTCTGCGCCTTGTCCGCGGTGGTCTGGCCTTCCGGCACGGAGGGCTTCGGCGGCGTCGGCGGCGTCGCCGCGGGTTCGCCGTCCTTCTTCTCGGCGGCCTTGCGCGCCTCCTCCTCGGCGAGGCGCAGGGTCTCGGCCTTCGTGATCTGGTCGGACGCGGCGTCGTACTGGGCGAACACCACCATGTAGCGGTTGTGGCCATCGGCCGGCGCGGCGGGCGTCGCTTCGCCCTCCTTGGGCTTCGCGGCGGTCTTCGCTTCGGCGGCGGTGTCCTCCTCGTCGCCGAGCGCGATCTCGCCGAAGAACAGCTGGTAGCGCACGCCGTTCTTGGTCGTGACGACGATCGCGCCCTCGTTGCCGATCAGCGCGGCCTGGCCGCGCGCGGTGTTGAGCACCAGCGCGTTCGGGTCCTTGATCAGCGTCGGATCCGGGACGAGGTAGAAGCCGCGCTGCTCGAGCCACTGCGGCTGGAACGGGCGGATGCCCGACAGCTTCAGCGTGGTCAGCTGGGTCAGCAGCTTGTCGACGTTGGCCTTGGCGACGCGCTGCTCCGGCTTGGCCTGCGGGCTGTACCACGTGTCCGGGGTCTCGCCGCGGCTGAGCTTGGTCTCCGCGCGCACGGCGACCACGCCCTGGCCTTCGTCGACGGAGTAGTCGCGGATCACCACCGAGGCGATGTCGGCGGTCTGGACCTTGAGCAGGTCGGGCTGGACCCAGTCGATGAACTTTGTGCTGATGTTGGCGTCGACCGCGGCGGCGAAGACCTCGTTCGAATCCGCTTCGCGGGCGAAGTAGAGCGTCTTCTCCTTCGGATCGCCGCCGAACGGGTTCGCTTCGTCCTTCGAGACGCGCTCGCCGATGATCAGGTCGACGAGCGTGCCGCCCGACTGGTCCTTGACCGTGACGCGCTTGCCGCGGCCGTCGCTGCCGGCATCGGCGGCAGCGAGCGGATCGACGACCCCGAGCTTCACGTGCTCCTTGGTCTCGCCGGTGATGAACCGGCCGCGCGCGACGCCGAGGACGGCGCCGGCGGTCTTGCCGACGCGGCTCTGGCCGTCCGCCGGATAATCGTGATGGCTCGGGATGGCCCAGGAGCCGTCCTTGAAGGCGACCTCGAAGACCTTGGATTGATCGGTCTCGTCGTCCCAGGTCGCGACGCGCAGGCTCGCGACCTGCTCGGGCGAGGCCTTCTCGTTGCCGAAGACCGTGTTGGTCTTGCCGAGGCCGGCCGAAGCGGGCTCCGGTGTCGGCCACCAGGCCGGCACGGCGGTGAGGATGGCGAGGACGCCGAGGATGATGGGCAGCGCTTTCATGCGTGGCTCCGCTTGCGCGCGGCGGGGATGTGCGACCGCTCGCGCGCGAGTCGCTGGACGAAGACGAACGCGACCAGGGTCATGAGGATCAGGCTCGGGACGAGGATCACGAGCCAGCGCACGGTGATGCGCTCGTGGCCGATGATGCGGCGCTGCTTGATGCGCGCCTCGTTGTTCGACGCCTCCTGCTTCTGCATCAGGCCGTCGACGACCAGCTCGAGCTTGCGCTGCTCGACCTGGCGGACCTGCTCGGCGAGCTGCTCGCGTGCGCCTTCGTCGAGGTCCTCGCGGGTGCGGATCTTGGCGACCTTGTCCTCGAACTCGCCCTGGGCCTTGGCTTTGGCGGCCTCGAACTCGTCGACCGCGACCTCCTCGGCGGTGCGGCGCTGCTGATCGGTCGCGAGGCGCAGGTCCTCGAGCTTCTTGAGCGGGCGCGGGCGCGCCTGCTGCCGGCGCAGCGCCAGCAGGTCCTGATCGCCGGCCAGCGCGTCGACCGCGTTGGCGACGAACTGCACGTTGCGCAGGTCGAGCAGGAAGCGCAGCTGGGCCTGGTTGTACTGCTTGCCGGCGTTGCGGTAGAACTGGAAGAACATGTCGTGCGCGAAGTCGACGTCCGACACCACCACGACGTGGATGTCCTTGGCGCTGGCGACGCCGGTCTTCTCGGCCGGCTTGGGCGGTTCGGCCGGCGCGGCTTCGCCTTCCTTCGGCGGCTCGGCGGGCGGCGCCGCGGGCGCGCTGGGGTCGGGCTTCGGGTAGGCGCTCGGCATCTTGCCGGTGATCTGCACCGCCAGCAGCGGCAGCTCGCCGGACGACGAGCGCCGGTAGAGCTGCGCCTGCTGGAACGGGTTGCTGCGCCCGAAGTGATCCTCCCACGAGTCGGTGCCCCACTTGCCGCGCGGCACCGGCTTGGCCAGCCAGGTGTGGTTCAGGCCCGGCGCCTTGTCGTCGGCGACCGTGATGCCGCCGGGGAAGAGCATCAGCAGCGCCGGCAGGCCCTGCGCGATCTCGGCTTCGGGATTCATCGAGCCGGTCTGGTCGGCGCGCGCCCAGACCAATGCCTCGGGCATGACGCCGCGGAACTCGTGGCTGGGATTGTAGCCCGACCACAGGACGCGATCGAACGTCAGGTCGATGCCGAGCGAATCGAACAGCGGCTGGATGTCGCCCTTCTGCGGGCCGTCGGGCGGCGCGCCGAACATGCCGCCGCCGGCGGCCTTCTTCGGCTGGCTGCGCGACAGGTTCGGCCCCGGGCCCATCGGCGCGGGATCCTCCATCAGCAGCGTCGGGCCGCCGGACCAGATGTGGTCGTGGAGGTTCCTGATCTGCGGGTCGGTCAGGCTCGACGGCTGGGCGACGACCAGGACCTCGATCTCGGAGGAGACCGGGCTGTCGAGGTTGACCTCGCGCACGTCGTACTGGCGCTTCCACTCGTCGATCACCTGCCACGACGGGCTCTGGCCGCGCATCGGATCGAAGCCGCCCATCATCTCGACGTCGGTCATGGCGATGCCGAGCACGCGCTTCTTCTCGGCCGACACCGCGCGCACCGCGCGCACCAGCTCGTACTCGACCGACAGGCCCGGATCGAAGTACTCGATCAGCTGGGTGCGGCCGGCGCTCGTCACCGCGGCGGAGAGAAAGATCTTGTCCTTCTCGCGGCCCGATTCGGTCTCGACCAGCTCGTCGCGCGGCTTGATGCCGTACTGGCGGGTGGCCAGGGCCCCCTGCTCGTCCAGCGGATCGGCGGGATAGTGCCGCTGGATCGACACGCGATCGCCGCCGATGCGGCCGAGCGCGCTGAGCTTGTCCTCGATCTCCTGGCGCTTGAGCGACAGGCTCGACGGCAGGTCCTTGCTGATGAAGGCGTGGATCGCGACCGGCTGGGCCAGCCCCGCCAGGATGCGCTCGCTGTGCGGCGAGAGCGACGACAGGCGCTCCTCGGTGACGTCGGCGTCGACCGGCAGCCAGCGGTCGAGCGAGCGCGCGACGTGCACGGCGATCGCGCAGATGAAGACCAGCGAGAGCACATGCCCGGCGATCACCGCGTCGTTGCCGGGGCGCCAGCGGCGCGACGAGATCAGCAGCACCGCGCCGGCCAGGCCGACCAGCGCCGTCGACAGCGCCACGACCACGTCCGCCAGCGCGATGACGCCGCGGTTGAAGTCGTCGAACCACTCGACCGACATCGCCAGGCCGAGCAGCAGGGCGCAGATGGCGATGCCGATGACGCAGGCGATCGCCGGCATGGTGACCAGGACGCTGGCGAGCAGGCCGAAGGCGGCGAAGGCGAGCCCGGCCAGCCACCAGCCGACGTAGTTCGCGAAGAGCAGGCCGATGTCCGGATCCCCCAGCCACTCGAGCACCGCCAGGTCGCGCACCGCGCTGCAGACCAGGGCGATGGTGAAGTAGGTGACGATCGCCAGGTACTTGCCGAGCGCCGCGTCGAGCGGGCTCATCGGCATGGTCAGCAGCAGCTCCTCGGTGCCGGACTCGCGCTCGGACGCCCACGCGTTCATCGCCAGCAGCGGCAGCAGGAACGCCAGCGCCCACGGCATGACGTCGTGCAGCAGGCCGAGATCGGCGATGTTGCGGGTGAAGAACGCGTCGCCGTCGCCCGCGAGCAGGAACAGGTAGCCGCCGGTCAGCAGGACGAAGGCGAGGATGAAGAGGTACGCGAGCGGATTGCCGAGCATGCTGCCCAGCTGCCGCTTCCAGACCGCGCACAGGCCGGCGGGGTTGAGCAGGCTCATGCCGCCACCCCCTTCGTCAGCTCGCGGAAGCGGTCCTCGATCGAGCGGCCGGCGGCGAGCTCGACCGGCGTGCCCTGGAACACCAGCGAGCCTTCGCTGACCAGCACGACGCGATCCGCCATCGCCTCGACCTCCTGCAGAATGTGCGTCGACAGCAGCACCGTCTTGTCCTTGGCGAGCGAGCGCACGAGGTCGCGGACCAGGATGATCTGGTTGGGATCGAGCCCCGCGGTCGGCTCGTCGAGGATCAGCACCTGCGGGTCGTGGAGGATCGCCTGCGCCAGACCGACGCGCTGGCGGAAGCCCTTCGACAGCTTGCGGATCGGCTTGTGCCAGACCTCCTCGACGCGGCAGCTCGCGGCGACGCGGTCGAGCGCGCTGCGCAGCGCGCCGCCGGACATGCCGCGCGCGGCGCCGGCGTAGGCGAGGTACGATGCGGGCGTCATGTCGACGTAGAGCGGGCCGTTCTCGGGCAGGTAGCCGAGCGCCCGGCTGGCCTCGATGCGGTGCGTGTCGACATCGAACCCGGCGATCGCGGCGCGACCGGACGACGGAGCGAGGTAGCCGGTCAGCATCTTCATGGTCGTCGACTTCCCGGCGCCGTTGGGCCCGAGGAAGGCGGTGATCGAACCGCGCGCGACGCTGAAGGAGATGTTTCTCACGGCGGTGAAGTCGCCGTAGTACTTGCAGAGCTCGTGTGCCTCGATGAGCGGGGAACCGGGCGATGCGGTCGTCATGGAACGCTGCTCCTGAATCGGGATGCTGGATGCGAATACGTCGGGGCCCGCGGGCAGAGCTGTCCCCGGTCGAGCGCATGGGACGCGCTGCCAACGGGAACCTTTCATCGATGGACCACCGGCTGGATGGCTCGGCAGGCGGCGCATCCTGAGAGTCCGCATCCGACTGTCCAGGCGGCCCGGATCGGTCCGTCGGCAGCCGCTCCGCCGCGAGCGCCGTTGCGAGGGTGGTGGCCCCGACTAGCGTGGCCGCCCCCGGGGGCGCGACGCCATGCAGTTCGACATCAGCCGCGATTTCCTCGACGGGATCGCGCTGCAGCAGCCGCAGAAACGCGATGCCACCGCCGAGGTCCAGGCCAAGGGCCAGCTGCGCTTCCTGCCATCCAGCCCCGACGGCACGCTGCATACGGCGGTGGTCGAATTCGCGCTCACCGTCGACCCGAACGCGCCCCCCTTCGCTCGCGCCGGCTGGCGGTTCCTGTTCACGAGCAGCGAGACCTTCGATCCCAAGGCGGATCCGCAGAACCCGTTCTTCGCCTCGATGATGATGGTCGGCATCGGCAAGGTCCTGGTCGCGATCAACACCCTGTGCATGCACGCCAACCTCCCGCTCGTGCCCTTCGAGCCGTCGCGCCTGGTGCAGCAGGCGCAGCCGAATGCCGCCGCCGCCGCGTCCGCGCCGAAGCCGGCCTGAGCACGCGCACGTGAGCACGGCGCTCGCCTACCACGCCGCGACCAAGTACCACCCGTCGACGCTCGGCCAGGTGCCGGCGATCTACCCGACGCGCCAGCCGCTGCCCTACAAGGACTACGACTGCGCGGAGCCGATCGAGCTGGCGCAGCACCTGCCGCTCGATCCGAATCCGTTCACCGGCGAGTCCGCCGACCCCGAGCTCGCCGACTCGCCGGCCGAAGGCCTCGGGCTGGGCGCGATCAGCCGGTGGCTCTACTTCACGTACGGGGTCACCGGCTTCGCCCAGGCCCAGCCGCACCCGCTGTACCTGCGCGCCGCGCCGTCCGCGGGGGGCCTGTATCCGGCCGAGTGCTACCTCATCGCACGCGCCGGCGTCGTCGACCTCGACCTCGAGCCGGGGCTGTACGGGTACTATCCGCTCAAGCATCAGCTCGTGCCGCTGTGGCCGGGCGAGGGCGTGGCGGCGGCGCTCGACCTCGCGTGCTATGGCGACGCGGCGGTCGCCGCGGCGCCGCTCGCGCTGGTGGTCAGCGGCGTGTTCCAGCGCAGCGCCTGGCGCTACCAGGAGCGCGCCTACCGCCGCGTGCTGCTCGATACCGGGCACCTGCTCGGCAACGCCTGCCTCGCGGCGACGGCCCTGCGCCTGCGCACGCATTTGACGTCGGCGTTCTGCGACCAGCGCCTCAACCAGCTGCTGCGCGTCGACGAGGCGGAGGAAGGCGCGCTCGCCGTCTGCGCGCTCAACGTTCCCGGCAAACGCGAGAGACCGGCGTGGAGCGCGCTGCCGAGCGCCACGCCCAGCGCCGACAGCACGACGCCGACGCCACCGCTCATGCCCAAGCTGCATGCGGCCGGCGCCCTGCCCGAGGAACGGCCGCGGATGATGGCGCGCGGCGAGGCCCAAGGCGATGAGCTCGAAGCCAACTACGCCTACGCGGGCGGCGAGCCGCTCGATCTCGGCGAAGCCGAGGGATCGCCGCTCGCCGGAGCGGTGTTCGAGACCATCCTCGCGCGGCGCAGCACGCGCGCGTACGACGCGCGACCGTTCTCGCGCGCGCAGCTCGCGCGGATCCTGGCGGCGACCTACGCGCCGGAACAGGTCGACCTCGGCGAGCAGCCGGCGCTGGCGCGGGCCTTGCTGATGACGTTCGTCGCGGTGGCCGACGTCGACGGACTCGATCCGGGCGTCTACTACTTCGCCCCGCACGCGCGGCGTCTGCGGCTGCTGCGGCCGGGCTGCGATCGCGCCGTCGTCCAGCACCTGTGCCTGACGCAGGAGCTCGGTCGCGATGCGGCGGCCACGGTGTTCCACACCGCCGACCTGCCGCGCGCCGTCGAGCACTTCGGCGATCGCGCGTACCGCTACCTGCACCTCGATGCCGGCATGCTCGGACAACGCCTCAACCTCGCGGCCCTCGCGGAAGGCCTGGGCGCGAGCGGCATCGGCGGCTTCTTCGATGACGAGGTCAACGGCCTGCTCGGCATCCCCGAGCGTCAGGCGGTGATCTACGTCACGACCCTGGGCGTTCCGGCGGAGGGCTGAGATCCCGGAGCGCGACGGCGGGCGCCGTCACAGCATCGCGCTGGCTTTGCGGATGGTCTCGGTGCCGCGATGGTCGCCGAGCTCCTCCTTGAGCGCCGCGGCGCGATCGAGCGCCGCCTTGGCCTCGCTCTTGTTGCCGAGCTGGGCGTGCGCGTTGCCCACGCCGACCAGCGCCAGGGCGATGCCCGCCTTGTCGCTCAGCGATTCGTTCAACGACAGCGCGCGCAGGTAGTGGCTGAGCGCATCGGCCGAGGCGCCGAGCTGCAGTTCGGACGCGCCGAGGTGGCGCAAGGTGCGCGCCAGCTCGACGGTGTCGCCAGCGACGTCCCACAGGGTCACGGCCTGCAGGAAATTCTCCACCGCCGCGGCGTGGTCGCCGATGCGCGCGTCGGTGCCGCCGAGCGCCGCACGTCGGCGCGCGAGTTCGGCGGCTGAACCGAGCTTCGCGCACGCGATCAGCGCGCGGCGCTGCATCTCGGCGACGGTGTCCCATTCCTGTCGGCCGCGGTGGTGCTCGGCGAGCTCGTCGAGCACCTGGACAAGGATCGCGGCGTCGCCGCCCGCTTCGAGGAAACCGGCCTGGCGAAGCAGGATCGCCGCCCAGCGGTCGTGATCGCCGCGGCGCTGATGGAGATCCGCCGCCGCCGCCAGCGCGCGTTCGGTGAGCGACCTGCCCTCGCTGGATTCGGCGATGGTCGCCGCGCGGTCGAACGCTTCGGCCGCGGCATCGAGCTCGCTCTTCCCGACGCGCACGCAGCCGATGTTGTACCACGCCTGGGCGACCGCGACGCGTTCGCCGGCCGCTTCGCTGAGATCCCGGCAGCGCTCGTACGATTCGAGGGCCTTGCCGTGGTCGCCGGCCAGCGCGTGGACGCTGCCCATGTTGCCGATGGTCTGCGCGATAAGCGCCTGGTCCCCGCGCAGCTGATGGATCTGCAGGCAGCGCTCGTAGAGCTTCATCGCCGTGGCGTGGGCGCCGCGATGACGCTCGGCATCGGCCGAACGCGCGAGCGACCGCGCCGCGCCCTTCATGTCGCCGAGCGCCTCCTTCGCGGAGAACGCCTGGTCGTAGAGCTGCGCCGCTCCGGCATGGTCGCCGAGCCGGCTCGAGCACATCGCCATGGCTTCGTACGACTGTGCGATCTCGACTCGCTTGCTCATGCGCGTCAGCAGCGGCAGCGCCTCGCGGTAGCGCGCGAGCGCGTCAGCAGGGCGGCCGAGGGCGAGGTGGGACGCGGCGATCGCCGCCAAGGTCGTGGCCTCGTGCGGCATGTCCGACAACTCGCGCAGCACGGCGAGCGAACGGTCGAGCCAGCCCAACGCGAGCTCATGCTGGTTCGCGGCCTGCAGCGCTCGGCCGGCGGAAGCGCCGGCCCGGGCGATGGCGCCACGGTCATTGGTCTCGCGATAGACGACGATCGCCTCCTCGTAGGCGGCGATCGCATCCTGCGTCTGGCCGAGCTTTTCGTGGAGCTGACCGAGCTCGACGACGACATCGCCCTTCTGCTTCGAACGCAGGGCCTGGCCCCAGCAATCGGCGGCAGCGCGCAGGTGCGGGATGGCCTCGGCCATCGCCGGTCCGAACTTGCCCTCCATGATCACGTGCGCGAGGCGGTGCGCGTCCATCGCCTGATTGACCAGTTCCTGCGACATCGTGGGCCCTCGCAGGGTCAATCTATATCACCTGGGTCAGGTTCTCCACGGCGCGGCTGCGGCCATGGCGCGGGCATGGCTGACACCCACGTGACCGCTGGCAACGTAACGCCGGTCCAGGTCGACGTTTGACGTCACCCTGCCAGCAGTTCGCGGTCATCGACGGCGACCACGAAGATATCCTCATCGACGATGGTCACGCTCGTCCGACCAGCGACCAGTCCCCGGAAACGAACGAGCAGGTCATCGATCAATTGCTCGGCACGCGGATCGTCCACGTGCGCCAACAACAGATCCCAGAGCTCCGCGGCAGTCACATCGCCGCGGGCGAACGCCGCGACGAGACGCGAACCCCAGGTCGTCGGATCGGCCAACATGGAATCGGACTATGGGCGCGGCGGGGGCGCGTGGCAATCGCCCACCGGCCGTGCACTGGCTCCACCTGGGCGTGAGCCCGGTCCGCGACACCATCCGGCATGCCCGGATTGCGGCGGTTCCTGCGGACGGCGGTCGCGGCGCTTCTCGCGGCGGTCGCGGGCGCTCACGATTTCATCGTCGTACGCGCCGCCGTCGTGGTCGATGGCGAGACCGTCAGCGTCACGCTGCTGATCGATCAGGGCGATCTGCTGATCGGACTCGGGCAACGGCGGCTCGCCTTTCGCGACCTCCGCGAGATCGAGGAGGCCCATGGCAGCATCGCCGATTATCTCCAACGAGGCGTGCGTCTGGCGGGTGACGGGGAGCCCGTGGCGCTGGCATACTCGGGCTGCATCGAGGCGATGACGGCCACGGCGGCCGCGAAGACGGTGCCGACCCAGGTGACCCTCCTCATGCGCGGCACGCTGGGTCCGTCAGTGGAGCGCCTGGCGTTCGAGGCCGACATCCTCGGCGAGCATCAGGCGCCGCTCATCGCCACGGTTCATTTCAGGGCCGATGCAAGAGACTGGACGAGGACGGTAGGCCGTGGCGAAGCGGTTGAATTCTCCCTGCGCGCGACACCGGTGGCCGAGCACCGCGCATGGTGGAACTGGATCGCGATCGGCTTCCGCCACATCATCCCCGATGGGCTCGATCACATCCTCTTCGTCATCGGATTGGCGATAGCGGCGGTCAGATGGCGGCCGCTGCTCTGGCAGATCACGGCATTCACCGTTGCGCACTCCTTGACCCTCGCGCTGACGATCCTCGATTTCTGGACTGTGGATTCCGATCTGATCGAGCCGCTGATCGCCGCATCCATCGCTGCGGTGGCCATCGAGAACATCATCGTCCGCGAGCCGCGCTGGTGGCGGTGGATCGTGGTCTTCATCTTCGGCCTGGTGCACGGAATGGGCTTCGCCGGCGCGTTGCGGGAATACATGCCGCCCGAGGGAACGACCTTGGCGCTCACGTTGCTGAACGCCGGCGTCGAGCTCGGTCAACTGACGGTCATAGCGGTCGTCGCAGGGCTCACCGCGTGGTGGTCAGGCAACCGTTGGTACAGGCGCCTCGCGGTCGTTCCGGTGAGCATCGCGATAGCCGCGATCGGAATATATTGGGCCATCGACAGGGCATGGTCGGTCGTCTCCGCGGGCTCGGATCCGCCAGCGTTTACGATTGCGAATCCCGAATCCAATTCATCAATTCGACTGTGACGACTGGTCGCGCGTGACGAGGCAGATCTGCGCGAGCTGGAGCGGCGGACGCCGAAAGACAAAAAGAGCGCGCCCGAGGCAGTCGGCTCGGGCGCGTGAAAAAAGCAATCGCCCAAGCCGTAGGGCGTGGGCGATTGAAGAAGATCCAGGCAGTTACCTACTTTCCCCTTGCGAGTATCATTGGCGCCAGCGGGCTTAACGGCCGTGTTCGGAATGGGAACGGGTGTGGCCCCGCCGCTATGACCACCTGGAATGGTTCGGAGTCAAAGAACAGTCACGTCGACTCGTTCTTGGCAACGATACCATCACGGAACACGCACGCACGACGACCAAGCCATTGGCTCGATTAGTATCGGTCAGCTGAAGGCCTTTAAATATTCGCCTGTACACCTCCGACCTATCAACCTCGTAGTCTTCAAGGGAGCTCATTGGGAGAATTCATCTTGGGGTGGGCTTCACGCTTAGATGCTTTCAGCGTTTATCCCGTCCGCCGGTGGCTACCCGGCAATGCCGCGAGCGCGACAACCGGTACACCAGAGCGGCGTTCTTCACAATCCTCTCGTACTAATGAAAAGTCCCCTCAATTCTCCTGCGCCCACAGCGGATAGAGACCAACCTGTCTCACGACGGTTTAAACCCAGCTCGCGTACCTCTTTAAATGGCGAACAGCCATACCCTTGGGACCTTCTCCAGCCCCAGGATGAGATGAGCCGACATCGAGGTGCCAAACCTCCCCGTCGATAGGGACTCTTGGGGGAGATCAGCCTGTTATCCCCGGAGTACCTTTTATCTGTTGAGCGATGACCCGTCCACGTGGGATCACCGGATCACTAGAACCGCGTTTCCGCTCTGCTCGACTTATAAGTCTCGCAGTCAAGCCAGCTTATGCTCTTGCACTCAACGTACGATTGCCAACCGTACTGAGCTGACCTTTGTGCTCCTCCGTTACGCTTTGGGAGGAAGCCGCCCCAGCCAAACTGCCCACCTTACAGGGTCTCGCGGGCTTCAAACCCGCGGTTAGAATTCTCATGCATCAAGAGTGGTATTTCACTGATGACTCCCCATCGACTAGCGCCGATGGATCAACGCCTCCCACCTATGCTACACATGAAACACAAGAACACAGTATAAGGCTACAGTTAAGGTTCACGGGGTCTTTTCGTCCTGCTGCGGGTAATCGGTATCTTCGCCGATACTGCAATTTCACCGAGTCTCTGGTTGAGACAGTGCCCAACTCGTTATGCCTTTCATGCAGGTCGGAACTTACCCGACAAGGAATTTCGCTACCTTAGGACCGTCATAGTTACGGCCGCCGTTTACT
>DASPLE010000004.1:0-11473 GCA_035627695.1 Planctomycetota bacterium
CCGGCGCGCGCACACCGCGACGATCGCCGCCGCCTCGTCGGCGTCGCGCGGCCGCGCCACCGCGCGCGGCAGCGCCCGCCATGCGCCGACCGCCGCCCAGCGCGCGCGGCCCTCCGCGCTGGCGTCGACGACGCCGCGTCCGGTCGCCGCGTCGAGCTCGGCGAGCAGGGCTGCATCCTCGTCGGCCGCCGTGACCACGGGCAGCGGCGCGGTGGCGACGGTCGCGGACACCGGGCGCACCGACCGCGCGACCGCCGGCCGTGGCGGCCGCGTACCACGCGACGTCGTCGGCGCGGCCGTGGCGGCGCCGGCGCGGGCGATCCGGCCCGGGGCGCCGCGCGCGGACAGCACCTTCGCGCGGCGCAGGTCGACGATCGCGGCGGTCAGCGCCGCCGCGTCCGCGGGCCGATCGTCCGGGCTCTTGGCGAGCAGGCGCAGGACGAACTCGGCGAACGGCTTGCCGAGCGCGCGGTTGTGCGCGCGCGGATCGGTCGGCGCCTGCTTGAGGTGCGCGGACAGGATCTCGATCGGCGAGTCGCCGGCGAACGGCGGCCGGCCCGTCACCAGGTGGTAGAGCGTCGCGCCGAGGCTGTAGAAGTCGGCCCGGCCATCGACGGCGTCGGGCGGCCCGTGGATCTGCTCGGGCGCCATGTAGAGCGGCGTCCCGACGACGCCGCCGTCCATCGACACCTCGAGCCGCGGCCGCGCGCCGGCGACCGCCGCGGACAGCGCCCGCGCCAGGCCGAGGTCGCCGAGCTTGGCGACGCCGGCATCGGTCAGGAAGATGTTCTCGGGCTTGATGTCGCGGTGGACGACGCCGGCGGCGTGGGCGTGCGCGAGCGCCGACGCGATCGCCGCGGCGATGCGCAGGGCGCGCCGCTCGTCGAGCGGACCGGCGCGTTCGACCAGCGCGCGCAGGGTGGGTCCCTCGACCAGCTCCATCGCGTAGTACCAGCGGCCGCTGGCGGCATCGCGCCCGAAGTCGATCGCCTGGACGATGTGCGGGTGGTTCAGCCGCGCGGCGACCTTCGCCTCGCGCGCGAAGCGGGCGACGACGCGCTCGTCGTGGTCATCCGGCTGCTCGGACAGGACCTTGATCGCGACCAGGCGGTCGAGGGACGCCTGGCGCGCCTGGTAGACCACGCCGAAGCCGCCCCGGCCGATCTCGCGGAGGATGGTGAAGCCGGCGATCAGCGGGATGGCATCGGCGGCGGGGGAGGGATCCATGGATGCTGCCAGTACGCACCCGAACGAGGGGTGGATGGCCTGACACGAAATGCCACGCTGGCGATACGACCGGCGCGCACACGACCATGAGAGCGTCGCCTGCCGCCGGCCCGCGACGCGCCCGGCGCCGGCAGGCCTCGGCCATCGCCGGCCTCAGGTCGAGGTCATTCGTCGCGGCCCAGCCCGCGGTCGTACAGGGCGAGCGCCTCGTCGAGCGCCGCGGTATCGATCATCCCGGCGGCGGTGAACGGCCGCACCAGGCGCTGGTTGTCGACCAGCAGGCGCTCGCACGCCCCCACGAAGCCGCGCAGCCCGCCGTCATCGGCATGGCGCTCGCGCAGCGTGGCCGCGTCGTGGAGGCGGACGACCGAGAGCATCGCGCGCAGGTCCTCCTCGCCGTGCTCGGCGCCGTCGAAGGTGCGCTGGTTGACGATGCGCGCGTAGTCCGCCCAGTTCGCGTCGCGCGCGCACCAGTCGCAGGCCAGCATCCAGCCGAGGATGATGCGGGCGAGATCGGCGCGCGGTATCGCCGCGACCAGGTCCTGGCGCCCGGCGAGGCCTTCGGGCATGCAGCCGACCGGGATCGCGGACGAGGCGATCGCCACGCCGCCGCCATCGCGGATCGCGACCAGGGTGTGCGGATCGTAGACCGCGATCGCCGGCAGCCGGCCGGCGATGAACTGCGCGACCAGCGCGTCGCAGTCGTATTCGGCCAGCACGATGTCGGCCAGCGCGAGGCCGCGGCCGCGCAGGACCTCGGACAGGAACATCAGGATGGCGGGATCGTCGCGATAGACGCCGATGGTCGATCCGCGCGCGAGCGCGTCGGTGGTCCGCGCGATGAGCTTGTCGCCGCCGTGCGACCAGTCGAGCTCGGCGAGGATGGTCATCGGCGTGCCGTCCTGCACGAGGCCGACGACGCTGCCGATCATCTCCATGGTCAGGTCGACGCGCCCGCCGGCGACCGCGGCGATGTGCTCCTGCTCGCCGAGGTGGTTGACCACGCGCACGCGCACGCCCAGGCGTTCCCAGATGCCGCGCGATTCGGCGACGTGCATCGGCGCCCACGCGATCCACGGGCTCATGCCGATGGTGTACTCGCGGGCCTCGCCGGCGACGGCGCCCAGCGCGACCAGCAGCGGCAGCAGCGCCCTCATGGCGAGGCCTCGGCGCGCGGGTCGGCGTCGAGCGCCAGGCGCAGGCCGCCGCGACGCGGATCGTCGCCGTCGACCGCGCCGCAGCCGCCGCCCGGACGGCCGGCGAACGCGTGGCATTCGCCGGTCGCCGGATCGAGCGCGAGTTCGGCCGCGCCGCCCGCCAGGGCGCGCACGCCCTGCGGCGAGCAGTCGGTGGCGCGGCCGGCGCCGCCCCACGGCCAGGCGCGCCCGTCGCCCCCCTGCGCCGCGAGCAGCCACTCGTCGGCGGTCGGCAGGCGCCAGGCGAGGCGATCGCGCCGTGCGCGCCACGCGGCGTAGGCGCGCGCGTCGTCGGGGGTGACGCCGGTGACCGGCTGGTCCACCGCGATGCGCGCGCCGTCGGCGCCGACCCAGCCGTCGCCGTCGCGACGCCACGCGCGCGCGCCGTTGGCGGCCAGCGGCGCGCGATCCGGATGCTCGAGGACGAACGCCGCGTAATCGCCGCAGGTGATCTCGCCGCTCATCAGCGCGAACGCGCCGACCTCGGCCAGGCGTTCGCCGCCGCGGCCGAGCACCGTGCCGGCGGGGATCCAGGCGCAGCCCGCCGGCGGCGCGCGCTGCGGCAGGTCGATCACGTGCCGCGAGCAGCGGACCAGGCGCAGCGCCTGGCGGGCGTGCGCGTTGGTCGCCAGCCACGGGCCGGCGAAGAGCTCGAGGCTGGTGCCCGCCTCGACGACGGTGTCGTCGCCGCCGACCACCATCTGGCCGCGCTCATCGCTGATCAGCGGCCGCAGGGACACCGCCGCCGCGCCGGCCCGCACCGACACCACGCAGCGCCCCGACAGCAGGCCGTCGCGGCCGCCGACGTCGAACGTGCGCAGCTGCACCTCGGCGGCGGCCGCGTCGGCGACGTCGCCGGCGGCTTCGGCGACCAGCAGGCGCTCGGCGAACAGCTCGGCCAGGCGCTGGCGCGTGGGCTCGTGCTCGGGCGCCAGGCCGTTGGCCTGCATGAGCAGGGCGAGCGCGCGCGCGCGGCTGGCGGCGCCGTCCTGCAGGTGGCGCGCGGCGGCGGCGCTGGCCATGGCGGCGGCGTGGGCGTCGCCGTGGGCGAGATCGTGCCGCTGGCTGGCGATGGCGCGCTCGGCGCCGGCGCGCTCATCGCGACGCGCGTGGTCGAGCGCGCGCGTCACCGCCGCCAGCAGCCGCTCGGCGCCGCGCGTGCGCTTGGCGATGTCCTCTTGCGCGGCGCGCTCGGCGGTCGAGGCCGCCAGCAGGCGCGTCGCATCGCCGTAGAGCTGCAGCGCCGGGCGGTGGTCCGGCGCGAGCGCCAGCGCCGCGATGGCGGCGTGCGCGGCGCGCGCGAAGTCGGCCTCCTCGGCGTGGTCGGCGACGCAGGCGGCGGTGCCCTCGGCGACCAGGTGGTCGGCCTTGCGCGTCGCGTCGGCCTGGCGCTCGCGTTCGGCGTGATCGCGCATCCCGCCCTCGATCCGGCGCAGCGTGGCGTGCGCGTCGCCGTCGTGCGGCGACAGCGCGATCAGCCGCTCGCAGGCGCCGCGCGCCTCGTCGTAGCGTCCGGTCTTCTCCAGGGCGACGATCTCGCCGCGCAGCGCCTGCGCCCGCTGCGCCACATCGGCCAGGTGCCAGCGCCACAGGCCGAAGACCAGCACCACCACCGCGACGACGCTCCAGATCACCGCGCGCACCGTGCGGCGATGACGCAGCAGCACGCGGACGACGGCCTCGAGCGGTGCCTCGGCGCGGGCCGACACCGCATCGCCGGCGAGGAAGGCGCGCAGATCGCCGGCCAGGTCGTCGACCGAGGCGTAGCGTTCGCCGGGTTCGAGCGCCATCGCGCGATGCACGATCGCCACCAGCGCGCGCGGCAGCATCGCGCCGGTCTCGCGCGCGTCGACGCGCGTCCACTGGCCGCTGCGCACCTGCTCGAGGACCTTGTGCGTGCCGGCCTTCAGGTAGGGCGAGACGCCGGTCAGCATCTCGTAGAGGATCACGCCCAGCCCGTAGACGTCGGCGCGCTGGTCGAGCGTGGTGGTCTCGCCGCGCGCCTGCTCGGGCGACATGTACGACGGCGTGCCGATGGCGGTGCCGGCGACGGTCTCGGACGATTCGCGCGAGGTCACCGGGCGCGACGCGCTGACGTTGCCGACGCGCACGACCGTGGACGCGTCGCCGGGCGAGCTCGACTCGTCGCTTCGCGTCGGATGCTCCTCGCTGCCCTGCAGGCGCGACAGCCCCCAGTCCATGACCATCACCTCGCCGAACGCGCCGACCATGATGTTGCGCGGCTTGAGGTCGCGATGGATGACGCCGCGGCTGTGCGCGAAGGACATCGGCTGGCAGATGCGCAGGAACAGCTCGATCAGCTCGAAGCGGTGGTCGGCCATCCCGGCGCGGCCCTTCAGCCAATCGTGCAGGTTGAGCCCCTGCACGAGCTTCATGCTGTAGAACAGCGTGCCGTCGACCAGGCAGCCGAGATCGTGCACCGGGACGATGCCCGGATGCTCGAGCTGCGCGGTGATCTGCGCCTCGTGCACGAAGCGCGCGATGTCGCCCTCGTCGTCCGCGTCGGCGCCGGCGCGGCGCGCCAGCACCTTGAGGGCGACCTCGCGATGGCAGTCGCGGTCGAGCACGCGGAAGACCGTGCCCTGCGTGCCCTTGCCGACCTTGCCGGTCAGCGTGTAGCGCGGCAGCGCCTCGCGCGCGGTCAGCGCCGGCGCGACCACCTGGACCAGCGCGGCGACCTCGTCCTCGACGGCGAAGCCGCGCAGCCTGCGGCTCGGCCCCGGCAGGCTGACCTCGGCCTTCGCCGGCGCGCGCACCTCGCGCCGCGTGCTCTCGTCGCCCGAGGCGTTGCGCGCCGGAGCTATCGCCGGCAGCAGCGCGGTCTGCGTCGCGCCGGGCTGCGGCGCGACGGGCTTGGCGGCGGATGGTGGCTGGGCGTCGGGCATGGGGGCTGAAGGCACGCCGCGAGGCGGCGAGCCTGGCAGTATACCCCCGGCGCGGTCGCGCGGGCGGGCCGGGCGGCGGCCAGGCGTGACCGTCGCCGATCACATCGGGTCAGTCGTAGGCGCTGGGCTTGTGGTCGCCCATCAGCCGCCGCTGGCGCGGCGTGGCCTGGGCCACGACCTCGTGGTTGAAGCGGAAATCGAGGTACGGGCTGAACTTCTGCGCCATCATCCGCCGTCCGTAATGGACCTGCAGGAGGTAACGCGTCTGGTCGGTGGTCTGGTTCTTCGAGCCCGAGTGCCAGACCTCGCTGCGGAAGAGCATCGCGTCGCCGGCCTTCACCAGCACCGGCACGGCCTCGCGGCCGGCCCAGCTGTTCTCCTCGCCGCCGATGAAGCCGGTGCGGCTCTCGCCCTTCTTCACCCCGGGTCCGCGGCCCGAGCGATGCGAGCCGGGCACGATCCACGTCGGGCACAGGTCGAGGGTCATGTCGTTGAGGTAGAAGTGCGCGGTGGCGAGCATCACCGGCAGGTGGACGCGCCCGCTGGCGATCAGCTCCTCGTCGACCGGGAAGAACTGCTGATCGAGGTGCATGCCCCAGCCGCCGGCGCCGGGAGGCGTGCGCCACGCGGTCATGCCGATGATGTGGCAATCCTCGCCCATCACGCTTTCCGCCGCATCGACCACGCCCGGCTGGTCGAGGAAGCGCAGCCAGTACGGCGAGCGGTTGAAGACGTTCTTGAAGTGGTCGATCCGTTTGCGTTCCGGATCGTAGGAATCGAAGCAGAACGGGCGCAGCTCGTCGATGCGGCGCTTGAGCTCGTCGACGGCCGCGCGGTCGAGCGCACCGGGGATGACGACGTAGCCGTCCTCGTCCATGCCCGCCTTCATCCCGGCGACATCGGCCGCCGCGTAGGTCCTGAGCGCGGGCGGCGCGGCGGCGTCGCGCGGGCATGACGGGGTGGCTGGGACGGCGGGCGTGGCGACAGCGGCCATCGTGGGTTCCTGGTATCGGTTCCGGACATTATAGCACCGCGCTGCGGGATTTTCTCGCGTGCTTCACGGTCGCAGTGGTACAAATCACGGATACCGTCCGGCCATGCACGTCATCCGGATGACCCCGCACCAGCGCGATCCCGATCTGCCGCTGGCGGTCGTGCCGAGCATCCACACCGGCGTGAACCCGCCGCACACGCACGACTTCCATGAAGTCGTCTACATCCGCCGCGGCCGCGGCATCCACGTCATCGACGACCGCCCGTATCCGATCATCGCCGGCGACATCTACATCATGCGCCCCGGGGAGGCGCACGCGTACCACGTCGACCGCGGCGAGCTGCACATCGTCAACGTGCTGGTCACGCCGCAGCTGTTCGGGGCGGCCGACTGGGCGAGCCTGTGCGCGCTGCCGGGGCTCGCGCCGTTCCTCACCGGCGCGCACGGCCAGCGCCACAAGCTGACCCTGCCGCCGCCGCACGACCACGCGCTCGAGGCGCTGGCCGAACGCATCCGCGACGCGCTGCTGCGCCGCCCGCCCGGCTACCGCCTGCTGACGCGCGCGCTCGCGCTCGAGCTGCTGCTGACCATCGACCACGTCGCCGGCGAGCAGGCCGACGGCCCCGCCGCGGGCCCCGTCGCCACGGCCATCGCCTACCTGCACGCGCATCCGGACGAGGTCGTGGCGATGGCCGACCTCGCGCTCGAGACCGGGCTGAGCGCGAACTACCTCGGCGAGCGCTTCAAGGCCGAGCTCGGCGTCTCGGTCGCCGACTACCTCAACCGCCTGCGCATCGACCGCGCGCGCGAGCTGCTCGCCGGCAGCGACCGCTCGGTCACCGACATCGCGCTGGCCACGGGCTTCGCCGGCACCAGCTACTTCGGCAAGGTGTTCCGCAGGCTCACCGGGCACACGCCGCGCGAGTACCGGGTGATGGCGCGCGGCGGTTGAGCGGCGGCGCCGACGCGCGCCACGGACCCCTCGCGAGATCCGATCTGACACGGCGCGCGGAGGTGATAGAAGCCGCGCATGCTGCGCCTAGCCCTGCTCGCCCTGATCGTGCTGACCGCCGCCGCCGAGGATCTGCGCGATCCGCGCCCAGGTTCGTGGGTGCTGGATCGCACCGGCAGGATCCCGGTCGACGACGCGCGCCGGATCGACGCCATCGCCGACGCGGCGCAGCGGCGTGGAGCCGGGCAGATCGTGGCCGTGGTGGTCGCCACGACCGGCGGCGCCGAGCACCGCCGGTACGCCACCGAGCTGTTCAACCGCTGGCAGGTGGGCACGCGCGGGCGCGACGACGGCGTGCTGGTGTTCGTCGCGCTCGACGACCGCCGCGCCGAGATCGTGCTGGGCGACGGCGTCGACGACGATCGCCAGGTCGCCGCCAGCCAGCGCATCTACGACCAGGCGATGCGGCCGCGGCTGCGCGAGGGCGCGCCGGGCACGGCGCTGGTCGACGGCGTCCGCGCATGCGCGATGGACATCCTCGGCCTGCCGGCGGACGCGTTGCCGGACGCCATCGCGCGGACGGCGTCCGAGGCGCCGCGACCTGCGCACGCGCCCGCGGCACCGTCGACGACGCACGACTACCCGGGACCGGAGGCCGAGCACCCGCGCGCGCCGCGCCTCGCGGCACCGGCGGCGCCCGCCGGAGGATTCCCCCATCGCATCGGCACGCCGGGCTCCGACCCGTCGCCGTTCCTCATCCTGCTCGGCGTGCTCGGCTGCATCGGCGCCTTCCTCGTCCTGCGCCTCTGGCTGCGCCACCGCACGCGCGCGTGCCCCGGCTGCCGCCAACCGATGCACCGCCTCGACGAGCAGGCCGACGACCGCTGGCTGAGCGAGGGCGAGCAGGTCGAGGAACGCGTGGGCAGCGTGAACTACGACGTGTGGCTGTGCGACGGCTGCGGCGCCAGCGAGAAGCTGCGCTACGGCCGCTGGTTCACCAGCTACTCGGGCTGCCCGCGCTGCCAGGCCAAGACGCTGTCGCGCAGCACGCGCACGCTGCGCGCCGCGACCGAGTGGTCCGGCGGGCTGGAGCAGGTCGACGAGCGCTGCGCGCATTGCCCGCACACCCACCGCTGGGAGCGCTCGACGCCGCGTGTCGTGCGCCATCGGTCGTCGGGCTTCTCCGGCGGTTCGTCCTTCGGCTCGCGCTCGAGCTTCGGCGGCGGCTCGCGCTCGTCCGGCTTCGGCGGCGGTGGCGGCCGGTCGTCCGGGCGCGGCGGCGGCGGCTCCTGGTAGCCGCGTGACGACGACGAGGCCCCCGGCATTCACCGGGGGCCTCGTCGCCGCGTCCCGACGTCCGCGTCACACGTGCGCGTGCTTCAGCTCGCTCAGCACCGCATGGGTGCGCTCCTCCAGCGGGATCAGCTCGCGCTCGACCCAGCTGCGCACCTCCTCGTCGAGGTTCTCCAGCTCGCGCCGGTAGTCGTTGCGTCCGTGGTCCTCGCCGGTCTCGAGCGCCGAGATGGCGCTGCGCTCACCGAACAGGTCGGCCGTGCCCTGGACCACCTTCGCCCACGCGCCCCACATGCCGGAGCCCACCGCCGGCTCCCCGCCGAGCGAGCGGATCTTGTCCTGGAGCATCCCGACGCGCCGCTCGTGCGACATCATGCACTCCGCCAACTGCGGGTACGCGCCGCCGATCTTCTGGATCGCCTGACGGTAGGTCTCGACGGCCGAGATCTCGCCGCGCAGGAACGAGTTCAGGTAGTGGATCGACTTGTCGACGCCGTGGGCCTCGCCGCCATAGACGCCGCCGATGCCGCCGTAGCCGTAGTTGAAGCCGCCTCCGCCCTGGCCGCTCTGGTAGACGTGGTCGGCGCCCGGCTTCTCGGCCATGTACGACGCTCCCTCGTCGCGGTCGGCGATGTCGGCGCCGCCGAGGCTCGTCGAGGCGTGACGCGGTTGCTGACCGGCCATGCCCAGACCCTGCTTCACGCGATCCCATGCATCGCGTATCGCATCCCGTGCCTCCTCCCAACGGAGGCGCGACGTGCCGCGGTTGTTCTCGTAGTCCTTCCTCAACGCGCTCTCGTAGGCGTCGAACGAGCCGCCGGAGGCACCGTAGCGGCTGTAGCCCTCCCAGCCGGTGCGGTAGGCGGGGGCGAAGTCGTCATAGGTGTAGTCGTCGCGGAAATACGGCCGCGTCTGCCAGCTGGCGCGCCAATAGCTCTCTTCGATGTCGGCTCGCACCAGGCCCTTGCCTTCGGCGCCACCGTAGCCCGTGGTATCCATGGGATGTTTCCTCCTCTGCCACCCCGCATTGTCGCGCGGCGGCGGGAGGAACGAGCGCGATCGCGCAGCCTTTCATCGGGCTGCGAGGGCCGTCGTCGCTCTCAGGGCTGGCGCTCGCGGAAGACCGTCGGGACGAACGCGATGTCGGTCGATTCGGCGACCGCGAGATCGATCTGCCGTTCGATGGTCGCGAGCGGAACCGGATTCTGGTAACCGACCAGGCAATCGCCGAGCGCGGCAAGCGGCGCCTTGCCGCCGACCTTGACCGTGCGGTAGACCTTCACGGCCAGGGCCTCGGCGGCACCGGGCGTCAGCAGCGTCGGCAGGCGGTCCTTCAGCCCCTCGAAGTCGCCGTCGGCGAGCTCGAGCCCGCGCCGGCGCATCAGCGCGCGGACGAGCCCGAAGCTCTCGCGCGCGTCGACCGTCGGGAACAGCGGGATCTTGACGTCGATGCGTCCGGGGCGCTTGAGATCCACCTCGATCAGGTCGGGCCGGCTCGACGCCAGCACCCACAGCACGCGGCCGCGGTTGCGGGTGTTCGACATCTCCTCGGCCATCATGCCGTAGACCCGGCCGCCGACGCCCGCGTCGTTGGCGCCGCCGTCGCGCCGGCCGAGCGCGACGTCGGCCTCGTCGACGAACACGATGGCGCGGCCGAGCGCCTGGATCAGGCGGAATATCTTCTCGAGGTTGCCCTCGGTCGAGCCGACCCACTTGTCGCGGAAGTTCTTGAGCTTGACCACCGGCACGCCGGCCTCGCCCGCGAGGCACTCGACCATGAAGGTCTTGCCGGTGCCGACCGGCCCGCACAGCAGGTAGCCCATCGGCACGGCCTGCAGATCGCCGGCCTGCCACAGCGCGATGTCCTGGCGGATCCAGGCCTTCACCGCCTCCTGGCCGTGCAGGTCGTCGAGCGTGCGCTTCGGCGCGACGAAATCGATCAGCCCCTGGCACTCCTGCTCGACCATCGCCTTCTTGGCGGCGACCAGGTGCGCGTCGTCGAGCTCCTCGCCGAGGTGCTCGCGCGCCTTGAGCAGCGATTCGAGCGACGAGACCGTCGCGCCGGCGAGCATCGCCGCCGGCCGCTGCAGATCCGGGGCGAAGCGCTTCAGCGCCACCGGGAAGCGCGGCGCGAGCAGCGCGAGGGTCGCGGCGACGTCGCCCGCCTCCGGCAGCGGGATCTTGATGCGGTGCGCGCGCGGGTTGCTGGCGACCAGCGGATGCAGGTCGGCGAGGTTGTCGGCGATCAGGAAGGTCGCGACCGCGTGGTCGAGCATGCCGTCGTCGTCGGCCCAGTCGCGCATCTGGCTGGCGATCGCGGCCAGGTCGTGGCCGCCCCCGCCGCCGGCGGGCACGATCAGCTCGGCCCCGCGCACCATGACGCCGACCTGCGGCGCCGGCTGGCCGAGCTTGCGCAGATTGCCGACGAAGCGGATGTAGTGCGACAGCAGATCCACCGCCGCCGCCGGCTCGCGCGGCAGGCGCGGCCCGGTGTCGCGCATGCGTGGCCACTTGGCGAAGGTCTCGCCGCCGCGTTCGACGGTCAGCCCGTTGCCGAGATCGTAGGACAGCACCACGTCGAAGCGCGGCATCATCACGTCGGTGAGGAACGCGCTGAGCGTCCCGAGACGCACGCCCTCCTTCAATGGCATCAGCAGCCGGTCGTGGACGTTGCCGTAGCACAGGAACTGGCTGGTCGAGCCGGCCTCGTACAGCGTCACCAGCTCGGCGGCCCACGCGGGCAGCCACATGGATTTGATGCGGTCCTTGTTGCTGGTCATTCAGGGCTCACGGCAGGCGGTGCTGACGGCAGACGGCTCGAGCTTCGAGCTTCGAGCTTCGAGCTTCGAGCTTCGAGCTTCGAGCTTCGAGCTTCGAGCTTCGAGCTTCGAGCTTCGAGCTTCGA
>DASPLE010000005.1:0-44792 GCA_035627695.1 Planctomycetota bacterium
CGACCCCGGCGGAATGGAATGGAGTGGGCATGCGTGTCTGGATCGATCAGGGCTGCATCGCGTGTCACGCGTGCGAGTACGAATGCCCCGAGGTGTTCCGCGTCGAGGGCGGGACGAGCACCGTGCGCTGCGAGCTCGATGACGACATGGCGGCGCGTTACGGCGACCGGATCGCCAACGCCGCCGGCGGCTGCCCGGTCGAGGTGATCAAGATCGAGCGGGAGCCGGCCAAGGCGCTGTCGGCGAGCGCCGCCGGCTGAGGGCGGTCATCCGCTGAGCCGCGCTCACTCGAAGTCGCGGAAGATCTTCTTGTGGTCCTCGGCGCTGACCTCGTACATGCGGGTCTCCTTGCCGCCTTCGAACTCGACGGCGATGTAGGTGTTGTCCGGATCGTCGATGCCGAGCGCCTTGCCCTTCTTGTAGAACATGCGTTCGCGCGCCGGCGCCGTCTCGTCGGCGTTGGGCAGCGTCTCCGAGTTCTCCGGCGCGCCGAGCGCGGCGCGGATCTCGGCGATGGTCTTGCCGGCGTGCTGGTCGTGGAGCGTGCTGGCCGACGGCCCGCCGCACGCGGCGAGCGCGGCGACGATGGCGATGAGGGCGATGCGGGCGACGTACAGGCGCATGGATGACTGGCTCCTGAGGGGCGGTCTACCGCCTGCACGAGGCGTCGCCATCGCGACCTCGTCAACCCCGCAGCCTGGTCGGCCGGCGCGCCCGCCGCCAGCGAAGTATGGTCGATCCGCCCTGACTGCATCCGTGTATCCTGATCAACGCGCGGCGCCGGTGCCTGGTACGACCCGCATGCCCAACGCCCCGGCCACGCTCCTGATCCTCCTCGTCCTCGTTGGCGCCTGCCCGGGCGGCGAGGCGGCGTTCGTCTGGTGGGAGGGCGAGTCGCCGGTCGAGACCAGTTTCCCGTCGACCAGCAGCTTCGCCGCGTCGACCTTCCCGCAGCGGCGGGCGGCCGTCCTTTCCGGCGGCGACTGGCTGACCAACGAGGGGACGAGGTCCAGCGGCGAGAGCGAGCCGTTCGCGCGCTGGCGCGTCACCGTGCCGGCCGCCGGCGACTACGACCTGTGGACGCGGAAGTTCTGGCTGCACGGCCCGTTCCGCTGGCGCTTCGACGACGGCGAGTGGCGTGATTGCGGCGGCGACGTCCACCTCGCCGACAGCGTGGAGATCCGCCAGCACCTGTGCGTCAACTGGGTGCGGCTCGGCAGCGTGCGCCTGGCCGGCGGAGAGCGCGACTTCGAGATCCGCCTGCTCGCCGGCGAGGGTGCGGGCAAGGCCGCCTGCTTCGACGCGTTCGTCCTGACCCGCGAGCCGTTCACGCCGCGTGGCCGGTTCAAGCCGGGCGAGGCGTCGGGGCTCGCCGAGGACGGCCACTGGGCGTTCGAGCCCGAGGCCGATCCCTACGGCGAGGCCGTGCTCGACCTGCGCCACCTGAATGAGCGCGAGGCGGGCGCCAGCGGCTTCGTCCGCCGCGACGGCGACCGCCTCGTCCGCGGCGATGGCGCACCGCTGCGTCTGTGGACGGTGCAGGCCTACGACTCGAACTGCGGCGACCGCTACGCCATCGACCGCACGGCGCGCATGCTCGCGAAGCGCGGCGTCAACTGCGTCCGCATCCAGACGCCGATCGATCACGACGTCACGGGCGTCGACGCCGCCAAGCTGGACCGCCTGCACTACCAGATCGCGGCGATGAAGCGCGAGGGCATCCACACCTACATCGGCCACGTCTGGTGGGCGACCGCCGCGGTGCGCGAGCGCGACGGATTCCCCGGCTACGGCGACGGCAAGGCCGCGTTCGGCCTGCTGTTCTTCCACCCGCGCATGCAGGAGATCTACCGCACGTGGATGCGCGCCCTGCTCACGACCCCCAACCCGTACACCGGGCTGCCGATCGGCAGCGATCCCGCGGTCGCCGTGGTCGAGGTGCAGAACGAGGACAGCCTGCTGTTCTGGACATGGAACGAGTCGACCCTGTCCGACGAGGTCAAGCCGCTCTGGCGCGAGGGCTACGCCCGTTTCCTGCGCGAACGCCATGGCGGCATCGAGCAGGCCTTCGCCGCGTGGGGCGGCGAGCCGGTGGAGGGCGATGACGTGGCCGCTGGCCAGGTGGCGATGGTCAACCCGTGGTTCATGACCAGCGGCGGCGGCGCGCAGTCGCCGCACATGAAGGCGCGCGCGAGCGACCAGCTGCGCTATCTCGTCCAGGTCCAGCGCGGCTTCTACGACGGCATCGTGCGCTGGATGCGCGACGACTGCGGCGCCCGCAACCTGATCGCCTGCAGCAACTGGACGACGGTCGACAACGGTCTGCTCGACGGCCTCGAGCGCTGGACCTACGCCGCCGGCGACCTGCTCTGCCGCAACAACTACTTCGCGCCCGAGAGCCTGCAGCGCGCGGCGTTCTACGCGGTGGCGAAGGGCGACGTGTTCGTCGACCGCCGCGGCCTGACGCTGCCGGAGGAGCTGCCGATCCAGCTGCACGCCCACGCCGGACACCCGCACATGATCACCGAGACCAACTGGGAGCGGCCGCTGACGCGGCGCGCCGAGTGGCCGTTCCTCTCCGCCGTGTACGGCGCCCTGCAGGGCCTGGACGGCGCGAACTTCTTCGCCGGCGTCGGCTGGGACAGCACGCCCAACGTGTGGAGCATCGGCACGCCTGAAGTCCTGGGCCAGTTCCCCGCGCTGGCGCTGATGTACCGCCGCGGCGACGTGCGCGAGGCCGAGGCGGTGGTGCGCGAGCGCCTGACGCTGGAGGGCCAGTTCGCCTTCGCGGGTTCGGCCGCGCGCGCCGCGCACAACCTCGACGCGTTCCGAACGCAGGACGTGCCGGTCGGCGGGCTGCTGGCCGGCGTGTCGGTGCCGTCGATCGACCCGCTCGCCTTCTACGTCGGGCGCGTCGAGCGCGGCTTCGCCGATGACGTGGTGCCCCAGGCGCGCGAGCTGTCGCCGTTCATCGACCGCGATGAGCGGGTGATCCGCAGCATCACCGGCGAGCTGACCTGGAACTACGGCGCCGGCTGGGTGACGGTGGACACGCCTCGCGCGCAGGGCGCCTGCGGCGACCTGGCGGCGGCGGGGCCGATCGGCCTCGGCGACTGCGCGATCTCCTGCGACGACGACTACGCGACGGTCATCGTCGTGAGCCTCGATGACGCGCCGCTCGCGACCTCGCGCCGGGTGCTGGTGCAGATGGGCACGCGGGACACCTTCTTCGGCTACCGGACCGAGCCGACCGAGTTCGAGAAGGACGGCGTCGTGCACCGCGCCGAGCGCATCGTCGAGCTCGGCGGCTACCCGATCAACGTCCGTCGGCTCCACGCCCGGCTCTCGCTCGGCGGCGACGCGCGCACGCGCTTCACCCGCGCCGTGGTGCTGGACGCGAACGGTTACGCGACCAAGCGCCAGGTGCCGCTCGGCGGCGGCGAGCGGCTCGAACTCGCCTTGCCCGAGGACGCGCTCTATCTCGTCCTGGAGTAAGGCTCCGGCGGTCGGATCGCAGCGCTTCAGCGCTTCAGCGCTTCAGGCCTTCAGCCCTTCGCCGCCAGCATCGCCTTGCGCTCGGCCGCGCGTTCGCGCACCGCGGCCGCGGCGATCTCGCCCGGGGCGAGCGCGGCCTTGTCGGTGCCCGCCGCCGATTCCTCCATGTACTTCGACCACGCGGCGGTCACGTCCTGGCTGTTCTTGTAGCTGCAGAACTTCGGCCCGCACATCGAGCAGAACTCGGCGGTCTTGAACGCGTCGTGCGACAGCGTCGCGTCGTGCTTGGCGCGCGCCTTCTCCGGATCCATCGCCAGGGCGAACTGCTTCTCCCAGTCGAACTTCCAGCGCGCGTCGGACATCGCGTCGTCCCAGTCGCGCGCGCCCTTGCGGTGGCGCGCGACGTCGGCGGCGTGGGCGGCGATCTTGTAGGCGATGACGCCGTCGCGCACGTCCTGCAGGTCGGGCAGGCCGAGGTGCTCGGCCGGCGTGACGTAGCACAGCATCGACGCGCCGTGCCAGCCGGCGATCGCGGCGCCGATCGCGCTGGTGATGTGGTCGTAGCCGGGCGCGACGTCGGTGGTGAGCGGACCCAGGACGTAGAACGGCGCCTCGTGGCAGACGTCCTGCTCCTTCTTCATGTTCATCTCGATCTGATCCATCGGCACGTGGCCGGGACCCTCGACCATGACCTGGACGTCGTGCTCCCAGCACTTGAGCGTGAGCTCGCCCAGCATCTCGAGCTCGGCGAACTGCGCCTCGTCGCTGGCGTCGGCCAGGCAGCCCGGGCGCAGGCTGTCGCCGAGCGACACGGTGACGTCGTACTTCTTGAGGATGGCGCAGACCTCGTCCCAGTGCGTGTAGAGCGGGTTCTCCTGGTGGTGGAACATCATCCACTCGGCCATCAGCGCGCCGCCGCGGCTGACGATCCCCATCTTGCGCTTGGCGATGAACGGCATGAAGCGCAGCAGCATGCCGGCGTGCAGCGTCATGTAGTCGACGCCCTGCTTCGCCTGGTGCTCGATGTTCTCGAGGATGCCGGCGACGGTCAGATCGGTGACCTTGTCGACCTGCTGGATGGCCTGGTAGATCGGCACGGTGCCGACCGGGACGGTCGCGGTCTCGATGATCGCCGCGCGGATCGCGTCGATGCCGCCGCCGGTCGAGAGGTCCATGACCGTGTCGGCGCCGTACTTCACGGCGAGGCGGACCTTGGCGACCTCGGCCTCGATCTCGGAGGTGACCGCCGAGTTGCCGAGGTTGGCGTTGATCTTGCACTTGGTCGCGATGCCGATGCCCATCGGATCGAGCGCGCGGTGGTTGATGTTGGCGGGGATGACCAGGCGGCCGCGCGCGACCTCGGCCATCACGGTCTCGACCGCGAGGTCCTCGCGCTCGGCGACGCGCTTCATCTCCGGCGTCGGGATGCCGGCGCGGGCGAACTGCATCTGCGTGACCAGCTTCTGGCCGCGGCGTTCCTGGGCGTATGCGCGCATGGTCGACTCCTGGCGCTGGTCGAGCGCCTGGGGTCGTGACGACGGCAGGGTCGGGTCATCGCGGCTGCGATGCGCGGTCGTCCGCGTCCCTTCCCTCCGCCGGCATGACCCGGTTCAGGTTCGCGGGTCACCACGGCGTCGCGGAAGCGACCGGTGGTTTCTCAGGCCGTTCGCCGGCCTCCCCGAGGTGACGGGATCATGCGGGCGCGGCGGTGCGCTCAAGCGCCGCGGCGACGTCCGGCGAATCGCACGGCCATGAGCAGGCCGACCGCCGCCGCCGCGGCGAGGCCGCCGCCGGAGCCGCATCCACCACCACCGCCGCCGCCGCCGCCGGACGCGGGCGGCGGCGGAGGCGGCGCGCCGCCGTCGTTGAACGGGATGGTGACGGTCGCGGACCCGGGCGCGGCGATCGCGACGCCGCTGCTCGGATCGGTCAGCAGCAGCGTGAAGCTCTCGGTGGTCTCCGGCGTCGCGTCGTCGATCGCGCTGATCGCGAACGTCTGGGGCGCGGCGCTGCCGGCCGGGAAGGTCAGGGTGCCGCTGGCCGAGGCGTAGTCGCCGGCCACCGCCGTGCCCGGGACCATCGACCAGCGCACCGTCACCGGCGTCGCCGGCGCCGTGGCGATCGAAACGGAGACCGTCACCGGCGTCGCCGATTCGACCAGGGTGATCTCGGACGTCGCGAAGGCGACGCTGACGGTCGGCGTGATCGCGACGTCGTTGCCGGTGCCACCGTTGTAGGCCACCGCCGGCGGCGACCAGTTGCTGAAGCCGGCGCCGATCACGACATCCGAACCATCGTTGGCGATGATGACGCGCGTGCTCGCGAGGCCGCCGGTGATGCGTGTCAGCAGCGAGCCGGCGATGGCGACGGCGCCGTCGACCTGGATGAGGTCGGCGCCCGATGCGCCGAAGTCGATGGCCATGCGCGCGGTGGCGCCGAGGGACAGTCCCGCGCAGGTCAGGGTGCCGATGCCGCCGACGGTCCCGGGTTCGACGGTGCCGCCCGCGAGCAGCAGCGAACCGACGGTGCCGGTCCCGGTGACCGTGGCTGCGTTGACGAAGACATAGGTGTCCGCATCGAGCGTCGCGTCGATGCGCATGACGCCGCCATCGACCGTGATGCCGCCGCCGAACTCGCTGACGCCGGGCGTGGCGCTGGCCCAGTGGAAGGTCCCGCCGCCCACCTTTCGCAGGCTGCCGGTCCCGGGCGGCGCCGCGGGCGTGAGCGAATTGGCCATGTCGCCATTGAACACGCTGGACGCGTCACCCATGCCGACCATGAGCTGCTGGTTGTTGAGCCGCACGGCGCCGGTGCCGGCGAGGGAGGCGACGCCATCGCTGCTGAGCAGCAGCAGGGTTCCGGCCAAGCGCAGCGTGACCGTCGCATCATCGGCGATCTGGTCCGACGCCAGCAGGTCGACCAGCGCCAGGGTCTCCGCGGCCGGGGGCGCGTCGACGCCGATCACCAGGTCGTTCGGTACCGCGTCGGTGCCCGCCAGCTTGGTCAACCGCAGGTGGCCGCGCACCAGTTCGGTCCTGCCCGTGTAGGTGTTGGCCGCGCTGCCGCTGAGCTCGACGCGCGCCCACGGCTGGCTGGTCTCGACGATCAGCGAACCGTCGCCGCCGATCGGACCCGACAGGCGCAGCTCCTGGCCCGGGTCGGGAGTCGGCAGCAGCGTCGCGGGCGGTATGCGGGCGGTGACGCGCACCTCGCCCTGGAGCGTGATCGGCCCGCTGCAGGTCGCGAGCACGGCGCTGGCTTCGGCGTTCTCGGCGGCGAGGGCGCCGTACGGCGCGACGCCGCTGCCGGCGAGCGTCAACGGTTCGGCCGACGTCACGTCGCGCAGCAGGAGCAGCGAGGCGCCGGCGGAAACCGTCGTCCCGCTCGCGGTCGAGCCCAGCGAGCCGGAGCTGACGAGGAACAGGATGCCGGCTTCGACCGTCGTCGCGCCGGCGTACCCGTTCGACGCGCCGAGGCCGGCGCCGCCGGCACCGGTCTTGCGCAGGCCTCCCGGACCCATGATCGACGCCAGGAAGCCGATCCGCGCCGCGGCCGCATCGACGCGGATCTCGAGCATGGTCTGCGTCACCAGCGGCATCGAGACCAGAGTCGGCGACTCGATGCCCGGACCGGTCGCGACGACCGACACCACGCCGAGGGTGTTCCCGGCGAGCTGGTAGCGGATCGCCCCGACGCGCAGGGAGATGCCGCTCAAGGTCAGGTTGTTGGTGACGTTGAGGATCGGAGCGGCGGCGGCGCGGTCGGGGAAGACCAGCGTGTCGTTGTTCGCCGGGACGGCTTCCGGAGTCCAGTTCGCGGCGGTGCCCCAGGCCGCGTCGCCGGCGCTCCCGTCCCAGACCAGTTCGGCGCCGTGGGCCGCGCCCGCCAGGCAGATGAGGACGATGAGGTGGCGCATGCACGGGCTCCGAGGGCCGGCGAGCATGAGCTGGGGACGCGGCGCTCAAGCACGCCGGGTCGATGTCTCCCCAGGTTCGCGTCGGCTTCCCGCCACGCGCACCTCGTCAAGCCACCGCGCCCAGCGGTCGTCGACCTCGGCGATCAGCGGCTTGGGCGACCAGTCGTCGTGGTAGCACGCGAACGCATCGGCCGAGCGCGGTGAGACGCTGACGAACTCCCGGCCCAGCAGCGTGCCGCGGCGCAGCGTGCTGCGCAGCATCGGCGCGACCTCCTCCGGACGGTAGTCCTGGCCGTTGAGCGTCATGTGCTCCATCACCGCCCATGGCGCCGGCGCGGGCGTGCGCTGGGCGCGCGCGGCCTCGGCGGCGGCGAGGGTGTCGTAGGCGACGGCGTTGGGCGAGCGGCTGCCCAGGTGCCAGTGCCAGTTGACCTGGATGATGTCGACGCCGGTGAGCGCGCCGAGGAAGGTCCTCGAGTCGCCGTTGCGGAAGCGCATCTCCTCGCCACCGGTCTCGAGGTAGTCGACGGCGACGAAGCCGGTGCCGCCGGCATCGCGGAACGCCTGCCCATCGCCCGAGACCCACGCGGCGAGCGCCAGCGCGCGGAACCGGTTCCAGACCGGGTCGTCGCGGAACGCCTCCGGCGCGGGCAGCGCGGCGGGGGAACGCCGGGCCGCTCGTGCCGCTCGCGCGCAGCCAGGTCTCGTACGCGTGCTTCGCCGCGGCCGTGTAGTCGAGCGAGCGGTTGCCCATGTACTGCGGCTCGACCGTGGTCTCGAACCACAGCCAGCGCGTCGGATCGATCGCGCGCGTCAGCGCGGCGATGAAGCGGCGCGTCGTCGCGCGGTACTCCGGGTGCAGGATCGAGGGCACCGCGCCGCCGAAACCGTATTCGTCGTCCTGCACCGCGTCGCCGTCGGCATCGCGCGCGGCGGCATCGGGATGGCGCTTCCAGAAGCCCGCGGGGATCTGCCCGCCGCCGACGCCGTAGGTCTCGGTCGAGAGGATGGCGTGGGCGCCCGCCGCCTCGATCGCGTCGACCAATCGGGCGAGCGGCGCGAGCGGCACGTCCGGCGTCCCGTCGCCGTCGGCGTCGAAGTGGTGCCAGTAGCAGTTGATCTTGAAGGCGTTGTAGCCCTTGGCCGTCAGCGTCGGCAGGTCGGCGATCAACCGGTCGACGTCGCGCTCGTCGGCGAAGTTGCGCAGCGGCACCGCCAGCTTCAGGAACGTCCACGCGCCATCGACGTGCAGGCGGCCGCCGCGCAGCTCGCGCCGGGGACGTCGCGCGCCGGTGGCGCGGCAGGACATGAGGAGCAGGCAGGCGACGATCGCGACGACGCAGAGCATCACGGCCATGGTCGCGTCGTGCGCCATGCGGCAATGCGCGCGACCGCCGGCGTCGCAGCACGGTCAGCCGCCGCCCGGCTCGATCCACTCCGGCTCGCGCGGGTAGTTGATGTGGTGCAGGCACAGCCCGAGCGCCGGCGCCTGCTGGCGCGACGCCTCGGTGGTCTCGCCGTCGAGCGCCGCGCGCCAGTCGCCCCACTCGAGCGCGCCGGTGGCGACGCCGACCATCCCGCCGACCAGGCTGCGCGCGAGGCGGTAGATGAAGCCGGTCGCGCTCAGCGAGCAGACGAGGTAGCGGTCGCGCGCCGTCCACGTGCAGCGCAGGACGCGGCAGCGGGTGTCGTCGCGGTGGTCGCCGCGGCGGCGGAACGCGCGCCAGTCGCGGCTGCCGGGCACCAGCGCCGCGGCGCTGCGCAGGTCGGCGAGCAGCGGTCGCTTGGGCACGCGCCAGGCGAAGCGCGCGGCGATGAACGGATCGTTCCAGGCGCCGACGTCGAGGACGTAGCGGTAGTTCTTGGAACGGACCTCGTGGACCGCGTGCCACTCATCGGCGACCGGCGCGACGCCGTGGCACGAGAGGTCCGGCGGCAGCTGGCGCGTCAACGCGTTGGCCAGCGCGAGCGGCTGCCACGGGCGCTTCACATCGACGTGCGCGACCTGGCCCTTCGCATGCACCCCGGCGTCGGTGCGCGAGGCGCCGACCGCCGCCGCCCCGCGTTCACCGAGGCGCGCGAAGGCGCGGTCGAGCTCGCTGGCGACGCTGCGCGCGTCCTTCTGCCGCCACCAGCCGGCGAACGCCGTGCCGTCGTAGGCCAGGAACAGGGCGAAGCGCGGCATGGCGGGGAAGGCTAGGGAACCTGGGGCGTCCGCTAGGCTCGCGGCCATGACGGACGCTGGTCTGCCTGTCCTGTACATCGCCGGCGACGTCCATCTCGTCGGCGGGCCGTCGGGGTTCGCGCGCTGGCTGGAGACGCTCGCTGCGCGCCCGCCGGCGCGGCTGGTGCTGCTCGGCGACCTGTTCGAGTACTGGCTCGAGACCGACGGCGCGCTCGCTCGTTATGGCGACGTGCTCGCCCGTCTGCGCCGCCTCGCCGCGCACGGCTGGCGGATCGATCTGGTGCGCGGCAACCGCGAGATGTCGGCGGGCCGCCGCCTCGAGACCGCGGCCGGCTGCCGCATGCACTGGCCGGCGCTCGACCTCGTGCTCGGCGCGCGCCGCCTGCGCATCGTCCACGGCGACCGGCTGTGCCACGATCCGAACTACCGCGCCTTCGCCGCGTTCATGGCCGGCTTCTGGCTGCGCGCGCTCGCCCGCTGCGTGCCCGCGCCGGCCCAGGATCTCGTGGCGCGCTTCCTGCGCCGCCGCAGCCGCGCGCGCCAGGCGCGGCGCAGCCCGCGCGACCGCGTGTTCATCGACCGCCGCCGGGTCCAGGCGGCCGGGCGCGGCGTCGACACCGTCATCGCCGGGCACATCCACCAGGCGTGGCGACGCGCCATCGGCGGTGTCGACCTGGTCCTGGTCGGCGACTGGCCGGGCGACCTCGGGCGTTGGGTCGAAGGCTTCGCCGACGGGCGGCTCGAGCCGGTGACCCGGCGCATGCAGCAGCTGTAACGGCTTCCGAGGTCGCCCAGGGATCCGCGTTATCGCGGCGCCGGCAGCGCGATCGGAAGGTCGATGCGCCTCATCCTCCTGCTGCTCTGCTGCCTCGGCGTGGTCGCCGCCGACGGCGATGCGACCTTCATCCTGCGTGACGGCCGCCGCCTGGTCGGGCGCTGGGACGAAGCCACCGGTCGCCTCCATCTCGCCGGGCCGTGGCGCGCGGCGATCCGCGTCCACGCCTCCGAGATCGTGCGTCGCGAGGCCGTGCCGAACGCCGCCGAGCCGGCGCGGCCCGAGCCGACGCGCCCGCGCGCGATCCGCCGGACCAGCGACGCCGGCCTCGCCCGCCGCCTGGCGACGGTCGATGCGCGCATCGCCGATTGCCGCGCCCGGCTGGCGGAAGCCGAAGCCGCCTTGGCGGCGGCGATCGCCGCGCTCGACGCCTTGCGCTAGGCGGCGCCGAGGCCGCGCCGAGCCGGCGCGGGAGCGCTCAGAACTCGTTCTGGATGCGCTTGTAGCCCTTCACCAGGTCGAGGTTCTGCGACACCACGCTCTCCGAGAAGCTGGTCGCGTCGGCGCTGACGCGCGGCACGGTCGCGAGCTCGGTGTCGCTGTGGATGTTGCTGGTCGAGGGGATGTGGAAGCTCTCGGGCACGTGGCAGTTCTCGACCACGCTGTTGTGCCGCACCACCGACCCGGCGCCGATCGTGCAGTTGAAGACCACGGTGTTGAAGCCGATGAACACGCGGTCGCCGATGGTGCACGGCCCGTGGACGATCGAGCGGTGCGCGATCGAGGTGCTCTGCCCGATGGTCACCGCCGCGCCGGCCTTCGAATGGATGACGACGCCATCCTGGATGTTCGAGTTGGCGCCGATGACGATCGGCAGCATGCCGCCGGAGGCGTCGAGCTCGTCGGCGCGGATCACGGCGTAGGGGCCGATGAAGACGTTCTCGCCGACGATGACCTTGCCGCAGATGATCGCGGTGTGGTCGACGAAGGCCGATTCGTGGATCACCGGCAGGTCGCCGGACGGGTTCTTGCGGATCATGGCTGTTCCAATCGGGGGCGGAGTATGCCGGCGTTGACCATTCGCCAAGGCCACCGTTTCGGGGACGCCGCATGCGCGATGAACGGGCATTGGCCGCCAGCGGGCCGCGCCGATGCTCGAACGCATGCTCGACGTGCCGATCACGACCCTGCCCCATTTCGCCGGCCTGTCGTTGCCGGCGTACGCCACCGCCGGCGCCGCCGGCCTCGACCTGCAGGCGGCGATCGACGCGCCGATCACGCTGCAGAGCCTCGAGCGCGCGCTGGTCCCGACCGGCCTGGCGATCGCGGTGCCCGACGGTCACGAGGCCCAGATCCGGCCGCGCTCCGGGCTGGCGCTGAAGCAGGGCATCACCTGCCTCAACAGCCCCGGCACGATCGACTCCGACTACCGCGGCGAGATCAAGGTGATCCTCGCCAACCTCGGGCGCGAGCCCGTCACCATCGAGCGCGGCATGCGCATCGCGCAGCTGGTGGTCGCGACCTACGTGCGCATCGCCTGGCGGCCGGCCGCGAGCCTCGATGCGACGACGCGCGGCGCGGGCGGCTTCGGCTCGACCGGCGCGAAGTGACGCCATGCGCCTGCTGGCCGACTGCGGCAACAGCACGCTGAAGCTGGGCCTCGCGCATGGCGGCGGCGTCTGGCTCCATGAACGCGTCGCTCCGGACGAGGAATCGCTCGACCGCTTCCTCGCGGCGCATCGCGACACCGTCAGCGGCCTGGCGATCCTGCCCGGCTCGCGCGCGCATGGCGAGCTGGTCGAGCGCTGGTGGCGCCGCGTCGGCGGCGGCCGGCCGGTGCAGGTCGTCGGGCGCGACATCCGCGTGCCCGAGGCAGGCCAGTATCCGGGCTTCGGCCTCGATCGTCTGGCGGCGGGTCTGGTGGCGTGCGCCCAGGAGCACGCGGCGGTGGTCGTGGTCGACGCCGGCACCGCGACGACGTTCACCGCGTGGGCGCGGGTCGAGGACGCGGCGCGGCTGGTCGGCGGCCTGATCCTGCCCGGCGCGCGCGCGTGCATCGCCGGGCTCGCGGCGCAGGCGCCGGCGCTGCCCGCGGTCGAACCGCGCTTCGACGCCGCGACCGCCTGCCAGCGCGACACGCCCGGCGCGATCGGCGCCGCGGTCGGCATCGGCTATCCGGCGATGGTCGGCGCGTGTCTCGAGCGGCTGAAGCGCGACAGCGGCATCGACCGCGTGGTCGTGACCGGGGGCGCTGCGGCGCCGCTGCTGGGCACGGTCGTGCCGCGCCAGGCGTATCGGCCGGCGCTGGTCCTCGAGGGCATCGAACTGCTCTGCCGCGCGTGACGGCTCGCGCGCGGCCGTGCCCGGGGCTGGCGGCGGCGGAGCGCGTCCCACGATCCGGCCGCCACGGGGGTTGCATGGAGACCATCGCCGTCGAACGCACGACCTGGCGCGGGCTGCCCGCCTGGCGCCTGAGCGCGACCACGCTGGAGCTGGTGGTGAGCGAGGTCGGCGCGCACATCGCCTCGATCACCCGCCGCGGCGAGACGCTCAATCCGCTGTGGGTGCCGCCGTGGCCGGCGGCCGATCCCGCGACCGCCGGTCCCGGCCAGGCGTGGGGGGATGGCCCCGAAGCGACGCTCCTCGCCGGCATCTGCGGCCACAACCTGTGCATCGACCGCTTCGGCGGTCCGTGGCCGGGCGAGGACCGGCCGGTGCACGGCGAAGCCGGCGTGCGGCGCTGGAGCCTCGCGCCGCCGGCGCGCGCCGCGGTCGAGCTGCGCGTCGAGTTGCCGCAGGCGCGTCTGGCGGTCTCGCGTCGTTTCCGTTTCGACGGCGACACCGCCCACGTCGACACCGGCGTGACGCACCGCGGCGACGGCGCGCGCGACATCGAATGGGCCGAGCATCCGACCATCGGCGATCCGTTCCTGGACGGCGCGGTGGTCACCGCCGGCGTCGACCGCGCGTGGAACTGGCCGCTCGCGGCGGATCCGGCGACCCGCTTCCGCGGCGCCGCTGCGGGCGCGCCGCTGCCGATCGCCGCGGCGCTCTCGGTGCCGGCGCGCGGCGACGCGCCGTGCGGCGACGTGCTGACGTCGCGCGTCACGGACGGCTGGTGGGCCGCCGAGAACCGCGCGCTCGGTCGGCGCCTGACCTACCGCTGGGATGCGCGTCGCTTCCCCTGGCTGGCGATCTGGACCGAGCACCGCGGGCGCACCGGCGCGCCGTGGAACGGCCGCACGCGCACGCGCGGCATGGAGTTCTCGACCAAGCCGTTCCCGGAGGGCAAGCCGGCGGCCGAGCGCGCGAGCGCGTGGCAGGGGCGTCCGACGACCTGCACCGTTCCCGCCGGACGTCGCCTCAAGACCACGTGGAGCATGCGCTGGGAGCGCCTGTGAGCCGCTGATCGCCGTCGCGGGCCGAGCTCCGCATCGCTTGTCTGGGAGGGGGCTTGGTCTAGGGTCCGACCCGCTTCCAGACGTGCCCGCAACGGAGATGACATGACGCTCGGTCGCATCGCATTCGCCGATGGTTCGGTCTACCGTGGGCGGTCCGTCGGCGCCGTCGCCACGACCGCCGGCGAGGTGGTCTTCAACACGGGCATGACCGGCTACCAGGAGGTCCTCACCGACCCCAGCTACCGCGGCCAGATCGTGACCATGACCTACCCGGAGATCGGGAACTACGGGGTCAATCCGCAGGACATGGAGAGCGACCGGGCACAGGCCGCCGGCTTCGTCATGCGCAACTGCTGCGACGTGCCGTCGAACTTCCGCTCGGTCGAATCGCTGCCCGATTTCCTCAAGCGCTCGGGCATCGTCGCCATCGACGGCGTCGATACCCGCGCCATCACCCGCAAGCTGCGCGTGTCCGGCGCGCAGAACGCCGTGATCAGCGCCGACGAGTCGCTGAGCGACGCGCAGCTCAGCGAGCGCGCGCGCAGCGCTCCGTCGATGGCCGGCCTCGATCTCGCCTCCGACGCCGGCACGCGCTCGGTCTACGAGTGGGACGAGCCGTCCGATCCGGAACGCTTCGGCCCGCCGCTGGCGTGGGCCGCCGTCGGCACGGATGCCGCGAAGCGCCCGCGCGTGGTCGCGATCGATCTCGGCATCAAGCGCAACATCCTGCGCCTGCTGACCAGCTGCGGCTTCCGCGTCACCGTCGTGCCGGCCGCGACCAGCGCCGACGAGATCATGAAGCTCAAGCCCGATGGGCTGTTCGTGTCCAACGGCCCCGGCGATCCGGCGGCGGTGACGCAGACCATCGCCACGGTGAAGAAGCTGATCCAGACCGACACGCCGCTGTTCGGCATCTGCCTCGGGCATCAGATCCTCTCGCTCGCCTACGGCGCGCGGACCTACAAGTTGAAGTTCGGCCATCGCGGCGCGAACCACCCGATCAAGCGCCTGAGCGACGGCGCGGTCGAGATCGCCAGCCACAACCACGGCTTCGCCGTCGATCCGAAGTCGCTGCCGGGCGGCGTGCGCATGAGCCACGTCAACCTCAACGACGACACCTGCGCCGGCATCGAGCACGAGAAGAAGCGCCAGTTCAGCGTGCAGTACCATCCCGAGGCCGGTCCGGGCCCGGCCGATCCGCTCTACCTGTTCCGCCAGTTCAGCGAGTACGTCGCCGGGCGCGTGCGCTGATGGCGGTCGCGCCGGATCCGCTCGCGATCCCGGAGGCGGTGCCGCGCGAGAAGCTGCTCGGCGTCGCATGGGAAGGCGGCCTCGACGGGCGCATCGTCCTGCTCGACCAGACGCGCCTGCCGCAGGTCGTGACCTACTGGGAGATCAGCGACATCGAGACCCTGCGCCAGGCGATCCTCGACCTGGTGGTGCGCGGCGCGCCCGCGATCGGGCTGGCGGGCGCGTACGGCGTGGCGCTGCATTGCCACGCGATCGCGCGTGGGCTGCCGGCCGGCGCGCGCGGCGAAGCCCTCGACGACGCGCTGGCCCACGCCGTCGACCGCCTGGTCACCAGCCGGCCGACGGCGGTGAACCTGAAGTGGGCGCTGCACCGCATGCGCGACTGCTTCGACCGGCATTCGAGCCAGCTGACCGCGATGGAGCTGTGCGCGCGCCTGCTGATGGAGGCCAAGCGCATCCATCGCGAGGACGCCGAGCTGTGCGCGCGCATCGCCGACCACGGCGCCGCGCTGCTGCCGGCCTCCGGCGGCGTCCTCACGCACTGCAACACCGGCGCGCTGGCCACCGGCGGCGTCGGCACCGCGCTGGGCTGCATCGTGCATGCCGTCCGCCTCGGCAAGCGCATCCAGGTCTACGCCGACGAGACCCGGCCGCTGCTGCAGGGCGCGCGCCTGACGGCGCTCGAGCTGATGCACGCCAAGGTGCCGGTCACGCTGTGCTCCGACAACGCCGCCGCGTCGCTGATGCAGCGCGGCATGGTCCAGGCGGTGATCGTCGGCGCCGACCGCATCACGGCCAACGGCGACACCGCCAACAAGATCGGCACCTACGGCCTGGCCGTGCTCGCCAGGCACCACCGCATCCCGTTCTACGTCGCCGCGCCGTACTCGACCTTCGACCTGCGCCTGCAGACCGGCGCCGACATCGAGATCGAGGAGCGCAATCCGGACGAGGTGCGCCGCGTCTTCGGCACCCAGACCGCGCCGATCGACGTGCCGGTCGCCAATCCCGCCTTCGATGTCACGCCCGCCGGGCTGATCACCGCGATCATCACCGAGCGCGGCGTCATCACCGCTCCGGATCGCGCCGGCGTCGCGAGGCTGATGTCGGGCGAGACCGGCGAGCCGGCGTTCTGACGTGGAGGACGGCCTCGTCCGTCTGGCGCCCAACATCGGCGTGCCGTCGGCCAAGGTCCACTTCAGCCAGTCGCGCAGCGGCGGCGCCGGCGGCCAGAACGTCAACAAGACCGAGAGCAAGGCCGAGCTGCGCGTGCATCCGTCGGACATCGTCGGCCTGAGCGACGACGCCCGTCGGCGCCTGGTCGGCGCGTGCGCCGGGCGACTCGACGGCGACGGCGCGATCCTGATCCAGGCCGACGAGACGCGCAGCCTGCGCACCAACAAGGACCTGGCGCTCGATCGCCTGCGCGACCTGGTGCTGGCCTCGCTGATCGCGCCGAAGCGGCGCAAGAAGACCCGGCCCGGGCGTGGCGCCATCGAGCGCCGGCTCGGAGCGAAGTCGCACAACAGCGACCGGAAGCGCGATCGTCGGACGTTCGAGTAGCGCGGGCACGCGCGTCGGCCTGCGAGCTTCGAGCTTCGCGCTGCGCGCGCCTATGCCCGCCGGCCGCGGAACGCGCCGGGCGTCGTCCCGGTCAGCTTGCGGAACACCGCGCTGAAGTACTGCTCGTTGGCGAAGGCGCAGGCGCGCGCGATGTCCTTGAGCGGCATCTGCGAATGCAGCAGCAGATCCTTGGCCTGCTGGATCCGCGCCTCGGCGAGCCAGCGCACGAGCGACGTGCCGTGGCGCCTGGTGAACGCGTGGCGCAGATAATCGGGACTGACGCCGAGCGCCTCCGCGACCTCCTGCACGCTGTCGATCTCGTGCAGATGCGCGCGGATCCAGCGCCGCGCGCGGTCGGCGAGATCATCGCCGCCGCGCGGCGCGGCGCGTCCGGCGAGCGCGGCGAGCCGCGCGACCAGCGCGGTCGCACGCAGGTCGAGCGCGAGCTTCTCGAGCGGCCCGTCCTCGCGCTGCACGCGCGACAGCAGCTGCAGCTCGCCGATCGCGAACGGATCGTCGAGCTGGCGCACCTGCCACCACTCGGCGAGCACGCTCGGCGCACCGGCGGGGATGCGCAGCTGCACGCAGAAGTCCTCGCCCGCTTCCGCCATGCGCTGGTCGTGGGCGAGGTCGGCGGGGTAGACCACGACATCGCCGGCGGCGAAATCAAAGGAGCGACCGTCGGCGAGCGCGGTGCGCCCGGAGCCGCGCGGATGATGGACGATCTCCATGCCCGCGTGGCTGTGCAGCGCGCAGGTCGAGTCGATCGCGTGGCGGAAGCCGGCGACGAACTCCAGGCGGTGCGACGCAAGCCATTGCGCCAACGCGAGCTGGGGATGCTCATGACCGGAATTCGCCATCGCTGTGCATCTTTCCTGCAGGTTCGTCCGACGCGATTCGGCTCATCATGACCGGCAGAGCCGTTTTTCGCAATCGTCAGCCGATCTAGTCCTCTTGCGGGAAGCGCCGGCGCGCGCGTAGGATGGCCGTCACGCGGCGCAGCACGCCGCCCTGGAGCACCCGATGACCGCAGCCGCCTCCTCCTCGCGTTCCGAGACCCGCCCCCAGGAGCAGGCCAAGCCCGGCCGGCTGGTCTTCACCGGCAAGCAGCAGGTGACGTTCGAGGCGTTCGATCCCGGTCAGCCCGGCCCCGGCCAGGTGCGCACGCGCGCGATCTGCTCGCTGATGTCGACCGGCACCGAGAACATCGTGCTCAACCGCCTGTTCGAGCCGGGCTCGCACTGGGACCGCTGGGTCAAGTACCCGTTCCATCCCGGCTACTCGATGATCGGCGCGGTCGAGACCGTCGGCGCCGGCGTGACCGGCCTGAAGGTCGGCGACATCGTCGCGATGCGCTACCCGCACGCGTCGCATCGCGTGCTCGCCGCGAGCGAGTGCGTCGTCGTGCCGCCGACGCTCGACCCGCGTCTCGCGGCGTGGTTCGCGCTCGGCAAGATCACCTTCATGGGCGCGCGCGCGGCCGAGTACCAGATCGGCGACGTCGTCGTCATCATCGGCGCCGGACCGATCGGGCAGATGAGCGTGCGCTGGGCCGCGGCGCTCGGCTGCCAACGGATCATCGTCGTCGACCAGGTCGAGTCGCGCCTCGCGCTGGCGCGGGCGGGCGGCGCGACCACCACCATCGCCAAGCCGATCGGCGAGGCGCGCGAGGCGATCATCGCCGCCAACCGCGGCGAGCAGCCGCGCGTGGTGATCGACGGCACCGGCAACCAGGAGGTCTTCGTGCACGCGCTCGGCCTCGTCGCGCGCAAGGGCACGGTCGTGATCCTCGGCGACACCGGTTCGCCGTCGCAGCAGCGCCTGACCTCGGACGTGATCACGCGCGGCGTGCGCATCGTCGGCGCGCACGATTGCCTCGAGGACGCGCAGTGGAACACGAGCACGATCACCGAGTACTTCTTCGTGCTCGCCGCCAGCGGCCGCTTCCCGCTCGCCGGGATGAACTCGCACAGCTTCCCCGGTGCCGAGGGCATGAAGGCCTATGAGCTCGCCAACACCAGGCGTGGCGAGACCATGGGCATCATCTTCGACTGGGCGGGCGGCTGAGGGCAGCGCGAAGCCCGAAGCCCGACGTCCGTCCATCGTCCACCAGAACCGGAGGCGCCCGACCATGCCCACGCTGAAGCAGAGCGCCTCCGAATGGTGCTACTACCGCGACTCCTTCACCCCCGCGGCGTACTACGGATCGCTCAAGCAGATGGGGTACACCGGCGTCGAGATGGTCGATCCGTCGCGCTACGCCGCCGCACACGCGGCGGGCCTGGAGATCGTCGACATCTCGGCGCCCGGCATGGAGGTCGGGCTGAACCGGGTCGAGCACCACGCCGAGCTGATCCCCCAGATCCGCGCCAAGCTGCGCGAGTGCGCCGACAACGGCATCCCGAACCTGATCGTCTTCAGCGGCAACCGCGTCGGGCAGCACGACGAGGTCGGCCTGGTCAACGTCGCGACCGCGCTGCGCCAGATCGTGGCCGACGCCGAACGCGCCAAGGTGACGCTGCTCTTCGAGGTCCTCAACTCGTTCGATCACGGCGATTACCAGGCCGACCGCTCGTCCTTCGCCTTCGCCCTGGTGCGAGCGATCGGCTCGGAGCGGCTGAAGGTGCTCTACGACCTCTACCACATGCACCGCATGGGCGAGCGCGTCATCGAATCGGTGATCGCCAACCTCGACCTGGTCGGCCACCTGCACATCGCGGGCGCGCCGAAGCGCGACTTCCCGGGTCCCGGCCAGGAGATGGACTACGGGCCGATCGTGCGCGCGATCCACGGCGCCGGCTACCGCGGTTACTGGGGGCAGGAGTTCATCCCCGGAGCCGATCCGATGGACGAGCTGAAGCGCGCCCAGGCGCTGTTCGAGGGCGCCGTCACCGCCTCAGCGCGCGGCTGACGCGGCGGGTCTCGGCGCGGTCAGGATCAGCAGCACGGCGCCGATGATCAGCGCCGCCGGGATCGCGATCCCGCGATCGACGAGTTCGTCGTTGAGCAGCCAGCCCAACGCGACGGCGACCAGCGGATTGACGTAGGCGTAGCTGGTCGCGACCACCGGCGACGCGCAGCGCAGCAGGTAGACGTACGAGCCGAAGCCGACGATCGAGCCGAAGGCGATCAGGTAGGCGAGCGCCCACAGCGAACGCGCGGTCGGCTCGATCGCGGCGATCCGCGGCCATTCCAGGGCCAGGCTGAGCGCCGCGAGCAGCGCGCCGCCGGCGAGCATCTGCATCGCCGTCGCCAGCCACGGCGAGGGGGCGTGCTTCAGCCGACGCGACCACAGCGAGCCGATCGCCCAGCTCAACGCGGCGCCGAGGACCATGAGCACGCCGACCAGACCGATGCGTTCGCCCTCGCCCGCGCCGAGCAGCGCGACGCCGATCAATCCGAAGACGATGCCGAGGCTCTCGCGCCAACCGGGGCGCGCGCCACCGGTCGACCACGTCAGCAGCGCCATCCACAGCGGCGTGGTCGCGACGATGAGCGCGGCGATCCCGGACGGCACGCGCTGTTCGGCCACGCAGACCAGGCCGTTGCCGCCGGCGAGCAGGAAGCCGCCGACCAGCGTCGCCGCGCCCCACTGGCGTGCCGTCGGCCGCGCCGCGAACGGGCGCACCGCCGCGTAGAGCAGCACGCCGGCGATCAGGAAGCGCAGCGCGCCCAGGCCGAGCGGCGGCAGCGAATCGACGGCGATGTCGATGGCGAGGTAGGTCGAGCCCCAGATCAGGTAGACCGACGCCAGCGCCAGCGCGATCGCGCCGCGCGGCGCGCGCGCCGCCGGCGCCGCGTCCACGTCAGGCCACGTCGAAGCGGAACATCCGCTTCTTCCCGGCGCGCAGCAGGATGTAGCCGTCCTTCACCGCGTCCGGGCCGGCCTTGAGGTTGGCGTCGTCGACGCGCTGGTCGTGCAGCGAGACCCCGCCGCCTTCGATCAGCCGGCGCGCCTCGCCGTTCGACTTCGCCAGGGCCGCGCGCACCAGCAGCGCCACCACCGGCACGCCGGTCTCGACCTCGGCCGCGGCCAGCGCCGCATGCGGGATCGAGTCGCCGCTGACGTCTTTGTGCACGCCGAACGCCTTGCGCGCGCTGTCCTGCGCCTGCTCGGCGGCGGGCGCGCCATGGACCAGCGCGGTGGCTTCGAAGGCGAGGACGTCCTTGGCGTAGTTCAGCGCCTCGCCGCCCTCGGCGGTCATGCGGCGGACCTCGGCCATCGGCAGGAAGGTGAAGAAGCCGAGGAACTTGCCGACGTCGGCGTCGGCTGTGTTGCGCCAGAACTGGTAGAAGTCGTAGATCGGCGTGCGCTCGGCCGACAGCCACACGGCGCCCTTCTCGGTCTTGCCGAACTTGCTGCCGTCGGCCTTGGTCACGAGCGGGAACGTCAGGCCGGCCAGCTCCGCGTCGGCGAGGCGCCGACCGAGCTCGATGCCCATGACGATGTTGCCCCACTGGTCCTGGCCGCCGACCTGGACGGTGCAGCCGTGCGTGCGGTTCAGGTGCAGGAAGTCGTAGGCCTGCATGATCATGTAGTTGAACTCGAGGAAGGTGATGCCGCCGCTCTCGAGCCGGCCCTTCACCGAGTCCATGGTCAGCATGCGGTTGACGCTGATGCACGGCCCGACCTCGCGCAGCATCGCGATCCAGTTCAGGTCGGCGAGCCAGTCCGCGTTGTCGAGCAGGCGCGCGTCCGTCGGGCCGTCGCCGAAGCGCACGAAGCGGCCGATCTGGGCGCCGAGCGCGCGCGCGTTGGCGACGACGTCCTCGCGCGACAGCATGCGCCGCGACTCGGTCTTGCCCGACGGGTCGCCGACCAGCGCCGTCGCGCCGCCGACCACCGCCAGCGGCCGATGGCCGCAACGCTGGGCATGCGCCAGGCCCATGATCGGGACGAGGTGGCCGAGGTGCAGCGAATCGGCGGTCGGATCGAAGCCCGCGTAGATGGTCTGCGGCGTCTCGAAGCGCTTGGCGATGTCGGCGTCGGTGGACTGGGCGATGAAGCCGCGGTCGGTGAGGATATCGAAGAGGTTGTCGCGCATGCGGGGGCGTGAGCCTAGAAGCGGCCGGTGCCCTGCCAAGCGCGCGCCACCCCGGCGCGCGTCGCAAGCGTCTGTCGCGCGAGCGGTTGTGGCGGACGGACGGCATCTCGCCCAGGGCCATGCTACCATGTCCCCCAGCGATCCCGGATACCTCGCGGGCAAAGCCGTTGCCGGAACCCCGCTAGCGACATAATCCGCGGATCGGACGAGGGTTGCCTTTGCGATCGCGTCAAGCGACGAACCTGGGACTGATGTGCTGCTGCATGGCCGGCGTCGCTGCCGAAGAGGGCGGCGATCCGATGGCGGGGTCGTTGGCCCGCTCCAATGCGGACGCCTGGTTCGTCAACGTCGACGTGCAATGGATGTCGCGCGGCGACTCGGCCCAGTCGCAGTCCCTCGCCGGCCGCAACAACGGCACCCCGGGCGCGCCCGCCGACGACACCTCGCTGCTGAACACCGACGACCTGCGCCTCGACTCGACCTTCGAGCCGCAGCTCAACCTGGGCTACCGCCTCGACGAGGCCTGGTCGTTCGAGCTGAGCTACAGCGGCATCAGCAGCATGAACGACGAGGTCGCCATCGCGAGCGCCGGCGACCTCGATGCGCCGTTCACCAGCCTGTACGCCAACGACTTCACCTCGGCGGACGTGGTCTCGACGCGCTACGACAGCGAGCTGCGCGATCTCGAGTTCAACCTCGGCTACCGCGTCTCGCCGACCACCACCTACATCATCGGCGTCGGCTACGTCGGCCTCTACGAGGACTTCAAGCTGCACGCCGACAACGGCCAGGCGAGCTCGTACAACGTCACCACCGACAACAACCTGGTCGGCCTGCACATCGGCACGGACGCGACCTTCCCGCTGTCGCAGCGCTGGTCGGTCAGCGCGCGCGGCCGCCTCGGCGCGTTCAACAACCGCGTGGAATACAGCCAGGTGCTCGGCGATTTCGGCGACACCGTCACGCTGCGCGATTCGGACGACAGCGAGAACGGCTTCGCCTGGCGCGGCGAGATCGGCGTGTCGGCCGAATACGCCATCACCCGCCAGTGGAGCGCGTGGGCCGGATACCGCGTGTCGTACGTCGACAACGTCTACCTCGCGCCCGACCAGGTCGACTTCGGCACCGCGCCCGACGCCGGGACGACGTTGTCGCGCGAAGGCAGCGCGTTCTACCACGGCCCGATGATCGGCGTGGTCCTCAGCATCCCCTAGCCGCCCCCGCGCGAGCCGCGCTTGGCGCGCGCAGTGGCGCGTGAGGCTTCAGTGCGCGTGGCCGCAGTTCGGCGCGCAGGATCCGCCGGATCGCGGCGTGCGCCCGACCTTCGTCTCGCCCACGCGGTCCAACGCCAGGCCTCCGGAGATCACGCGGCGCACCGGCACGCCGGTCTCGGGATGCCTGGTCAGCGCGGCTTCGCTCATGCGCTGGCTGATCTCGAATCGCTCGCCCGCCGTACCGTCGGCGGCGATGGTCTCGTAGACGTAGGTGGGCATGGGGGAATCGTGCGCGGGATCGGCGGATGGCCAGTCGCACCTCGAGGTTCGAGGTTCGAGGTTCGAGGTTCGAGGTTCGAGGTTCGAGGTTCGAGGCTCGAGGCTCGAGCTTCGAGCTTCGAGCTTCGAGCTTCGAGCTTCGAGCTTCGAGCTTCGAGCTTCGAGCTTCGAGCTTCGCTGCGACCTGCGCGCCCCGTCCGCCGAGGTCACTCGAGGTAGTAATCCCCGCGCACCGACGTCACCCGCTTGTCCCACTTCGCCAGGAACTCCTCGCGCGTCGCGGCGAAGAGCGGGCTGATCTCGATGCGCGCGCCGGGCATCAGCGCCACGTCGACGCCCGCGGCCCGCAGCCAGGTCGCGTACAGGTCGCTGGCGAGCTGGACCGCGCTGGCCGGGCTGTCGGCGTCCTTGGCGTTCTTCACCGGCGCGAACTCCTGCGCGCGGTCGATCTCGAGCCCGACGCTGCGCTCGGCTTCCGGCACCAGGTCGAAGATGAAGCGCTCGTTCTTCCAGCCCTTCACCTCGCGCACCGCGCCGTCGATCCACGCCTTGAGCGGCTTGCTGCTGCGGTGCAGCGGCAGCTTGTAGCCGCGATCGGTCAGGCGCGCGAGGAAGTCGACGCTCCAGGCGTGCAGCGCCGGCGAGCCCCAGCGGTACACCGGCTGACCATCGGGGCCGATGGTGCGCACCTGCTCGGGCGTGAGGTCGACGTACTCGATGATGTGGTCGCGCGCCTGGCCGTCGCCGCGCACGACCTTGACCAGATGGCCGACCTTCTCGTCCGGATGCGCCTTCGGCAGCACCTTGGTCACCACGTCGGCGTTCTCGCGCGCGGCGAGGCCGACCAGCAGGGGGTCGTCGATCGGGGCGAGGATGTTGTCGACCTGGATGTAGACGATCCAGGCGACCTTCTCGTCGCGCAGGCGCGCGAGCTCGCCGCTGGCCACCAGCGCGGTGAAGCAGCCGCCGTGGCCGTCCGGGTTCTCGAGCAGCTCGCCGGGCCGGGCCAGCAGCGCGCGGCCCTCCTGGTCGAAGCTCGGGATGGTGCCCTGGCTGAAGAAGCGCACCTGCTCGCGCGCCAGTCCGAACCAGCCGTTGGCGGCGAAGAACTCGCGGGTCTCGGCGTCGGTCATGGGACTGGTCATGATCAGGAAGGGGACCTGGCGCCCGAGACGGCGCGAGAGGGCGAGGACCTTCTCCGCCTGCAACTGGTAGATGCTCTTGCCGGAGTGCGGCGCGATGCCGAAGCAGCCCTTGGGCCCGCTCAGGCCGAGGCGGGTGCCCTGGCCGCCGGCGACCATCAGCGCCGCGACCTGGCCGGCGCGGTACGCGGCTTCGCCGGCCTTGGCCAGGTCGGCGCCGCGGCGCGCGCGTTCGCCGGCGTCGATGACGCGGCTCGGCGAGACCCGGTCGAGGGCCGGAGCGACGAACGGATGCTTGGCCTCGTCCCAGTCGATCTCCGCCAGGCGCGCCGCGAAGCGCTCGCGTTTCTCCGCCGGCGCCTCCTCGAGGGCCCGGACCAGGTGTCCCTGTCCGGCGGCCTTCAGGCGTTCGGCGAGGGCGAAGACATCGGGGCGCGCGGCGGTGCTCATGGCGCGATGGTGGCGCAGCGACGCGGGGAACCAAGGCGGCGGGCAGCGGGCTTCGACCGCCGTGCGCCCGGGGCGGCCGCGCCGTTGGCGAAAACCGCCCGTGCATGAGGATCGGGCGATGGACATCGCCGACATCCTGCAACGGCTCGGCATCGCCGCCGCCCTCGGCATGCTGATCGGACTGCAGCGGCAGAAGAGCGCTTCCGCCGTCGCCGGCATCCGCACCTTCCCGCTGATCGCGGCGTTCGGCGCGCTGTGCGCGTTGCTCGCGCAACCGTTCGGCGGCTGGACGGTGGGCGCCGGACTGCTGGCGTTGGCGGGCATGCTCGCGATCGGCAACGTCCAGCGCGTCGAGGGGGACGCGTCTCCGGGCGTGACGACCGAGGTCGCCGCGCTGCTGATGTTCGCGCTCGGCGCCTGGATCATGCACGGTCCGCTGACCCCGGCGATCGTCGTCGCCGGCGGCGTCGCGCTGCTGCTTCATCTCAAGGGACCGATGCACGCGTTCGTGGCGCGGATCGGCGCCGACGACTGGACGGCGATGATGCAGTTCGTGCTGATCGCGCTGGTCATCCTGCCGATCCTGCCCGACCGCGCGTACGGGCCGTACGACGTGCTCAACCCGCACGAGATCTGGTTCATGGTCGTGCTGATCGTCGGCATCAGCCTCGCCGGCTACGTCGCCTACAAGCTGTTCGGGAAGACCGCGGGCACGCTCCTCGGCGGCGTGCTCGGCGGCCTGATCTCGTCGACCGCGACCACCGCGAGCTTCGCCCGGCGGGCGCGCGATGCGCCCGAAGCGGCGCCGCTCGCCGTGCTGGTCGCGACCATCGCCTCGACCGTCGCGCTCGGTCGGGTGATGACCGCGGTCGCGGTCGTCGCGCCGTCGGCGCTGTCATCGATCTGGCTGCCGCTCGCGGCGCTGATGGCCTTCATGGCGATCGTCTGCCTCGGCCTCTGGCTCATGACCCGCCGTACGCAGGCCGACATGGCGCAGCACGGGAATCCCGCGCAGTTGAAGCCCGCGATCATCTTCGGCGCGCTGTACGCGATCGTCCTGCTCGCGGTCGCCGCCACCCGGGCGCGGTTCGGGGACCAGGCGCTCTACGCCGTGGCGGTGGTCTCGGGCCTCACCGACCTCGACGCGATCACCCTGTCGAGCGCGCGCCTGGTCGAGGGCGGCTCGCTCGCCGTCGACACGGCGTGGCGCGTCATCGTGGTCGCGTCGCTGGCCAACCTGGCGTTCAAGGCGGGCATGGCGTGGGTGCTCGGCGGTCTGGCGCTGGGCTGGCGCATCAGCGCCGTGTTCGGGCTGTGCATCGTGGCCGGCGCGGTCCTGGTCTGGCTCTGGCCCGAGGTCGGCGTCGCGCCCACGGCGCCGGAGGCGGCCGCGATCATCCCGTCGTGAGCAGGCTTGGCTTCGGGCTTCGGGTTTCGGGCGGCGACGCTCGCCTCGAATCCATCAACGACGACACCCACGGCCGATCGGCCGTGGGTGTCGGAGAGTCGGGATCGGGACGGATCAGGTCGCGGCGGCCGCGGGCGCGCCGGCATCGACCACGTCGATGAAGCGCTGGCGGAACTGCACGACGCCATCGCGCACGGCGAAGATCGTGAAGTCGCGGCCCAGGCCGACGCCCTTGCCCGGCTTGAAGTGCGTGCCGCACTGGCGCACGATGATGTTGCCGGTGATGACGGCCTCGCCGCCGTACTTCTTCACGCCGCGGCGCTTCGGATTCGAGTCGCGACCGTTGGTCGTCGAGCCGGTACCCATCTTATGAGCCATAGAATCCCCAGTGCGCTGCGAGCGGCGTTGCGAGTTGCGATACGAAAAGGTCGGCGAACGATAGTGAAGGCGTCCTGCTTGGCAAGTCCGCGGCTGAGAATCCACTCCGGTTGCCGCGTCGCAACTGCTTGACTACAAAGATCTGGTGATGAACCGACCGCTCAGGCTGCTGATCGCCCTCCTGCTCGCGGGCGGCGCCGTGGCGCTGCTGGTCGCCCTGATCAGCTACGCTCCGGCCCAGGTCGCCGGGGCCAGCCCCTCCGGGGTCAATCTGCTCGGCGGGTTGGGCGCCCACCTCGCCCACGGCCTGATCGGGATCTTCGGCATCGCCGCCTTCCTGCCGCCGGTCGTCCTCGTGGCGATGGCCGGGGTCGTGGCCAGCGGGGTCCCCTGGGATACCGCCGCCCGTCGCCTGACCGGCTCGGTGCTGCTCATGCTCGTCGCCCCGGCGCTGGTCCACCTCCTGCCCCTGTGGCGCTGGAGCGACCGCCTGCAGCAGCACTGGGACCAGCAGCAGCTGGCCGGGCTGGGCGGCGCGCTCGGCTACTACCTGTGCGGTCCGGTCGGCAATCCCGCCGATCCGGCCTACGGCGGTGGCTTGCTGGTCCGCCAGGTCGATACCGGGGTGGCGGCGCTGGTCCTGATCGTCGCGGCGGTCGGCTGCCTGGCGCTGATCGACCTCGGGCTGGTCGGGCTGATGCGGCGCGCGTGGCGCGCCTTCGTCGACTACCAGCCCTCGTCGGCGGCGCCCGAGCCCAGCCGCCGCCTGACCCCCGCCTTCGCCGAGGCGCCGGCCATCCCCAAGGCGCGCACCACGACGTCGATCAAGGAGATCACCCGCCGCCTGGTCGAGAGCGAATCGATCCCCGCCGACGCCGAGGACCTGGTGGCCCGGATTCGCGAGCGCCGCCGCGCGATCGAGCGCGGCGAGTCAGGCGACGCGCAGGCTTCGCCCGCCGTGGCGACGACCTCGTCAGCGCCGGTCGCGGCGCCGGCGCCCGTGACCGCGCGGCCCGACACCGATCCGCCGTCCGAGGACGACGACGCGACGGCCGAGGAGGCCGAGACCAGCGCGCTGGCCGAGCCCACGCCGCCGCCGGTCGCCGCGCCTGCCCCGCCGCCCGCGCCCAAGAAGAAGGCCGCGCCGCGCCGCCCCGAGGTCGGCAGCGGCTACCACCTGCCGCCGGTCGACCTGCTCGAGGAGGTGCCCGGCCGCCGCGCGACCGAGAGCGAGCTCGAGAAGATCCAGACCGGCAAGGCGATCGAGGAGGTCTTCTCGCACTTCGCGATCAGCGTGAAGGTCGTCGCCGCGCGCCGCGGCCCGGTCATCACGATGTACGAGATCCAGCTGCTCGATAACGCGATGCGCGTCAACAAGGTCGAGGGCTTCGAGAAGGACCTCTCGCTCAAGCTCGGCACCGAGGGCATCCGCATCGTCGCGCCGCTGCCGAACAAGAAGACCATCGGCATCGAGGTGCCGAACAAGGTCAAGGAAGCGGTGGTGATGCGCGATCTGGTCGAGCAGATCGACGCCGCGTCGATGACCCTGCCGCTGATCCTCGGCCGCGACGTGGTCGGCAATCCGATGGTCGGCGACCTCGCGAAGATGCCGCACCTGCTGGTCGCCGGCGCCACCGGCACCGGCAAGTCGGTGTGCATGAACGCGATGATCTGCTCGGTGCTGCTGTTCCGCGGGCCCGACGAAGTGAAGTTCATCATGGTCGACCCGAAGATGGTCGAGCTCGCCGGCTACGAGGACATCCCGCACCTGCTCGCGCCGCCGATCACCGACATGACCAAGGCGCACGCGGCGCTCGAGTGGGCGTGCCGGACGATGGACGAGCGCTACTTCGCGCTGCGCCTGGTCGGCGTGCGCGACATCAAGGCCTACAACGACCTCGGCGAGGAGGAGATCCGCACGCGCCTGGCGAAGAAGGGCAAGAGCCTCGACGACCTGCCGGGCATGCAGATCCGCCTGCCGTACATCGTCGTGCTGGTCGACGAGTACGCCGACCTGATGATGGTGAACAAGGAGGTCGAGAAGTCGATCATCCGCCTCTGCCAGAAGAGCCGCGCCGCCGGCATCCACGTGATCCTCACGACGCAGCGCCCGTCGGCCGACGTCGTCACCGGCCTCATCAAGTCCAACCTGCCGGCGCGCATCTGCTTCCGCGTCGCGGACAAGAACAACAGCCGCGTGGTGCTCGACGCCGGCGGCGCGGAGAACCTGCTCGGGCGCGGCGACATGCTGTTCCTGCCGCCGGGCATGAACTCGCTGGTGCGCGGCCAGGGCGTGTGGGTGAAGGACAAGGAGATCGAGGCGATCATCGAGCACGCCAAATCGCAGGGCGAGCCGCAGTACGACGAATCGATCGTGTCACTCGGCGCGGTGGCGATGGTCGGCGGCGGCTCATCGGGCGAGGCCAAGACCAGCGAGTGGCTGCAGGACCGCCAGTTCCACGAGGCCGTGCAGTCGATGTACCGCTACAACCGCACCGGCGCGGACTTCTTCCGCCGCAAGCTCAATGTCGGCTACAACAAGGCGACCGCGTTCGTCGAGATGCTCGAGGACCTCGCCTTCCTCGGTCCGCAGAAGGGCACGGCGGCGCGCGAGATCCTCAAGTCGTGGGACGACTGGATCGAGCTGCTCAAGGCCAACGGGCTGACGTGGGAGGAGGACGACGAGCTCTACCACAACCCGGTCGAGATCCGCAGCTGACGCGAGCCCGGGCGGCGTTCACCCGGTCGCGCAGTTGTCGTCGTTCTCGCAGTCGGCGTGCGGCCGCGTCGGCGTGAAGGCGAGGCGCTCCAGCGTCACGGCGACGCGCTCGAACGCCGAGCGCACGGCGGGGGCATCGGGCACGATCAGCTCCCAATCCTGCGGCGGACAGAACCACGCGCTCGCGATCACCTGCGCGCCATCGAAGAGGCGGGTCCAGCCGTCGTCGGGATCGACCTCCGCGCGCAACCGCCGCTCGTCGCCGCTCCCCGCCTCGATGATGATGTGCAGTGCCATTCCGATCCTCCCTCGCGACCTGATTTCCCATTCAGTCAGCGTCGAGTGTAGGATCGTCGTTGGCACCGCCGCAGGTGTTGCGGATGACCTGCAAACCTCTGGCAGGCATGCGAGCGGGCCCCCTGAGACGAGGGCCATGCGTCGGCTGCAACGGTCGTCTCAGGCGCTAGTTTCCGACACGTGAAGGAGCGCATCCACGTGCCCCCGGGCCGCGACGGGTGGGTGTCGCTGCGGCGGATGCCGGCGCGTCAGCACCCACGCCATCGCCACGATCAGTTCGAGCTCAACCTCGTGGTGCGCGGGCGCTCGACCTACCTGGTCGGCAACCGCCTGGTGGCGATGACCCGCGACCACCTGATCGCGCTGTTCCCCGACGAGGAACACATCCTGGTCGAGGAATCGCAGGACCACGAGCTGTGGATCGCCGTCTGGCAGCCGGCCGCCATGGATCGCCTGATGACCGGTCCACGACGCGAGTGGGCGCAGGCCAAGCCGGCGGGCGAGATCCTGTGGCGCTTGGAACCCGCGCGCGCGCGCTCGCTCGCCGGCATCTTCGCGGCGACGCGCGAGGTCGGCGACGACACCGCGGCCAACGCCTGCCTCTCGGCGCTGCTGCTCACCGCCTACGATGCCGCGAGCGTGGCCCCGCGCGGCACGACCACCGCGGTCCATCCCGCGGTCGAGGCCGCTGCCCGCCGTCTGCGCGCCGATCCGCAGCTCGATGGGCTGGCCCTCGCGCGGGCGGTCGGGCTGAGCCGCGGCCGGCTCAGCCGCCTGTTCCACGAGCAGGTCGGCGTGCCGCTGGCGACGTACCGCAACCGCCTGCGCCTCGAACGCGCGCGCGACCTCATGGCGGATGGACGGCACAACCTGCTCGAGGCCGCCCTGGGCGCCGGCTTCGGCAGCTATGCGCAATTCCACCGCGTGGTCCGCGCCCAGCTCGGAGTCTCGCCCCGGGACCTCTAGGGCCTTCGCGGACCGTCGGAGAGCCCTGCAGCGACCTCGCGAGGGCGCCTTCCATTCGCGTTGCTGGTGCGGCCTGGCGCCTGGCGCGGGCTATAACTATTACGCTAGCAATTAACGTACGTCCGTACCTGCACCGGCCTACGACAGCCAAACGTGCCCTAATTCTTTGGCGCAGCGCCAGCTACGGCATGACAAGGTGGCGGGACTACCTATTGACCGTCACCTGAGAACAGACGTATACATCCGCCGCAATCGAAACGGACACCATGGGCAGATCGCTCGTCATCGTCGAGTCGCCGGCCAAGGCCAAGACGATCAACAAGTACCTCGGGCGGAGCTTCGTCGTGAAGTCCTCGATGGGGCACATCCGCGACCTGCCGGTCAGCGGTCAGACGGAAGAGGCCTCCGAGAACAAGGCGGAGGCGAAGAAGCCCGCCAAGGCGGCCAAGACCGCGGGCAAGGGCAAGGCCAAGGCGGTGGTCGTCGACAAGCAGGTGCGTGCCTGGAGCAACCTCGTCCGCCGCATGGGCGTCGACCCCGACCACGGCTGGACGGCCAACTACCAGGTCCTGCCCGGCAAGGAGAAGCTGCTCGAGGAGCTGCGCGAGTACGCCAAGGACGCCGACGTCGTCTACCTCGCGACCGACTTGGACCGCGAGGGCGAAGCCATCGCCTGGCACCTGCGCGAGGCCATCGGCGGCGATCCCAAGCGCTACCGCCGCGTGGTCTTCAGCGAGATCACCAAGACCGCGATCCAGAAGGCGTTCGAGAAGCCGGGCGACCTCAACCTCGATCGGGTCAACGCCCAGCAGGCGCGCCGGTTCCTCGACCGCATCGTCGGCTACATGCTCTCGCCGCTGCTGTGGGAGAAGGTCGCGCGCGGCCTGTCCGCCGGCCGCGTGCAGTCGGTCGCCACGCGCCTGGTGGTCGAGCGCGAGCGCGAGATCCGCAAGTTCATCCCCGACGAGTACTGGGAGCTGCACGCCGACCTCGCGCTGCAGAAGTCCGGCGAGCTGCGCACGCAGGTGGTCAAGTTCAAGGGCGAGGCGTTCACGCCCAAGTCGAAGCAGGACTCCGACGTCGCCGTCGCCGCGCTGGCCAAGGCGAGCTACGCCGTCGCGGAAAAGGACGAGAAGCCGTCGCGCTCGTTCCCGTCGGCGCCGTTCATCACCTCGACCCTGCAGCAGGCCGCGAGCGTGCGCCTCGGCTACTCGGTCAAGAAGACCATGACCCTGGCGCAGCGCCTGTACGAGGCCGGCCACATCACCTACATGCGTACCGACTCGACCAACCTCGGCGCCGAGGCCGTGGCGTCGGCGCGCGAGCTGATCGGCAAGGAGCTCGGCGCGAGGTACCTGCCGGAGAAGGCCCCGGTCTACGCCAGCAAGGCCGGCGCGCAGGAGGCCCACGAGGCCATCCGCCCGACCGACGTGCGCGTCCGCGCCGACGAGCTCGAGAAGCTCGAGGACGACCAGCGCAAGATCTACGACCTGATCTGGCGCCAGTTCGTCGCCTGCCAGATGCCGCCGGCCGAATTCGACAACGCGTCCATCCGCATCGCCGCCGCCGACTACGAGCTGGTCGCGCGCGGCCGCGTCATGCGCTTCGACGGCTGGATGAAGGTGCTGCCCCCGGCCAAGGGCGGCGACGTCGTGCTGCCGGCCGTCGCGGTCGGCGACAAGCTGACGCTGATCAAGCTCGACCCGTCGCAGCACTTCACCAAGCCGCCGGCGCGCTTCAGCGAAGCGAGCCTGGTCAAGGAGCTCGAGAAGCGCGGCATCGGCCGGCCGTCGACCTACGCGTCGATCATCTCGACCATCCAGGAGCGCGGCTACGTCACGCTGACCAACCGGCGCTTCCACGCGGCGAAGCTCGGCGACATCGTCACCGACCGCCTGGTCGAGAACTTCACCGACCTGCTCGACTATTCCTTCACCGCCAACATGGAAGGCGACCTCGACGAGGTCGCCGAGGCCAAGGAGGACTGGAAGCACCTCCTCGACGAGTTCTACAGCGGCTTCAAGGGAAAGCTCGGCCACGCGCGCGACGCGATGCGCGGCAACCATCCGGTCGCCGTCGACATCCCATGCCCGACCTGCGCGCGGCCGATGGCGGTGCGCACCGGCCGCACCGGCGTCTTCCTCGGCTGCACCGGCTACGCGCTGCCCCCCAAGGAGCGCTGCACCGCGACCATCAACCTCGTGCCCGGCGACGAGGTCGTCGCCGCCGGCGACCACGAGGACGAGGAGATGAGCCCCGCCGAGGTCGTGGCGCTGCGCAACAAGCGCCGCTGCACGTTGTGCGGCACGGCGATGGACAGCTATCTCGTCGACGAGAAGCACCGCCTGCACATGTGCGGCAACAACCCGGACTGCCCGGGGTCGCAGATCGAGGAGGGCCAGTTCCGCATCAAGGGCTACGAGGGTCCGATCATCCCGTGCGACAAGTGCGGCAGGGACATGCAGCTCAAGACCGGCCGCTTCGGCAAGTACTTCGGCTGCACCGGCTACCCGGACTGCCGCAACTCGCGCAAGCTGCTGCGCTCCGGCGAAGCGGCGCCGCCGAAGGCCGATCCGGTGCACATGCGCGAGCTCACGTGCGAGAAGTCGGAGGGGTATTTCGTCCTGCGCGACGGCGCCGCCGGCATCTTCCTCGCCGCGAGCACCTTCCCGAAGTCGCGCGAGACCCGCGCGCCGCGCATCGAGGATCTGATCCGCCACAAGGACGAGCTCGATCCGAAGCACCGCTTCCTCACCGAGGCGCCGACCGTCGATCCGAAGGGGCGGCCGGCGATCGTGCGCTTCAGCCGCAAGACCAAGGAGCACTACGTCACCAGCGAGACCGCCGACGGCGAGCCGAGCGGGTGGATGATGGGCTGGGCCGAGGGGAAGTGGCAGAAGAAGGAAGGCACGGAGGCCGAGACGGCGAAGCACAAGTTCAGGAAGAAGTCGTAGGCGCAGCGCGAGGCGTGTCGGTCGATGCTCGCGGCTCGCGGCTCGCGGCTCGCGGCTCGCAGCTCGCAGCTCGCGGCTCGCGGCTCGCAGCTCGCAGCTCGAAGGGTCGAAGCTCGAAGGTCGAAGGTCGAAGGTCGAAGGTCGAAGCTCGAAGCTCGAAGCTCGAAGCTCGAAGCTCGAAGCTCGAAGCTCGAAGCTCGAAGCTCGAAGCGCGAAGCTCGAAGCCGCCTAGCGCTCCGCGGCCGCGCGGACCTTCGCCGCCGCGCGGCGCATCGACGCGCTGTGCAGCGGCAGGCTGTCCGGAAGCGCCGTGGCCGCGGCTTCCATCGCGTCGGCGCGCGCGAGCAGCGCCGCACGCGCCTCGGCGCCGCGCGTGCCCGTCAGCTGACCGCGGAAGTACGCGACCGCCTCGGCGCAGCCGGGATCGTCGCCATAGCCGTCCGCCACGGCGAAGGTGCGCGCGTGGAACGCCCACGCGTCGACCTCCTGGGCGCGGCCGGCCGGCGCGAGCATGGCGAAGGCGTTCCAGCGCAGCGCCAGGGACGTCTCCTGCTGCGTCCACGCGAGCAGCCGATCGCCGCACTCCGGCAGGAACGCGTCCACCAGGAGCTTCGCCGCGAGGGCGGCGTTCTCATGCATCGTTGCGAGCACGGCGATGTCGCCGAGCGGCGCCGCCGACAGCGCCTCGGCCTTGCGCTGCGCCCAGGCGGGCTGGTCGGCGGCGGCGTCGAGCCAGGCGATGGAGCTGGCGAGCTCCTCCGGGTGGTCGTCGTCGAGCGTGCGCAGGTTGGCGAGGTGGAAGCGCAGCTCCTCCGCGGGCGTGATCGGGCCGAGCGCGGTGACCAGCCGATGCGCGGCCAGGCGCAGCGCCGTGTCGTCATCGACGATCTGCGGACGCAGCTCGGTCGCATACGCCGGCTCGCGGCGGCGGAAGACGGCGCGCAGCCGCTCGTGCCAGCGGTCGTCGGGGTAGCCGCGCGCATGCGCCTCGCGCAGCAGCTTCGAGCTGAGCGGATCGAGCGGGCCGTCCTCGATCTCCGCCGCGGCGAGCAGGCCCGAGATCACGTCGTCGTAGCCGTACCTGCCGTAGAGGCTGCGGGCCTGCGCGTGGCAGATCGCCGGGTCGGCGGGATGGTCCTCGCGCAGCGCGCGGAAGACCTCGAGCGCATCGCCGTAGCGCTCGCGCGCGACGAGATGCTCGGCGTGCGCGAGGCGCGTGCGCGTGTCGAGGGCGTCGACCTCCAGCCAGGGCCGCTCGACGCGGCGCTGGGCGATCAGCGCGATCGCGTCGGCGAAGCGCGCCTTGGCCACCAGCGCCGCGACCTCGGCGTCGATCGCCAGGCGGACGGCGTCGCCGGCGGCGGCGCTCCTCGGGTCGGCGGCGACCGCGGCGTCGGCGCGGCGCAGCGCCAGGCCGAGGTCGCCGGCGTCGATCGCCGCGCGGACCTCGGCGGCGGGATCGGGCCGGGCATCGGCGAGCGCGGCCCATCCGGCGATGGCCATGGCGGCGATGACGATGACGCCCAGCGCGATCAGCGCGGCGGTCGCCGGCCAGCGGCGCGGGGGCTGATGCCCCGGCGTGGTGATCACCGTCGGGTCGTGGGCTCCGGCCCGGGGCGTGCCCGCAGCGCCCATCATCAGCGTCGGCGCGGAGGACGGCGTCATGCCCTGCGGCAGCGTGATGCCGCTCGACGGGCCGGCGATCTGGGTGCGCGCGGTGGTCGGCTCGCTCGGCATCGGCGCTCCGATCACCAGCCCGGGGACGGCGCGCGGGATCGGATAGCCTTCCGCCGCGAGCGCCGCCAGGCGTTCGACCAGCGCCAGCGCCGATGCCGGACGCTCGGCGGGCGACTTGCGCAGGCAGGCGTGGACCAGCTCGGCGATCGGCGCGGGCACCTCGGGGACGAGCGTGCGCAGCTCGATGGGCGCGGTCTCGACGTGGTGGCGCAGCAGCGCGAAGGTGGTCTCGGCGATGAACGGCGGGCGTCCGCTGATCAGGTGGTACCAGGTGCAGCCGAGCGAATAGAGGTCGCCGCGTCCATCGACCGTCAGCCCCTGGCAGGCCTCGGGCGACATGTAGTTCGGCGTGCCCAGCGGCGCGTCGGTGCTGGCCGCCGAGCCCGTCAGCCGCGCCAGGCCGAAGTCCACCAGCTTGGCCACGCCCTTGCGCGTCAGCATGATGTTCTCGGGCTTGATGTCGCGATGCACGACGCCGAACTCGGCCGCCGCCGCGAGTCCTTCCGCCGCCTGCAGCGCGAGCGACGAGGCGTCGCGCCAGGCCAGCGGCGCGCTCATCACATGGCGCAGGCTGATGCCGCCGTCGATCAGCTCCATCACCAGCAGGCAGTGCATCTCCCCGGTGTCGTCGGCGAAGCGGCCGAAGTCGTGGACCTGGACGACGTGCACGCTCTGGACCTTGGCGATGCACTGCGCCTCGCGCTCGAAGCGCACCACCGCCTCGGCGGAGTCGATCAGCCGCCCGGCGATGCGCTTGACCGCCACCGGCCGCTTGAGCGCGATCTGCTCGGCGCGGTAGACCTCGCCCATGCCGCCCTTGCCGAGCAGCTCGTGGATGATGAGGCCGCCGATGCGCGTTCCGGGGGTCAACATGGCCCGGGGAGACTAGGCGAGGGGGCGGGCGGTGCGAGGGCGGGCGAAGGGGGACGGAGAGACCAGAGGCTCCCCTAGTCCTTCCAGGTGTGCTTCTCGAAGTCGTACGTGTCTTCCATGTCGGCCGGGATCTCCACCGGCGGCCGGATGCGTTCGACCTCGGTGCCGTCGATCACGCGTACGATCTCGCGGACGGTGTCCGAGCGGTCGAAGTGGTAGGTGATCTCGAGCTTCTTCCCGTCGTCGGTCGTGCTGCGGTGAACGGCGCGGTCGAGGCGACCGTTGGGCTGGCGCTCCATCGTCACGCGCACGCCGTCGATCGCGGCCAAGCGGCCGCCCTCCTCGAGGCGAGTCTCGGCGACGGTGACGCCATCGTCCGCGTACACGCGAGTCTCGCGACTGGTCACGCCATCCGTCACGGCTTCGGTCACTTCATGGCGCAACAGACCAGCTCTGTAGGAACGCTTCAGAAGCCTGGTGCCTGCATCGTCAAACCTCTCGTCGAGCACCAAGCCACCGTTCTCGTCCCAGGTCTGCCACATTCCGAATTTCTTTCCTCGGCGGTACTCACCGGCCTGGATCGGGCGCTTTTCTCCGTCAGGGAGGATTTTCCAGCACTCGTAAGCTCCATGATACTGCCAGCCGAGCAGTCCAACCCGGATGCGTTCATAGCGCTCGACCGAGTTGGTGGCCTTGCTCGCCTTTTCGTGAGAGAGGGGGAAGAGGTATCCCAAGCAGGCGAGTGCCACGACCGCCGCAACAAGACATCCACCAGCGAGCGTTACCGCGACGCCGACTTTCATTCGCGTTCCTTCGTCCAGTGCCGTTCGACGTCCGCCTTGGGCTGCGCGAAGACCGCCTGCAGAGCTGGATCGGGGATCACAGCGTGCTTCACCCAGCTCAGGTCGCGCGGGTAGTGCGCGGAGACGGACTGTCTGCTGCGCAGTGCGCCGATCGGTCCAAAGACCACCGCGTCGGCTGCGAAGGCATAGTTGACGCTGTGATCCGCCTGCACTCCGTAGCCACCGAAGGCCCAGAGGGTCGGGGACGCATCGCTCGTCGCAGCTGCGAACTGCGCTCGCGAGAGATCGAATGCATCGGCGAACGGATCGGTGGCATAGCCCGCGGCCATCCAATGCCGCGCGAGCATCCCGATGTGCTGGTTGTTCTCCTTGTGGCCGCCGCCGTCGCTGTGCACGCCAGGAATGAGCGCGAAGTCCGCGATGGTGTTGGCATCAGGGTCGACGACCAGCCTTGTCGCTGGGAACCAGCTGCGTTCTTCGTGTTGGGCGTAAAGCGCGCGCACATGCCGGACGTTTGACGGCAGATCGACCGAAACGAAGTTGCCGGCTCGGCCCTCAGACGTGCTGCTGATCAGCTGGGAATCCTGCCCCGGCTGGGCCACCGAATAGACCGGGTCGAACAAGCCCAGCATCGCGATCTCGGGCTTGTGCTCGCCAGGCGCGGCGGCGATCTCAATTCCTTTCGCCTCCAACCTCCTCGCCAACTCGATCGCCTGCGCCCCGCCCCGGCTGAACCCGAACACGTGGACGCGCATCCCCGGCTGCCAGTTCTTCCGCAGATCCTCGATCGCGCGGTCGATAATCGCGTCGAACTCGAGTCCGGCGCCGCCGCCGAGCTTCTCCTGGTCGATGCGCGCGTACTCGGCGGCGTTGCCGACGCCGCCGTAGTAGAACTTGGTGCCCTGGAACCGGTCGTACATCGTGCTGATGTTGGTCTCGTGGTCGCGCCAGTTCGACGTGCCGTCGAGGAAGAGCGCGATGTCCGTGCTGCCCGGGACGATCGCGTACGGCGACTTCGATGGTTCGAGGATCCCCGCCAGCGTCGCGTCGAAGCCCGCGGCGCCGAGGCGCGCCTGCTCCGCCGCCAGCAGCCGTTCCTCCGGTCCGAACGTCTGGCCGTCCGCGAGCGTCTCGAGCGCGCTGAGCAGGATGCGTCCGCCGCCGAGGCGCTGGTCGAGATCAACCCAGCCGTGCTGGTCGGCGTGGCCGATCGCCACCGGCGTCCCGTCCTTCTGGCGGAACCAGCTGGTCGGGTGCTCCGGCGTCCACGTGACCACGTGGCTGTCGTCGTCGACGTCGATCTCGTCGCCCACCGGCTGGTACGGCCCAGGCAGCACCGACCCCGGCGGGAGGCCCGCGTTGTGCCGCGCCACCACGCGCGCCATCTCCGGCTCGCGTGGCGCGCACGCGCGCGGCGCGACGGCATCGACACCCTCGTCGGGATCGGCGACCGGCTCGGCCGGGTGCGGCAGTGCGGACGCGGTGCTCACCGCGGCTGGTTCTAGGTCATCGACCCGACCGGGCAAACGCGGCGGCTGTCATCCCGACACGGTCTGCGCTTCAGCCTCGGCCTCGGCCTCGAGCTGCGGGGTTCGCGCTTCGCGCCTGCGTCAGCGCGCGTCCGCGTCCCTGATCTCGCGCACCCCGGCGAAGTCGATGAAGCCCTGCTCGACATCGACGCCCAGCAGCCGCACGCGCACCACGTCGCCGACGTCGAAGCCGCCCTGGTTGCGGATGACCTTGCCCTCGACCGGCGGCGCGAAGACCCGCACCCAGGTGCCCTTGTCCGACGCGCCGGTGACGATGCCGTCGAAGGAATCGCCGACGCGCTCGCGCAGCAGCAGCGCGGCCGCCGACTTGCGCACGCGGCGCTCGACCTTGTTGGCGGCGTCCTCCTGCTCGGTGCAGTGCGCGGCCAGCTCGGCGAGCTCGCCGTCCTCGTACGGCTGGCGCGTCTTGCCGAGCGCCGCCTTGACCAGGCGATGGGTGATCAGATCCGGGTACCGCCGGTTCGGCGCCGTCGAGTGCGCGTAGTCGCGCACCGCCAGGCCGAAATGCCCGAGCACCTGACCGGGACGCTCGACCACGTACTCGCCCTTGCCCATCAGCTTGACGATCGAGAGCGACAGGTCCGGGAAGCGCAGCGGATCGGCGACGCGGCGCTGCTGGAGGAAGCGTTCGAGCGCCGCGGCATCCGGATCCGCCGGCAGGCGCGCGCCCAGGCGCGAGGCCAGCTCGACGATGCGGTCCCAGCGCTCGGGCGTGCGTACGACGCGGCGGATTGCGGCGAAGCCCTGCGCGGCGAGGAAGCGCGCGCACACCCCGTTGGTGGCGATCATGAAGTCCTCGATCAGCTCCTTGGCGCGGTTCTTGCGCTCGCGGACCAAGTCGATGACCCGTCCGTCGCGGATCACCGCTCGGGTCTCCAGCGACTCGAGCTGCAGCGCGCCCTGCTCCTCGCGCCGCGCGCGCAGGCGCTGCGCCGCCTCGTCCTGCAGGCGCAGGAGGCCCTCGAGCCCGGGCACCGCGGCGGCCGCCGCGGGCAGCGGGCCCTCGCCCTCCAGCCACGGGCCGATCGCGTTGTAGGTCAGCTTCGCCTGGTTGCGCACGTGCGCGAGGAACAGCCGGCCCTGGGCCAACGCGCCGGCGCGGTCGACGACGTACTCGCAGACCAGCGCCAGGCGGTCGACCTGCAGATTGAGCGAGGTCAGGTCGGTCGACAGCCGCTCCGGCAGCATCGGGAAGACGCCGCCCGCGGTGTAGATCGAGGTGGTGTTGATCGCGGCGTGGCGGTCGAGCACCGAGTCGCGCCGCACCAGCGCGTCGACATCGGCGATCGCGACCATGACCCGGATCGCGTCCTGGTCGAGGCGCTCGGCGACGCTGAGCTGGTCGAGATCGCGCGAATCGTCGTTGTCGATCGACGACCAGGCGAGCGCGCGCAGATCGCGGTACTCGGCGCCCGGCTTGGGGATCGCGGCGCGCCCGGCCTCGGCCTCGACCGCCGGGGGGAAGCCGTCGGACAGGCCCTTCTCGCGCAGCGCGCGGCGGGCGAGTCCACGCAGATCGTCGTCGCGGCTGTCGGCCATGGTGCGCTCCGTGAGGGGGCGCAGTGAAGGCGTCGCGCCGTCGGGCGCAAACCGGATATCGAGGGCCGCTACTCGAGGTGCGCGGCGAAGATCTCGCGCACCTTGCGCACCGGGATGGCCAACGACATCGAGGCGCCGGCACCGCCGCTCGCGCTGGGTTCCATGACCATGCAGTTGACGCCGGCCACCGCGCCCGAGGCGGGATCGACCAGCGGACCGCCGCTCGAACCGCTGGCGATGCCGCAGTCGTGCTGGATCCACTCGACCTGGTCGTCGCGACGGCGCAGCGAGGTGATCGATCCGCGCGAGACGACGATGTCCGAGGGCGACGTGCCCAGGTTCGTCGCCATCTGCCCCGCCAGCGGGAAGCCGGCCGAGACCATCGCCTTCGACAGCTCGTAGACCTCGGTCATCGGCAGGACGTTGAAGGGCCCGCCTTCGGCGCGCAGCAGGCAGAGGTCGGCCTTGTCGTCGATCTGCACGACGCGCAGGCGCACCGGCGTGCGCTTCGCGGCGGCGTCCCACAACCCGATGGCGCTGCGCTTGTCGCCGAGCACGTGGGCGTTGGTCACCACCAGGCCGTCGCCGGAGATGAAAAAGCCGGTGCCGCTGCCGCGCTCCTCGACCATCACCAGCACCACCGCGGCCTTGAGCTGGGCCTCGAGCCCCTCCGGTCTCGGCAGCGCCCCGCGGTCGGCGAGCGGCGCATCCGGATCGCCGGGGTCACCGGCGCCGGCTTCGGCGGCGAGCATCGCCAGGCGGATCTCGGTCTCGTTGCGCTCGCCTTCGAGCTGCTCGGCGCGCCGCGCGGCGGTGGTCATCGCCGCCTGCAGCTCCTGGTCGCGGCGAGCCATGCCGTTGATGGTCTCCACCAGGGCGTCGTAGGCGTCCGCGTCGCCGGCCTGCGCGAGCTGCGCCAGGCGTTCGCGCGCCTTCTCGTAGTCGGTGAACAGCTCGCGGCGGCGGCCGTCGAGCTCGTCGCGCTTGTCGCGCTCGGCGCGCGCGTCGGCGCCGAGGCGCTGGACCCTCGCCCGGATGTTGTCGACCTCGGACTGCGCGATCCTGGTCGGCGCAGCGAGCGCCGCGGCGACGCGGCCTTCGCGCGCCAGCGCCAGCCGCGCGACCAGCGCGTCCTCGCCGGCGTCGGCCTCGGCCTGGATGCCGAACTCGTCGGCGAGCTGGCCACGCAGGCGCTGCACGCGGTCGCGCGTCAGCGCCTCCTCGGCGCTCGGCGCGGCATCGCGGCGGCTGGCCCAGTACAGCGCGACCAGCTGCTCGTAGGTCGCGTCGTCGGGGACCGCGACCTGCAGCGCGTCGCGCAGGTGGTCGATCAGGGCCAGGCGTTCGCCGAGGCCGAACGGATCGGGGATGTCGGGTGGAGCCTCGCCGGCGAACGAGGCGATGCAGGCGCTGGCGGCCACGAGCAGAGCCAGTCGGCGCATGCAGGGAGGATAGCCGGCGCGACGCCGCCGCGCAAACGCGGCCCTGCGCACCTGTTGCGCGCCTCCCGCGCACGCAGCGCACCTGTGCGCGGCTTGTCGCTGCGCGGGCCGCGCCTACGGTGGCCGCGCATGCTGATCCACGCGGTCTACTTCTGGCTGAAGCCCGGACTCGCGGCCGGCGAGGTCGCGCGTTTCGTCCGTGGACTGCGCTCGTTGGCGGCGATCGGCTCGGTCCAGCGCGCGTACGTCGGGACGCCGGCGGCGACCGTCGAGCGCGGCGTCGTCGACGCGAGCTTCTCCTACGCGCTGACCGTGTTCTTCGCCGATGTCGCCGCCCACGACGCGTACCAGGTCGATCCGCTGCACGCCCGCTTCCTCGCCGAGTGCTCGACGCTGTGGCGCGAGGTGCGGGTCTACGACGCGGTCGGCGACGATCACATCGAGCGGCTGGGCGAATGACGCCTCGGGCGTCGGTCGCCGCATCGCGCTCCATGACGCTCGCGACGCTGCTCGGCGCGCTGCTCGGCTGCGGCCGAGCGCCGCAGGTCGCCGAGCGCGACGAGCGCGTCGTCATCCGCGCCGTCGCCTACCGCGGCTGGAGCGACGCCTGGTCGCTCAGCGATGGGCGCATCGAGCTGGTGATCGTCCCGGGCGTCGCCCGCGTCATGCGCCTGGGCCGCATCGACGGTCCGAACCTGCTGTGGGAGGACGCGGCGCTCGACGGTCCGGACGCCGATCCGGCGGCGGCGCTGGGCGGCGGCAAGACCTGGCCGTGGCCGTACGCGTCGTGGAAACAGGTGCAGGAGCACTGGTGGCCGGCGCCGTTCCCGCGCGCCGCGTACCGCGCCGACATCGTCGACGGGCCGCACGGCTCGGCGCTGCGGCTGACCGGTCCCGACCACGCCGCGACCGGCACGCGGGTGGTCGAGACCTTCGCCATCAGCGCCGCTGGCGCGATCGAGGTCGAGTCGCGTCTGCTGCGGCTGCGCGACGACGCGCCGGCGTTCGTCCCCTGGTACGTGCTGCAGATGGCGCCGCCCGAGTCGCTGCACGCGCGCCGCGTCGCCGGCTCGACGCTGCCCGACGGCTGGACGGCATTGATGGGCGCGCCCGAGGTGCGCGCGTCCGCGGCGTGGATCCGCCTGCCGACGCGCGCGGCGCAGCAGACCAAGGTCGGCATCGATGGCGATGCGCTGATCTGGGTCAGGCGCGGCGACGCGCTGGTCTTCGAGCACGTCGCCCACGACGCCGCGGCGCATCCGCCCGGCGAAGCGCTGCAGAGCTACGTCCAGTCCGGGGACCCGGCCGCGGTGTTCGTCGAGCTCGAGGCCACCGCTCCGCCCGGCGTGCTCGTCCTGCGCACGCGCTGGCGCCTGATCGATCTCGATCCGGGGCTCGCGCTCGACCAGCGCATCCTCCATGCGCAGCAGGCCGCGGCGCGCCCGGCGGCGCGATGAGCGACGCGTCGACCACGCGCGAGCGGCTGGCGATCGTCGCCTGGCAGTACCTGGCGACGCTCGTCGTGCTGACCGTCATCGCGCGGCACTACTTCGCCGGCGAGGTCGACGAGCGGCTGTCGTCGTCGCTGAGCACGGCCGCCGCCGCCATGGCGACGGTCGCGACCATGGCCGCGCTCGCGGTTCCGGCGCTGCTCGTCGCCGCCGGCGCCGCGCTGGTGCCGCGCGCCTGGGTCGCGCGCTGGCTCGGTCCGTTGCCGTTCGCGCTGACCCTGGCGCTGGTCTACGCCGACACCGTGATCTGGCGGCTGTACCACCGCCACGTCGACGGCTTCGTCCTCGAGCTGCTGACCACGCCGGCCGCGCACGACAGCTTCACCGTCGGGCTCGGCACCTGGCTGAACGGGGCGCTGGCCATCGCGGCGATGGCGCTCGCCCCGTACCTGGCGGGCATCGTCGGGCCGCGCCTGTCCGTGACGCGGCGCCGCGCGTGGTGGTGGAGCGTCGCGGCGGCCCTGCTGGCGGTGATCATCGCCGACAAGGGCTTGTTCGCCTGGGCCGACATGACCAACCGCATCGAATGCACGCGCGTGCGCACGCGCCTGCCGCTGTACCAGGCGGTCACGGCGAAGCGCTTCGCCAGCCGCTTCGGCGTCGCGGTCGCGCGCGAGAGCGGCTTCACGCCGCTGGCCGGCGGCGGCCTCGACTGGCCGAAGGCGCCGCTCAGCGCGCCGGCGGATGCGCCGCGCCCGAACATCCTCATCGTCGCGATCGAGGGCTGCCGCTTCGACATGCTCGATGCCCAGGTCATGCCCAACCTGCACGCCTACGCCGAGCGGGCGATCGTCGGCGAGAACCACTTCAGCGGCGGCAACGCCAGCCGCTGCGGCATCTTCTCGCTGCTCTACGGCCTGTGGGGCACCGCCTTCCCGCGCGTGCTGGACGAACGGCGCTCGCCGCTGCTGATCGACCAGGTCGTCGCGCGCGGCTACGCCATGCGCGTGCTGTCGTGCACCGATCTCAACTTCCCGGAGTTCCGCAAGACCGCCTTCGTCGGCGTGCCCGAGGCGATCACCGACCGTTGGGATGCGCCGCGCGTCGACCGCGATCGGCTGATGACCGACGCGCTGTGCGCGTTCGTCGGCGAACGCCGCGCCCCGTTCTTCGCCTTCGCCTTCTACGACGCTCCGCACCAGCCCTACCTGTACCCGGAGGCGCACGCGCGCTTCGCGCCGGTCTGCGATCCCTCCGAGCTCGACTACATCAAGCTCGCCGCCGATCCGGGGCCGAGCGCGGCGCTGCTGCGCAACCGCTACCGCAACGCCATGGGCTACGTCGACGCGCAGCTGGCGCGGGTGTTCGCCGCGCTCGACGCCGCCGGCGTGGCGGACGAGACCATCGTCGTCGTCGCCGGCGACCACGGCGAGGAGTTCGCGGAGAGCGGCCGGCGCGTCGGCCACAACAACGCCTACACCCGCTGGCAGACCCAGACCGCGTTCGTCATGCGCGTCCCCGGCGCCGCGCCGCGGCGCATCGCGCGCCTGACCAGCCACGTCGATGTCGCGCCGACCCTGATGGCGCGGCTCGGCATCGCCAACCCGGTCGGCGATTACAGCCATGGCCGCGATCTGCTCGGCGACGGCGTCTCCGCGTACGTCGTCATGGCCGGGTGGGACGATGCGGCCGTGCTCGATGATCGCGGCATCGCGGTCTTCGGCACCGCGTCGACCGATCTCGGATTCGCCCGCTTCGACCGCGACTACCAGCCGGCCGATGTCGGCCCGGGCGGCGAGACGCTGGTCGAGGTGATGGAGCGGATGGCGTTCTTCACCAAGTAGGGGTTTCGGCTCGAAGCTCGAAGCTCGAAGCTCGAAGCTCGAAGCTCGAAGCTCGAAGCTCGAAGCTCGAAGCTCGAAGCTCGAAGCTCGAAGCTCGAAGCTCGAAGCTCGAAGC
>DASPLE010000006.1:0-31845 GCA_035627695.1 Planctomycetota bacterium
GGACGGATCTGATCGGCGGCGATCTCGAGCAGATCGAGCCGCGCGCGCATGTCGGTGACCAGCGCCAGCGCGATCTCGGCGTTCGGCGCGCCCGGCGCGCCCTCCATCTGCGCGGCGAACTCGGCGCCCTCGCGCATGAAGCGGCGCTCCTGGACGAACGGCTTCGCAACCATCACGCCGAGGCAGACCAGGACGATCGCCGCGGCGCCGTAGATCATGCTGACGCGCAGGTGGCTGCGTTCGGTCGAGACCAGGATGCTGCGCAGCGGCTCGGCGCGCTCGTCCTTGGCGCCCATGCTGCGCAGCGCCGACTGGTAGGCGCGCGCGGCGCGGAAGAAGCGGCGCTGGCGGCGCAGCTGGTGGCCGCGTTCGATCTGCCCCTCGATGTGGTTCTCGTGCGCGGCCGCCTCGAGGCGGCGGATGTGCTGCGACAGCTCGACGTTGTCGACCTGGAGCTGGGCCGCGTCCTTCCACGCCGCGAGCGCGGCCGGGATGTCGTTGGCGGCCTCGGCGGCGCGCGCCGCCTTGACCGAGGCCTCGATCTTCGAGCGCCACGACGCCGACCCGGTCGCCTGCACGTCCTTGCGGACCTTCGAGGTGTCGATGATGCGCGACGTCGCCGGGCTGGATGGCAGGCGGCGCTGCGCGTTGCCCGGCTCCGCGCCGCAGAAGATGCACAGGCGATCCGAGACCGCGATGGTGCGCGAGCAGTTGTGGCAGCTCAGGCGCAGCTTGGCGGCGCAGCCCTTGCAGGCCGTCGCATCGCGCGCGTTGACCTCGCCGCACTGGGCGCAGACCGCGACGTCCTCGGCCTCGGCGTCGTTCTCGGCCTTGGCGAAGATCTGCGCGAGGTCCTTGTGGACCTCCTTGTCGGTCGGATCCAGCTCGAGGATCTTCAGGCAGGTGCCGCGCGCGTCCTCGAGGCGTCCCATCTTCTGGTAGATGAAGGCGACCTTGCGCAGCTCGGCGATGGCGGTCGCGTCGTCGCCGGCATCGACCAGGCAGCGCACCAGCGCCAGGCGCGCCTCGGGCGACTGCGGCTGGAGCTCGATCGCGCGGCGCGCGGCGACGGTCGCGTGGGCGCCGCGCTCGCAGGCGAGCTGGGAGAGCGCGAGGCGCTGATAACACGTGCTGGCGGTCGGGAACGCATCGGTCCGCTGCAGGATGCCGGAGAGCTTGTCGACGGTGGTCGCGTCGTCCGGTCGGCGCGCGAGGACCTTGGTGTAGAGGTCGGCGGCGCGGGTGACGTCCGCCTGGCCGGCGAGGTGGTCGGCGAACGCCAGCAGGTCGTCGCCGGTGCAGGTGCGCAGCGTGCCGAGGTCGAGCTGGTCGGCGATCACCGCGTAGACGTCGAGGCGCGTCGCGACGCTGGCCTTCTGGATCTCGGACACGGCGCGCACGCTGTCGACCAGCGGCAGCACGGCGCTGGCCGGGTACTCCTTCGACGCCTGCGCGATCTGATCCTCGCAGCCGGGCTCGATGGCGATGACCCAGTCCTCCTTCTCGAAGCGCGTGCCCAGGCGCGTCCAGTCGTCCTGGCGCCGCGCCGATTCCATCAGCAGCGAGTTGAGGTTGACCTTCAGCGCCTGCTTGCGCCACCGCTCGACGGCGGCCGTGGCCTCGGCGTCGCTGCCCGCCTCGGCGAAGACGAAGTCGCCGAAGTTCCAGGTCCAGATGTCGTAGAGCTCGTCCAGGGCCTGCTTCGCCTGGACCTCCTGGATCTCGTCCGCCGAGAGCAGCCCGCGCTGGACCAGCGCATCGACGATCGCGGCCGAGCCGCCGCCGCCTTCGGAGATCGTGGCGGCCGCGTCGACGTCGATCTTGCCCAGCGCGATCAGCAGGCGGATCAGCGAGTTGCGCCCGTCCTCCTTGAGGTCGACGCCGATGATCTCGCCGTTGGCGAAGACCACCTCGCGCCCGCCGTGGGCCGAGGCCAACCGCAATACACCCGAGCCATGGATGCGATTGAGGGTCTGCAGTACTTCTGCCAATGTCAGCGTCTGCAGATTCCCGGCAAAACCCATGCGGAGACCGTACTCCAGACGTAAATCACTGTCAACGCGGGCTTAGGGTGTTGTCAGCGAAGCCACCCCCAGGTCGCGCGCGACGGTTGCGCCGCGCGCGCGATCCGTGACGAACGACGCATGTCCCGCGCGGTCTATCTCTGCGTGCCCGCCTATCCGCTGCGCGACGCGGACGAGGTGGCGCGGACGCTCGCCGCGGCCGAGGGTTTCGCCGCGCGACTCGGCCTGCCGCTGGTGGCGTCGCCGCTCCTCGAGCGCACCCGTCCCGCCGGCGCGTGGCTGGGCGCGGACGAGCGTCGCGACGACCTCGCGCGCGGGCTGGCGCACCCGGTCCTGCTCGCGGCGCGCGGCGGTTATGGATGCCTTGAACTGATCGCATCGATGGCCGCGGGCGCCGACCGCCCCGGCCCGCTGCTGATCGGCTTCAGCGATCTGACCGTCCTGCATGCCTGGTGGCGGCGCCACGGCCGCGGCGAATCGGTCTACGGCTTCATGCCGGGAGCGCCGCATGGGGAGCGCGCGCTGGCCAGCGCCGTCGACTGCGCGCTCGGCCGCGGCGCGGCGCACGCCGGCGACGCGGCGCAGGTCGTCGCCGGCGGCGAGGCGCGGGGCGTGCTGTTCGCGGCGTGCCTGCGCGTGCTCGCCGGCCTGGTCGGCACCGCGGCGATGCCCGATCTCGCCGGCACGGTGCTGGCGCTCGAGGACATCGACGAACGGCCGTACCGCGTCGATCGCGATCTGATGCAACTGCATCTCAGCGGCGCGCTGGCGGGCGTGCGCGCGCTGGTCTTCGCCCGGTTCCCGTGCGCGCTGCCGCCCGACTATGCGGGTCCGAGCATGCGCTCGATCGCGGCATCGTGGGCGCGGCGGCTCGGCGTGCCGGCGATCATCGATCTGCCGTTCGGGCACGACCCGGATCCGCTGGCGCTGCCGTGCGGCCGGCCGGCGACGTTGCGCTGCGCGCCGGACGGCTGGCGGCTCGACATCGCGTCGCGAGTTGGCCTGGCGTGAACTTGGGTCGGGCGAGCCGCCATCTATGGTCAGCGTTCCCCATGAAAGCCACATCGATGTCCGAGCCTGAGAACAATTCCCAGGCGAGTTCCCAGGCGTCGCTGGCGGCGGCGGAGCTGTCGACCATCCAGGTCCGCGGCGCGGGCGAGCACAATCTCAAGTTGGTCGATCTCGACCTGCCCAAGCGCAAGCTGGTGGTCTTCACCGGCCCTTCCGGCAGCGGCAAGTCGTCGATGGCGTTCGACACGATCTACGCCGAGGGCCAGCGCCGCTACGTCGAGAGCCTGAGCGCGTACGCGCGCCAGTTCCTCGGCCAGCTCGAGAAGCCGAAGTACGAATCGATCCGCGGTCTGTCGCCGACCATCGCCATCGAGCAGAAGTCGGCGTCGAAGAACCCGCGCTCGACGGTCGGCACGATCACCGAGGTGCTCGACTACCTGCGCGTGCTGTGGGCGCGCACCGGCGTGCAGCACTGCCCCGGCTGCGGCGAAGCGGTCGGCAAGCGCTCGGGCGACGAGATCGTCGACGGCATCGCCAAGCTGCCGACCGGCAGCCGCCTGCTGCTGCTCGCGCCGAAGATCGGCGACCGCAAGGGCGAGCACGGCGACGTGCTCGAACGCGCCAAGAAGGCCGGCTTCGCGCGCGTGCGCGTCGACGGCAAGGAGCACGCGCTCGACCAGCCGATCCAGCTCAACAAGAAGGTGAAGCACCGCATCGACCTGGTCATCGACCGCGTCGTCGTGAAGGACGGGATCCGCGCGCGCATCGCCGACTCGGTCGAGACCGCGCTGCGCGAGGGCGAAGGCAAGATGCTGGTCGCGTTCGTCGGCGCCGACGGCGCGTCGGTGAAGCCCGACCTGTTCTTCAGCGAGCACAACTACTGCAACCGCTGCGATCGCTCGTTCCCCGATCTCGAGCCGAACTCGTTCAGCTACAACTCGCCGCTCGGCGCGTGCCTGACCTGCAACGGCCTGGGCACCAAGACCGGCGTCGACCTCGAGAAGCTGATCGATCCCGAGCTGTCGCTCGAGGACGGCGCGATCCGCGCGTGGGGCGGCCTCGGCGACGACGGCGACCAGGCGTGGCACGTCGAATACCGCCGCGAGCTGCTGCGCAAGCTGGGCATCGACCTGAAGAAGCCGTGGAAGAAGCTGCCGGAGAAGCAGCGCGAGCTGGTGCTGCACGGCGCCACCGAGCGCGTCGCGGTGAAGTGGTCGACGACCAACTCGAACGGCACGTTCAACAGCAAGTTCGACGGCGTGGTGCCGTGGATCGAACGGGCGCTGCAGGAATCCGACAGCGACTGGAAGCGCGACAAGCTCAGCCGCTACCTCAACCTGGCGCGCTGCGAGACCTGCGACGGCCGGCGCCTCAACGAGGTCGCGGCCGCGGTGCGCGTCGGCGGGCGCACCCTGCCCGAGACCTGCGCGCTGACCATCAGCGACGCCTCGGCGTGGTTCGGCGACACCAAGCTCACCGGCGGCGCGGCGCAGATCGCCACGGGCGTGCTCAAGGAGGTCCAGGGCCGCCTGCGCTTCCTGATCAACGTCGGCCTCGACTACCTGACCCTCGACCGCTCCGGACCGACGCTCTCCGGCGGCGAGGCGCAGCGCATCCGCCTCGCCAGCCAGATCGGCAGCGAGCTGACTGGCGTGCTCTACGTCCTCGACGAGCCGTCGATCGGCCTGCACCAGCGCGACAACGACCGCCTGATCGCGACCCTGCGCCACCTGCGCGACATCGGCAACACCGTGCTCGTCGTCGAGCATGACGAGGACACCATCCGCGCCGCCGACCACGTCGTCGACTTCGGACCGGGCGCGGGCGAGCTCGGCGGACGCGTGGTCTACTCGGGTCCGGTGGAGCTGATCCACGGCGCCGAGGACTCGATCACCGCCGCGTACCTCAGCGGCCGCAAGTCGATCGCCGTGCCCGCCAAGCGCCGCCACGGCACCGGCGACAAGCTGGTCGTCGAGGGCTGCCGCGCAAACAACCTGCGCGGCATCGACGTCGCCGTGCCGCTGGGCACCTTCACCTGCATCACCGGCGTCAGCGGCGCGGGCAAGAGCTCGTTCCTCAACCAGATCCTCTACCCGGCGCTCGCCAACCACTTCAACGGCGCCGAGCAGGACGTCGGCGCGCACAAGGCGATCAAGGGCCTCGACCACCTCGACAAGGTCATCGCCATCGACCAGCAGCCGATCGGCCGCACGCCGCGCTCGAATCCGGCGACCTACACCAAGGTCTGGGACCACATCCGCAACATCTTCTCCGAGACCCGCGAGGCCAAGCTCTACGGCTACGGCCCCTCGCGCTTCAGCTTCAACGTCAAGGGCGGGCGCTGCGACGCCTGCGAGGGCGACGGCATGAAGAAGGTCGAGATGCACTTCCTCGCCGACATCTTCGTGCCCTGCGAGGTGTGCCACGGCAAGCGCTTCAACGAGCAGACCCTGCGCGTCGCGTTCAAGGGCAAGACCATCGCCGACGTGCTGCAGATGTCGGTGCGCGAGGCGATCATCCACTTCGGCGCGCACACCCCGGTGGTGCGCGTGCTCCAGACCATGATCGACGTCGGCCTCGACTACATCCGCCTCGGCCAGCCGGCGACGACGCTGTCCGGCGGCGAGGCGCAGCGCATCAAGCTGAGCCGCGAGCTCGCCAAGCGCGACACCGGGCGGACGCTGTACATCCTCGACGAGCCGTCGACCGGCCTGCATTTCGAGGACGTGCGCAAGCTGCTCGACGTCCTCAACCGCCTGGTCGAGACCGGCAACACCGTGGTCGTGATCGAGCACAACCTCGACATCATCAAGACCGCCGACTGGATCATCGATCTCGGACCCGAGGGTGGCGCCAAGGGCGGCCACCTGGTCGCCGCCGGCTCGCCGGAGCAGGTCGCCAAGGTCGAGAGCAGCCACACCGGGCGGTTCCTGGCGCGGATGCTGCCGGCGAAGCGCTGATCACGGAGCTTCGAGCTTCGAGCTTCGAGCTTCGAGCTTCGAGCTTCGAGCTTCGAGCTTCGAGCTTCGAGCCGAAGCGTCGTTGGAAAGCGCGGTCAGCGCGCGGGCGCGGGGCTAGTCTTCACCACGACGTTCGCCACCGGCGGCAGCGAACGCAGGTAGGCGAAGATCGCGCCGAGGTCCTCGGCGGTCATGCCGCCGTAGCTGGTCCACGGCATCGGCGTGTTGGGCTGTCCCGGCGCGAGCTTCTCGCGCCGACCGCCCCAGGCCTGGAACCGACCGATGAACTGCTCGCGCGTCCAGGTGCCGAGCCCGGTCGCCTGGTCCGGCGTGATGTTCATCGAGCGCACGATCGACCCATCGGCGAAGACGAACTCGCGCCCGCCGGCGAACTCCAGTCCGGCGATCGGCTCGCCGTGCTCGGTCGGGCTGTGGCAGTCGGCGCAGGCGCCGAGATCGACCAGGTAGCGCCCGTACGCCAGCTCGTCGGCGCGGTCGGGCGCGCTCGACGCCAGCTGCGCGTCGACCGGCAGCGTGCGCGCGATCACGTTCATCGGGAACGACAGCCGCGGCGCCGGCACCTCGTTGACGACCGCGGGGAGCGTGCGCACGTGCGCGATGACCGCTTCGAGATCGGCCCGCGACGTCGTCGCGTAGTGGCGCCAGGGCATCAGCGGGAACAGCGCGCGTCCGTCCTTCGACACGCCGCTGCTCAACGCCCGCAGGATCTCGCCGTCGCTCCACGTCGCCAACGCGTGCGGCGTGATGTTGCTCGCGTAGACCAGACCCGGCACGCCGACCTCGCCGCCGAAGCCCCAGCCGCCCTGGCCGATCGAGCCGGGCTGGGGCGGCATCGCGTACGCCTCGTAGTCCGGCGCGGAGTGGCAGTGCGCGCACGCCGCGACGTGATTGAACACGTACTCGCCGCGCTCCAGGACCTCGGGCGTCGCGGCGACGGTGATCGCCGGAGCGGGCGACACCAGCGGATACGCCAGGAACAGCCAGCCGAGGATGCCGACCATCAGCACCACGCCGAGGACGGCGACGACCACCAGGATCTTGATCAGGCGGCGCATGGTCAGACCGGATCGGAGGGATGGGCTTCGCGGACCATCGCGGCGACGGTCGCCTTGCCCAGCCACGCGTCGATCGCGAGGTGAACCAGGTACAGCACCGGCGTCAGGGCGATCGCGATGGCGAACTTGTAGATGTAGTTGGTGACGCTGACCGTGAAGGCGCTGAACCCGTCGAAGTCGGAGAACACCGGCCAGCCCTCGCGTCCGGCGATCATCGGGATGACCACGAACGCGAGGTAGATGACGACGAAGGTATCGATCAGCTGGCTGACCAGCGTCGAACCCTGCGCGCGCAGCCACAGCATGCGCCCGCCGGTCACGCGACGCAGCCGGGTGAAGACCCAGATGTCGAGGAACTGCCCGACCAGGAAGGCCGTGAGGCTGGCGATGACGATCGCGCCGGTCTGGCCGAAGGCGAAGCCGAACGCGGCGTGCGCCACCTCGGCCTTGCGCGCCGCGTCCTCGGCGCTGGCACCGGCGCCGAACAGCGCCGCCGGCATCGGATCGAAGACGATGGTCGGCGCGGCGATCGCGCCCTGGATCACCGGCTGCAGCAGGAGCGTCACCGCCAGCGCCAGGATGGTGAACACGCGCACCACGCGCCGGCCGAAGTACTCGTTGATGATGTCGGTGAGGATGAAGGTCAGCGGGAACGCGATGATCCCCGCGGTCGCCGCGAAGGTCCCGCTCGATCCCAGGCCGATGTCGTCGGGCCCGATGCCGAACAACGTGAAGGTGAACAGCTTCGCGCCGATCAGGTTCGAGGCGACGTAGAAGGCGATGAACGCCGAGCACAACGCCAGCACGAGGTTCTGACGGCGCTGCTCGCCCAGGCTCGTGACGGGGACCGGACCGGGCGCGGCGGACGTTTCCATGGGCGGGCTTATGCCGTGGCCGGCGGCAAAGAGAACGGGCAAGGTGCCGAAAACGGCATCTCCGACGTCGCGTCGCGGCTCAGCGCACCAGCCGATCGAACCACCGCCGTCCCGATTCGCGCGCCAGATGCAGCGCCAGGTCGAGCTCGGCGAGCGCGCTGAACCCGCAGCGTCGCGCCAGCCGTTCGCGCGCCGCCGGTTCGGTCGGCAGGGACGACACCGCCTTGCCCGCGGTCAGGCGCATGCGCGCCTCGACGAATCGCAGCAGGACGAGCCCCTCGACCAGCTCCTCGGCCGCCTCCGCCGACATGCGGCCGAGCTCGGCGAGGCGGCGGATGCTGTCGCCGACGGTCAGGCCGGCGGGCAGGGCGGCGCGATCGACGCCGAACGACAGGAAGTGGGCGATGAACTCGTGGTCGACGTACCCGCCCGGCCCGCGTTTGACGTGGTCGCGACCGGCGACGCTCTCCTCCAGGCGCTTGCGCATGTCGCGCACCTGCGTGGCCGCGTCGGCCGGCAGCGGCGCCCCCTGCGCGGCGGCGTGGATCAGCGCGACGCACGTCCGGCCGAACTCGGGATCTCCGGCGAGGTGCGCGACGCGCAGCATCGCCATGCGCTCCCACAGATCCTTCGGCTGCGCCCAGTACGCGGTCAGCGCCGGCAGGTTCGGCACCAGGTCGCTGCCATCGCCCCACGGCCGCAGGCGCGGATCGATCTCGTACAGCCGGCCCTCCTTGAGCACGCGCATCAGCTCCTGCGCGACGCGGGTCCAGAACTCCTCGCCGCCGCGCTGGTTGCGGTGGCAGGTGCCGCCGGGCTCGCAGACGAAGATCACGTCCATGTCGGACGCGTACGACAGCTCGCCGCTGCCGAGCTTGCCGAGGCCGAGCACCGCGAATCGCGTCGGGCGACCACCCTCGACGGGGAATCCCCATTCGCGGCCGAGCCGCGCCACGACGCGCTCGTACGCCACCGAGAGGATGGCGAGCCCGAGCTCGCTCAGCCGCCGGCTGACCTCGACCTGCGGCATGTCGTGCAGGTCGCGCACCGCGATGGTCGCGGTCTCGCGCGCCTGGAAGAAGCGCAGCGGCTCGGCGATGTCGGCGAGGCCCGCGATCAGCGCGCGCGCCTCGCGCAGCTGCGCGCCGATGCGGCGCGGCGGCTGATTGAGCACGTCGATCAGGTCGTCCGGCAGGCCCGGGAACTCCTGCAGCAGGTTGACCAGGAAGGTCGCCCAGCCGGCGAGATCGACGAACAGCCGCGACGCCGCCGGACGCGAGGCGAGCAGCTCGAAGAACGTCGAGCGGCCGCCGACCGCCGAGACGATCTTGGCGAAGTTGTCGAGCGTCTCGTCGGGATCGGGGCTCTGGCGGATCTGCTCGAGCAGCGTCGGCAGGAGTTGGGCGAGGCTGCGCTCGGTCGCGCCGCGGCGCAGGACGAAGAACGGCTCGTGCGCCAGGGCGCGGATGCGCGTCGCGGCGCGGCCGATGTCGGCGAAGCCGACCGGCGCGAGCAGGCGCGTCGCCAGCTCCGCGTCGACCTCGTCGAGGGCCAGGAAGGCGAGGATCGCGTCGTGGTCCTGGGTCGGCGTCAGGTAGTGGCGGGCGACGAGCTCGCGCACCCGCGCCCGCGCGCGCTCGACGCTGGCGTCGAGCGCGGTGGCGCCGGGGTAGCCGCAGCGGCGGGCGAACGATTCGCGTTCGCTCGGCGCCGACGGCAGCTCGTGCAACTGGCGATCCTCCCACACCTGCAGGCGGTGCTCGAGCACGCGCAGGAAGCGGTAGTGGCGATCCAGCTCGTGCGCGTGCACGGTCGGGACGACCCCGCGGTCGGCGAGGACGCGCAGCATCGGCAGCGTCGCGCGTCCGCGCAGCTCGGGATCCTTGCCGCCATGGGTGAGCTGGAAGAACTGGACCATGAACTCGATGTCGCGGATGCCGCCCGGCCCGGTCTTGAGGTCGCGCGCGCTGGCCTTGTCCTCGATCTTGCGCCGCATGTCGCGGCTGTGGTCGAGCTCGCTCCAGGCGTGCAGCTTGGGGTAGATCCACGGCGTCAGCTCGCCCATCAGCCACTGGCCCAGCGCGAGGTCGCCGGCGATCGCGCGCGCCTTGATCATCGCCTGGCGCTCCCACGGCCGGCCGACGCTGTAGTAGTAGTCGATGGTCTCGCGCGCCGACAAGGCGAGCTCGCCGCGGTCGCCCTCCGGGCGCAGGCGCATGTCGACGCGGAACAGCCAGCCGGCCGGGCCGTGCTGGGACAGGATGGCGATGGTCTCGGAGCCGAGCTTCTGGAACGCCGCGTGGGCCTCGCCCTCGTCGCCGTCCGGCGCCTTGTAGGCGAAGATCAGGTCGATGTCGGAACTGTAATTCAGCTCGCGCCCGCCGAGCTTGCCCATGCCGATCACGGTGAAGCCCGGCGGCACCGCGACGCCGCGCGCCGCCAGCCGCGCGCGCGCCTCGTCGACCGCCGCCTGGACGAGGACGTCGGCGAGATCCGACAGCTCGCGCACCACCGACTCGAAGCTCAGCTCGCCGAGCGCGTCGCCGAGCACGATGCGCAGCCCCTCGCGCTGGCGGAAGCGCACCAGGCGGTCGTGCACGGCGAGCGTCTCGTCCGCGACCGCGAGCTCGCGCTCCAGCGCCTCGCCGAGGCTGCGCCGGCCGAGCACCTGGCGGTAGCGCTGGTGATCGACGACGTCGACCAGCCAGCCGGGGTGACGGACGGCGATGTCTCCCGCCCAGCGGCTGAAGGCGGCGAGCGCGACCAGCGCCTCGAGCCCGCGCGCCGCGCGCCCGAGCCACGGCACGGCGTGCTCGCCGAGGGCCTCGGCGAAGCGCGTGACCAGACCGGCGGCGCGTTCGGGCTCGGCGGCGCGCGCGACCACGGCGCCCAGGCGCGGTCCGGCGTCGCCGGCGCGCTGCGTCAGCCATGCCTGCCATGCGCCCGCATCCATGCGGCCGAGGGTAGCGCCTGGCGTCGCCCCCCGCCAGGCGCGCGGCCGGGCTGGAAGCGCCCGCGTCGGGCGCATGCTGCGGACCATGTTCACCGGCATCGTCGAACACGTCGCCGCGCTCGCGGCGGTCACGCCGGCGCGGGACGGCGTCGATCTCGCCGTCGACCTCGGTCCGCTCGCCGCCGACGCGCGGCTCGGCGATTCGATCTGCGTCAACGGCGCGTGCCTGACCATCGCCGGTCTCGACGGCGCCACGGCTCGTTTCCACGCCGGGGCGGAGACCCTGCGCAAGACCACCATCGCCGGCTGGCGGTCGGGCACCGCGGTCAACCTCGAGCGCGCGCTGCGCCTGGGCGACCGCCTCGGCGGTCATCTCGTCGCCGGTCACGTGGACGGCGTGGGGCGGCTGGTCGAGCGCCGGCCGGAAGGCGCGAGCGAGCGCTTCACCCTGGTGCTGCCCGACGACGGCTCGGTGCGCGCCGTCGAGAAGGGCTCGATCGCGATCGACGGCGTCAGCCTGACCACCTGGGACTGCCGCGGCGCGCGCATCAGCATCTCGGTCATCCCGCATACCCTGGAGCACACCACGCTCGGGACGCTGCGCCCCGGGGCGCCGGTGAACCTCGAGCAGGATCAGATCGGCCGCTGGGTGCAGGCGATGATGGCCCCGAAGGACCGGTAGGAGTTCCAACCCGCAGCGCGAAGCGCGAAGCCCGAAGCCCGAAGCCCGAAGCGCGAAGCGCGAAGCCCGAAGCGCGAAGCCCGAAGCCCGAAGCCGACCCTACGCGCGCGAAGCGCGCGCCTTCTTCCCGGCCAGCAGCTTGGCGCGGGCGCGGTGGATCCACGCCTCGTCGCGCGGGAAGTCGTCGTACGCCTTCACGCCCTTGAGCAGCGCGGCATCGGGCGCGACGCCGAGCTGGCGCATCAGCGCGAGGTCCTGCATCGCCTCGGCGAAGATCTCCCAGCGGATCGAATCGATCGGACCGTCGACGCCGGGGTAGACCACGAACGTGTCGCCGTGCGCCCAGCCCGGCCAACCGCCCGCGTCGCTGACCTGGAACGGGTCGATGAGCTCGGTGGTCTGGAACCGGTACCAGTAGTTGAAGCCCCAGTGCAGGAAGCCCTGGACGCGCGTGGCGTGGAACAGCCAGCCGTGCATCGCGATCACCGGCAGCGGCGTGTCGAGCAGCCGGTTGAGGAACGCGCCGCGCGGCCAGCAGCAGTAGTAGGTCCAGCAGTCGATGCCGCGCGCGCGGTAGGCGGGGACGCTCGCGATCACCGGGATCGGATGGTCGACCAGGCCCTCGGCGCCGAACTCGATCTCGGACAGCGCGTCCATGACCTTCATCCACGGCGCGAGCTCGCGCAGCATCGCGCGCGCGGCGCGGTAGTTGGCGAGATGCGCGCCGTGCGGCTCATCCGAGACGTGGAAGAACGAGTCCTCGAGCAGGCGATGGCGGTCGACGAAGCGCTTCAGCTCCGGCAGGAACGCGGCGAGGAAGGCGCGGTAGACGTCCGAGGTCGCGCCGGTCTCGACCGGCCAGAGCAGCGTCGGCGTCCCCGACGAGGTGTCGTAGATGCGCAGCGCGCGTTCGACCCCCCACTGCGTGAAGAGGTGCGTCCATTCGAACGTCCGCACGCCGCAGCGGCGCGCCATCGCGATCCAGCGCTCGACCCGCGTCCAGTCGAAGCGCCAGCCCCCGCCGTCGCGGGTGACGCCGAGCAGCTGCACCTCGGGCTTGCGCACCCCGTCGAGCGGCGGCGTGAACACCGGCACGTACAGGCAGTCGAGGCCGTGCTCGACGTAGTTGCGCACGTACGCCTCGCACAGCGGCCAGAAGCGCTCGTCGTAGGGCGCGACGCCGTAGCGGTCGGCGAGGCAGTCGACGTGGAACCAGTGCGTCATCGGCATGCCGGTGCGCGGCTGCAGCGCGACCGCGGCGACCTCGATGGTCGTGCGCAGGCGCTGCACGGCGCCGTCCTTGGGCTGCAGCTCGATGGAGATCGCGTGCCGCCCCGGCCTGGTCTCGAGCGGGATGGTGAGCGAGACCCAGAAGGCGCTGCCCTCGCCCGGCGCGAAGCGGTGCAGCTCGCCGTCGAACAGCGGATCCGGCACCATGCCCGGCAGGACGCCGCGGCCGTCGCGGTGCTTCGCGGCCGTCTTGGTGTTGTGGTGCGGCAACGGCACCGCGCCGACGCGGCGCACGCGCGTGACGATGCCGCCCGCGGCCGTCGCCCGGCAGGCGACCTGCGCCTCGTCGAGCCCGGGGACGGCGAACGCCACCTGGAACGACGCGCGCCCGCCGCGCGGGGCGCGCAGCTGCGGCAGCGGGGCCCGGCGCGGCGGCTTGGCCGGGAAGACGCGGACCAGGGACGACACCAGGTGGGCTTCGAGCTTCATCGGGACTCCGTGGATGGCCCTTGTGTCACGCGTGACGAGCGCCATCGCCACGGCTTACGCCCCGGCGGTGCCCGCAAACTTCAGGGCATTGTTGCAGGCAACGCGGGGGTGGCCGCTGATCGGCGGGCGCGCTAGCGTGCGCGCATGCGGGTGGCCTGGGCGATCTGCCGTCGCGATCTGGTGGCGGCGTTCACCACGCCGCTGATGTGGCTGGTGCTCGCGGCGTGGATGTTCCTGATCAACGGCGTGTTCATGTACGACCTCTACGTCGTGCGCGACGAGGGCGCGTCGTTCCAGCCGCTGTTCGTCTCCAGCCTGATCGCCAGCGTCTGGTTCCTGATGCCGCTGGCGCCGGCGATCACCATGAACGCCTTCGCCGCCGAACGCGCGCAGGGGACGCTGCAGCTGCTGCTGACCGCGCCGGTGCGCGAGATCGACCTGGTGATCGGCAAGTTCCTCGCGCTGTTCGTCTGCCTCGCGGCGCTGATCGTCGCGATCCTGCCGCAGCCGGTGGTGCTGGCGCTGGTCTCGGCGGTCGACCTGCCGCAGCTCGCGGTCGGACTCGTCGGCCTGACCCTGTGCTGCACGCTGTTCGCCGCGCTCGGGCTGTGGGTCAGCCTGCTGGTCGACAGCCCGGTGACGGCCTACGTCCTGACCTTCGCCGCGATCATGGCGTTGATCCTGGTCGGCCTGGGCGGCGATCACGGCGCGCTGGGCGCGCTGTCGCGCGCGATCGGCATCACCGAACGCACGCGCGCGGCCTTCGCCGGCGAGCTGCGCCTCGGCGACGTCGCCTACTTCCTCGCCGGATCCGCCGGCCTGCTGGTCCTCGCCCACGCCGCGCTGTGCGCGCGCCGCCTGCATGGGTGACGCGCCCGCATCCGCGCCGACGCGCCTGCTCCTCGCCGGGCTCGGCGGACGCACGCTGCTGTTCCTGCTCGTGCTGGCGCTGGCGGTGGCGGCGGCGGACCGCTCGGCCCTGCGCCTCGATCTCAGCGCCGACCGGCGCTTCACGCTGCATCCCCTGCTCGAGCAGCGCCTGCGCGCGCAGCGCGAGCCGGTCGAGCTGATCGCCGCCTGGTCGAGCGAGGAGATGCAGCTCGACGACCAGGTCCTGCGCGGGATCGACGACGCGCTCGCGGCGATGGCCCGCGCCGGCGCGCAGGTCCGGCACCGCCGGCTCGATCCCGCGCGCGAGCCGCACCGCGTCGACGAGTTCAACGCCCGCCATGGGCGCTTCGCCGGGCCCGGGGTCTACGTCGTGCGCGGCGCGCGGGCGCGCAAGATCGCCCTGCATCCGGGCACGCCGGTCGCGCTGCAGCGCGAGGTCGCGGGTGCCCTCATCGCGCTCGACGATCCGGCTCCGCTGGTCGCCGCCATGACCCAGGGTCACGGCGAGCTGTCGCCGCAGGCGGCGGGGATCGACGGCGCCAGCGCGTTCGCACGCGCCCTGGCGACCGCCGGCTTCGCCATCGAGACCCTGGTCGGCGACGCCCGCCCGGCGGCAGGGCATCTGCTGGTCATCGCCGGTCCGGTCGCTGCCCCGAACGGCGGCGGATTCGGCAGGGACCTGGCGATGCTCGAGGACCACCTGATCGACGGCGGCGCGGCGTTGGTCCTGGCCGACGACCGCTGTCCCGCCGACCTGGCGCGCGCGCTGGCGCGCCGCGGCGTGCTGCTCGGGCCAGCGATCCCCGAGCGCCTGGTCGAGGGCGATGCCATGGCGCTCGCCGACGACGCGGCCAAGACCCTTCCCAGCCGCCTGCTGGTCAGCCGCGAGCACCACGAGCGCGCGACGGTCGCCGATTCGCTCCCCTACTACAACCTGCGCCTGGCCGGGACGCGCCTGCTGCATCCCGATCATCCGGCGACGGCGCATGTCGCGCGTTCGGGGCGGATCGTCGTCAGCCCGTACACCACCCTCGGCGTCTGCGCCTCGCCCGAGAGCCTCGACCTGCCCGGCGAGCAGATCGCCGCCGCCATGTCCGCGCTCGGCACGCCGCCCTTCGTCGCGACGACCCTGGCGCGCACCGCGCCCGACGACATCGGCAAGGTCCGCCGCGACCAGGCGCTCACCGCGCTGCCGGCCCCCGGCGCGCCGAGCCAGGGAATCGCCTGGGCGTTGACCTTCGATCCCGACCCGCGCGGGGCGACCCGGAATGGCGCGCGGCTCGCGGTGTTCGCCAGCCGCGCCATCGCCAGCGACGCGTGGCTGGGCGAGGAACGCCTGGCCAACGCCGACCTGCTGGTCGACTGCGCGCGCTGGCTCGCCGGCCGCGGCCCCGCCGAGGACATCCCGCCGCTCGCGATCGCGGCGTACCGGGTCGATGCCGAGCCCGGCACGCTGCACCTGCTGCTGGCGGCGCTGGTCGCGATCGCTCCGAGCGCGCTGGTCGGCGCCGCGATCCTCGCGTGGTGGGAACGCCGCTAGCGGACGGCACTTGCGCCGCGGCCACGCGGTGAAGCCCGACTTGTGGAACGGGCCGACGTGGCGCATACTTGATCGATGCTGTGCGCTCTGACCCGTGTGGCGTCCGCCGTCGCCGCCAGCGCGGCGCCGCTCGCCGCCGGCGAAGCGCTGCAGAACGCCGGTCCGGGCGGCTGGGGCTGGACGCTGATGGTCGGCTGCCTCGGTCTGGCGTGCGCCGGCTGCATCGCGCTCGCCTGGCTGACGCGCCTGCACCACCGCCGCCTGGTCGACAGCCGCGCGCATTACCGCCACCTCGTCGACCTCGCCGAGGGCTACGTCGCCTTCCGCATCAACGTCGGACGCGGTCGCGCGCCCGACCTCGAGCTCGCCAGCCGGTCGATCGAGAAGATCGCCGGGCACCCGCCCGAGCACTACCAGGCCGACCCGTCGCGCGCGCTGCGCCAGGTGCCGCTCGCGGAACGCGAACGCGTGCTGGCGGCGGTGCGCGCCGCCGCGCAGGACGGCGTGCCGCTGCGCCTGAACCTGACGCTCGAGCACCCGCGCTTCGGCAAGCCGCGCCACGTGATGGTCCACGCCGTGCCGGTCGGCGACGGCGAGGCCCAGGTCTGGGATGGCATCTGCGTCGACCTGACGACCGAGGCCGAGGCCGAGGAGGAGCGCCGCAACCTGACGCACCAGCTCGAGCTCGCGCGCCGGCACGAGAGCCTCGGCCTGCTCGCCGGCGGCGTCGCCCACGACTTCAACAACCTGCTGGGCGCGATCCGCGGCAACGCGGAGCTGATCCTGCCGACGCTGACCAGCGACAAGGTGGCCGGCCACCGCATGAACCGCCTGATGATGGCGGTCGACCGCGCGACCGGCCTGGTGCGCCAGATCCTCGCCTACACCGGCAAGGGCGCGATCGAGATCAAGGCCGTGCAGCTCGAGCACGAGGTGCGCGGCCTCAAGACGCTGCTCAAGCACTCGATGCCGAACCAGGCGCGCATCGCGCTCGAGGTCGAGCACGGCCTGCCGCCGGTGATGATCGACCCGGTGCAGTTCCAGCAGGTGCTGCTCAACCTGGTCGTGAACGCGGCGGAGAGCTACAGCGCGCCGGGCGGCACGGTCTCGATCGCGCTCAAGCGCGACGGCCTGCGCGTGCGGCTCGAGGTCTCCGACCAGGGCTCGGGCATGGATGAGGCGACCAAGGCGCGGATGTTCGAACCGTACTTCACCACCAAGCGCAACGGCCACGGCCTGGGGCTCGCGGCGGTCAAGGGCATCGTCGACAAGTTCGGGGGCCAGCTCGGCTGCCGCTCGGCGCCTGGATTCGGCACGACGTTCATCATCACCTTCGAGAGCACGAGCCCGCACGTCACCACCGTACGCGTCAACACGCCAATGCCGGACCGCACGCTGCCGCGCGCGATCCTGGTGATCGACGACGAGGAGCTCGTGCGCGACACCACCGTCGCCATGCTCCAGGGCATGGGCTACGCGACCGAGGACGCCTCGGGCGGCGCCGACGGCCTGAAGCTCCTGCTCCAGCGCCGCGACGACTTCGCCGCGGCGGTGATCGACTGCCGGATGAAGGACCTCGACGGGCAGGCGCTGCTCAAGCAGATCCGCGCCGGCGGCGACCGCCTGCCGGTGGTGCTGGTCAGCGGCATGATCGGCAGCGAGGGCTTGACCGAGGAGCTGCGCGACAAGCGCACGCGCTTCCTGCCCAAGCCGTTCAGCCAGCAGCAGCTCGCGAGCGCCATCGCGGCGGTCGCCGGACCGAAGATCCTCGAATCGTCGACGCACGCCAAGGCCGTGCGCATCGACGCCGACGAGGGCTCGTCGTCGCCCCACCGCCAGCGCACGCCGTTGGCGTGACGGCGCGGCGTCAGCGCGCGCGCCGTCAGCCCGGCGCGGCGATGCGGCGACCAGCGAGCGACAACCGGCGCCAGGCGTCGCCGACGGCGTCGCACCAGCCGGAAACGCTCCCCGCATCGCGTCGCAGCACGGCCGGCGACAGGCGATAGCGCGCGACCTCGAACGCGGCGATCGCGCGCGGCGCGGAGCGCACCCGCGCGTCGTGCTGGGCCGTGCGCGGGGCGCTTGTCGAAGCGCCCTCGGCCGATCGCGCGGGAAGCGCCAGGGCGATGCACAGCGCCAGGACGCACGGCACCGGCTCGAGCCAGCCGGCGATGAGCCGGCGGCGTTGGACGACCATGTCGATCCTTTCATTCATCGCGCGATGGGACGGCGTGGCCCGGCCGCCTGGCCCGTGGAGGGGCCTGGCGTCGCGTCGGCGGGCACGCGGAGGACTGGGAAGTCGTCGGACGACGACGGGATCAGCCGTGGATCGCGGCGGCTCCGATCCGTGACGGCTGGCGGCTGGGTCCGCGGCGCTCGATCACCAGCGGCGCGGCGAGGTCCTCGCCGCGACGACCGCCGTTCGAAGCCTGGATGATCCAACGCGGCGGGCGCACGCGGCGCGATGACGGATGCCCGCTGTAGGACCGCGGGCCATTGGCGGCGTGGGCGGCGTGGCCGGCGTCCGTGCGCTTCGAGCGCGGCTCGCGATCCACCCGTGCCGTCTCCGGGCTCTTGGCGCCGAAGCAGAGGCGCAGCAGGTACTCGAGGATGGACATGGCCCCTCCCGCCGCACCGGTCCGGTGCGGACATGGACGTTCATCGATGCGTCGGGGCGCTTGCGCGTGCCGGCCTGATCGGTCAGCCGTGCCGCACGTTGCGCTTCACTCTATGGACGAGGCGAGTCGTCGGATGTGCACCGGAATCCGGGATGAGGCCATCGACCTCCCCCGCCCATGCGGCGCGCGCCGACCGGCCGGGGCTCGTCGCGAGGCCCGATCACCCCCGGTCCCTCGGCCTCGCATTGACTCGCGCCGGGAGGGCCGATGACAGGTGGACGATGGAACAGCCCGACCACGATCTGCCGGAGCCCAGCGCGGGCGCCGCGGGCGAGGACGACGACGCCGAGCCGACGCTCGAGTGTCCCTCCGACCTGATCCGGCCGCACGTCGGCCTCGTGCTCAAGGTGTGCCGGAAGATCCTGCGCGGACCCGCGGACATCGACGACGCGGTGCAGGAGACGTTCATCAAGCTGGCGCGCAACCGCTCGCAGATCCAGTCGAACATCGTCAGCTGGCTCTACGCGTGCGCGCGCACGACGGCGCTCGACGTGGCGCGGCGGGTGCGCGTGCGCGATCGCCGCGCGACGTCGCTCGACGGCCTCGAGGAGCCGCAGGCGCCCGAGGACGACGAGCAGCTCGCCGATGGCGCGAAGCGCCTCGACGCCTGCCTCGAGAACCTCAAGCCCGAGGAGCGCGCGCTGCTGCTGTCGTACTTCTTCGACAGCAAGACGCTCGACTGCATCGCCGACGAGCTCGCCCTGTCGAAGTCGGCGGTGAAGAAGCGGCTCGACAAGGCGATCGGCCGGCTGCGCGACCAGCTCAGCGCCGACCAGCCGCCGGCAGCCTAGCGCGAGCGCCGGCGGATGCGGTCCGATCCCGGTCAGCTCAGGTGCGCGTCGCGGCGACGGCCGGACGCGGATGGAGGATGCGCACGGCGACGTGCTCCTCGACCTCCACGGCCGGAGCGCACGGCAGCGCCAGGCGCCGCCGCGGCGTGGGCTGCGGTCCTCCCGCGGTCGCGGCGCGGTCGGGCGTGGCGTGGTCGATCGGCGGCATGGTCGTTCCGTGCGGGTTCGGGATGTCGGCCGTGCGTCGCCCCGCACCAGATGGACGAACGCCGTCGCCCGCCGTGCACCGTCGAGGCGTCGGCGGCATGACGGCCCCGACCCCGCCCGCTCCACGATCCCCCACCGGACCCGTCGCCGGCCAGCGCTTCGGCGACTTCGACCTGATCCGCGAGATCGGGCGTGGCGGCATGGGCGTCGTCTTCGAGGCGCGCCAGCACCAGCTCGACCGGCCGGTCGCGCTCAAGGTCATCCGCCATCCCGACGAGGCGGTGCGCAGCCGCTTCGTACGCGAGGGCAAGGCGCTGGCGCGCGTCGCCTCGCCGAACGTCGTCCGCATGCACCACGCCGGGCGCATCGGCGAGGACCTCTACCTGGCGATGGAGTTCATCGACGGGCTGGATCTCGCCAAACGCCTGCGCATGGGCTGGCGGCCGTCGGTGGTCCAGGCGGTGACCCTGGTGCTGCAGGCCGCGCAGGGCCTGGCCGCGGCCGCGGCGGAAGGGCTGATCCACCGCGACATCAAGCCGGCCAACCTGCTGCTCGCGCGCGACGGGACGCTCAAGATCGTCGACTTCGGCTTCGTGCGCATGCCCGGCGAGAGCCAGGTGCTCACCAAGTCCGGCCTGGTCGTCGGCACGGTCGAGTACCTCAGCCCTGAGCAGGCGCTGGGCAAACCGTGCGACCAGCGCTCGGACATCTATTCGCTCGGCGTGGTGTTCTACGAGCTGCTGACCGGCGTCAGGCCCTTCGCCGGCCAGGCCATGGCGATCATCGACCACCACATCTTCACCGCGCCGCGCGAGCCGCGCCTCGTCGTCCCCGGCATCCCGCTGGTCGTCCAGGACGTGGTGCTGCGCTGCCTCGACAAGCGCGCCGCGCAGCGCTACCAGAGCGCGGACGAGCTGGCGGCGGCGTTGCGCGCGGCGCTGGCGCACCTGGCGATGGAGCCGTCCCGCCGGACGCGGCGGCTGGTCCTGCTGGTGGTCGCGGCGATCGTCGTGACGAGCGTCGCGGCCATCGCGGTCTGGTACGCCGCATCGACGGCGTGACGCGCCTCACCGCGCGAGCGGCAGGACCTGGACACGGCCGTCATCGCGCACGCGGACCAGCACGCGCTCGGGCGCTGCCTCGCGCGATTCGCGCGGCGGATCGGCGGCGCGCGCGCTGCCAGCCGGCGGTACCGGCAGGTGCGCATGGGCGGGCAGACCGCCCGCGGCCGGCGCCGGAGCTTCGACCACGAGCGCCGGCGGCGCGGCGACCGGCGCCAACGCGAAGACCACGCTCCAGCCATCGTGCCCGGTCGTCTCGCCGGGCGCGACCAGCGCGGCGCGCTCCACCGACAGCGGCGTCGCGACGACCCGCGAGCCGTATGCCTCGCGCGCGGCGCGCTGCGCGCGTCCGATCGCCGCGTCGTGATCCGGCGCCACGGGCTGCGCCGCGATCGCCGCGTCGGCCGCGTCGGCCGCGTCGGGATCGACCAGCGGCGGCGGATCGCCGCAGCCGCACAGCAGGACCACCAGCAGCAGGGCGGGTTGCGGCCTCATGGCTCGATGTGCGACAGCAGGCCCTGGTACTTGTCGAAGTGCCAGCGCTGGTACAGGACGTGGCTGTCGGCGGTGCCCTGGCCTTCCGGGTCGATGCACACCGCGCTCTCGAGCAGCGCCTCGCTGATCGTGCGGCTCAGCCGGTTGTCCCACAGCTCGCCGCGGCTCCAGATGCGGAAGAAGCGGCTCTTGCCGACGAAGAAGCAGCCGGTGACCGAGAACCAGCCTTCGGCCGGCGGCTTCGGCCCGCGGCCGTCGCCTTCCGCGACCGCCAGCGCCGCGGGATAACAGGAGCAGGCGACCTCGCCGTCGCCGTCGAAGTCGAGCGGACGGAACTCGGCCGCCGCATCGGTCGCGCCGCTGCGCCAGTCGATGCCGTCGGCGTACTCCGGGCTCGAGCCGAGGAAGCTCAGGCGCACGTCGTTGAGCACGCGTTCCATCACCCGCGCGCGCTGATCGCTGCCCAGGCTGCCGTCGATGTTGGCGATCAGGTCCTGGTCGAGCAAACTGCGGATGTTGTTCGAGGTCGTGCGCGGCTCGAACTCCCAGTACGAGCCCGCCGACGTCCAGCGCTGCTGCGGACGGTAGGCCTTGAGCCCGAGCGCCGCCGGCGCGTCGCTGCCCGGCGCGTCGAGGCTCTCGCCGAGCTGGGCGAGGAACTGGCGATCGAGATCGCGCATGGTCTGGAAGGCCGTCGGATCGAGATCGCCGGCGGGGAACGCCTGCGCCGGTCGGCTGCGGTCGTTCGGATACTGCACCCACTGCGCGCGCATCACCGAGATCGCCGTCGCCAGCGAGGAATAGATGTCCCACCAGTAGCTGTGCTGGAACTTGACCAGGTCCGGGTCCGGCACCTTCACGGCCAGGTTCATCCCGTCCTCCCAGAACCAGTCGGGCGGCCGCACGGTGAGCAGCGGCGCGTCGTTGCCGGGGAACTGCTTGGCGTGGTAGTGGGCCGGCCCGAGGCCCATGAAGATGAACGGCAGCCCGGTGTGGGTGCACACGCCGTTGCCGACCTCGTCGGCGTCGATGTGCTCGCCGAGATCGTCGGTGCCTTCGCCGGGTCGGCTGGAGTCGCCGTTCCACGCGAGCCCGGGGTACTGCTCCTGCGCGCCGCGCTGATCGAGCACGTGGTAGTCGGGCGTGATGACCTCGCCGGTCAGGGACGGCGGCGAGCTCGCGCCGTCGCGCCGCGGGGCCGGGAATTCGGCGAAGCCGGGATGCGTCGCGTCGACCAGCAGGTCGCGGCCGTAGTAGGAGACGTTGTTCAGCCCGTTGCGGCCGTCGAGCGCCATGCTCGCGCCGGGCGTGCGTTCCCACGTGTCGTTGCCGCGGACCTTGCCGGTGTAGCGGTAGAAATCGATGCGCGTGTACTTGAAGACCTTGAACTTCGGCGGCAGGTACGCGAGCAGCATGGCGCTGACCACCGCCGGCGGCGCGGTCATGACGTTGACGTGGAAGGGCGTGTCGACGCGCGCCTGGTGCCAGCGCCGCGTCGCCGGCTGGTAATCGCCGGGATAGCCGGGCGTGCGCGTGATCGGCCGCCCGAACGGCGTCGCCATGAACATCGTCGCCGGGATGTTCGCGCCCCAGTCCGGGCTGCAGCCGGTGAGCGCGTAATACAGGTTCCACCACGAGTACTGCGGACCGACGGCGACGTGCATGTAGCGCTGCATGCCGTAGGGCCAGCCGCCGCCGTTCTCGCGCGGTCCCCACCAGCGGTGCCCATCGACGCGGATCGTCTCGCCGCCCGCGGCGAGGCCGCGCACGTACGTCGACGCGTACAGCGCCTCGGCGCGGGCGCCGCCCTCCGGCTTGCGGTAGCATTCCCAGAACGCCTCCGGCGAGGTGCGGTCGGACCAGCGGTACATCAGCGGGAACGTCACCGGATGCCCGCCGGCGCCCTTGTCGACGTTCACCGACCAGCCGCGGCCCTGGAAGACGTGCTGCCAGTGATCGACGAACCAGTCGGGATGGCCCGCCGCGCCCATGATCGCGGCGAAGGCGTCGCCGGAGCGGCGGACCCATGCCGGCGGCGTCCTGTAGTCCTGCGGCAAGCGCATGTCGGCCTGGGGATTGACCAGCAGGTGGCCCTGGAGGTCCTCGACGCCGATCGCGTAGCGCAGGCGGTACCGGGCCGCCTTGCGGTCGGCGACGGGATCGCCGCTGTCGAGGCGCACGAAGCGCTCGTCGTAGAACACGGCGCCGTCGCGCTCGGGCTTCGGGCCGGCGAACTCGACGAACGGCACGGCGCGCACCGGCTCGTCGCCCGGCGTGCGCGTCAGGTCGTACCAGCCCGGCTCGTAGTAGCGGCCGCGGCCGTCGTAGTGCTGGGTCCCCTCGCGCTCGTACCACGAGAAGCGCGTCGCCCACGGATCGCCCATCCACCACGGCAGCCACGCCAGGGTCAGCATGTGCTCGGGGCGCACGTCCTTGTCGGCGTCGGGCGCGTTGGTCTCGGCGCCGTTCCACGGCGTCAGCGTGTTGGGATGCGACAGCGAGCCGAACGGCGCGCGGTAGGGACCGTCGAGGAAGGTCAGCGCGCGCGCGGGCGCCGCGCCGGCGTCCGAGCGGATCTCGATGGTCGCGCCGGCGTGGTCGCGCAGCACCTGCTCGAGCGCGTGCGCGACGCCGGCCTGCGCCGCGCCCTCCGCCAGCATCGCGCGCTGGTTGGCGGTCGACGCGTCGGTCTGCGTGCGCAGCTGCTTGAGCAGGGCGAAGCCGACGATCGCCACCAGGCTCATCATCGCCAGGCAGACGACCAGGAACGAGCCGCGACGCCGCGCATCGCCCGGCGGAGTGGTCATGGCGTCCCCGGCAGCGGATCGGGCGTGGCGAAGCTGAAGGCGAAGTCCTGGGTCAGCGCGGTCGGCGCGTCGTGCATGGTCATGCGCACGCGCACCAGGCGCGGACGCCGGCGATGCGGCGCCGCCGCGGCGGTCACGCGACCGTCGATGAACGCGCCGTCGAGCGCGACCACGCGATCCGCCGTGCCGTCGACGCTCACCGAGCTGCCGTCGGCGAGGACCAGCTCGATGGTCATCGCCGTCACGCCGCGCGTGGTCGGCAGCGTGTTGGCGTCGAGATCGGTGAAGTCGCCGACGTCGCGCGGATCGGGCGATCCGAAGCGGTTGTCGTCGAGCGTGGTCCGGCAGTCGACGCCCGCGGCGCGGCGCGGCTGCGGCAGGTTGCGGAAGCGCCGGTCGCGGAAGTTGTGCCCGTCCGGGGACGTCCAATCCGCCGCCATGGTCCATTCGCGCACGGTCGAGCTCGCCCCGGCGCACAGCCGGCGCGTGTCCTGGTCCCAGCGCCACTGGGCCCAGACCAGGTCGGTGTTGAGCGTCGTGTAGACGCCGTACTCGAGGTCGTGGCTGAAGTCGGTGGTGTCGGTCTTGCCGCGCAGGAACACCAGCCGCACGGTCGCGTCGCCGGCGCCGGTGCCCGCGTCGCTCTCGAGCCACAGGGCCGCGTCCTGCTGCATCGCCAAGAGATCGGCGCGCAGGCGCTGGAACACGAAGCGCGCCGTGTTGTGCATCTCGAGCCGCGCGTTGACCCGGCGCATGGTCGCGCGCATGCGCAGGAAGGTGGTGGTCGCCAGCGTCGCCAGCGAGGTGCCGATCGCGATGCAGACGATGACCTCGATCAGCGTGAAGCCGCGTCGGCGCATCAGCGCACCCGCTGACGCAGCACGCGCGTGCTGTACGACGCGACCACCGCTCCGCGCCACGCCTCGTGGACGTCGACGTGGACCGCGTGGCTGGTGATCCCCGGGGCGACCGCGTCGCCGGCTGATTCGTGGCGCTCCACCCAGAAGCCGTTCACCCAGCCTTCGGCGTCGCCGCCGGCCGAGACCGACCAGCCGTCGGCGGCGACCAGCGGACGCGCGTCGCACGCCACGCTCATCGCCGTGACCAGCCCGGTCGCCTTGCCCTGCGCGGTCGAGCCCAGGCCGATGCCGTACATCACCATGCCGACCGCCGAGGCCATGCCGAGGCCGACGACCAGCATGCACGCCAGGATCTCGATGAAGGTGAAGCCGCGGCGCGTCATTCGAGCCACCACGCGCGCTCGCGCAGCATCTCGGCGGTGATCGCGTCCTCGACCGGCATGCGGTCCTGCCAGAGGTTGTCGGCGTAGCCCTGCAGGCCGCACGAGCGGCGCTCCCACCAGGCGCCGCGCGGCGTCGGGTGCAGGCGCGCGTCCTCCGCCAACGAGCGCCGGACATCGACGACCACGACCTCGCCGAGCTGGCTGACACCGACGCGCACGGCGGGCAGCAGCGAATCGAGCGCCTCCTCGGCGCTGGCGTACTGCCAGCGATCGCCCGTGTCGGGAGCGAGGGTGATGTACCAGAAGCCGGTGCGCCGCTGGTAGTGCGCGACCTCGTAGCGGTTGTTCGGCGTGATGCCGACCTGGCCGATCTCCCAGCCGCTGATCTGGTTGCACATGTCGCCCATCGCCGAGCGGTCGAGGTTGCGCGCGTGCCGCTCGTTGAACATCCCGGCGTCGCGCGCCGAGTGGCCGAACTCGTGGCGCAGGTGCGCCCAGTCCTCGTAGCGCGCGCTGCCGTCGGGGTTGAAGACGATCAGCGCGTCGAGCCAGTCGGCGTTGACCAGCGGCCGCGGCTCGCCCGCCTTCCACAAGGCGAAGCTCCGCGGCTCGTCGAGCCCGGTCCAGCCGTTGCCGTCGGCGTCGTCGTGGACCAGGCGGTCGTCCGGATGCACGCAGCCATCGATGCGTCCGTCGATGCCCTCGTAATAGAAGCCGGTGAAGCTGATCGTCGAGCCGTCGCGGGCCGTGCGCGGCTGCTCGTTCCACGTGTACCAGACCATGGTCTGGCCGAAGTGCCTGATCTCGGGGTCGTAGCCGCCCCAGGTGTAGAGCCGCCCATCCGCCTGGCTCCACCAGCCGCACCACGGGCGCGGGTACGTCGGTCCGAAGTGGTTGCCCGGATCCTTCGCCGCGCCGCTGTCCTGATCCCCCAGCGCGAGGAAACGCACCGCGTTCGCCGGCAGCGGCTGCCGTTCGCCGACCCAGCTGGTCGCGATCTCCGCGAGCGGACGCCTGACGGGCACGTCGAAGCGCGCCGCGTCCGGCGACCAGCCGCGGCTCAGCCGGTGCACGGTGGTGTAGCCCTGGTTCTGCTGGTTGCTGCGCGACGGGCCGATCACGCGGTACCAGTGGCCGCCGTCGTTGTTGTTCAGGACCCGGCCGCTGGTGCGCCGCGCGTTGGCGATGTTGAAGGCGACGCCGTAGGTCGCCTTGCGCTGCATCGCCATCGCCCGCGTCTGGCGCAGCACCGCGGCGAGCTGGTCCGCGGCGGCGCGCACCTGCACGCCGCGTCGATCGCGCGCGGTGCCGACCACGATCATGCCGCCGATCACGGCGATGACCGCCACGACCACCAGCACCTCGATCAGGGTGAACGCTCGCCGCCGCATCAGCGCAACCCCTCGTCGTAGCGGTCGCCGGCGACGTTGTCGCGATTGGCCGGGTCGTCGCGCATCCAGGCGAAGCGGCCGTCGGGCCCGGCGCTCCACAGCTCGAACTCGAGCTCGAACCCGGGCGCGGCGTAGAAGCGGCGGTCGGAGCGCCACAGATCGTCCGGATCGGGCAGGCGCTCGGGATGCGCGGCGAGTCCGAGGCCGGTCGCCGGATCGCGCGCCTGCAGCACCGTGCGGCCGATCGGGGCGAGACCGTAGTTCTCGGGCGCGTACATGAAGACGAAGCGCGTCAGCGGATAGTGCACCGTGCCGCGGCAGCCGGGCTGCACCTGGCAGACGTAGACCAGCGGCCGGCCCCACGCGTCGAGCACGCTCTCGCCGTCGATGAAGCGCGGCTCCAGCTCGCCGCGCAGGTAGTCGACCGCCCAGCCCGGCTTGGCGTCGCTGGCCGGCGCGGCGACCAGGCGTTCGCCCGACAGGTCGCGCCCGCGATGGACGCCGCCGCGGCCCGTGACGTCGCGCATGGTGACCCCGGTCGCGTCGACCGCGCCGATCAGCATCAGCAGCCGCGCGCGCTCCTGCGCCATGCGGTTCAGGACCATGCATCCGGCGAGCGCGTCCTCGTACCGCGCGTGCCAGGCGTTGGCCCATTCGACGAACACCCAGTCGTGCGGCGCGATGTCCGATTCGGGTTCACCGCTGCCATCCAGGCGCTGCCTGCCGTTGCGGCGGTTGGCGCGGAAGACGTGCGGCGACACCGGCGGCCGTTCCTGCGGCCACTGCCCCGGCGCCGCGGTGCAGTCGTAGTCGTAGGCGCGCGCGGCGGCGTCCATGTCGGCGAGGACGCGGTCGCGGTCGTCGGCCGCGATGGCGGTGCCGACGTGGTGGTAGAGGCGGTTGCTCCAGGGCTCCCCCGCCGCGAGATCGGGATACGCGCGCTGGTGCGGATACGCCTGGTAGTCGGTCTTGAACTGGCGCAGCGCCGTGTCGACCTTGCGCATGACCGCCTGCGTCGCCGTGCGCCGCGCGTTGCGGCTGGCCATGGTGATGAACGGCATGAGCAGGCCGGCGAGCACGGCGATGATCGCCATGACCACCAGCAGCTCGACGAGGGTGAAGCCGCGGCGCGTGGTCATGGCTCGGCGCGCGTCGTGCGCACGTAGATCCACTGCGGGGAGTCGCTCGCTATCCCGTCATCGTCGCCGCGGCGCGGGCTGCCGAGCGACCAGCAGTAGGCGAACGGCTCGGCATCGCGCGCGTTCCAGTCGCGTTTCGCCGGGTCGGGCCGCTCGATCACGCCGTCCATGTCGTCGTCGACCGCGTAGCGGTAGGGACGGCCCCAGGGATCGAGCAGGACGCGGCCGACGCCGTCCGGCGCGGCTGCGAAGCGGTGCGCGCCGTGCTTCAGCCCGGCGCGCACGAGCAGGTCGAGCGTCCCCGGCACGTCGCCGGAGCGCGCCCGCAGCAGGTGGTCCGCCGCCTGGGGAGGCAGCCGCCGTCGCGGATCCTCGTCGGCGTAGATCCGCGCCGCCGCCTGCAGCGCGGCGACCATGTCGGCCGCCTCGATGCGCCGGCTGCGCTCGCGTAGCGAGGCGATCCCAGGCAGCAGCAGGGCCATGAGCACCGCGACGACGCCGCACGCGACCAGGACCTCGATCAGGGAAAAGGCGCACTGCACCCGATTGCGGTCCATGACGGCAGGAAGATGCCCATTGGCAGCACGATCCGGACAGCCTCTTCGCCCGAGGTTGGCGCCCCCTGCCCTATCGCGGCGCTCTCCCTGACCTGGGCGTTCCTCCACGCGCGCACGCGTGCGGCGCGGTCGGCTGGGACGCTGCCTGGTGCAGCCCCGTGTCGCAGGCTTTTAAGAGTCACCGAGCACCGCTCCGGTGCTCGCCGTGACCTCAGCCTGCCGGCGACCGACCCGCGCCGGTATTCGCGACAGTCGCACCTTCCGGACACGGCAGAGCGCGTGGCAATTCCTTCACGCCCGCTGTATCCGCTGAAGAGACCAGCCTTTCCGCCCGCTCATCCGTGTTCGGAGTTCGTGCAGCGCACATGGCGATCGAGAGGAGCATGCCGAAACTCCGGCGCATGGACCCACGGCGGAAGACCTCTGGTGCGCGCCGTCCCGCGCACACGCCCGTGATCCTGCTGGTGGACGACAACCCCGGCGACTGCGAGATGGTCGGCGAGGCGCTGCGCTTCGGCGGCTTCGAATGCCACCTGGTGTGCGTCGCGAATGCCGTCCTCGCGTTCCAGTTCCTGCAGAAGCAGGGCGCCTACAAGCAGACGCCCCAGGCCGACCTCATCCTGCTCGACCTGAACCTGCCGGTGATCAAGGGCCACGACTTCCTCAGGATCATGAAGGCCGAGGCGCTCTGGGAGCGCATCCCGGTCGTGGTCTTCAGCTCGTCCGACAGCCAGCAGGACATCGAGAACTCGATCCGGCTCGGCGCCGTGCGGTACATGGTCAAGCCGAGCGTCTGGGATGGCTATGTCGCCGCGGCGCAGCGCCTGCGCGCCGACTGGCAGGAGCTCTGCGGCGCGGCCTGATCGACCGGCGCGGCCCGCCCAACGTCTTCACGCCGCGCTGAAATCGCGCGGCTCGCTGCACGCCTCGAGCAGCCCCGCGTAGACACGGTCGGTGATCTCGTAGGCGCCGAAGCGCGCCATGTGCGGCGTCTGCTGCTGGCAATCGAGCAGCGCGAAACCGCGTTCGCGCAGGCGCCCGACCAGGTGCACGACGCAGATCTTCGCCGCGTCGTCGGCGCGGTGGAACATGCTCTCGCCGCAGAAGCAGCCGCCGAGCACCAGGCCGTAGAGACCGCCGACCAGCTCGCCCGCCTCCGACCACGCCTCGACGGAGTGCGCGTGCCCATCGCGATGCAGATCGCCGTAGAGCCGCTCGATGTCGCCCGAGATCCAGGTCGTCTCGCGCTGCGCGCACTCGGTCACCACGCGATCGAAGGCCGTGTCGCAGGTGATGCGGTAGGGCTGGCGCTTCATCCGCTTGGCCAGGCTCTCAGGGATCCTCCAGCGATCCCAGGTGATGACCGCGCGCCTGGTCGGCCGGTACCAGCGCAACCGCCCGGCGCGATCGTCCGCCATCGGGAAGCAGCGCTGCCGGTAGGCCTCGAGCACGAGCTGCGGCGTGACCACGAAACCGTCGGCATCGATGACCGCGCCGTCGTCCACGCCGCGATCATGGCTCGCCGCGGACCACCGCCAAGCCGCGGCGACCGGCTGAGCTTCAGTCCGAGCGGAGCAGCGTATCGACCACCGCGTCCAACGACGCGGCATCGGCATCGGCGCGGGCGTCGCCGCGACGACCGAAACCCCACGTGCAGAACAGGGCGCGGCAGCCCGCGGCAGCGGCGGCGTGAAGATCGGTGTGGTGATCGCCGATCATCCAGGTCCGCGCCGGCGTCGTCGCGAGCGCCGCGATCAGTTCGTGGAGCTGTCCGGGATCCGGTTTGCGGGTGCGGTCGCCGCCGCGCACGCCGTCGACGACCAGGCCGCAGTACGCGAGGATGCGCTCGCTGTACGCCAGCGGCTTGTTCGTGCAGACGCCCAGCGCCCATCCTGCGTCGCGCAGGCGGGCCAGCGCCGCGATCGCGCCCGGATAGGCGACGGTCGCGTCGCAGCAGTGCGCCGCGTAGTGCGCGTGGAACGCGTCCATCGCGCGCGCGCGATCGGCGACGGAGGCGCCCGGCGTCACGCGCTCGATCAGCCGCGCGGCGCCATCGCCGACGAACGAGCGGATGTCGGCGATGGGCAGGGCGGGCAGGCCGAGCGCCGAGCGCGCGTGGTTGGCGGACGCGGCGATGTCGGCGCCGCTGTCGACAAGCGTGCCGTCGAGATCGAACAGCGCCGCGCGGCGCTCAGGTCGGCTCGTCACCGGCTTCGGCGTCCTGACCGTCGCCCTCGCCTCCGGCCTCGCCCTCGCCGTCGGCCTCGGGTTCGAACACCGACAGGGCGAAGATCGTCAGGTCGTCGCCGAGGTCGCCGCGCGCGTAGTCGCCGACCTCCTTGGCGATCGCGTCGACCAGCTCCTGGGTCGGCAGATCGACGTGCTTGAGGAAGCTGCCGTACAGGCGGCCGTCGCCGTACTCGACCGATTCCGAGTCGACCGCCTCGGTCAGCCCGTCGGTGTACTGCAGGACGACGTCGCCGGGATTCAGGTCGAGGACCTCGGGGTGCAGGCTCTTGGCGAACATCGGCCCGGCGACCAGCCCGATGGCGATGCCCTGGCTGCCGAACTTGCGCAGGATCGCCGGCCCTTCGAGGTTGGCGACCAGCGCGGGATGATGGCCGGCGCGCACGCAGGTGATGCGCGCGGTGTCCGGGTCGAGCATCGCCGCGAACAGGGTGATGAACTGCCCGGGCAGCAGGTCGGCCTTGATCTCGTCGTTGAAGCGCGTCAGCAGTTGGACGAGATCGTAGGCGTCGCGCGCCAGGAAGCGCAGGGTCTTGAGCGCCGTGGCGACGACCAGCGCGGCCTGCATGCCGTGGCCGCTGACGTCGCCGAGCACGATCAGCACGCGGCCGTCGGCCAGCCTCACGACCTCGTAGAAATCGCCGCTGACGCCCGAGTGCGCCGCGTAATGCACCGCCAGCTTGTAGCCGTCGATCACCGGCAGGTCGGCCAGCATGTGGTCCTGCACGCTCTTGGCGCGCGTCATGTCCTCGTTCATCTCGGGCGGCGTCGAGCCGCCCTTGAAGATGCCCGAGGCCGATGGCGCCCCGCCGCCGCCCTTGGCCTGCGACAGGCCGAGCGCCTGCACCCGGCCCATCAGGGTCTGGTTGTCGAGCAGCCGGCCGAGCTGCGCCTGCGGACAGCCGGCGAGCGCGCGCGCCATCGCCATCACCGTGCGCACCGTGATCTTGCCGTCCTCCTTGGCGATCTCGGCGATCAGCTCGCCGTTGAACGGGTTGAGCCAGCCGTGGCCGTCGCGGTTGAAGATGCGCAGGCGCGGATCGATCGGCAGCAGGCGCATCAGTTCGAGGCGCCAGCGGATGGTCTCGAGCGCGGTGCGCGGCAGCGGCTCCTTGTCCTTCCAGGCGTTGGTCTCGAGCAGGTACTCGCGCGCCGCCTGCGCGCGCCCCAGCGACGCCGGCACCGGGGTGCCCGAATACGGATCGATCCACTGCTGCTGGTCGGAGGTCATCACCGCGAACAGCGGATCCGAATCGATGCGGCGCAGGATCTCGCCCGGCAGCGCCCGGCGGACGCCCTTGAAATAGTGGCTGGTGGTGGTCTTGCGCCGCGCCAGCAGATCGCGGCGGGTGTCGCGCCGCCCCGCCTGGCCCCCCTGGCGATGAGGGCCGGTGCTGCCTGCTGGATTGCGTCGTGGGGGCGGCTTCATGCGGGCAGGAGTCGGTGGGTACCCGCGCGGGTCCGAAGGGTCAAGGCCACTGCGGATGACACACCTGCG
>DASPLE010000007.1:0-15396 GCA_035627695.1 Planctomycetota bacterium
GAAGCAGCTGCGCTACCACGACGAGCTCTACTACCGCCAGGCGCGGCCCGAGATCGCCGACGCCGATTACGACGCGCTTCGCGACCGGTACCTCGAGCTGTGCGCCGAGCTCGACGTGCCCGAGGCCGAGCGCTACGGCCGGGCGCCCGGCGACGATCGCACCCCCGGCTTCGTCACCGTCCGCCACCGCGTGCCGATGCTGTCGCTCGACAAGGGCTACACGCAGGACGAGCTGATCCGCTTCGACAAGGCGGTCCGCAAGCTCCTCGACCTCGCGCCCGACGCGCCGCTCGGCTACGTCGTCGAGCCGAAGATCGACGGCATGTCGGTCGGCATGATCTACGAGGACGGCCGCCTGACGCGCGCCGTCAGCCGCGGCAACGGCGTCGAGGGCGACGACATCACCGCGCAGGTCCGCGCGTCGGGCGCCGTGCCCGACCAACTCATCGGGATGAAGAAGGGCGCGCTCGAGGTGCGCGGCGAGCTGTACCTGCCTCGCGCGGCGTTCGTCGCGCTCAACCGCCAGTTCGCCGCCGCCGGCGCGCGCCTGCTGGTCAACCCGCGCAACGGCTGCGCGGGCATGATGAAGCGCAAGGATCCGCGCGAGGTCGCCGGCAAGGGCGTGCGCGCGCTGCTCTACCAGATCGCCTGGCACGACGGGCTGCGCCTGCCCGACCGCCACAGCGAGCGGCTGGCGTGGCTGGCGCGCGCCGGGCTGCCGACCAATCCCGACGCCAAGCCGGTCGCCGACATCGCGTCGGCGTTCCAGTACTGCCAGGACTACCAGGTCGTGCGGCCGACGCTCGACCACGACATCGACGGCATGGTCATCAAGGTCGACGATACCCGGCTCTACGACGCGCTCGGCGCGACCGGGCACCACCCGCGCTGGGGCATCGCCTTCAAGTTCGCCACCGAGCGCAAGGAGACGACCCTGCTCGACGTGCGCGTCCAGGTCGGCAAAAGCGGCAAGCTCACGCCGGTCGCCGACCTCACGCCGGTGTTCGTCGCGGGCACGACGGTCAGCCGCGCATCGCTGCACAACTGGTCGGAGCTCGAGCGCAAGGACGTGCGCATCGGCGACACCGTGCTGGTCGAGAAGGCCGGCGAGATCATCCCGCAGGTCGTCGCCGTGGTGCTCGAGAAGCGCCCCGCCCGGACGAAGCGCGTCGCCCGCCCGCAATCGTGCCCGGCCTGCGGCACGGCGGCGGTCAGCGAGGACATCTTCGTCTACTGCCCGAACCCGGCCTGCCCCGCGCAGCTCAAGGAGCGCCTGCGCCACTTCGCCTCGCGCGACGCGATGGACATCGGTGGCCTGGGCGAGTCGGTGATCGACGCGCTGGTCACGCACCTCGGCGTCGATTCGCCCGCGGCGCTCTACGAGCTGTCCGCCGAGCGCCTGCCCGAGCTGGTGATCGCCGCCGAGACCGCCGCGGGCACGCAGGTGCGCTTCGGCGAGCAGCGCACGCGCTCGCTGATGACCGCGCTCGACGCGTCGCGCGGGCGCGGCCTGGCGCGCGTGCTCGCGGGCCTGGGCGTGCATCAGCTCGGGGAGAAGCTCAGCGAGGTGCTGGCCGAGCGCTTCGGCACCTGGGACGCGGTGCTGGCGTTCGCGCAGGCGTACCTCGCGGGCGATCGCGCCGCGGTGCTCACGATCTCGAAGAAGAAGACCAGGGACGTCGAGGCCGAACGCGCCGCGCTCGGCGTCGAGCCGATCGCCGGCGTCGACGAGACCACCGCCGACGGCGTCTTCCGCGAGCTCGCCTCGCCGGCCATCATCGCGCTGATGCGGCGCTTCGCCGCGGCGGGGCTGACGCTGACCGCCCCGAAACGAATGATCGCCGCCAAGGCCGGGGTGGCCGGCAAGACCTTCGTCCTGACCGGCACGCTGCCGACGCTGACGCGTGGCCAGGCCGAGGAGCTGATCAAGTCGGCCGGCGGCAAGACCGTCGGCTCGGTCTCGAAGAAGACCGATTACGTCGTCGCGGGCGCGGAAGCCGGATCGAAGTTGGCCAAGGCGCAGGCGCTGGGCGTGGCGATCCTGGACGAGGATGGGCTGAGGAAGCTGCTCGGCTGACGCCGCGGGTTCGACTCCATCGAAGGCAGGAGCTCGAAGCTCGAAGCTCGAAGATCGAAGCTCGAAGCTCGAATCACCAATCACGAAGCTCGAAGCTCCGGACGACGATCCGGTTATCACGTAGCCGCCCGCGGCGTCGCCGCTCCATCATTGGAACGGCCGCCGATCGCAGCACCGTGCGGCGCGGAGAGCCTCCCCATGCGCCTGATCGCCTGCCTGCTGATCGTCGTCGCCAGCCTCGGCGCGTCCGAGGAGCGCTTCGTCAAGCGTTTCGACGACGCGATGGACGTGCTCAAGCGCGGCGCCGACCGCACCCTCGAGCAGGGCGTGGTCGAGGCCTCGCGGATCCTCGTCGAGGGCGGCGCCGTGCCGCCGGCGGCGGTCGAGGGCGCGCTGCGCACGCTGCTCGAAGCCGACGGTCCGGTCGTGCGCTGGGATCGCCTCGGCGACCGCGAGTTCGGTTCGCACGCGCAGGTGTTCTACGTCCTGGTGGTGTTCGAGCGCGGCGTCGCCTTCGCTCGCGTCGTCGCCGCCAAGACCAAGACCGATCAGACGATCATCGCCTCGATCACGATCCAGGTCGACCCGGTCGGCATCCTGCCGGAAGCGATGCTGCTGCCTGACGCGCGCTGAGCGGAGGGAGCGCATCCTCCGCCGCGGCCCGTCCGTTCACGGTTGGCGTGGCGTCCGTGCGCTGACCGGATCGCGTGGCGCCGCGGAACGCGCCGCCATCGCCGCGCGCAGCGCGGCGATCGGCCAAGCCTCGGGCAGCGGACCGCCGCCGTAGCGCGCGGCGAGATGCGCCGCGAGGTGGCGGTCGAGCGCGACGCCGGTGCGCGCCTGCACCGCCTCGGCGACGGCGGTCAGCGTCCAATGCGGCGCGACGCGCACGCCGATCGACTCGGCGAAGCGCACGAGGTCGCCGGTATGCCGGGCGAGCGCCTTGAGCTTAGGGTCGGTGGGTCGCGCCAGGCGCGACGGGATCAGCGTGCGCACGGCGATCGCGAGCACCGCCGCGACCGCGACCGCGACCGCCAGCCAGCGCCAGCGGCCGCTCGGCGCGTTGGTCTCGCGCGCCAGCGCGTCGAGCGACGCGGGCAGGGCGTCCGGCGCGGGCAGGGGGTTGCCGTCCGCGTCCTCGGTGGGCAGGTCCTCGTAGTGCGACGCCGGCGTCGGGTCGATGCGTCGCCAAACGTCCTCATCGTCGAGCACCTCGACCCAGGCGTGCGCATGGAAGGCGCGGAAGGTGTAGCCGGCATCGTCGCGCTCGGGAGACGCTAGGCCGGCGACGCAGCGCGCCGGATGGCCGGCGCGGCGCAGCAGGACGACCGCCGCGGACGCGAAGTACTGGCAGTGCCCGCGGCGCTCCGACTCCGAGCCGAACAGGAAGGTGTGCAGCGAGCCGCCGGGGCGATTGGCGGGCGTCGGCAGGTTCTCGGTCGCGTAGACGCAGTGGCTCTGCAGGAACGCGGCGATGCGCATCGCGGCCTCGCGCGGCGGCAGGTCGCGCCAGCTCTCGTCCTCGATCGTCGCCCACTGGGAATCCCAGCGCAGCTCCTTCGGCACGTCGAGGAACTCCTCGGGCTCGGCGTCCTCGTCGGTGGGCACCGGATCGCCGAGGTCGACCTTGTAGGCGCGGATCTGCTCGCCGAGGCCGTAGCGGTAGCGGTTGCCGAAGCGGTCGACGCGCTGCTCGTCCAGGTCGGCGCCGGCGCCGCCGTCGGCCACCAGCACCATGTCGTGGGCCTCGGGATTCTTGACCACCCAGGCCGAGCGCTGCGAGATCTCCGCCCGCGGGATCGGCCGCGTCGCCGTGGTCCCGGGGATCCACCCGACCTGCGAGCCGTCGAGCTCGATGCGCGGCAGCGCGAGGTAGCGCAGGTACTGCGGGCCGACCGGCAGCGGACGCTCCTCGTCGGCCATCAGGCGGGCGATGACGCGCGGATCCTTCTCGACCCAGCTGTGGTTGCCGATGCGCATCTGCTCGTCGATGCCCGCCACGTTGCGCAGTCCGGCGCCGCCGCCGATCAGCGACGCGCGCGGCGCGTGCTCCACCAGCTGGACGCCGCCGACCAGCGTCACCACCAGGACCGCGGCGATCGGCGCCAGCGTCCAGCGCGCGAAGCCCCAGCCGCGGTGGCCGCCGCCGCGCGTGCGCGAGCCGAGCGTCGCGCGCAGCCACGCGTCGACCGCCAGGCAGCCGAGGCCGATCGGCACCAGCCACAGCGCCTCGCCGGCGCCGCCGCCGGGCTTGCGGCCGAGGATGAGCAGCTCGGCGATGGTCAGGCTGAGCTGCCAGCGCAGCAGGCCCGGACGCGCCGGGATCAGCAGCCAGTAGGCGAAGACCATGCGCGCCCAGCCGGCGAACGAGTCGCTCTTGGCCGGTCCATCGAGCGGGATGTCGACGCACAGCAGGAAGCTGGCGGCGGCGCCGGCGATCAGCAGCAGCTCCTCGATCAGGAAGCGGCGCGCCCTGCCCGGCAGCAGCTCGGTGATCGCAGCGGTGCACAGGATGACGGCGACGGCGGCGGTCGACGCTGGGTAGTGGACGACCAGGTAGAAGGCGTCGAAGGCGAGGAAGGCCAGGTGCCAGGCGGCGAGCGAGCCGATCACTCCACCCGGTCGGCCGTCGTGCGCGATGACGCCCGAGGACATGCCCGGACGGTACGCGCCAGGCGCGTGCCGGGCAACTGCGGCTACGGGCTCCTGCGGCCACCCGGCATGCGCACGACCTCCTGGGCCTGGGCCAGGGGCAGGACGAACACCGGCGCGCCGGCGGGGACGGCGACGGCGTCGCTGCACACCACGATCGCCGCGCGGTTGGGAGGCAGGTAGTCGATCACCGCGCCCGCGTGCATGCGCGCCAGGGCCAGGGTCTCGAGCAGCACCTGCCGATCGCCATGCACGGCCTCGGCGGCGAACGCGCCGTGCAGCGTCACCCGCCAGCCGTGGTGGGCGAGGTGATCGACGAGGGTCGCCGCGACGGTGATCAGGCGCTCGAGACGGCGTCCGGCGTGCGCGACGTCGACCACCAGCGCCACGGTGCGGTCGAGCGGCGTCGCGCGTTCCGCGACCAGGAGCTGGCGATGGCGCGCGCTGGCGCGCCAGTGCACGCTCCGCGGCTGGTCGCCGGCGCGGTAGGGGCGGAGGTTGGCGAGCTCGTCGTCGCCGTGATCGAGGCCGCTCGCGGCGCTCTCCAGCCACTCGCCCAGGCGATGGCGCAGCGCGCGGCGCAGTCCGCCGAGCGCCGGCAGCACGACCAGCTCGGCGGGCGGCGAGATCGCGCGCGAGCCCTCGGCGAGTCCGAACGGCTGGTCGGTGCGCGCCTCGAGCGGCGGCAGGACGACCAGGCCGCGCTTCGGGAAGCGCATGGTCCAGGTCGCGCGCACCCCCGCCGCGTCTGCCCCGGCGATCGTGGCGATGACGCGGTGGGCGCGCTTCTCGAGGTCGGGCGCGGCGAGGCGGAACGGCCCGGCGCCGCGCGGCGCGCGCACCAGGGCGGCGACCGCCGCCTCCTCGTCGGCGTGCACCGGGTGCGGCAGGATCCAGGTCGCGGCCAACGGGCGCAGGCGGCGCCAGGCGAGCACGAGATTGGCGGCGACCATCAGCAGCATGCCGGCGCCGAGCGCCGCGGCGAGCGGCCGGCTCTGGAAGAACACCGTCGCCAGCATCGCCACGCCTTCGATCAGGATCAGCCAGCCGAGCACCGACACGCGCACGCGCGGGCGCGGTGGCCGCGCATCCGCGCGCGCCGTCCCCGCCGCCGTGACCCGGACGGCCAGCGCCATGGCTAGCGCGGGACCGCCACGGCATCGACCAGCCCCTGGATCAGGTGCAGCGGATTCTGCCCGGCGCGCGCGCCGACGCGGTGCGCGAGCGCGGGCGCGGCCAGCGACTGCACGTCCTCGGGGATGACGTAGCCGCGGCCCTGGACGACGGCACGCGCCTGGCAGGCGCGCTGCAGGCCGATCGCGGCGCGCGGGCTGGCGCCGGCGGTCAGGCCCTTGGCGCCGCGCGTCGCGTGGACGATCTGCAGCAGGTAGGCGCGCACCGCGTCGTCGACCCGGCAGGTGCGCGTGCGCGCGCGCAGCGCCCGGGCACTGGCGTTGGTCAGGATCGGCACGAGGCGTCCCAGATCGTCCTCGGCGCCATCGCGCGCGAGCAGGGCGAGCTCGTCCTCGGGCTTCGGATAGCCCAGGCGGAAGCTGAGCAGGAAGCGGTCGCGCTGGCTGTCGGGCAGGGGATACGTGCCGACGTGGTCGACCGGGTTCTGGGTCGCGATGCAGAAGAACAGATCGGAGAGGCGCATCGGCGCGCCCTCGACGGTGACTTGACCTTCGCTCATCGCCTCGAGCAGCGCCGACTGCGTGCGCGGCGGCGTGCGGTTGAGCTCGTCCGCCAGCAGCACGTCGCAGAACAGGGGGCCGGGATGGAAACGGAACTTCTTGTCCTGGTCGTCGTAGATCGAGATGCCCGAGATGTCGCTCGGCATCAGATCGGGCGTGCATTGCAGGCGTTTGAACGCGCCGCCGATCGCGCCGGCGAGCGCCCGGGCGAGCGTGGTCTTGCCGACGCCGGGGATGTCCTCGAGCAGGACGTGGCCGCCGGCGAGGAAGGCGACCACGATCAGCTCGATGGCGCGGCGGTCGCCGCGGTAGACCCCGGCGATGGCGTCGATCAGCCGTCGGATCTCGCCCTGCGCCGGATCGGCGAGGGCTGCGGAGGGGGTCGCGGGCGTGCTGCTGGGCATCGGAAATTGACTCCGCCCCGGACGGTAAATCCCGGCCGTTTCAGGTTATGCATACGGTGAACGGAGCCGCTAGAGCCAGGTTCGCCTTGCCAGTTTCACGATTTAAGACTATAACTCAGATCGTAAGTCCTCGGCACAAAGCACCCGGACGAAGGAGCTTCCGCCCATGTCACGGCAGACCATCGCCAAGCGCACGATCGCGGAGCGGATCGCCGAGCGACAGAATCTGGGTCAGATCCAGACGCTGCAGATCATCCAGGCCTTCCTCGATGAGATCATCGAGGAGCTGGCCCAGGGGAATCGGCTCGAATTCCGCGATTTCGGCGTCTTCGAGACGGTGGTGCGCAAGGCACGTACCGCCTTGAATCCCAAGACCTTGGAGAAGGTCCAGGTGGGCAGCAAGGTGGTCGTGAAGTTCAAGGTCGGCCGCCTGATGAAGGAGAAGGTCGAGAAGCTGATCAATCAGCCCGAGACCAACGGCCAGAACCCGGCCTCGCCGGTGATCGCGCCGACGCCCAACGTCTCCAGCGGTTGAGCGGCGTCCGCCTCGGCCTGCCCCGGCCTGGCCTCGGCGCGACGCGGCTTGAGAAGTCCTTTGCCGTCCGGTGGTTGTCGCCGACCGGTCGGCTCCATGATCGACCTGCCGGCGTCCCCGGCGAGGTCATCCGCATGTCGTCACGCCTGATCGTCTGCCTGCTGGCCATCTGCGCCGCCGCGTCGGCGGGCGAGCCCGCCGTGCCGCCGCCCGTGGTCGTCGCCCCCGCCGTCGACGACGAGCCGGCGTTCCGGCCGTTCCTGCTCGGCTGGGACGCGGGCGACGGCGGCACCCTGAGCCTCGATCCGAAGCAGGTCAGCTCGCTGGCCGGCGGCGTGGTGGTCCGCTACGAGAAGGCGTTCGTCGCCTGCGAGCGCATCGAGTTCTGGCTGTCGCTGGTGCCGGGCGAGGAGCAGCTGCTCGAACGCGCCGAGCTGACGCCTGGCCCGAACGCGCGCGATCCCAAGCGCGTCCTGCTCGACAGCTCGCAGAGCAAGGTCGACCTGATCAGCTTCCGCGGCGTGCTCACGCCGTCGCGCATCACCCTGCAGCGCAAGCGCGAGGCGGTCGATCCGCCCGACGAGGTGCGCTACGAGATGCGGCTCGAGGAGCTCGGCGGCTTCCACGGCGCGCTGCGCATGCCGGACGGCTGGCAGCCGGTGGTCGGCTGGGCCGACCACGCCGACATCGTGCTCAAGGGCCGCGTGGTCGAGAAGCGCCTCGGGGATCTCGCCATCATCTCGCTGCATCTGCACGGCGTCACCGGCGACTCCGCCGATCAGCGCCGCCGCGCCTGGCTGATCGAGGTCGATCCGAAGAAGGTCGCCGACTCCGCCTCGGTCGACATCCCGGCGCTGGTCGCGCAGGCGGACGGCGACGAGGACGCCGACAGCGACGATCGCATCTGGAAATCGATGCAGGGCAGCACCGCGCTGACCCTCGCGTTCGACGACGCCGGGCAGTTCAAGGGCGCCGGCGGCGCCGCCGATTTCCGCGTGCGCGGCGTGCCGATGCAGCCGCCGACACCCAAGAGCAGATTGCGCACCGACGACTGACGTGAACGTCCTCCGTTTCCTGCATCCCGACTGCATCGCGCTCGACCTCGATCTCGCTCCGACTCCTCCCGGCGACGACGAGAGCGACGCGCAGCTGCGCCGTCGCCGCGAGCGCGACAAGGAATCGGCGCTCGAGCGCTTCGCCGACCTCCTCGACCTGAGCGGCGCGATCGCCAACCCGACCAAGCTCTTCAAGGACATGCGCCAGCGCGAGACCCAGGGATCGACCGCGATCGCGCCCGGCCTCGCGATCCCGCACGCGCGCAGCATGCAGGCGCGCCGCTTCGTCATCGGCTTCGTCCGCGCCACGCCGCCGGTGTGGTTCGACAGCGCCGACGGCTCGGACACGCGGCTGTTCTTCCTGCTCGCCGCGCCGCCGTACGACGACGCGGTCTACCTCAAGGTGCTGCGCGACTTCGCCGAGATGATGCAGAACGAGTGGGTCGGCGACGCGCTGATCGCGGCGAAGGACGCGCACGAGGTGATGAGCGTGCTGCGCGGGTACGTGACCAAGTAGACGCGCGCCGCGTCCGCCGCGCGCGACGTCCAATCCGGCGCGCTGGGACGTTGCCGGGCGATCGGCTACCGGCAGACCCGGTGCCGGCTGGAGCGCGCATGGCCTGGATCCTCATCGTCATCGCCGGGCTGCTCGAGGTCGTCTGGGCGGTCGGGCTGAAGTACACCCACGGTTTCAGCCGTCCCGGTCCTTCGCTGATCACGGTCGCGGCGATGATCGCCTCGATCGTCCTGCTCGGCCTCGCCCTGCGCACGCTGCCGGTCGGCACCGGCTACGCGGTCTGGACCGGCATCGGCACGGTCGGCGCCGCGATCGTCGGCATCGTCCTGCTGGGCGAGCCGGCGGGTGCCCTGCGCCTCGGGTGCATCGGCCTGATCGTCGTCGGCATCATCGGCCTCAAGTTCTCCACCAGCCACTGAGCGCTGGCGAGGGGCTCGTCCCCGGGCCACACTCGGTCCATGCCGCCGATCGCGATCCAGATCCTGTCGCTCACCGGGGCCGGCCTGATCCTGATCGCCTTCGTCGCCTCGACGAGCGGGCGGATGGTCCATGGCGGCGCGCGCTACGCGGCGCTCAACGCGCTCGGCTCGATCGCCATGGGCATCAGCATGATCCAGCCGCTGAACCTCGGCGGCCTCATCCTGCAGGTGGTGTGGACGCTCTACAGCGGCTGGCTGCTGCTGCGCGCCTGGCGTCGACCGGCCTGAGCCGACGCCAGGGTGCGGTCCGCGCGCGAATGACTGCTGGCGTCGCGCGCGATCGCGCGACCATCCGCACCCATGCAGCACGGCATCTCCAATCCGCAGGCCGAGGTCGGCGGATTCCTCCTCGTCCTGCTCGCCTTCTGGCTGGTCGGCGGCCTGCTGTTCGCCTGGCTCGGCATGATCCTGGCGCGCGGCAAGGGTCAGAGCTCGACGCTCGGTGGCGTGCTCGGCTTCGTCGGCGGGATCATCGGCCTGATCATCATCATGTGCCTGCCGACGCGCGATGGCGGCAGCCGCCGCGGGCGGCGCGGCCGGCGCGGATCGTCGAGCGGCGGACGTCGCGGCATCGGTCGCGCCACCGGCCGCGTCAGCAATGCCCGGACGACGGGCAGGGGCCGCGGCACCGCCAGCCACGGGCGCGCGACCGGCGGCTACCGCCGCAGCGCCTGACGATCAGACCGCGACGACGGCATCGATCTCGACGCGCCCGCCCTTGGGCAGCGCCGCGACCTGCACGGTCGCGCGCGCCGGATACGGCGACTCGAAGAAGCCCTGGTAGACCGTGTTGACGGCCGCGAAATCGGCGAGATCGACGAGATAGATCGTGCAGCGCAGGGCCTTGCCCAGGCTGGTGCCCGCTTCGCGGCAGATCGCGTCGAGGTTCTTCAGCGCCTGCTCGGCCTGCTTGGCGGTCTCGCCGGACACGAACGAGCCCTTCGCCGGATCGAGGCCGAGCTGCCCGCTCAGCCAGAGCAGGCCGCCATGGCGCACGGCCTGGCTGTAGGGTCCGATGGCGGCGGGGGCGTCGGGGCTGTTGACGGTGGTGCGCATGCGCCAGTGATCGCGCCGCGCGCCGCCCGGGCAACCCTCGGCCAGCGCCGATCCTGGCGGAAAGTCCGCCCGCGGATGTCACTCGACGATGCCGCGCCACGGCGGATCGCCGCGCCCCGGATCGAGCACCAGCGCCAGCAGGCCGCAGACCGGGCCGAGCCCGACGCAGGATCGCGAGCCGTCCTCGGCGATGGTGTAGATGACGTCGGGCCCGATGCCGACCGCGGCCGAGATGTCGGGGATCAGCGTCGGCGGCAGGTCGATGCCGGCGTCGGCGGCCGACACCGCGATCAGCGGCGCGAGGGCCTCGGCCAGCGCGGCGCTGCGCAGGATCAGCGCCGCATACGCCGCGGACGGCACCTCGGTGAGGGCCTCCGCCACCGAGGTCGCCGCCGCGAAGCCGCCGGCGTCGCACGCCTCCATCCCGCCGGCATGCGTCGTGACGACCAGGTCGCCGTCGCGATAGGCGGCGGACAGCGGCGTGACGCCGGCGATGCCGCCGCGGCAGGCGTCGTCGACGACCGTGACCTGCAGGCCGCGCGCGATGCGCGCCAGGAGATCGCGTCCGATCGTCGGCTCCACCGCCAGGCGGATGGTCAGCGCCGGCACGGGCAGGCCCGGCTGGACGAAGGCGATGATGCGACCGGCGAGCGGCACGCGGTGCGGGAGTCGGGCTCGCGCGATGACCTCCGCGACGCGCGCGACGTCGTCCAGATCCGGGCTCGGCTCGCCGGCGAGGTCCCTGCGCCGCACCACGGCGACCGGGCCGTCATTGGTCCATTGCAGCTCCACGCCGACGCTGACCCGGCTCGACACCGGCGCGACGAGCGCGAGCAGCGGATCGAGGCCGATCTCGCCCGGACCGAGGTCGCGGACCATCGCCGCGAGCGCATCGCCCGGCACGCGCCCGACCCACGACGGATCGAGTCCGCGCGACGGCAGCGGCAGGCGGTGCTCGGCGCGCGTCAGCAGCCGCTGCCGCGAACGGAAGCCGCTCCGGTCCAGGTGCAACGACACCGCGACATCGTCGGACGGGTCGTGGTTCCACAGCCCGACGCCGAACTCGACGCACGCCTCCGGCGCGATCGCCGGACGGTGCTCGCGTCGCTGGCCGGTCGGCCGGTGCGCGGCGGGCCGCACGATCAGCAGGCCGTCCTCGCGCTCGACGGCGATGCGGTCGAAGGGGGCGGTTCCCGGCGTGATGAACGCCGGCAGGCGCTCGGCGTCGGTCGCGAGCAGGAACTCGTCGAATCGCAGGCCGTGATCCGCCTCGCCGCCGGCGTCGCCGTCACGGACGATCCGCGGTTCGGCGAGGCAGAAGGACAGCGTCCGTGAACCGCCGAACGCGGCGCGCAACGCGACGAGCGGGTCGTCGATGCCCAAGCCGCCCAGGACGCGTCGCCCCGAGGTCGAGTCCGCCCAGCGGCGGTACGGCGAGACGTCGAAGCGCTGCCAGCTGCGCTCCAGGTCGTTCAGCCGCAGCCCGAACGCAGCGTCGCCGAGCTGATGCGAATCGAGCGAGGCGGCCGCGCGCCGCGGCGCCGGACGGGCCGCGCCGCGCGGCGCCTCCGCCTGGTCGCGATCCGCGCTCCACAGGAACGCCACGGCGACGGCGCCGCAGAGGATCAGGGCGCCGACGCCCGTCGCCCACGCCAGCACGCCGCCGCGCTGGCCATCGGCGAGGACGTTCGCGGCGGCGGTCGGCGGCCAGGCCGGCGCGAACGCCTCGGCGCCATCGGCCTGACGCGCCACCAGCGCCATCAGCGTCGCCGCTGGCACCGCGATGCCGCGCCGTTCGAGCATGCCGCGCAGCCGCGCGATGCCGCGCGACACGCGCGAGCGCACCGTGCCCTCGGCGACGCCCAGCGTGCGCGCCGCGTCGGCATCCTCGTGGCCGTCGATGAAGCGCATGATCAGCGCTTCGCGCTCGGCCGCCGGCAGGTGGTCGAGGCAGCGGTCGATCTCGACGGCGGCGGCGCTGGTCGCGGCGACGGGCTGGTCCTCGCGCCAGCCCGCGACCGCCGCGCGCTCGGCGCGCTGGCGGCGACGCTGCGCGCGCCGCGCGTTGGCGACGACGAAGCCGGCGGTCGTCAGCAGCCAGGCGGCGAGGGTCGGCGCGCGCCGCGCCGCGTCCGGCTTGCGGCTGAGCAGCACGAACACGGCCTGGGTCGCGTCCTCGGCATCCGCGTCGCCGAGCTGCCGCCGGCACTTGGCCCGGACGAGCGGCGCGTGGCGTTCGACCAGGCGCCGGAAGGCGTCCTCGTCGCCCGCGCCCCAGGCGACGAGCAGGGCATGGTCCTCGGCCGTCATGGTCGCTGTATCCATGCTTCGCCATGTCCGACCAGCGCGCGGGCGTTGCCGGTCGCGCGGCGACGCGTCCGGCGCCGCCCGTCCGGGCGCCGCGCGCGCGGCCATGACAGGGGTGCGCTCGACGTTACGCTGGCGCCGGAGCGACCTTGGGCAGGCCAGGACCGAACGACCCCTGCTGGTGCGGCAGCGGCCGCAAATACAAGAAGTGCCACCAGGCGCGCGACGTGGTCGCCGACCTCGGCGGGCCCAGCGCCCGTCCGGTCATCGCCTCGCCGGACGACCCGCGCGCGGTGCGGCCCGGGACGATCACGCCGCGGCGCACGGTCCCGCCGGCGATCCCGCGTCCGGACTACGCGGTCAGCGGCAGGCCGGGCGGCTCGCGCATCAAGAACCTGGTCAAGACCCCGGAGCAGATCGAGCGCATGCGCCGCGCGTGCCGCGCCGCGCGCGAGGTCCTGGACGAGGTCGCGGCCGCCGTGCGCCCCGGCATCACGACCGATGAGCTCGACGCCATCGCGCACGAGGGCTACATCAGGCGCGGCGGCTTCCCGAGCACGCTGAACTACCACGGTTATCCGAAATCGATCTGCACCTCGGTCAACGAGGTCATCTGCCACGGCATCCCGGACACGCGGCCGCTGGGCGACGGCGACATCGTCAACATCGACGTGACGATCTTCCTCGACGGCATGCACGGCGACCTCTCCGAGACCGTGCTGGTCGGCGACGTCGACGCCGAATCGCGGGCGCTGGTCGCGACCACGCTCGAATGCCTGATGCGCGGCATCGGCGCCGTCAAGCCGGGCGGCCTGCTGCGCGACGTCGGCCGCGCGATCCAGGAGCACGCCGAGGCCCATGGCTACGGCGTCGTGCGCGCCTTCGTCGGCCACGGCATCGGCGAGGTCTTCCACATGGATCCGCAGGTGCCGCATTACCACGACCCGGGGCTGACCACGCGCCTGCAACCGGGCACGACCTTCACCATCGAGCCGATGATCAACCAGGGGCGCTGGGAGCACCGCCTGTGGAACGACAAGTGGACCGCCGTCACGATCGATGGTCGGCGCAGCGCGCAGTTCGAGCACACCGTGCTGGTGACCGAGCACGGCGTCGAGGTGCTGACGCTGCGCGCCGGCGAAGCCCAGCCGTTCGCGCACTGACGGACATGCCATGAGCGACCGCGCCGCCAGCCTGGCCGTCCTCGAACGCGCGGTCGCCGCCGTCGCGCCGTTCTTCGCGGGCGATGCCGCGACGCAGGCGCGCACCTACGCGCCGGGCAAGTGGACGGTGCGGCAGCTCCTGCTGCACCTGGCCGACAGCCAGACGGCGATGCTCGACCGGCTGTTCCGCCTCGCCGGCGAGGACGCGCCGATCCTCATGAACTTCGACGAGAACCGCTGGGCCGAGCGGCTGGCCTACGACCGCCGCGATCTCGCCGTCGCCGGCGGGCTGTACCGCGCCGGCGCCGCGACCATCGCCGACCTGTGCCGGACGCTGCCGCCGACCGCCGACGCGCGCCAGGGCATGCATTCGCTCGGCGGCTTGCGCAGCTTCGCGCAGCAGCTCGCGTACTGCGCCGAGCACAGCGCCCACCACCTCGAGCAGATCGCCGCCGCCGCGGCGGGGCGCTCCTGGCCGCCGGCCCGCTGAGCCGACGGTGGACGGCGGCCCCGGCGCCGCGACGATGCCGCCCATGCCGCTGCCGTACGATTCCGATCCGATCATCGACTCGCTGCAGGACGAGCTGCGCATGCAGATGGCGGCGCTCAACGAGCTGCACCACCCGGTCTACCCGTCCGACCCGCGCCGCATCCAGGAGCTCGAGCGCCTGGTGCGCGAGCTGCGCGAGTCGATCAGCGCGCGCCGCCGCGAGCTGGCCGCCGGCGTCGGCCCGCGCAGCGCGTCGGGCGATCCGGCGCTGGCCGGCGCCAACCCGCAGGCCAAGGGTCCGGACCGCGTCGGCCAGGGTCCCTGAGCGCGGCCTGCGAGGCAGCATGCGCGAAGGCGATGTCATCCGCCGCCTGCGCGCGCGCCTGCGCGACCCCGCCGGGATGCGCGGCATCGGCGACGACTGCTGCGTCTGGACCCCGTCCGGCCCGACCTGCCTGAGCGTCGACGCGATCGTCGAGGGACGCCATTTCACCGCCGATGCGCCGCCCGCCGCGGTCGGCCGCAAGGCCGCGGGCGCGGCGCTCTCCGATCTCGCCGCGATGGGCGCGAAGCCGATCGGCGCCGCCGTGGCGCTGACCTGCCCGCAGCGCTGGAACGCCGCGGCGATCATGGACGCGCTGGTCGACGAGCTCGAGCGTCACGGCTGCGCGCTGCTCGGCGGCGACACCACCGGCGGCGACCAGCTCGTGGTCTCGGTCACGGTGTGGGGCGAGGCCGCGCACCAGCGCCTGCTGCACCGCGATGGCGGACACCCAGGCGATCTGCTGGTCGTCACCGGGCCGCTGGGCGGCAGCCTCGCCTCGGGACGGCACCTGCGGCCGGAACCGCGTCTCGCCGAAGGCGCCTGGCTGGCGCACAGCCCGTACGTGCACGCGGCGATGGACCTCAGCGACGGCCTCGCCGCCGACGCTCCCAAGCTCGCCGAGGCAAGCGGCTGCGGCTGCCT
>DASPLE010000008.1:0-57824 GCA_035627695.1 Planctomycetota bacterium
GTATCGCGATCAAACGGCGGTCTAGTCGTCTCGCGCTTCGCGCTTCGAGCTTCGCGCGTCGAGCGTCGAGCGTCGAGCGTCGAGCGTCGAGCGTCGAGCGTCGAGCGTCGAGCGTCGAGCGTCGAGCTTCGAGCTTCGAGCGTCGAGCGTCGAGCGTCGAGCGTCGAGCGTCGAGCGTCGACGCCAGATATTCGCGCGCGTCCGCACCGACGTCGTCGCGCTCAGCCCGCCGTCGCCGATTGCCCGGTGATCAGCGCCTTGACCTCGGCCAGCTTGGCGTCGCGCAGCGACGCGGTGTCCGCCTCGAGGTTCAGGCGCACGACCGGCTCGGTGTTCGACGCGCGCAGGTTGCACCACCAGTGCGTGGCGCGGACCGTGACGCCGTCGAGCTCCACGACCTCGGCGCAGATGCGCTTGCCGAAGGCGCGCAGGTTCTCCATCACCGCCTCGCCGCTGGCGACCTTGAAGTTGATCTCGCCGGTGTGGAAGTACTTGCTCAGCGGCCTGATCAGGGACGACAGCGAGGGCGCGGCCGAGATGACGTTGGCGAGCAGCAGGAAGGCGTAGAGGCCCGAATCCGCGCCGAAGAAGTCGCGGAAGTAGTAGTGGCCGGACAGCTCGCCGGCGAACGCGGCGTGGTGGTCCTTCATGGTCTTCTTGATGAACGAATGGCCGACGCGGGTCTCGACCGGCGTGCCGCCGAGCTGGCGGATGAACTCGGGCACGACTTTCGACGATCGCAGGTCGTAGACGATCGCGCCCTTGTCCTTGCCCTTCTCCTTGGCGAGGAAGTGCTGCGCGAGCAGCGCCGTGGTCAGGTCGCACGAGACGATCTTGCCCTCCTCGTCGACCAGCGCGCAGCGGTCGCCGTCGCCGTCGAAGCCGGCGCCGAAGTCGGCCTTCTCGGCCTTCACGCGCGCGATCAGCTGGGCCAGGTTCTCGGCCTTGAGCGGATTGGCGTCGTGGTTCGGGAAGCGGCCGTCCGGATCGAAGAACATCGGCACGATGGTCAGGTTGGGCAGCAGCGGCGCGAGATGCTGGAAGAGCACGCCGATGATGCCGTTGCCGCCATCGACCACGACCTTGAGCGGGCGCTTGAGGTCGAGCAGCGGCGCGAGGAACGCGGCGTAGGCGTGCAGCGTCAGCGCCTCGTCGATGCGCCCGCCCGGCGCCTTCGCCACCTTCTTCGCGCGCGCCAGCTTCTCGATCTCCTCCATGCCGGTGCCGGCGCCGATCGGCTTGAAGCCGGGGCCGGTGATCTTCACGCCGCCGTAGCCGGACGGGTTGTGGCTGGCGGTGATCTGCGCGCCGCCGGCGGTGTCCAGGTGGTGCATGGCGAAGGTCAGCGCCGGCGTCGAGAGCAGGCCGACGTCGACGACGATGACCCCGGCGTCGACCAGGCCCTTCACGACGTGCTGCTTGAGCGCGGGGCCGGAGACGCGCATGTCGCGGCCGACCGCGAAGCGCTTGCCGGCGAGGCCGAGCACCTGCGCCATGGCGTTGCCGATGTGGTAGGCGAGCTGCTCGTCGAGTTCGCTCGGATACAGGCCGCGGATGTCGTACGCCTTGAATGGATCGGCCATGGCGCGCTCCTCGTTCGTGGTGGGCCGGCGTCGCCGGCTCGCAGGCGCGGATGGTGCGCGTGCGAGCCGTCTCCGGAAGCGGCTGCCCAGGTTCGTTCCACCCCGCCCTGGCACGGCCGATCACGGTCCTACCCTCCCCGGACCATGCCCGCCACCCAGCCCCGCACCCGGCCCGCGACCCACCGCATCGATGTCATCCCGGCCGCCGACGGGGTCGACCACCACCTGGTCAACGAGGCGCGGGCGATCGGACTGGGCGGGCTCACCGACATCCGGCGCAGCCGCTATTACCTGGTCCACGGCGACCTCGACGCGGCGCAGATCGCACGCCTCGCGCGCACGCTGCTGTGCGATCCGGTGACCGAGCGGGTGGCGGCGGCGGATGCGCTGACGACGTCGGGACGCGGCCGCCGCGTGCTCGAGATCCAGCGCAAGAACGGCGTCATGGACCCGGTCGAGGGGTCGATCGTCAAGGGCGCACGCGACCTCGGCCTGGCGGTCGTGGCGGTGCGCGTCGGGACGCGCGTCGAGGTCGCGTCCGCGAGCGATGACGAGCTCGACCGGCTGGCCTGGAAGTGCCTGGCCAACCAGGCCATCGAGGAGGTCGCGATCGACCCCGCCGAAGCCGTCCGCTTCCGTCCGCTCGGCGGCGTGTCACCGGGCGCGCGCGTCGAGGTGGCGATCGGCGAGCTCGACGACGCCGGACTCGTCGACCTGTCGCGCAAGGGCTGCCTGAGCCTGACCCTCGACGAGATGAAGACCGTCCAGGCGTACTTCGACCAGCTGAAGCGCGAGCCGTCCGACGTCGAGCTCGAGACCATCGCCCAGACCTGGTCCGAGCACTGCGTGCACAAGACGCTCAAGGGCCTGATCGAGTACACCGGTCCCGAGGGGACGGTGGTCATCGACAACCTGCTCAAGCAGACCATCGCCAAGGCGACCGCCGAGATCGCCGCGCCGTGGTGCCTGTCGGTCTTCAAGGACAACTCGGGCGTCATCGAGTTCGACGACACGCGCGGCGTGTGCATCAAGGTCGAGACCCACAATCACCCGTCGGCGATCGAGCCCTACGGCGGCGCCAACACCGGCCTGGGCGGCGTCATCCGCGACGTCATCGGCACCGGGCTGGGCGCGCGGCCGATCTTCTCCACCGACGTGTTCTGCTTCGGCGAGTTGACGGCCAAGGCCGAGACCCTGCCGCCGGGCACCATCCACCCGCGCCGCCTGATGCAGCGCGTGGTCGCGGGCGTGCGCGACTACGGCAACCGCATGGGCATCCCGACGGTCAACGGCGCGGTGCGCTTCGACCCGCGCTACGTCGGCAACCCGCTGGTCTTCTGCGGCACCACCGGGCTCATCCCGCGGACGATGATCGAGAAGAGCGCGCGCATCGGCGACCACATCCTGGCGATCGGCGGGCGCACCGGACGCGACGGCATCCACGGCGCGACGTTCAGCTCGATCGAGCTGACCAGCGATTCCGAGACCGTCTCGTCGGGCGCGGTGCAGATCGGCAACGCCATCGAGGAGAAGAAGATCCTCGACACCATGCTCCAGGCGCGCGACGCGGGCTGCTTCCACGCCATCACCGACTGCGGCGCCGGCGGGCTGTCGAGCGCGTGCGGCGAGATGGCCGCCGAGCACGGCGCGAAGATCCACCTCGACCGCGTGCCGCTGAAGTACTCCGGCCTGACCTACGCCGAGATCTGGATCAGCGAATCGCAGGAGCGCATGGTCGCGGCGGTGCCCGCGGCGAAGCTCAAGCAGGCGCTGGCGATCTTCGCCGCCGAGGACGTCGAGGCGACCGACATCGGCGTCGTCACCGCGACCGGCCGGCTCGAGCTGATGTGGCACGGCACCCAGGTGTGCGACGTCGACATGCACTTCCTGCACGACGGCGTGCCGCGCCTGAAGCGCAGCGCGACGTTCGCGCCGGTGAAGCCGGCCGACGCCAAGGTCGCGCCGCCGAAGGACATCGCGCGGACGCTGATGGACGTGCTCGCGCGTCCGAACGTCGCGAGCAAGGAATGGGTCATCCGCCAGTACGACCACGAGGTCCAGGCCGGCTCGATCGTCAAGCCGCTGGTCGGCGCGATGCACGATGGCCCGTCGGACGCCGCGGTGGTGGCGCCGGTGCTCGGCTCGAACCGCGGCGTCGCCGTCGCGTGCGGGCTGAACCCGTCGCTGTCCGACTTCGACGCGTGGCTCGCCGCGGCGGCCGGCATCGAGGAGGCGCTGCGCAACCTGGTCTGCGTCGGCGCGCCGCTCGACCGCGTCGCCATCCTCGACAACTTCTCGTGGGGCAACTGCGCCAAGCCGGACAACCTCGGCGCGCTGGTGCGCGCGTGCCAGGCGTGCTACGAGCTCGCGGTGCACTACGGCACGCCGTTCATCTCCGGCAAGGACAGCCTCAACAACGAGTACAGCTTCCAGGGCAGGACGATCGTCATCCCGCACACCCTGCTGATCACCGCGCTGACGGTGATGCCGGACGTGGCGAAGGCGATCACCATGGACGCCAAGCGCGCCGGCGACGTGGTCATCGCCGTCGGCGAGACCCGCAACGAGCTCGGCGGTTCGGAGTACCTCGGTCTGCTCGGCGTCGCCGGCGGAATGCCGCCGGCGTACGACAAGGACGTGTCGAAGGCCATGCTGCACGCGGTCGCCGCCTGCACCGCTGCCGGCGTCGTCAACGCCGCGCACGACTGCTCGGACGGCGGCCTTGGCGCGTGCCTGGCGGAGATGGCCTTCGCCGGCTGGCTCGGCATGCGCATCGACGCGACCAAGGTGCCGCGCTCCGCCGACGTCCGCACGCTCGATCGCCTGCTGTTCAGCGAGTCGCTGTCGCGCGTCGTGCTGACCGTGCCGCGCGCGCGCCTCGCCGAGGCCGAGAAGCTGCTCGCCGGCGTGCCGCACGCGGCGATCGGCGAGGTCATCTCCGAGCCGCGCCTGCGCATCGACGGCATCGGCTCAGGGCTCGAAGCCGGGCTCGCGGAGCTGAAGGCCGCCTGGCAGGGGACGCTGAAGGTCCTCGACAGCTGACGGCGACCGCTCGAAGCCCGAAGCCCGAAGCCCGAAGCCCGAAGCCCGAAGCTCCCTCACGGCACGAAGCGGTACCCGCTGCCGTGCACCGTGATGATCCGGCGCGGCTCGTCCTCGCCGGTGGCGAGCTCGATCTTGCGGCGCAGGCGCGTGACGTGGAAGTCGACGACGCGGGCGGTGACCGCGGCGTCGTCGCCCCACACCTGATCGAGCAGGAGCGTGCGCGGCACCAGTTCGCCGGCGTGCGCGACCAGCGCGCGCAGGACGCCGTTCTCGTGCGTCGACAGCTCCTGCGTGCCGGCGGAGCCGGTCGCGCGCTGGCGGGCGAAGTCGAGATCCAGGCCCGGGAACGTGGCGCGGTCGGCGCGCGCGGCCGGCGCGGCGGCGCGGCGCAGCAGGGCGCGCACCCGCGCGACGAGCTCGGCGACCCCGAACGGCTTGGCGACGTAGTCGTCGGCGCCGAGCTCGAGGCCCAGCACCTTGTCGCTCTCGGCGCCCTTGGCGCTGAGCATGAGGATCGGCAGGTGGGCGCCGCGGCCGCGCAGCTCGCGCAGCACCTGCCAGCCGTCCTTGCGCGGCAGCATGACGTCGAGCACCACCAGGTCGGGGCGGCGGTCTCGCGCCGCCGCCAGCGCGGCGGCGCCGTCGCGCGCGATCTCGGTGCGCCAGCCCTCGCGCTCCAGGATGCGCGCCAGCCCGTCGGCCATGCTCTCGTCGTCCTCGACGACCAGGATGAGCGGCGCGCGGGTCACGCGGCATCCACGGCCGGCAGCACCAGGCGGAAGCGGCTGCCGGCGCCGAGCGCGCTGTCGACCTCGACCTGCCCGCCATGCGCCTCCGCCATGCTCTTGACCACGCTCAGGCCGATGCCGACGCCGCGGGTCTCGCGGGTCAGCCCGGATTCGACGCGGTAGAACGGCTCGAAGATGCGCTGCTGGTCGCGCGCGGCGATGCCGATGCCGCGGTCCGCGACCTCGAGCACCGCGCTCGCGCCGTCGCGCCGCGTGGTCACGGCGATGAAGCGCTCGTCGCGCGAGTACTTGGCCGCGTTCGACACCAGGTTGATCAGCGCCTGCGCGAGCGCGTCGCGGTCGCCGACCACCGGCGCCGGGGCCAGAGCCTCGTCGATGGCGAAGCCGGTCGCTTCCAGCTGCGGCCGGTAGTCCGCGAGGACCTCGCCCGCCAGCGTCGCGAGGTCGATCCGGTCGCGGCGATAGGTGCGCGTGCCGCGCTCGACCGCGGCGAGGTGCAGCACGTCCTCGATGAGATCGGCGAGGCGGCGCGTCTCGCGCAGGATGATGCCGTGCCAGCGCCGGCGTTCCTCGCCGTCCTTCTCGTAGCCCAGGCACAGCATCTCGGCGTAGACGCGCATCAGCGCCAGCGGCGTCTTGAGCTCGTGCGTGGTGTTGGCGACGAAATCCGAGCGCAGGCGCGCCAGGGCGAGGTCGCGCCCGGCGGTGCGGTACAGCACGACGAACCCGAGCACGGCGAGCGCCGCGCCGGCGGCGATGAACGCCTCGGTCATGAACGCGCTCGGCACCAGCGGCAGGTCGGTCGCCACCGGCAGGGCGATCGACAGCGTCGCGTCCCACGGCGCGGCGATGGTCACCGCGGTATCGGGCCCGGCGACCGCGACGCCGAAGCGCGCCGCGAACGCGCCGGCGAGCGCGAGCAGCGCCGGGCGCCGGATCAACGCGCCGGCGAGATCCTGTTCGATGCGCGCGCCGTCGAGGCGCAGGACCACCACCATCTCGTCGCGTCGCACCGCCACGCTCGGCGCGTCGCCGATCAGCCGCCATGCCGGGGCCTCGCCATCCGTTTCCGCCAGCCAGTCCCGATCCGCTCGCCCGAGCAGGCCTGCGGCGGTACGCGCGGCGGCGTGGCGGGCGAGCCGCGCGGTCAGGTCGCGGCGCATCGCGTCGTCGCCCGGCGAGGCCGCCGCGAGGGCGCGCGCGGCGGTCGCGTCGTCGCCGACGCGCTCGGCGCTGTCGGCGATCAGGATCAGCAGCTCGTCGAAGCGCGACTGCTGCGCCGCCGGATCCTCGGACGCGCGCTGCCAGGCGCGGGCCAGGGCGAAGGCGGCCTCGGGCGAGACCTGCGGCGGCTGCGCCGGAGGAAGCGCGGCGATGAGACCATCGATCGCTCGGCGATGGTCGCCGCCCTTCGCGCTCGCCGCGGCATGGCCGGCGAGCGCCTCGGCGCGGATGGCGGGATCGACGCTGCGCCCAGCTACCTGCGCATACGCGGCGGCGGCCGCGGCGAATTCGCCGGCGACGAATTCGAGGCGGCGCGCCTCGGCCAGCCCCGCGTCGACCTGCGCCGGGCGCCCCGGAGCGGACAGCGGCGCGCCGCGCAAAGTCAGCGCCGCGTCGTCGCGCCAGCCGAAGGCGGCGACGATCGCGCCGTCGTCGGTCACGCTCCGCCACCAGGACGCGCCCTGCGCCTCATCGGTCGGCGGCCGCGGCGCGCGCCTGGCGAGCGCGACCACCCGCGCCAGTCGTTCGCCGAGCGCCGCGCGCGCCGCGTCCTCGCCGGATTGCCGCCAGGCCACGCTCAGCGCCGCCTGTTCGTGGCGGGTGCGCGCGCGATGGGCGCCGTAGGCCCATCCGCCCAGCGCCAGGCATGGCGCGACCAGCAGCGCGAAGGCCAGCCAGTAGCGGGCGACCGATGGTCGCGACGGGGGACGTGTGCCGCTCATGGCTGGCTGGCGACTGTCCATGGCGCGGGCGTCCGTGCCAGCGCGCCGGCGACTCACGGCAGGGGGACGTCGGTCAGCGCGATGCGCACGTCGCCGGTCGCGGTCTCGGTCCCGGTGCAGACCATCAGCGCCGTCGGCGCATCGCCCGCCGGGAAGTCCAGGGACAGACGGCCCTGGCCGTTGCTGCTCGTCGATGACGAGCCGTTCGGGTGGATGCCGCCGGTCGCGGTCCTGAGCCAGATCGGCGAATCGTCGCCGACCCCGGCGCCGCCGCCGCCCGCCGACGCCGTCGCCGATGCGGCGCCGGCGACGCCGAACGCGCCGCCGCCCGCATCCCCGGTCAGCCTGGTGACGATCTCGAGGTGGTGGCCGCCGGCGTCGCTGGTGAACGATGCGATCTCGTGACGGACATCGTCGGCCGTCCAATGCTCGCCGACGCGCAGCGGCTTCTCGGCGAGCGTGCGGCCCACGATGACGGTCAACGGCACCGTCGCTTCGATCGCGTCGAGCGCCTCGACCTTGGCAGGCACGCCGTCGACCGTGATGGTGACGGTGAGCTTGCCGTCGAAGGCGTGCGTGCGCGCGCGCCCGGCGTAAGCCTTGCCCGCGGCGCGCAGGCGGGCGTTGCTCTTCTGGTCGAAGGCCTGGTCGAAGGCCTGGGCGAAGCCGAACGCGTCCTGGACGCGCAGATCGCCGACCTCGGCGCTGAGCGTCACCTGCATGCGTCGGATCTTCTTCCCGTTCTCGTTCTCGATGCTGCGCCGGGCGCCGGTGATGGCGAAGGCGAACGGCGACGCCGCGCCGTCCACCCACGGTTTCCACAGCAGATCCTTGCGCGCCGCCGCGATCGCGAGCGTCGCCTTGCCGTCCAGCGCCGGCGGCTTCGCCAGGTACTTCGCGGCGATGCGCGCGTAATCGGCGGCGGCGCCCGCGTCGCCCGCGAGCATCTGGAAGCATTCGACCAGGCCGACCAGCGCGGGCGCGGTGTGCTCGACGGCGAACCGCCGCTCGTCGATCAGCGCGGCGTAGACCGCGATCGCCTCGCGTGGCTCGTGCGCGAGCTGCAGGGCCCTGCCGTGCTCCAGCTCGGCGGCGGGATCGGCGGCGACGGCCGTCAATGCGATGAGCAGCAGGGGGAGGATGCGGATCATGACGGGTCCAGCGGGGTCGAGGTGATCACGGGAGCTCGATGCCATCGGCGGCGAACGCCACGCTGCGGGTCGAGGTCTCCCCCGGCACGTCGATCAGCAGCCGGGTCGGCGCGAACGGCGTGGCGAAGGTCAGGGTGTGGTGCGCCACGCCGTTGGTGCTCTGCACCGACGAGCTGTTCGGGCCGATGATCATGTCGTCGTCGTTGGCGAGGCGGATGGCCGCGCCGTCGTCGGCGAAGCCGCCGAACCCGGATGAGCTCGAGCTGCGCGCCGACGCGCCGCCGTCCGCCGCGTCGCCGCCGCGCACCTCGAGCCCGACGCTGCAGCTTCCCTTCGCGATGCTGCACGAGGTCACCGTGCCCTGGCTTCCGTCCTGCGCCCAGGTCGCGCCTTCGCGCAGCGGCACGGCGACGGTCTCCTGGGCGATGTGCTGGCGGAGCTTCAGCTCTCCGCGCACCGCGCAGGTCTCGATGTCGCGCGGCGGCTCGGCGAACGTCATGTACAGGTGGAAGCCGTCGCCATGGCTGCTGAGCGACGCGTGGGTGGCGGGCACCTCGTGCGTTCCGGCGACCAGCATCGCGTCGACGTCGCCCTCGTCCGCGAGCCCCATCCGCGTGACCAGGCGCATGCCGGCCGGGATCGTCGCCTTCAGGCGGATCTGCACCTGCTTCTGGGTCTTGCCGTCCCAGGTGCTCGACGAGCGGTCGACCTGATCGACGGCGAAGGCCGGCCGCCAGTGCGCCTCGTCGGGTTCCGCCTCGAGCCCCGCGGGCGCCGGGGTGGACCAGGTGCGCCAGAGCAGTTCCTCGCGCACCGCGTCGACACCGGGCACGGCGCCGTCGAGCGCCGGCGCCGTGCCCAGCCAGCGCGCGGCGAGCTTGGCGTACTCGCGCTCGGCCGCCTTGTCGCCGCGCAGCGCCTGATGGCATTCGATCCACTGCACCAGCGCGGGCGCGCTCACCCACGGTTCGTAGCGGTGGCCCTCGACGATCGCGCGCAGCAGCGACACGGCCCGCTTGGGCTCGCGCCCCTGCGCCAGGTCGCGGGCGCGCGCCAGCAGCAGCGCGGGCGGCAGATCGGGATCGCCCTCCTTGCCGACGATGGTCTGCACGCCGCCCTGCGCGGTGAAGGTGCCCGCGAGCTTGCCGCCGACGATCTCGAGCCTCAGCGTCTGATCGTCGGGGCCGAAGCCGTCGGAGATCGTGCCGGTGACGATGGCGTTCTTCCCCTTCGCCTGGATCTCGACCGGGATGTACGTGCGGTGGTACCGGCAGGTCGCGTCGGCGTCGGCGGGCTCGCGCGCGCCCGCGCCCTCGGTGATCGGCAGCGTCACCGGCGAGGACAGCACGGCGAGGCCGCCGGCGAAGCGCAGCTTGCTGGGCGGCTCCTGGGTCTTCGCCTTCCTGGTGGCGGGCTTCTGCTTGGCGGCGCCGGGGTCGCTGATCACCAGGTCGAACGAGCGACCGTCGAGCGGCGAGCGCGCCGGCGCCTCGCCGGCGCCGGCGACCGAGGCCAGCAGGACGACGATCGCGAGCACGGATGCGGTGGTGGGCATGGCGCGGCATCCTGTCCCGCTGCCCACCGGCCAGGTGAGCAGCGGGCGAGGAATTGTGAGCGCTGGTGAGGGTCTGCGCAGGCGCATCCGTACCAGCCGGACGGCTGCGTACGACACCCCTCCTCCGCCCTGTAAGTCGGCGCATCACTGGTAGTTGCGCAGCGTAGCGGATGCCGACCCGCAGCCATTGCGCCCCCCGCCCCCCCGGCATCATCCGTCGCCCCGATGGAAGCCCTGGTCTACATCATCGCCGCGGTCGTCCTGCTGCTGCTCAACGCGTTCTTCGTCCTCGCCGAGTTCGCGATGGTCAAGATGCGCCCATCGCGCGTCGACGAGCTGATCGCGTCCGGCAACGGCATGGCCAAGGTCGTGCAGTACATCCAGGCCCACCTCGACGATTACCTGTCGGTCTGCCAGGTCGGCATCACCTTCGCCTCGATCGGCCTGGGCTTCGTCGCCGAGCCCGCGGTCGTGCGCTTCATCGAGCCGGTGATCGCCTGGTCGGGCCTGTTCACCGACGACGGCCACCGCTGGCTGACCGCGCACGCCATCGCCTTCGCCATCGCCTACCTCATGGTCAGCTTCCTGCACATCCTGCTCGGCGAGCTGGTGCCGAAGTCGATCGCCATCCGCGCCACGGACTTCGCGGCGACGTGGACGGCGTATCCGCTGCGCTTCTTCCGCATCCTGTTCTTCGCCCCGTACTGGCTGCTCAACACCTCCGCCAACGCGATCATGCGCCTGATCGGCCTGCCGCCGACGGGCCACGCCCAGGAGCACAGCGAGGACGAGCTGCGCATCATCCTGTCGCGCTCGCACTCGGGCGGGCTGATGTCGTTCCGCCGCCTGCTGTTCATGGAGAACGTCTTCGACTTCGGCGAGCTGAAGGTGCGCGACGCCATGCGCCCGCGCGCGCTGGTGCGGGCGCTGCGCGCCGGCGCGCCGTGGAGCGAGAACCTCGGCGTGGTGCGCGAGGCGCGCTATTCGCGCTTCCCGCTGATCGACGGACCGCCCGAGAAGACGCCGCTCGGCATCGTCCACATCAAGGACCTGATCGTCCACCACCAGGAGGGCGAGCCGCAGCTCGCGCGCATCGCCCGGCCGTTCATCACGACGCACGAGGACGCGCCGCTCGAGAGCGTGCTGACCGACATGCAGCGCCGGCGCATCCACATCGCGGTGGTGCTCGACAAGCAGGCGCGCTGGACCGGCTTCCTGAGCATGGAGGACATCATCGAGGAGATCATCGGCACGATCGAGGACGAGTTCGCCGCCGAGCCGCCGATCTACCTCGGCGACGTGCTGACGCCGGCGCGCATCGTCCTCGACGTGCCGGGCGAGACCCTCGCCGAGGCGATCCACACCGCGCTGCGGCGCGTGCCGGTCGACGAGCTGCCGCTGGCGATCGACGTCATCGAGCCGGCGCTGATGGAGCGCGAGCGCCTGGTCAGCACCTACCTCGGCCGCGGCATCGCCATGCCGCACGCGCGCCTGCCGCGGCTGGTCAAGCCGGCGCTGATCTTCGCGCGCTCGACCGTCGGCATCCCGGTGCCGGGCCGCGACGACGAGCGCGTCCACCTGCTCTTCATCCTGCTGACGCCCGCCGGCCTGCCGCGCATCCACCAGCGCCTGCAGGCGCGCATCGCCGGCATCCTCGAGAGCGACTTCGTCGACAGCCGCCTGCGCGAGGCCGCCGAGCCGCACGACATCATGGAAGCGATCCGGACCGGCGAGCAGACGTCGCTGGACTGAGAGGAGCCCCAGGCTCGAAGCTCGAAGCTCGAAGCTCGAAGCCCGCAGCCGACCATCACGGCTCCGGCTTCGTGCTTCCCGGTGAGAGCAACGCCCGCGCCGCGGCGACGTGCTCCGCCGTGCCGATCAGCAGGACGTTGTCGCCGGCCTGGATCTCCTCGTCGGGCCCGGGGTTGACCACGTTGATCCCCGCGCGCTCGACGCCGACCACGGTGGCGCCGGTGCGCGAGCGCAGGCCGATCTCGCGGATGAGCCGGCCGGCGGCGATCGAGCCGGGAGCGATGGCGACGGTGTCGAGGCGCGCGCCGTGCAGCGCGGTCGCCAGCGGACGCTCGTGCGCGCCGGTCTCGACCGGGCGCGCGAAGGTCTCGCGCAGGCTGGTCTGCGCCCGCGCGTACATCTGGCCGAAGCGGCGCCACAGCAGCGCGACGGTCAGCGCCAGCGCGGTGACGAGCGCCGCCAGCACCGGCCAGGGCGGCAGGATCGCCAGGCCGAGCGCGAGCAGCCCGAGGACCGCGGCGGTGGTGCCGACGGCGAGGATCATGGTCGCCGCGATGGCGCGCAGGCGGGGCATCTGCTCGCGGCTGGCGAGATTGGCGACGCCCAGCTCGGCGAGCAGGTAGGCGAGCGCGCGCAGCTTGAGGAAGGCGTGGACCAGGATCGGCAGCGACAACGCCACCGCGCCGGCCCACAGCGCGCTGCGCTTCCCGCCGGCCCATTCCGGCAGGTGATCGAGGAACGGGATGTCGCGGCGCGCCATCAGCGCGGCGGCGATCATCAGCCCGGCGACGAGCACGACGTCGAGCGAGACCTGCAGGACGAGCCGCATCAGGAATTTCCGCGCCGCCTGCTGGCGCGCGTCGCCCGAGGTGCCGCGCACCTGCGCGAGCCAGCGCGGATACAAGCCGACGAACGCGCTCAGCGAGCGCGGCGCATGGCGTTCGATCAGCGCGACGGTCGGATCGGACGCCCGGATCAGGTAGGGCGTCAGCAGGGTCGTGATCGCCGACACCGCCACCGCCACCGGGTAGAGGAAGGGGCTGGTGACCTTCAGCGTCAGGCCGAGCTGGGCGATGATGAAGGAGAACTCGCCGATCTGCGCCATGCCCATGCCGACGCGCAGCGCGGTGCGCGGATCGTTGCCCGCCAGGAACGAGCCCGCCGAGATCGAGAGGACCTTGCCGAGCACGACGGCGGCGGTGACCGCCGCGATCGGCCAGGCGTGCTCGACGAGCATCGCCGGGTCGATGAGCATGCCGATGGCGACGAAGAACACCGCGCTGAACATGTCGCGCACCGGCTCGATCAGATCGTTGATGCGCCCGGCCTCGCGCGCCTCGGCGACCAGGGCACCGGCGATGAACGCGCCGAGCGCGACGCTGTAGCCGAGCTGCGCCGCGATCAGCGCCATGCCGAAGCAGATCGCCAGCGCGGCGATCAGCAGCATCTCGCCGCTCTTGTAGCGGGCGATCAGGCGCAGGAGCCACGGCACCGCGAGCAGCCCGGCGACGATCGCGACGGTGAGGAACACGGCCAGCCCGCCGAGCGTCGTCGCGATCTCCCCAGCGCCGAGCGAGCCGGTGGTGGCGACCGTGGTCAGGAGCGCGATCAGGGCGATGCCGAGGATGTCCTCGACGATCAGGATGCCGAAGATCAGCTCGGCGAAGCGCTCCTTGGTGCGGCCGAGCTCGGCGAGCGCCTTGACGATGATCGTGGTCGACGAGATCGCGAGGACGCCGCCGAGGAAGATCCCGTCCATCGTCGACCACCCGAACCAGCGCCCGATCTGCCATCCGAGCCAGCCCATCACCGCGAATTCGCACAGCGCGGCGACCAGCGCCGTGGGGCCGACCCTGGCGAGCTTGCGCAGGCTGAAATGCATGCCGAGGCTGAACATCAGCAGGACCACGCCGATCTCGGCGAGCTGCTCGATGACCCTGGTGTCCTGGATCGTGGGCAGCGACGGCGTGTGCGGGCCGACCAGGAACCCGGCGAGGATGTAGCCCAGGACCACCGGCTGCTTCAGCTTGTGGAACAGCACCGTGACCAGGCCGGCGACGACCATGATGATCGCCAGGTCCTGGATCAGGGCTCCGGCGTGGCTCGCATGCTCCATCGCACTGCGTCCTAGGTGCGGCGCGCGTCGCCGCCAGCCCGGTTCGCGGCAGCATGCGCGATGGCGCGCCTCGCGGGCGAGTCAGACCTTCGGGATGCTGCGATAGCGCCCGGGGCTGATGCCGAACGCGGCGCGGAAGGCGCGGTAGAGCATCGAGGCGTCGCCGAAGCCGCTGCGCCTGGCGACCTGCTCGAGCGGCTCGTCGGTGTGGCGCAGCAGGTGCTCGGCGGTGCGCACGCGCTCGCGCAGGAGGAGCTGCTGGAAGCCGACCCCGAAGAGCCTGCGCACCTCCCGGCAGGCGCGTCCGCGGCTGAGGCCCAGCCCGTCGGCGAGCGCCGCCAGCGGGAACGGCTGCCGGTGGTTCTCGGCGATCGCGCGCAGGACGATCTCGCGTCGCAGCAGGTGGCGATCGCCCGGCGCGGCCGCCGGTCCGGCGCCGTCGGCCGCGCGCGCATGGCGGTCGACCCAGGTGCGCAGCCGCGCCTGGAGCTGGCGCAGGCCCTCGAGCACCACCCAGGCGTCGCCGTCGTCGATCGTCGGCGGCAGCCGCGCCGACCGCGCCCACGTCAGCGCCGTCGTGACCGGCGCCGGCGCCGCCATGGCGAGGTGGCGGCCCGGACGACGGATGCCCGCGAACAGGACCCAGGCGAGGACGCCGCGCTGGAAGCCGGGGACCACGCACTCGACGAACCCCGCGTGGCAGACGTGGACCCGCCCATCGGGCAGCGACGCGAGATCGGCGCGCACGCGGTCGACGTCGAACGCGACGCAGGCGGCGTCGTGGCCGAGCTCCTTGACGGTGTCGCACGCCGGCAGGCGGTGCCACATGCGTCCGGCGGCGAGGAAGGGCGCCAGCTCGCCGGCCAGGTCGTGGATGGTGACGCGCATGCCGTGCGCGCGCTCGAACGAGGTGATCGCCATCTCCGGGACCGAGAGGAGGTGGGGCAGCGGCATCCATCCGGCGTACTCCGCCGCGTCCATCCGGCAACGCCGGGCGCCGGCGGACGACGGCAACCGCTGCAATGAGGCCGACAACGGGGGCGACCGGACAGGCCGGAAAGCGTGTCCTAAAATGTTCTAAAAACATGAATTACAGATCCGGCGAGCATTCGGTGAGTTGGCGACGTTGTCGCCGGAAACGGCAATGCGTACGGTTGCCGCATGGTCCCCGTCGCGCGCCGCGGCTTCACCCTGTTCGAGATCGCGCTGTCCGTGGCGATCCTCGGCGGCTTCGTCGTCGTGGCCGCGGCGCTGCTGCCGACCGCGATCGCGACGCAGACGCGCGCGCGCTTCGAGCTCTACGCCAGCGCGAAGGCGGTCGAGATGGTCGATACGTTCGCGTCATCCCACAACCTCCAGTTCATGATCGACGCCGAGGCCTTCGCGCCGTGGGACGTGCCGTCGGGCTACTCCGCGTTCCAGCACGATCTCGAGCGCCGCGTCTGCGGACAGCGCTCGGGGATCTTCCCGGTGCCGACGATCATCGCGCGCCGCCTCGACTCCGACGGCGACGCCATCGCCCGGATCCTCGACGACGGCGGCGCGCTCTACTACTCGCAGCCGCAGGCGACGACCGGGCTGAAGGAGGACGCCGTGCCGATGGCGGCGCCGAACGAGGCGCAGCGCCTGGTCTTCGCCGTCGACGGCTGCGCGCAGCAGAACGCGATCACGATCTTCCCGTGGAAGGCCTGGCCCTACTCGACGCCGTGGCCGTCGCCGCCCGGCTACGGCGCGCACCGCGACGAGCCCGGCTTCTCGCTCGAGGCGGGGACTCTCCAGCTGGGGGACGGGTTCCTCTGGGAGCATGCGTCCGATCCCGACATCGCCGCGGTCGCGCGCCTGGTCGAGGGCGTCGAGACGTACGGCTTCGCCCCGTACCTGGCGGCGCTCGACGAGCCGAGCGCGGTCCGCTACTGCCAGGCGGCGCTGTGGTACTGCGCCGCGAAGGGGGTCGGCGCCGCGCTGATCGACCGCACCACCGCGCTCACGGACTTCGATCCGGCCATCGAGCCGTGGCGCCAGGTCCAGGCGCTGCGCTTCCTCGCGCACGCCGCCGCCTGCCTGACGCGCTACCATCCCGCCGCCACGCTCGCCGGCGCCGGCGTGATGATCCCGCCGCTGAGCCATGCCGGTCCGACGATCACCGCGACCTCATCGCCGCTGCTGCTGACCGAGGCGAAGATCACCGCGCTGCACGATTCGTCGCTGAACCTGGCGACGCTGTTCGCCGCGCGCTGGCCGTACGACTGGTCGGTGCCGCGGCCGACCAACCGCATGATCATGCTCGACCATCCGCTGCTGCAGTGGGACCTCTTCCCCAGCGCCGCGCTCGCGCCGCTCGGCGGCACGATCTTCGGCTCGACGAAGACGGCGAGCCAGTGGCGGGCCGTCGCCGGCCAGCCGATCACCGGGCTCGGCCGGTCCTACCAGTACCCGACCCGGCCGATCGGCGACATCTGGGGCGATCCGGCGCATTTCTCCCTGGCGGCGCCGTTCGCCGCCAGCGAGCGCGCGCGGGCGCTGGTGTTCTGGTCGGTCGACTGGCAGCGCTTCGCCGACGTCGAGACCGCGCCGAGCGCGGCGATCGACGCCAGCCGCGCGCCGCTCGCCGGGCCCATCCGCGGCGCGGACCATCAACGGCTGCTCGACGGCACGCTGCTGCGCTACGCGGACTGGCGGCAGTTCTCGTTCCGCAATCCGGAGAAGGCGCTGTGCTTCATCGAGCCGGTCGCGGCGCTGCCGACCGGCGCCGACGTCGCCGCGCTGCGCGTCGGCTCCATGTTCAACGGCTCGATCGGCGGCGACGACGACCGCGGGTCGACGCCCGCCGCGCGCAGCGTGTTCGTCGGGCGCTGGGGCGCGGATCGCGACGCCGACGGCGTGCTCGACCGCGGACCGCTGCCGCCCTCGGTCCGGCTGCGCGCGACCACGGTCGGCGGCTTCGTGTTCTACGATCCGCGCGTGCCCCTGACGGTGCGCTGATGACCGCCACCTCCCGCGGCGCGTTCACCCTGATCGAGGCGGCGATCGCCGTCGCGCTCGGCGCGCTGCTGGTCCTGTCGGCGTGGTCCGCGGTGCGCCTGGTCGGCGGCACGGTCACCGCGACCAACCGGCTGGCGACCGAGAACGCGCTGCTGCGCGCCGGATGGTTCGCGGTCGCCGCCGAGGCGGATGGCTGGCAGCTGGTCGACGATCCGGGCGACGCGCGGCGCCTGCGCCTGCGCGCGCGCGCCCGCGGCGTCATCGGACCAGGGTGGCGCGGCGCGCCGTTCACGCCGCTGCCGCCGAACTGGCCGCGATCGGGAGTCCCCGGCGCGGAGGACGAGCGCGGCTTCGATCCAGGCTACGCCTGGCCGGCGAACGATCCGCGGACGTGGTTCCACGGGAACATCGCGCAGCAGGACGACGCCAGGACCGATCGGCGGTTCGGCCGGTACGAGATATTCACGCACCTGCGCGAGGACATCACGCTGACCATGGGCGCGCCCGCGTACGGAGCCGCCCGCCCGGCGCACACCTGGTGGCCGAACCAGCTCGAGGGGTTGCGCGATCACCTCGGCTACTACGGCGCCATCGATTACATGCCGGGCTCGACGATCTGGGCGGTGTACGGCGCCGGCGCTAACACGGCGGCACAGGCCGACGACGACTGGGGCCGCGAATGGATGGCGACGTCCTGGCGCTTCAACGACAGCAGCATCGGCGAAGGCTACTGGCTGCCGCGCGGCCTGTACGCCCACACCAACAACGCGGCGTACGCCATCGTCCCGGCGATCCCGGACAGCGCCCTCGCCGGCGCCGACGATGCCGCCGTGGTCAACGCCAACAGCGCCACCAGCCCGGTCGGCCAGTACGCCACCACCGCCCAGGTCGCGACGTTCGCCGAGCGCACCATCGCCCGCCGCGCGCTGCTGCCGCTGCGCCCCGCGTCGTGGCCCGCGGCGGAGATCGGCGTGCAGCGCCTGATCGGCTGGCGGCGCTTCGTCACCTCGTGCCGGATCGGCTGGCGCAGCGCGCTCAGCGGCGAGCGCCGCGAGCTCACCTTCACCATGCTGTCCACCACGCTGCGCGGCGCGCGCCAGCAGCGTCGGCTGAGCGACGACCCGGCGTCCGCGGACCACGACCGCGATCTCGACGGCGGCCGCATCTCCGATCGCTGCGACGTGCGCGCGGACCTGCGATGATGCGCCGCGGCGCGATCCTGCTGGTGGTCTCGGCGCTGACCGCGATCGGCTGCGCGCTCATGCTCGCGCTGCTGGTCCGGGTCCGCTCGGATGGCGAGGAGAGCGCGCTGGTGCGCGGCGATGCGCAGGCGCGCATCATGCTGATCGCGGCCTGCCACTACGTGCAGGAGGCCTCGCGGCTCGGCTGGGACGATCCCGGCACGCCGGGGCACGAGGAGTGCGCCGGCTGGGTCGATGCGCGCGACGGCACCCCCGGTCCGAAGACCCTCGGCGACCTGGTCGCGGGCCCGTCCAACGACCATCCCGATGACCGCGATGGCAACCGCGTCTACCGCCGCGGCTCGGCGCGGTGGCCGGATGTCGGTGGCGTCGCCCGGTGTCCCATGCCGGTCTGGCAGCGCACGCGCTGGGCGGTGCTGCCGGCGATCCAGAACCCGATCGCCGCCGATCCGGCGAGCCCCGAGTTCGGCATCGCCTACCTCGCCAACCCCGATCCGGCGCCGGCGGCCGACGATCACGACGCCTTCGCCGCCGGCGATGCGCGCACGCGACCCGGCAGCGACGGCCGCGCCTGGTTCCGCGTGCTGCGCATCGCCCCGGCGCGGTTCCTGGTCACCAGCGGCGCCGGCGCGAGCGCCGGCTTCCGCGATTGGGACGAGGTCGAGGCCGCCGGCGCGGCCGCCGTGTTCGGGGACCGCGCCGCCTTCGGCCGCATCCGCGACGCCGAGACCCGGCACTGGTGGCTGATCGAATGGTCGGCGTCGTGCGGGGACTCGTACATGGTGACGCGCGGCATGCGCCAGCAGGACACCTACGCCTGGCATCCGTACAACGCGTCGCACGAGGACCTCGGCCAGACCAACTACCGCAATCCGGTGGGATCGATCCGCTGGGTCCAGCATCTCGACGGCGAGCCCGCGGCCTGGTGAGCGACGCCGCCGGAGACGAGTCGCGCTCCACCGTCGCCGGTGGAGGTTGACAAGCCGGCGCGCCCGCCAGCGTCCTCGCCGGGGACCCCGACATGCGCACCTGGCGGATGATGGCGCTCGCGGCGCTGGCGGCGGCTGCGATCGCGGGCGAGAGCTACGCCGTGGTCGGCGTCGCCGACGCCGACCGCGTCGTGCTGAACTACCGCGGCCTCGCCGTGACGGTCGGCCTCGCCCACATCGAGGTGCCGGAGGCGCAGCGCGCCAAGGCCCGCGATCGCGTCCGCGAGCTCACGCGCGCGAAGAAGGCCGAGGTCCACTACCTGCCCGACTTCGGCGTCGACGACGCCGGCGCCGCGCGCGTGCACCTGACGGTCGACAACGCCGACGTCGCCGAGGTGCTGGTGGCGAAGGGCCTGGCCAAGTACGTCCCGGGCGCGAAGCGCGCGGCCAAGTTCGAGGATCCGCTGAAGAAGGCCCAGGAGCAGGCGCAGAAGGGCAAGCTCGGTCTGTGGGCGGCGGGCGGCGAGGGGGCGCGCGTCGAGGCGGCCACGCCCGCGACGCCCGCGACTCCCGCGCCCGTCGCGGCCGCGCCGGTGCCCGCGGCGCCAGCGGCGCCTGCGGCGAAAGGCCCGTTCTGCAGCGAGCTCGACAGCCCGTTCTACCAGGCGAGCGGCGATGCGGCCGCGGCCGCCATCCCCGTGGGGCGCGTCATCTTCTACAAGGACGAGGCGACGGCGAAGAAGGCGGGCAAGCGCCTGCGCGAAGCGGCCGCGGCGGACCTGCCGACCGGTGAGGACGAGGCCAGCGCCGACGCGATCTTCGCGAAGGGCAAGGGCGTCTACGCCGAGGCCATCGCCGCCGGCAACAGCTCCAAGCGCGACGATCTCTACGAGCAGTCGTTCCAGATCCTGTCGAAGGCGATGACGATCTACGGGGCCCTGGTCGACCAGCGCCCCGACGACGAGGCCCTGGGCGAGAAGCTGCGCGAATGCATGCAGCTGCGCTACGGGTCGATGAAGCAGCGCCGAGCCCACTGATGAGGACCACCATGCGCATCCTGCCGCTCCTCGCCTGCGCCCTCATCGCCGTCATCGGCGCCGGTTGCGGGGGCGGCCGCTCCGAGGCCTCCCCGGGCGCCAACGGCGCCGCGCCCGCGGGAACGCTCTACGACCGCGTGATGGCGGCGAAGAAGCTGCGCGTCGGCGTGAAGGCCGACACGCCGCCGTTCGGCATGCGTCGCGGCGAGGCCTGGACCGGCTTCGATCTCGACATCGCCCACGCGGTCGCGCGGCAGCTGGGCGTCGACCTCGAGCTCGTCGCCGTCACCAGCCGCGATCGCGACGATCAGCTCGTCGCGGGCACGGTCGACATCGTCATCGCCTCGTACACCATCACCCGCTTCCGCGAGCGCGAGATCGACTTCACGATCCCGTACTTCGCCGATGGCCAGGCGCTGCTGGTGCCGGTCGATTCGCCGGTCGGCAGCTACCTGGATCTCGCCGGCAAGCGCGTCGGCACCGTGAAGGGGTCGACCAGCTCGTTCTACCTCAAGCAGGTCGCTCCCGACGCCAAGCCGGTGGTCGTGGCGGACTTCGACGCGCTCATCGCCGGGCTGCGCGCGGGAACGGTCGACGCCATCACCAGCGACCGCCTGATCCTGCTCGGCCTGACGCGGCTCGCGCCCGACCGCGCGCAGTTCCGGCTCGCGGGCGACCCGTTCACGGTCGAGCCGTACGGCATCGCCCTGCCCCAGGACCAGAGCCGCCTGCGCGACGCGCTCAACGCGGCGCTGATGGCGATCTGGGAGGACGGCACCTGGAGGACCATCGCCGACACGTGGTTCGGACCCGGCGCGACCTATGCGGGCGACGTGTCGTTCACGATGTCCCTGGTCCCCAAGTAGCCCGCGCTCCGGCGCCTCGTCCTCTCGCAGCTCGCAGCTCGCAGCTCGCAGCTCGCAGCTCGCAGCTCGCAGCTCGCAGCTCGCAGCTCGCAGCCAGGCGCGTGATGGTCAGCGCGCCGCGAGCCCCTCGACCGGCATCGCCGCCGGCTGCTTGCAGGTCGTCGTCGGCGTGATGTGCCGACCCTTGGCGGAGGCGTCGACGATCGCCTGCATGACGTCGACGACGTGCAGCGCCATCTCGCCCGAGGCGCGGTGCGGGCGCTTCTCGCGGATCGCGGCGACCATGTCGGCGACGCCGATGCCGCGGCCGTTGTCGGCGTAGCGGTGCACGAGCGGCAGGTCGCGCCACGCGGCCTCGTCGTGGCGGCGCACGCGCACGGTGCCGCCGAAGCCGTTCGGATCGGGGACCTGCATCGAGCCCTCGGTGCCGTGCACCTCGATGTTCGGCAGGCTGTGGTGCCAGACGTCAAAGCTGGTGATCAGGTTGACCACCGCGCCGCTGGCGAACTCGAGCACGCCGACGACGTGGGTCGGCACCTCGACCTTCATCATCTGGCCGTACTTGGGCTTCGACGTGATCATGCGCTTGGGGAAGGTGATGCGCGCGCTGCCGGTGACGCGCTTGACCGGGCCGAAGAGCGTGATGAACGCGGCGACGTAGTAGGGGCCCATGTCGAACAGCGGTCCGCCGCCCCTGGCGTAGACGAAGGTCGGGTCGGGATGCCAGTTCTCCGGGCCATGCGACATCATGAACGCGGTCGCCGCCACCGGCTTGCCGATGCTGCCCGCGTCGATCGCGGCGCGCGCGCATTGGATGCCGGCGCCCAGCACCGTGTCCGGAGCGCAGCCGACGCGCACGCGCTTCGCCTTGGCCGCGGCGATCAGCTTCTTGCCCTCGACGCGGTCGAGGCCGAGCGGCTTCTCGCTGTAGACGTGCTTGCCCGCCTTCACCGCCAGCATTCCGACCGGCGCGTGCGCCTTCGGGATCGTCAGGTTCACGACCAGGTCGATGTCGTCGTCGCGCAGCAGCTCGCCCGGGGTGCAGGCGCGCGGCACCTTGAACTCGGTCGCGCGGGCCTTCGCCCGTTCGACGTCGAGGTCGGCGACCGCGGCGACGGTCAGCCCATCGAAACGGGTGAGGTTGGTGAGGTAGGCCGGCGCGATGTTGCCGCAGCCGATGATGCCGATGCGCATGTGATGCCCTTCGCGGGGATCATGTAACGAAGCGGCGCCGGTCCGCGCAAGCGGCCGGCGCCGTCATCGCCGCTGCGGCGGTCTACAGCGCGCCCTGGGCGGCGCCCGCCTTCATCGCTTCGGGCTTCGCGCAGGTCGAGGTGAGGGTCACGAACTGACCGCTGGCCGACGACTCGTGCAGGGCCTGCATGATGTCGAGCACGTGGTAGGCGAGCTCGCCCGAGGCGCGGTGCGCGCGCTTCTCGCGGATCGCCGCGGCCATGTCGAGCACGCCCATGCCGCGTTCCTGGTGCGGCTGCACGTTGTTCAGCGGGACGTCCTTCCAGTCCTGCTCCTCGCGCTTGCGCAGGCGCACCGTCCCGGCGAAGCCGTTCGGATCCGGCACCGAGAGTCCGCCGGCGGTGCCCCACAGCTCGATGTTCGGCATGGTGTGGCTCGGGACGTCGAAGCTGGTGGTCAGGGTGACGATCGCGCCGGAAGCGAACTCGAGGATGCCGGCGACGTGCGTCGGCACGTCGACGGTGATCTTGGTGCCCTTCTTCGGCGCGCTGGTGATCAGGCGTTCGGCGTGCGTCGTGCGCGTGACGCCGGTGACGCGCTTCACCGGGCCGAGCAGGGTGATCAACGACGTGAGGTAGTAGGGCCCCATGTCGAACATCGGGCCGCCGCCCTTCTGGTAGTAGAACGCCGGGTCCGGATGCCAGCTCTCGTGGCCGGAGCAGAGCATGAACGCGGTGCCGCCGACGACGGTGCCGATCGCGCCGTCGTCGATCAGCTTGCGGCAGGTCTGCGTGCCGGGGCCGAGCACCGTGTCCGGCGCCGAGCCGACGCGCACGCCCTTGGCCTTGGCCGCGTCGAGCAGCTTCTTGCCTTCGGCGCGATCGAGGCCGAGCGGCTTCTCGCTGTAGGGGTGCTTGCCGGCGGCGACGATCTGCAGTCCCACGGCGACGTGCGCCTTCGGGATCGTCAGGTTGATGACGATCTCGATCGCGGGGTCGGCGAGGAGCTCGTCGACCGAGCACGCCTTGGCGACGCCGAACTCCTTCGCCCGCGCCTGCGCGCGCGCCACGTCCATGTCGGCGCAGGCGGCGAGCTTCACCTCGCTGAAGTGCCTCAGGGTATTGAAGTACGCCGGCGCGATGTTGCCGCAGCCGATGATGCCGATGTTGGTGGGCATGGGAGCCTTCGGGAGTTGCGAGTGGGAGGTGGGGATCGGAAGTGGATGTCGGACCAGGCTGTCGCGCTTCGCGCCTCGCGCTTCGCGCCCTAGCGCGCCGCCCAGAGCATGCCGCGCTCCATGATCGTCCGCGCCTCGACGCTGTCGAAGTCCTTGGCGACGTGTCCGAAGCTGGCGTAGAAGACGCGACCCTTGTTCCAGCGGCGCTTCCACACCACCGGCATCACCACGCCGTCGATCCACGCCACGTCCTTGCCGGTGAAGGTGCTGGTCGCGAGCACCTTGTTCGACGGATCGACGTGCATGTAGTACTGCTCGCTGACCAGCGTGAAGTCGGCGATCCCGGCGGTGATCGGATCGTCCCAGTCGGTGATGTGGATCTTGTGCGGCATGATGTTGCCGGGGTGGCCGACGAACTGGCCGCCGACCATGAACTGGTAGTCGCAGTTCGAGCGGAACGAGTCACCCATGCCGCCGTGCCAGCCGGCGATGCCGACGCCCGACGCGATCGCGTCGAGCAGGCCGCGCTCCTGCGTGCCCTCGAAGCTGCCCATCGTCCAGCACGGCACGACCAGGCTGAGCGAGTCCATCAGCGCCTTGTCGGTGTAGGCCGCCATCGAATCGCGCACGATGACCTCGAAGCCGTTGGCCTTGAGGAATGGCAGGAAGCGTTCGGTCGCCTGCTTCGGTTCGTGTCCATCCCAGCCGCCAGCGACGACCAGCGCGCGTTTCGCCATGTGAGTTTCCTTCTCTGTGAGGGAACGAAGTGGAAGCGCTTCCGAAATCCCCGCAAGTGGCCGCAGAGGACACTGCCGAGCGGACGGTCCGACGGATCGCATTGATGGAAATCGCCGGCGTGGGCCGCGTTTTCGCGGCAGCGGCTAGTCGTTGAGCGCGCGCGCCACGCGCGGGTAGCTGCCGAGGATCTCGAGGGTCGAGACCTGGGCCTTCAGCGCGCTGAGCACCGACTGCACGCGCTCGTCGCGCTGGTGGCCGGTGATGTCGATGAAGAACAGGTACTCCCACGGCCGACGGCGGCTGGGCCGGCTCTCGATGCGGCTGAGGTTGATGCCCGCGGTGTGGAACGGCACCAGGCAGTCGTAGAGCGCGCCCGGCCGGTCCTGCACGCCGAACATGATGCTGGTCTTGTCGTCGCCGGTCGGCTGCGCGGCGAGCTGCGGCTTGCCGATGACCACGAAGCGCGTGGTGTTGGTGGCGTTGTCCTGGATGTCCGAGGCGACGATCGGCAGGCCGAAGGCGGTCGCCGCCTCCTCGTGGCCGATCGCGGCCGCGCCGGCTTCCTTCGCGGCGCGCTCGGCGGCCTTCGTCGTCGAGACGATCTCGACCAGCTCGCGCCCGGGCATGTTCGCCGCCAGCCAGCCGCGGCACTGGCGGAACACGGTATGGCGCGAGTAGATGCGCTTGATCTCGTCGCGCGCGCACGTCGCCATCAGGTGGTGGCGGATCTTGAGGTGCAGCTCGTTGATGATGCGCAGATCGGTGGCGAGGAACGCGTCGATGGTGTCGGTGATCGACCCGTCCGTCGAATTCTCGATCGGCACGACGCCGTAGTCGGCGTGGCCCTTCTCGACCTCGGTGAAGACCGTGGCGATGTCCTCGACCGAGGTGTAGCCGACGCTGTCGCCGAACTTCAGCGTCGCCGCGAGATGCGTGAACGCGCCGGGCTGGCCGAAGTGGCAGATGGTCAGCGGCTGCTCGAGCGCGAACGACGCCGACATGATCTCGCGCCAGATCGCGCGCAGCGCGCTGTCCGGCATCGGACCCTTGTTGAGCGCGCAGACCTTCTGGAAGACCTCGTGCTCGCGGTGCGGCACGAAGATCGGTCCACCCGAGGCGTTCTTGGCCCGGCCGATGGCGCGCACCAGGTCCGCACGGCGGTTCAGCGCCGCGACCAGCTCGCGGTCGATGGCGTCGATCTGGCCGCGCCAGCCATCGAGTTCGGAGGTGTCAGCCATGGCAGGGACGGATGGTGGGCGGCGTCCGTCGGCGGTAAACGGGCCGCCGTCAGTACGCGATCGACTTGACCTTGTACTTGATGTCGCCGATCGGCGCCTTGACCACGATGGTCTCGCCGACCTTCTTGCCGAGGAGGGCGCTGCCCATCGGGCTCGAGGTCAGGATCTTGTTCTCGAGCGCGTCGTCCTCGCCGTCGCCGACCAGCTGCCAGTCCTCGACGCTCTTGTCGCGCAGGGCCTCGAGCGTGATCTTGGCGCCGAAGGCGATGCGGCTGGTGTCGATCTGGCTCTCGTCGACGACCACCGCCCGCGCGAGCTTGCCCTTCAGCTCGGTGATGCGCGCGTTGAGCATCGACATCTCCTCGCGAGCCGCGTGGTACTCGGCGTTCTCGCGCAGGTCGCCCTTCTCGCGCGCCTCCTCGATCGCCTTGGCGACGACCGGCACGCGTGCCGCGAGCTCGTCGAGCTCGGCGTTCATCTTGCGCTTGCCCTCGGCGGTCACGGGAAGGCTGCTCATGGGGAACTCCTGTCGTCGCGGGTGCGTCGCGGTCTGGGCCGAAAGCGTCGTCGAACGTCCGTCTACCACGCAACGAGGCGCAGGCCGATAGCCTGCGCCTCGCTCATCGCCGCTGGGATCCGTCGCCGGATCTCAGCCCTGGGCCTGCTTCGCGATCGCCTGGCGCCGGCGACTGGCGCCGACATCCACCGCCTGATGCAGGTGTTGCAGCATCCCCTGGGTGCTATCGAAGTCAACGCAGGCATCGGTGATGCTCTGCCCGTAGACCAGTCGCGACAGGTCCTTCGGGATCGCCTGGCGACCCGCGACCAGGTGGCTCTCGATCATCACGCCGAGCAGCGAATCCGACCCGCCTGCGATCTGACCGGCGAAGTCCTCGAGCACGACCTTCTGGCGCAGGTGGTCCTTGCCGGCGTTGTCGTGGCTGCAGTCGATCATCACCCGCGGCGTGACGCGCAGCGCGCGCAGCTTGGCGGTCGCGTCGGCGACGTTTCCGGCATCGAAGTTGGTGCCCTTCAGCCCGCCGCGCAGGACGAGGTGCGCGTCGGGGTTGCCGGTGGTCGCGACGATCGCGACCCGGCCCTCGTCGCTGATGCCGAGGAAGCGATGCGGATGGCGCGCCGACTCGATGGCGTTGACCGCGATCTGCAGGCCGCCGTCGGTGCCGTTCTTGAACCCGACCGGCATGCTGAGGCCCGAGGCCATCTCGCGGTGCGTCTGGCTCTCGGTGGTGCGCGCGCCGATCGCCGCCCAGCTGATCAGGTCGGCGGTGTACTGCGGCACGATCGGATCGAGCAGTTCGGTCGCGGTCGGCATGCCGAGCGTCGCGAGATCGAGCAGCAGGCTGCGCGCGCGGCGCAGGCCGGTGTTGATGTCGAACGAGCCGTCGAGATGCGGATCGTTGATCAGGCCCTTCCAGCCGGTGATCGTGCGCGGCTTCTCGAAGTAGACCCGCATCACGATCTCGAGCCGGTCGGCGAGGCGGGCGCGCACCTCGGACAGCCTGCGCGCGTAGTCCATCGCCGCGGCCGGATCGTGGATCGAGCAGGGACCGACGACCACCAGCACGCGCTGGTCATCGCCGCGCATGATCGCGCGGATGCGGTCGCGCGCCGCCGCCACGACCTCGGCCTGGGCGTCCGAGATCGGCAGCTCGGCCTTCAGCGCGGTCGGGGACAGCAGCGTCATGGTGTCGGCGACTCGGGTATTGTTGGTCTGACGCATGGCGGGCCCGGGGGGTGGTGTCAGAAAAGCGAAACCCCCTGGTCGGAAGGACCAGGGGGTCGTGATGCGGCGTGCGCGCGCAGTGGTCCCTAGTCCCGGATGTGATCGCGGTACCAGTACCAAAATCGTGCGACGGGCATCGTGCGCAGCATGGCGACGATCATGTCCACGCGCCGGCCCGGTGCCACGGTCAACTGACCGGTCGTCGCGCGCTCACGCAGGTGGCGTGGGAACCGCGGCTTGCGCCGTCCCGCGCAGGCGGTCGATGGCCAGCGCATCGGCCTCGTCGAGGTGTTCGAGCACCAGGTCGACCCCCAGGCGGCGGCGATCGTCGCGCATCCGTCGCGGGCTCGGCCCGGCGCGATGGAGGAAGCGCACGCGCTCGGGCGCGATCTCGAGGCCGACGCCCGCGAGCAAGCCGCGGCGTACCGGGCGCAGCGCGACCACGTCGCGCAGATCGAGCTCGAGCGCTGGCCGGTGGCCCCAGCCGTACCGCAGCACGCCGTGCGCATCGACGCTGGCGCGCGCGCCCCGCGCGGCGGTGAGGAGGAAGGCGAGAGCGACGGCGACGCCCATCGTCAGCGGCCCGCTCCACGACGGTTCGATCAGCAGCAGCCGCATCAGCGCGGCGCCGGCGGCGCCCGCGATCAGCGCCAGCGCGCCGGCCCAGGCCATGAAGCGCGGCGGCGGGCGGCGGTGCACCTGCCAGGCAGGCGGCGCATCGCTCACGCCGCTTCGGATCCGCCGCTCGCGAAATGCCTGCGCAGCCCGGCGATCAGCCCGCCCTCGACCGCCGCCGCCGCCTGCTTGAGCGCGTGGTAGATCGCGACCTTGTCGCTGCGCCCGTGGCCCTTGATCACCAGGCCATCGACGCCGAGCAGCGGCGAGCCGCCGACGAAGCGCCAGTCGACGCGGCGACGCACGCCCTCGAACGCGGGGCGCACCAGCAGGCCGCCGAGCTTGGTCCAGAAACGCTGGCCGATCTCTTCCTTGATGATCTTGCGCAGGCCGTTCTCGACGCCCTCGCTGGTCTTGAGCACGATGTTGCCGACGAAGCCGTCGCAGACCACGACGTCGATGTCGGTGGTGTAGAGATGGTGGCCCTCGACCTGGCCGACCACGTTCAGGTCGGTCTTGCGCAGCAGCGCCAGGGTCTCGTGCGTCAGCTCGATGCCCTTCTCGTCCTCCTCGCCGTTCGACAGCACGCCGATCTTGGGCCGGGTCTTGCCGATGGTGGACGCGAGGAACGCCGCGGTCATCTCGGCGAACTGCACGAGGTGCTCGGGCTTGTTGATGTTGTTGGCGCCGACGTCGCACACCCAGGTGTGCCCGGTGGGCTTCGGCAGGGGCGCGAGCAGGCCCGCGCGCTTCACGCCCGGGATGCGGCGCAGGTTGAGCTGCGCGGCGACGACGCTGCAGCCGGTGTTGCCGCACAGCACGAGGCCGTCGGCCTTGCCCAGCTTGAGCAGCTCGGTGCAGCGGTTGATGCTGTTGTCCGGCCGTTCCTTCAGCGCGCTCAGCTTGTCGGCCATGCCGATCACGTCCGGCGCGTGCTCGACGACGATGTTCGCCGGCGCGTCGGTCAGGAGCGGTCGCAGGATCGTGTCGGGGCCGACCAGGATGACCTGGTGCTGCGGTTGGCTGCGCGCGTAGTGCAGGGCGCCGTCGACCATGGCGCGCGGGGCGTCGTCCCCGCCCATGGCGTCCAGGGCGAGCCGCATGGCCGATCAGGCCTTGTCGCTGCCGCTCTCGCCGCCCTGGTCCTCGTCCTTGAACAGGACCTGCTTGCCGCCGTAGAAGCCGGTGCGCAGATCGACGTGGTGCGGGCGATGCACGCTCTTGGTCTTGCGGTCGATCGAGACCGGCGGCAGGTCGAGGGCGTCGTGCGCCTTGCGCATGCCTTTGCGGCTTCTCGACGACTTTCTCTTGGGAACGGCCATGTCGACCTCGGCAGAAGTACGTAGGGCGCGACAGGCTAGGCAAGCCGAGTGGGCAGTCAATTGCCCTGCTTGTCGTCCCGAGCGTCCGCTCGGCGTGGGCACGCGCCGTGTCGACTCCCGGAAAGCCTGCTTTCGCATGGGCTTGGGCGGCATCGGCCGCGCGCGATGCTGCCCGGGTGGACGACGAGCGCTACAGCCGCCAGACCCGTTTCGCACCGATCGGTGACGCCGGCCAGCAGCGCATACGCGCCGCCCGGGTGGCCGTGGTCGGCTGCGGCGCGCTCGGATCGATCGTCGCCGAGCAGCTGTCGCGCGCCGGCGTCGGCCGGCTGAGCCTGATCGACCGCGACTTCGTCGAGGCCTCGAACCTCCAGCGGCAGAGCCTGTACCGCGAGGAGGATGCCCGCCGCGCCGCGCCGAAGGCGGTGGCGCTGGCCGAGCGCCTGGCCGAGATCAACGCTGAGGTCGCCTACGACGCGGTCGTCGCCGACGTCGCCGCCGGCAACGTCGTCGAACTGCTGCGCGGCCACGACCTGGTGGTCGATGGCGGCGACAACTTCCCGCTGCGTCACCTGGTCAACGAGGCGTGCTGCCTGCTCGGGGTACCGTGGGTGCATGGCGCGTGCGTCGGCGCCTATGGCGTCTGCGTCGCGATCGTGCCCGGGGACACCGCCTGCCTGCGCTGCCTCCAGGACATGATGCCGGCAGCCGGCGACAGCCCGACCTGCGATACCGCCGGGGTGATCGCTCCGATCGCGCACGTCGTCGCCGGGCTGCAGGTCGCCGAGGCGCTCAAGCTGCTGGTCGGCGACGGGGCGAGCGTGCGTCGCGCGCTGTGGGCGATCGACGTGTGGACGAACGACGTGCGACGCCTCGATCTGACGACCGCGCGCGACCCGCGCTGCCTGGCGTGCGGCGCGAAGGCGACGCGTCCGCTGCTCGCGGCGGGCGACGAGGCGGCGATCGCGTTGTGCGGCCGCGACGCGATCCAGATCCGGCGCGGCGTCGGCGCGGACCTCGACCGGCTGCGCGAGCGGCTCGGCCCGTCGCTGACCGCGGCGAACGCCTGGTTGGTGCGCTGGCGCGACGGCGCGCTGAGCGGCACCTGCTTCCGCGACGGGCGCGTGGTGGTGCACGGCACGGCCGATCCCGCGCGCGCGCGCGCGTTCGCCGACCGTTGGCTCGGCTGAATCCCGCGTTGGGGTGGACGAATGCTTTCCGCCGTGGCGCGCCGGCGCTACGACGTGGCATGCGTCCGACATTCTTCCTGATCGCGCTGATCGTCGTCGCCGGTTGCGGTGACCGCGAGCCGACCACGCGGCTGTCGCCGGCGGCGCGCAACCGCCTGCTCGGCGACCGCTACCTCGCCGAGAACGCCAAGCGCGAGGGCGTCGTCGCGCTGCCGTCGAAGATGCAGTACCGGGTGCTCAAGCAGGGCGACGGCGCGCGCCCGACGATGGCCGACGTCGTCACCTTCCACTACCGCGGCACGACCATCGACGGCCGCGAGTTCGAGACCTCGCGCGACCTCAGCCAGAGCGCCGTGACGCTGCCGATGCGAAACCTGATCCGCGGCTGGCAGGAAGGCCTGCAGCTGATGGCGAGCGGTTCGATCTACGAGTTCGTGATCCCGGGACACCTCGCCTACGGCGTGCAGGGCGAGCCGCCGAAGATCGAGCCGAACCAGTGCCTGGTATTCACCGTCGAGCTCATCGGCGTGAACCTGCCGGCGCCCTAGAGTCCGAGCCAGCTCGACTGAGCTCAGCTCGGCTCGAAGCTCGAAGCTCGAAGCTCGAAGCTCGAAGCTCGAAGCTCGAAGCTCGAAGCTCGAATCAGCGGTACCATCCGTTGTTCCGGATGAGCTCGGCCACCGCCGGCGGCACCATCGTCGTGATGTCCTCGCCGCGCGTCAGCGCCGCGCGCACCGAGGTGCTGGAGATCTCGGGCAGCGCCGCCGGATGCCCGTCGTCGTAGCCGCGACGTGGGACGACGATCACCTCGACCAGCTTGGCGAGCTCGTCGCCGCGGTGCCACCGGGGCAGGTCGGTGCCGGTGTCGGTGCCCCCGATCAGCGACCAGCGATGGCTGGGGTGCGTGGCTGCGAGGCGCTCGACGAGGTCGACGGTGAAGCCGTTCGGGTTGCCGAGCTCGTCGTCGCGCACCTGCACGAACGGCAGCCGGCCGAACGCCGCATCGCACAACGCGCGACGCTGCGCGTACGGCGCGAGGTCCTTGGCGTACGGGTGCACCCGCGCCGGCAGGACCCAGACCGCGTCGATCGGCGCCGCCACGTAGGCGTAGGCCGCCGCCAGGACATGCCCCAGGTGCGGGGGGTCGAACGAGCCGCCGAAGAGGGCGATGCGCACGACCCGATGCTGACGCGCGACAGGCGCGTCGGCAATCATCCTATTCCTTCGTCTCCCCCGAGCGCGCCTTCAGCACCGCCATGAACGCGGCCTGCGGCACCTCGACCATGCCGACCATCTTCATCCGGCGCTTGCCCTCCTTCTGCTTCTCGAGGAGCTTGCGCTTCCGCGTCACGTCGCCGCCGTAGCACTTCGCGGTGACGTTCTTGCCGACGCTCTTGATGGTCTCGCGGGCGATGACCTTGCCGCCGATGGCCGCCTGCAGCGCGACCTCGAAGAGGTGCTTGGGGATCTCCTCCTTCAGCGCCTTGATGATCGCGCGGCCGCGGTGCTCGGCATCGAGGCGGTGGCAGATGAAGGCCAGGGCGTCGCACGGCTCGTCGTGGACCAGGATGTCGACCTTGACCAGATCGGCCTCGCCGAAGCCGATGACGTCGTAGTCCATCGTGCCGTAGCCCTGGGTCACCGACTTCAGCTTGTCGAACAGGTCGTAGATGACCTCGCCGAGCGGCATCTTGTAGGTCAGGACGCAGCGCGCCGTGCCGAGGTAGTCCTGCTTCTCGAAGACGCCGCGGCGGTCGGCGACCAGCGTCATGACCGCGCCGATCTTGTCGGTCGGGACCATGAAGTGGATGCGCACGATCGGCTCTTCGATGCCGTCGTGGCCGTCCTTGGGCAGCTCGCCCGGCGTGGTGATCTCCTCGGCCTTGCCGTCGCGGCGATGGACGATGTAGGTCACGGTCGGAGCGGTCTGGACCATGTCGAGATCGTGCTCGCGCTCGAGGCGCTCCTGGCAGATCTCCATGTGCAGCATGCCGAGGAAGCCGCAGCGGAAGCCGTAGCCCAGCGCGCCGCCCGACTCCGGCGCCCACTTGAACGACGCGTCGTTGAGCGACAGCTTCTCGACCGCCTCGCGCAGCTGGTCGTAGGTCGTCTCGCCGGACGGGTAGAGGCCGCAATAGACCATCGGCTTCATCTCGCGGAAGCCGGTCAGCGGCTGGCCCTGCGCGTCCTCGAGCGTGATGGTGTCGCCGACCTTCACGTCGGTCAGCGCCTTGATCGCCGCGCAGATGTAGCCGACCTCGCCCGCGACCAGGCCGTCGGGCGACGGGGTCATCTGCGGGCGCAGGCGGCCGATGTCCGAGACGTCGTAGGTCTTCTCCGATCGGATCAGGCGGATCTTGTCGCCCTTGCGCAGCGCGCCGTTCTTGACCCGGACGTAGAGGATGATGCCGCGGTAGTCGTCGTAGATCGCGTCGAAGATCAGCGCCTGGGTCATCGCCGCCGGGTCGCCGACGGGCGGCGGCACGCGTTCGACGATCGCCTTGAGGATGTCCTGGATGCCGATGCCCTGCTTGGCCGAGGCCTTGATCGACTCGAGCGCGTCGAGCGCGAGCGATTCCTCGATCTCGTTCTCGACCTCGTCGACGCGCGCGCTCGGCAGGTCGATCTTGTTGATCACCGGCACGACGTGCAGCTTCTGCTCGAGGGCGAGCAGGTAGTTGGCGACGGTCTGCGCCTGGACGCCCTGGACCGCGTCGACCACCAGCAGCGCGCCCTCGCACGCCTGCAGGCTGCGCGTCACCTCGTAGGTGAAGTCGACGTGGCCCGGGGTGTCGATCAGGTTGAGCTGGTACTTCTGCCCGCCGTGCATGTGCCAGAGGCAGACCGCCTTGGCCTTGATGGTGATGCCGCGCTCGCGCTCGAGGTCCATGCCGTCGAGGACGGTCAGGTCCTTGTCCTCGCGCTCCTTCATCGCCCCGGTCGCCTGCAGCAGGCGTTCCGCCAGCGTCGACTTCCCATGGTCGATGTGCGCGATGATGCAGAAGTTGCGGATCAGGTGCTGGGGATGCGGCATGGGGCCCGTGCGGGAGGGGCCGCAGCGTAGGCCCCACCCGCCGCAGGCAACGCGGCGGGATTCAGCCGCCGAAGCGGTCGGACGCGTCCAGCGCGAGGGCCTCGTCGCTCTGGTCGTCGGCCCTCAGCACGTCCTGGCATTCGCCGACGGTCCTCGAGAACGCCACGTCCTGGTCCGGGGTGACCATCCAGGCGCGAGAGCGCGAGCAGGCCTTCATGCCTCGCCGCCAGGTCGAGGGACCGCGGGCCGACGACGGACCGCGGACGCCAGAGCTGACCTCGGCGCCCGATGTCGAAGCCGGTCTTTGCAGCGAAGGCGATCGCGCGGAGGATCTGGAGCGCGCCGTGGCGGGTCATGAGTGTCGTGGTGAACGGGAACAGGTGTCTGCCCGTGACCGGGAGCGCCGAAGACACCGCAAGCCAGACCAGTCAATCCTGGAGCGCTGCATCGCGTCGTGCGTGCTGGCGTCGAGCCCCGCGCTTCCCGCGTCGCTCGTGAAGCGCTACCACGCCGCATGCCCCAGCCGCCGTCCACCGCCCGCGCGCACGCGCGTTCGCGCCGCTTCATCATCGACCCCGACTACACCCTGCCCGGCCCGGCGCCGGCGGCGCGCGTGCCGTGGCTGATGCTGCCGGGCGATCGCGAGGCCTGGCAGCTCGCGCGCCTGCGCCACGACGGCAAGCGCGACTGCCAGCACGTCTTCCATCCCGGCCTGTTCCGCACCTGGTCGCCGCTGGCGGTGTTCGAGCGGCGCTTCGACCTGGCGACGGCGCCGCGCGCGCTGGTCGCCGAGATCCGCGCCTGCGGCGGCCTGCGCCTGGTGGTCAACGGCCGCGTGCTGACGCGCGGCCGCAGCGGCGTCTTCCGGATCGATCTCGCGCCGGCGCTGCGTGCCGGCGCGAACCATCTCAAGGCCCTGCTCACGACGCTGGAGGGTCCGGCGGCCGTCCGCCTGGTCGCGCGCGGATTGGCCACCGACGCGACGTGGAGCGCGAGCCGCGACGACATGCACTGGGGCCCGCCCGAGGCCATCGAGGTCGCCACCGGCACGCCGCTCGACCGCGCGCCCAGCCTGCGCCGCGTGCGCGGCGCGCGCCTGCACGGCGGCGTGTTCGACTTCGGCGTGGAGGTCATCGGCCGCATCGTCGTGCGGACGCGCGGCAGCGGCGCCATCGCCGTCACGCCCGGCGAATCGCTGGCCGAGGCGCTCGCCGTGCCGCCGCCGGACGATCGCGACGCGCTCGACCAGCCGATCACCCGCGGCCGCGCCGGCACGCGCGCGTCGGTGACGACGGAGGCGGTCGCCGCGCGCTACGTCCGGGTGGACGGCGCCGGCGCGGCCCGGGTCGTCGCCGTCGAGGTCCAGGCCGAGTTCGAGCCGTTCGTCAACCGCGGCGCCTTCGCGTGCTCGGACGAGCGCCTGACGCGCATCTGGATGAACTCGGCCTACACCCTGCGCCTGTGCGTGCGGGATGGCCTGCTGATCGATGGCCTGAAGCGCGACCGCATGCCCTGGGTCGGCGACTGCTTCCTCGCCGCGCTGGCCGGCGCCTACGCCTTCGGCGACGCGGCGCCGGTGCGGCGGACGCTGATCGCGCTGGCGCCGTTCGACGCCGCCGCGTGCCACGCCAACGGCATCATCGACTACACGCTGTACTGGCTGCTCGCGCTCGACGCCCACCGCCTGCATGCCGACGACGCGCCGACGCTCGCGCGGCTGTGGCCCGATGCGCGGCGGGCGCTGGCCGCGCTCGCCGCGCAGGAGGACGGCCACGGCTTCCTCGCCAAGCGCGCGGACGACTGGCTGTTCATCGACTGGGCCGATGTCGACAAGGACGGCAGCGTGCCGGCCCTGCAATGGCTGTACGCGTGGGCGCTGGCGGCCGCCGCCGCGGTCGCCGCCGCGCTCGGCGACGGCGGGACCGCGCGCGCGGCCGCCACGCGTCGCGCGCGCCTGCTCGCGGCGATCGACGCGCGCCTGTGGGACGCGACGCGCGGCTGCTACGCCGACCGCGGCCGGCCGGCATCGCGCCACGCGCAGCTGATCGCGGTGCTCGCCGGCGCGCCGCGCTCGCGGCGCGTCGCGTTGGCGCGCGCGTTGTCCGGCGCGTTGCCGCCGGTCGGCACGCCGTGGATGCGCACGCTCGAGGGCGCGGCGCTCGCCGCGCTGGGCCGCATCGACGCCATGCTCGACAGCGTGCGCGATACCTGGGGCGGCATGCTCGACGCCGGCGCGACCACCTTCTGGGAGGCGTGGGACGCGAGCCAGACCGGCGACGCGCGCTACGCCTTCTACGGCCGCCCGTTCGGCAAGAGCCTCTGCCATGCGTGGGCCGCCGGCCCGGCCTGGCTGCTGCCGACCGCGCTCCTGGGCATCCGCCCGCTCGCCGCCGGCTGGTCGCGCATCGCCGTCGCGCCGGCGCGCTGCGATCTCGACTGGATCAGCGCGACGGTGCCGACGCCGAAGGGGCCGCTGCACGTCGATCTCGACGGCTCGCGGTTGCGCGTGCGCGCGCCGCGGGGGGTCGAGGTGGTGCGCCCGGGCTGACCGATCAGGCCCCGGACGCCGCGGCCAGCACGGCGCCATCGAGCGCCAGCGGCCGTTCGCGCGCGCGCGGATCGGCGGCCGCGTCCATGATCGCGCGGATCGCCAGGGTCTCGCGGCGGTCGACGCGCGGCCGGCCGTCGCCGATGAAGTCGACGATCGGCGCGAACGCGTCCGAGAACAGCGTCGCGGAATCGACCGGCACGATCCGCGTCGTCGTCGCATTCGTCAGCGCGGCGAGGAACGGCGTCTCGCCGCCGACGTGGACGTTGACCACGGCGCTGCGGCCCTCGGCGAAGTCCACCAGCAGCTGCGCGTCGCGCCCGCCGCCGCGGCGCATGACCGCGGTGGCGCGCCAGCCGAGCACGCTCACCGCCAGCTCGAGGGGATGCACGACGTATTCGTCGTACGAGCCTCCGCCGCCCCAGACGACGGCGTGGCGGATCGCGCCCATCGCCGTCGCCTCGCGCTGGACGTTGGTCGAGCGCAGCGCCGAGCTGGTCTGGATCGGCGCGCCATGGCGGTCGGCCAGGGCGAGGATCGCGCGCGCCGTCGCCAGGTCGGGCGCGAAGGTCTTGTCGACGAAGGTGGGCTTGCCGGCCGGGAGCACCGCGCGGCACAGCTCGAGGTGGGTCTCGGGCGTCGACGGCGCGAGCACGCAGACGCCGTCGACCCGCGCGGCGAGGCGCGCCGGATCGTCGACCCAGGCGACGCCGCGCGCGCCGGCCCAGGCGCGGCCGCGGTCGCCCGCGCGGGCCCAGCAGCCAGCGACCTCGACGCGATCGGCGAAGGCGCCGCGCGCCAGCGCGAGGAAGGTGTTCGCGTGGTAGTTCTCGAGGTCGTCGTCGATGAAGGCGAGGCGCAGGCGCTTACCCACGGGCGGCTCCGGCGAGCGCGGTGCGCGCCGAGGCGTAGGCCGCCGCGATCGCCGTCGCCGTCGCCAGGCCGTCCTCGGCGGACGGGCTCGGACGCTCGCCGCTGGCGACGCACGCCAGGAAGCGGGCGATCTGCGTGGTGAAGCGATCGGGATGGGCGGCGCAGTCGACGATCGTCCACGCCTTCTCGCCGGCGCGGCGGAAGCGCAGCGGCGGCAGGTCCTCGTCCCACCAGCCGATGGTCGCGGCGCCGCCGGTGCAGCTCAGCTCGAGCCGCGCGGCCGGGAAGGCGCCCGAGAAGGTCGTGGTGATCTCGCCCAGCGCGCCGGAGGTCGCGCGCAGCGCGATCACGCCGACGTCCTCGACCGCCGCCTGCTGGACGACGTTGGCGATCAGCCCGCGCACCTCGGCGATGTCGCCGACCAGGTGGCGGAACAGGTCGACGGCGTGCGTGCCGTTGTCGGCGACGCAGCCGCCGCCGGCGATCGCCGGATCGGCGCGATGGCCGCCGGCGAGCTGCAGCGGCCCGGCGAAGACGATGCGCAGGTAGACGGGGGCGCCCAGCTCGCCCGAGGCGATGAGTCGCGCCAGCTCGATCACCGGCCCGTGGTGGCGGTGGCAGAAGCCGACCATCAGCGGCGCGCGCGCGGCGCGCGCCGCGTCCGCCACCGTCCGCGCGCCGGCCAGGTCGGCGGCGAGCGGTTTCTCGACCAGCGTCGGGATGCCGGCGGCGAGCAGCGCGAGACAGGCCGCCGGGTGCGCTCCCGGCGGCGAGCAGACGCTGGCCGCGTCGATGCCGGGCGCGGCCAGCGCCTCGATCGACGCGACCGCCTTGGCGCCGCACTCGGCGGCGAAACGCTCGGCGGCGGCGGGCACCGGATCGTAGACGCGGACCACGCGCGCGCCGGCGGCCAGGTAGGCGGCGAGGTGGGTGCGCGCGATGCCGCCGCAGCCCGCGATCCCGATGCGTCGTGTCATGGCCGTCTCCGTCCGGCCATCGTAGCGCGCGGCGGCGCGGCGCGTGCACGGCGGCGATGGTCGCGGAACGAACGTCAGTCCTCGGGCGGAGCGCGGCGCCAGGCGTTGGGGCTCATGCCGGCGTAGCGCTTGAACACGGTCGCGAAGTACTGGCTGGAGGAGAAGCCGAGCGCGAAGGCGACGTCGGTGACCGCGTCGCCGGCGGCGAGACGCTCCTTCGCGCGCTCGACGCGTCGGCGCGCCAGCCACTCGGCCGGGGTCTGGCCGACCTCGCGGCGGAAGACGCGGCGGAAGTGCGTGGGGCTCAGGCCGCTGCGTCGCGCGAGCGCGTCGAAGGCGATGGCGTCGGCGAGGTGCGCGTCGAGCCAGGCCAGCGCGCGGCGGATCGGCGCGCTCGTCGCCAGCGCGACGGCCGCGCCCGCCGCGACGCGGCGGCGGTCGCGCGCCAGGACCGCGAGCAGGTCGTGCAGCGCCGCGCGCGCGCGCAGCACCGCGTAGGGCGCGTCGGGATGGCGGTGCTCGTCCATCAGGCGGCCGATCAGCCGCGCGATGTCCGGCGATCCCGGGAAGACCCCCGGCGCCATGGTCGCGAACTCGGCGGCCAGCGCCGCGGTGTCGGCGAGCGACAGCCCGGGCAACGCCGTGCCGGAGGGCGGGAACGCGACGTGCACCAGGCAGTGCTCGTTCGGGTGGATGACGCCATCGACGAAGCCGTGGCGCGTCGCCGGCGGCATGACGAAGACCTGCCCGGCGTCGGCGCGGAACGCGCGCTCGCCGATGCGGTTCTCGATCCGGCCGCGGACGACGTAGGTGACCTCGTAGGCGGGGTGGGCGTGAGCGCCCGAGCGCGGCTGCGCGCGGCGGTTGGTCACCCACGACACCGCCGGCAGCTCCGGCAGCAGCGCGTTCTCGCGCGCGTAGGTCTCGTACGTCCAGGGCTGGGCCACGGTCGCCAGGCTAGCGTCGCCGCGCGGCGGCGCACGGCCGCGCGGAGGCGCTCGCCGAGGCGTCCGCTTCAGTCGCGCCCGCCCTGCGCGATCGCCGTCGCCAGCCAGCGCTCCCCGAGCACGCCGACCTCGGCGCCGAGCGACTGCGCGAGCTGCAGGGCCAGAGCGAGCATCAGGCACGACGCGTCGCGCAGCGCGGCGGCGTCGCGCAGCGCCGCGAACGCCGCCTGGGCGCGTTCCTGCAGCAGCGCGGCGTGCGCGCGGACGAAGGCGGCGCCGTCGTCGTCGAGGCCGTCGATCGGCGGCGTCATCAGCAGCTCGAGCCAGGCGGCGTCGATGGCCGACGCGCGCGCGTCCGCATCCATCGCCACCAGCCCGCGCCAGCGCGGCAACGTCGCGCGCTCGGCGGTGGCGGCGAGCCCGGAATCGAACCACAGCACGAACGCGCCCTCGGCGAGGTCCTGCACGACGTCGAGGTAGGCGTCGTTGACCGCCTCGAGCGCCGCCACGTCCTGCTCGACGAGATAGTCCGCGACGCGCAGGCGCGGCAGGTCGACGACGCCGGGGCACCCCGCCAGGCAGGGGAAGTCGGGACCGTCGTGCACGTAGCGCACGGTGTCGCCGCGCCGCTCGCGGCCGAGCGGATACAGCCGGCAGGCCAGCGGCCGCCCGGCGTGCGCGCGGCAGCCGCTCGCCGGGTCGTACTGGCTGCACGCGCCGAGGCCGCGCCAGCCGACGGGGCCGTCGAAGCGCAGGCGCGCGCCGCCGGCGCGCATCGCCGACGCGCGGAACGCGCGCGCGTCCATGCCGCGCGCCCGCGCCAGCGTCGCCAGCTCGTACGGATTGACCCACACCACCTTGCCGTGGCAGCACGTGCCCAGGCGGGTGCAGGTCAGCGGCAGTTCCGCGCCCGGATCGAGGCCGACGGTGGTCACGCGTCGGATGGTCCCCGCGACGGCGATATTCCTACCGGAAAGGACGCGCGCGCTCGGCGCCAGCACAGGACGCCGCGACGAGGCGGGGCGCTGCGGATCACGCCATCGCTCCGCTGACCCGGTAGATCGGCACCCAGTGCTTCGCCGGATCGATGCGCACGGTGCGCGGATCGGCGTAACGCATGGTGTAGCCGGCCCGGCGGCGGGCGCTGGTGTTGGCCTCGCTGCCGTGGATCAGGCGTCCGTCGTGGATCGAGAGGTCGCCGGCGCGCAGGCACAGGTCGACGGCGCGGCGCTCCTCGTCCGCGGCGACGTCGACCGCGAGATCGAAGACCGCGTCCGGCGCAGGGCCGTGGTCGATGGCGCGCGCGCGGTCGTGGGTGCGCGGGATGACGCGCACGCAGCCGTTGCCGGCATCGGCGTCGTCCAGCGCCAGCCAGGCGGTCGCGACATCGTCGCCGTCGACCGTCGGCCAGGTCGGCCGGTCCTGGTGCCAGGCGACGCGCCGGCCGTCGAACGGCGGCTTCACGATCAGGTGCGACATGATGAGCATCAGCTCGTCGCCAAGCACCGCGCGCACGCGGTCGACGACGCGTGGATCCAGGCATAGCCGCAGCCACGGCGCGTGGCGGACGTGCGGCTCGACCAGGTGCTCCGGCCGGCTTTCGGGCGCGAGCGCCATCAGCGCGTCGAGCTCGCGCCGCGCCGCGGCGATGGTCTCCGGATCGAGCACGCCGCGGAAGACGCAGTAGCCGTCCGTCGCGTAGCGCGCGGGGTCGTGGTTGATGACCGGGGTCGTGGCGGTGTCCATCCGCCGAATGTACCGCCGGCTTGGGCCGCGCTCGCCGGCGGATGATCGCCGACGTGACGGTTTTTAACCCGGCCCGGCGCCTACGCTGGGGGCGTGCGCGCCCGCCTCGAGCACCTCGACCTGCCGCCGGAGGCGTCGTTCCGCTGCTTCGAGCAGGCGGGCGCCGACCAGTTCCCGCGGCACTGGCACCACCATCCCGAATGGCAGCTGACCCTCGGCCTCGGCGGCGGCGGGCGACGGCTGATCGGCCGCCACGCGGGCGCCTGGGGTCCGGGCGACCTGGTGCTGGTCGCGCCGGGCCAGCCGCACACCTGGATCGGCGATCCCGCCGACGGCGCCCATCGCGTGGTCACGGTGCAGTTCGCGCCGGAGCGCATCGCGCTGCTCGCGCTGCCGGAAGCGCAGCCGATCCGCGACCTGCTGACGCGCGCGCGCGGCGGCTTGGCCGCGTCGCCCGCGACGACGCGGAGCGCCGCGAGGCTGATGCGGGCGATGCCGGCGCAGCGTCCGCTGGCGCGCCTGGCGGCGCTGATCGAACTGCTGCGCCTGCTGGCCGACGACGCCGCGGCGCAGCCGATCGAGATCGATCCGCGCGGCGCGGCGATCAGCGCCGCCGGCGGTGAACGGATCGCGCAGGTCTGCCGCTGGCTGGCGACGCAGGCGCATCGCCCGATCCCGGCGCGCGCGGCGGCGCGCGTCGCGGGCATGCATCCGGCGGCGTTCAGCCGGTTCTTCCGGCGCCTGACCAGCCGCACGTTCACCGCCTACGTGCGCGAGCTGCGCGTCGCGCGCGCCTGCGGCCTGCTCGCCCAGGGCCGGCGGCCGATCGCCGAGATCGCCGCGGCGTGCGGTTTCGCCTCGCCCTCGACCTTCGACCGCGCCTTCCGCCAGGCGCGCGGCCTGGCGCCGCGCGCCTACCGGCGGCTGGCGCAGGACATCGACCGGTCGCCATGACCTCGCCCGGCCGCCGCGGGAGCATTGCCGCGGATCGGCCACCACGCGCACCCGGGAGGCCGGGCGGATCGCTTGCAGCCGTTCCGCTCGACGATGCCTGGTAAACCGCCCGCGGCACATGGCCTGGACGTGTGTCACCGGGCGGGAAGGCGTTGGCGCGCCGCGTCCGGTGCGACGTACCCTCCCTGCCATCGGACGGGAGGGAGTTCTCGTGACCACAGGACCGTCGCCGCATGCCGTCGCGCCGGAGACCGGCCATGAGGATGACCATGCCCTGCTCGCGCGCTTCGCCGACGACGGTTCGGAGGAGGCCTTCGCCGAGGTCGTCCGCCGCCACACGCCGCTGGTCCACGGCGTGTGCCGCCGCGTCCTCGGCGACGCGCACGCCGCCGAGGACGCGTCCCAGGCCGCCTTCCTGGTGCTGATGAGGAAGGCGCGCCACATCCGCCGCGGCCAGAGCGTCGCAGCGTGGCTGCACGTCACAGCGCACCAGGCGGCGCTGCAGCATCGCCGCGCGGCGATGCGGCGCCGCCGGCGCGAACGCGAGGCGGCCGCCGCCACCGTCAGCGAACCGTACGAGGAACCCGACCGCGATGCCTTGCGCCGCGCGCTCGACAGCGCGCTCGCCAGCCTGCCCGGCATGCAGCGCGCCGCGCTGGTCGCGCGCTACCTGCAGAACAAGTCGCAGGCCGAGGCCGCGGCCGAGCTCGGCTGCGCGCCCGAGACCGTGCACACGCACGTCACGCGCGCGCTGGCGCGGCTGCGCGAACGCCTGCGCGGTCGCGGCGTCGCCGTCGGCGGCGCCGGGCTGATCGCGTTCCTGACCGAGGCCGGCGCGCACGCCGCGCCCGCGGGCCTCGACGCCGCCATCGCCACCGGCTGCGTCGGCGGCGCCGCGGCGGGCGGCGTCGCGGCGACCATCGCCAACCAGGTCGTGGTCGCCTGGAAGTGGGCGTTGGCCAAGACCATCGCGACGGTCGCCGCCGGCGCCGCGGTGGTCGTCGCCGCTCCGGTGGCGGTGATCGTGCTGAGCGGCACGCCCGCGCCGCGGCCCGGATCCGAGCCGGCAGCGGCCATCGCGCCCGCGGAAACGACCGCGCCGGCGCCGGTCGCCACCTGGCGCTGCCATGACCTGGGCATCGGCGCGATCGCCGTCCGCGCCGACGGCGTCTTCATCACCGGCGGCTGGGACAAGCGCGTGCGCCTGTGGCGCGCCGATGGGACGATGATCGGCGAAGGCGTCGGCCACACGCATGCGATCCTCAAGCTCGCGTTCTCGCGCGATGGACGCCAGGCGGTCAGCGCCAGCACGGATGCGACCGCCGCGCTGTGGACGCTGCCGGCGTTGTCGGTGACGGCGACGATGCGTCACGACCAGCGCGCGACCTGCGTCGCGTTCGCGCCGGACGGCACCTTCGCCACGTCGGGATTCGACGGCATCGTGCGTCGCTGGGCCGCCGACGGCGGAGCGCTGGCGACCATGAGCGGTCACTCCCGGCCGGTGTGGTCGCTGGCGTTCTCGCCCGATGGCGCGCTGCTCGCGTCGGCGTGCGACGAGCACCTCGTCGGCTTGTGGGACGCGGCCACCGGCGAACGCCTCGGCGAGCTGGTCGGACATGGCGACGCGATGCGCTCGGTCGCGTTCAGTCCCGACGGCCGGCGCATCGTCAGCGGCGGCAACGACGGCACGGCGCGGATCTGGGATGCGCGTACGCGCCAGGAGATCGTCACGCTGCGGTGCGGCGGGCTCGTGCCGCAGGTCGCGTGGTCGCCCGATGGGCGCTGGCTCGCGGCGGCGGTCACCGGGCAAGGCGTCCGCTTGTGGCGTGGAGATGGCGCTGATGGATCGATCCTTGTCCCCCAGCCGACCATGGTGAATTTCGCGTTCGATACCGGCCTGGCACTGCTGACGAGCGCCGACGACGGCGTCGTCCGGCGCTGGGACCTCACCACGCTGCGTGTCCCTGGCAGCATCGGAGCGACTCCATGATCCGTGCGATCCTCCCGGCCCTCCTCCTCGCTCCGGCGCTCGGCTTCGCCGCCGACGACATGGCGCGCGCCAACGGCTACGACGACGCGTGGCAGGCGGCGTGGACGGCGCACGCCAAGGCGACGCGCGCCGCGGCCAAGACGAAGAAGACGCCGGGCCTGGTGCTGCAGGTCGGCGATTCGATCACCCACGCCAACCCCTACAGCCAGTGGGCGCGCCGCGCGACCGGCGCGACACCCGCGGACCAGGCGGTGCTGGGCTGGTGCCACGCGGCCCATGCGGTCAGCGCCGATCCGGCGAACCCGAACGGCTTCGCGCTGGCGATCGCCGACGTCAACGGCCGGCGCGGCGTCACCGCCTCGGGCGGCATGGATTGCAGCGAATTCCTGAGCGGCGACGGCAACGCCGGCGCGGCGATGCCCGATCTCGCCGACCAGGCGGCGGCGCGCGCCGCGCTCGCCGACGGCAGCGCCTACGACGGCAACCTGCGCGCCAGCACCGTGGCCGCCGCCTACGCCGACGCCGAGGTCGCGGTGATCATGCTCGGCACCAACGACGTCAACCACGGCAAGTCCGTCGACGCCGTGAAGCAGCAGCTCGGCGCGATCGTCGACGCCTTCACCGCGCGGCGCATCGTCGTCGTGCTCTCGACCATCCCGCCGCACCACGCCAACGACGCGCTCGCGGCGCAGGTCAGCGATGCGATCGGCGCGCTCGCCAAGGAGAAGAAGCTGGCGCTGATCGACTACCGCGCCGAGATCCTCGCCCGTCGTCCGGCCGATTGGAACGGCACGCTGATGAACCCCGGCGACGTGCATCCCACCGCCGGCGTCGGCGGCTTCAACGCGGCGAGCGATCCCTACGCCGACGGCGGCGATGCCGCGTCCCACCGGACCGGCGCCGCCGCCTCCAGCTCCGGCTACCTGCTGCGCAGCTGGCTGACGATCCAGAAGCTCAAGGAAGTCAGGGCCGCGCTCGACGGCTGAGCCCGTCCACCGTCGTCGCATCGATCGTCGACCAGCGCGGACCGCACGTCCCGCGCGCGGATCCGTCGTCCCTCGCCACATCGCCCCGGGAACCAGCCATGAAGCACGCGTCGCTCCACGCCCTGCTGCTCGCACCGTCCCTCGCCTTCGCCGCCAACGACATCGTCCGCGCCAACGGCTACGACGACGCGTGGCAGGCGGCGTGGGAGACGCACCTCCGCGCGGTCCATTCGCCCACCGGCAAGACCCTCGGCAAGGTGCTGCAGGTCGGCGACTCGATGACGCACGCGAACCCGTACACCCAATGGCCGCGCGGCGGCGTCGGCAAGACCGCTGACGACGTCGCCATCCTCGCGTGGTGCCACGGGGCCCAGGCGATCGTCAGCGACGCCGCCAATCCCAGCGGCTTCGTCCTCGCCGCCGCCGACGTCAGCGGCAGCCGCGGCTTCACCGCGCGCGGCGGCATGGATTGCGACGAGTTCCTTGATGGCGATGGCATGCCGCACGTCGCCGGCCAGGCGCTTGCACGGGCGGCGCTCGCCGATGCGGGCTCGTACCCGGGAGGCCTGCGCGCCAGCACCGTCGCCGTCGCGTACGCCGACGCCGAGGTCGCGGTGATCATGCTCGGCACCAACGACGTCTCGGCATCGCGGACCGCGGCGGAGACCAAGGGCGGTCTCGTGGCCATCATCGACCTGTTCGAGGCGCAGGGCGTCGCCGTCGTCATCTCGACCATCCCGCCGCACATCGGCAACGAGACGCTCGGCGACCAGACCAACGCCTCGATCCGCGCCCTGGCTCGGGAGCGCAGCCTGCCGCTGATCGACTTCGACGCCGAGATCCGGGCGCGACGCCCGAACGACTGGAACGGCACGCTGCTGGGCTTGGGCGACGTCCATCCGAGCGCCGCCGACGGGACGTACGGTTCGGCGAGCGACCCGTACGCCGATGGGGGCGATCCGGCGACGCACACCACCGGGCAGGCCGCGGCCAACGTCGGCTACCTGCTGCGCAGCTGGCTGACGGTCCAGAAGCTCAAGGAGGTGAAGGCCGCGCTCGATGGCGGCGCCGGCACGACCGGAACGGGGACGGCCGGGACGACCGGCACCGGAACCACGGGCTCCGCCAGCACCGGGACGAGCGGAACCGGGACGACGGGGGCATCCGGTTCGGGCAGCAGCGATGTCGGCTGCGGCAGGGGCTCGTCGTTCGGCGTCATCGGCGCAGCCGGTGTGGCGCTCGCTCTGATGCTGCGGCGGCAGCGACGCTGAGCTCCGGCCGCGACGGTCTGGCCCAGGGCGCATTCCTCGAAGCTCGAGGCTCGAGGCTCGAGGCTCGAAGTTCGCTCGAAGCTCGAAGCTCGAAGCTCGACGGCGCTCTACGGCGCTCTACGCCAACCACACCCACGCGATGTTGTACGCCGCGTGCGCGAGCGTGCAGACCGCGAGGCCGTGGCGCATGAAGACGAAGCCGTACAGGCAGCCGGCGAGGCCGCGTTCGATGAACGGCGACCAGGCGAACGGCTCGGCGCCGGGGAAATGGTTGACGATGTCGCTGTGTGCGAGGCTGAAGAACGCGGCGCTCAGCGGGACCGCGAAGATGCCGGCGACGGTCCACGACGCGCCGTAGAGGCGGCCGATCAGCAGCATCCCGCCGAGGATGACGCCACGGAACAGCAGCTCCTCGTGCAGCGCGCCGCTGAGCCCCAGCCCGACCTGTTCGACGATCGCGTCGGCGTGCATGCGCAGGTTGACGCCCTGGGCGGCGAGGCCGAGCGCGACGCGCGCCGCGCCCCAGATGCCCGCCCAGCCGAGGGCGAGCAGCAGCAGCCGCCCGCCGGGGAAGCGCCACTGCCGACGCAGGCAGAGATGCGCGACGACGCAGCCGACGGTCAGCAGGACCAGCGGCATCAGCGGCGGCATCATGCCGATGAAGGCGCCCGCCTCCTCGAGCACCGGATCCGCGAGCAGCTGCGAGCCGTCGTCGCCGGCGGGCCGGCCGACGAAGCGGTAGAGCTCGCCGAGCAGCGCGAGCGGCGCGAGCACCACCAGCACGGTCAGCGGCGCGCGCAGCTCCTGGACGGGATCGGTGGCGACGCCGAGCTCGTCGGTGAAGCCCTCGGGCGAGCGCGCCGCATCCGTGAAAGGACGCAGCGACGCGCGGCCGCGGGAGGCGGCAGCGTCGTCGCTGCGATCGTCGTCGTGTCGGCGACCGGACATCGGCCGCCTCGCGCTCAGCGCCGGCCGCCGCGGTCGCCGCCGCGACCGCCGCGGTCGCCGCCACGGCCGCGATCGTCGCGCCGACCGCCGCCCTGTCCGCCGCCATAGCCGCCGCCATCGCGCGGCGGGCCGCCGGCATCGGCCGCGCCGGCCGGACCCGCTCCGCCGCCCGCGCCCGCGTCGCCGGCCGCGCCGGTGAACGCCGGCTGCGGCAGCATCGCCTTGCGCGACAGGCGGAACTTGCCGGTGCGCTGGTCGACCTCGAGCAGCTTGACCGGGACCTTGTCGCCTTCCTTGGCCACCGAGTTGAGGTCGCCGATGTGCTGCCAATCCCACTCGCTGATGTGGACCAGGCCCTCGGTCCCCGGGATGAATTCGACGAACGCGCCGAACTCCTTGATCGCCTTGATCGTCGCCTGGTACTCCTTGCCGACCTCGGGCATCTCGGTCAGGTCGCTGATCCAGTTCTTGGCCTTCTCGATCGAGGTCATGTCCGGCGAGGCGATCGTGATGACGCCGTCGTCGTCGATGTTGATCTTGGCGCCCGACTCCTCCTGGATGCGGCGGATGGTCTCGCCGCCCTTGCCGATGATCTTGCCGATCAGCAGCGGATCGATCTGGATCTGGATGATCTGCGGCGCGTACGGGCTGAGCTGCTGGCGCGGCGTGCCGATCGCGGCGTTCATCTCGCCGAGGATGTGCATGCGGCCCTGGCGGGCCTGCTCGAGCGCCTCGCTCAGCAGCTGGGCGCTGATGCCGGCGATCTTGATGTCCATCTGCAGGGCGGTGATGCCCTTGGCGGTGCCGCAGACCTTGAAGTCCATGTCGCCGTAGTGGTCCTCGTCGCCGAGGATGTCGGTGAGCACCGCGTAGCGCTCGCCTTCCTTGACCAGGCCCATCGCGATGCCGGCGACCGGCGCCGTGATCGGCACGCCCGCGGCCATCAGCGCCATGGCGCCGCCGCAGACGCTGGCCATCGACGACGAGCCGTTCGACTCGGTGATCTCGCTGACCAGGCGGATCGCGTAGGGGAACTCCTCCTGCTTGGGCAGCACGGCGAGCAGCGCGCGGCGCGCGAGGGCGCCGTGGCCGATCTCGCGGCGGCCCGGACCCGGACGGCCGCCGACCTCGCCGACCGAGAAGCCGGGGAAGTTGTAGTGCAGCAGGAAGCGCTCGTTGAACTTGGGCTTGAGGCTGTCGATCAGCTGCTCGTCCTCGGACGTGCCGAGGGTGGCGGCGACGATCGCCTGGGTCTCGCCGCGCGTGAACACCACGCTGCCGTGCGAACGCGGCAGGGGATCGAGGTCGATGACGATCGGGCGCACGGTCTTGGTGTCGCGGCCGTCGACGCGCTTGCCCTCGAGGATCAGGTCGCGGAAGACCACGTCCTTGGCCTCGCCATAGGCGGCCTTGAGCTCGGCGACCTTGGTCTCGTCGCCGCCGCTCAGGCCGGTGACGACCTGCTCGCGCACCGACTTCACGGCGCTGGAGCGGTCGTGCTTGTTGGTGGTCAGCAGGGCCTTGCGGATGCTCTCGCGATGGCTGCCCAGGATCTGCGCGATGAACGGGCTGACCGCGGGCTCCTCGATCTTCATCTTCGGCTTGCCGGCCTTGGCGCGCAGCTGCTCGATCGCGGCGCAGATGCGCTTGATCTCGTTGTGGGCGAGGACGAGGGCCTCGACCATGCGCGCCTCGGGGATCTCCTTCGCGCCGCACTCGACCATGGTGATCGCGTCGCTGGTGCCGGCGACGACCAGGTCGAGATCGCTGGTCGCGCGCTGGGCGGTCGTCGGGTTGACGACCAGCTGGCCGTCGATCTGGCCGATGCGCACGGCGCCGATCGGGCCGTTGAACGGGATGTGGCTGATGACTAGGGCGGCGGAGACGCCGATCATCGACAGGACGTCCGACTCGTTCTCCTGGTCGAAGCTGATGACCATCGACTGGCACGACGTGTCGCGCTTGTAGCCGTTGGGGAACAGCGGGCGCAGCGGGCGGTCGGTGAGGCGCGAGATCAGGGTCTCGTGGTCGCCCGGACGCGCCTCGCGGCGGAAGAAGTTGCCGGGGAAGCGGCCCGATGCGTAGTGCTTCTCGCGGTAGTCGACGGTCAGCGGGAAGAAGTCGATGCCGGGACGGGGGTCGCCGTCGCAGACCGTCGACAGGATCATGGTCTCGCCGCAGCGCACGATGACGGCGCCGCCGGCCTGCTTCGCGATGTAGCCGGTCTCGAGGGTGATGCTGCGTCCGCCGACGTCGACGGAGACGGTGTGCTTCTGCATGCCCAGCGCGGCGATGGCTTGGTTACGGTCCATGGGAGGATCCTTGTCCGAGCGCGGTGCGCTCGTGAGGCGGCTCCCATCGGCCTGTCCATATCGCCGTCGCGGCCGTGTCGGAGGCGGCGGCGGTATGGAGAGGTGCGCGTGGGAGCGCGCGGTGAATCGGTGTTGGTGTCAAAGAACCGCGGCCGGCGCTGGTGCGCCGGCCGCGGAGGGAGGGGACTGCGTCAGATCTTCTGACGGATGCCGAGCTTGTCGGTCAGCGTGCGGTACTGGCCGATGTCGGTCTTGTGCAGGTACTTCAGCAGGCGCTGACGCTTGGCCACCATCATCAGGAGGCCGCGGCGGCTGTGGAAGTCCTTGATGTGCGACTTCAGGTGCTCGGTGAGCTGGTTGATCCGCTCGCTGAGCAGGGCGACCTGCACGGAGGCCGAGCCGGTGTTCTTGTCGGTGCCGCCGAACTGCTGGATGAGTTCGGACTTGCGATCCTTGGTCATGGTCATGGTACGCGTACCTCGATGAGGTTGTGGTTGGACCCAGGGGGCGTTCGCGTGATCGCTCCCCCGCGTCGGGTCGGGGAGGCTAGCGAAGGCGGGGTGACCGGCAAGCCGGGGCGGGATCAACCCGGGGGGTCGGAGCCAGGGGCGGGCCAGTGGCCGCAGCCCGGCGGACCGGGCACCAAGCTCGAGGCTCGAGGCTCGAGGCTCGAAGCTCGAAGCTCGAGGCTCGAGGCTCGACTCCCGAGGCCCGAGGCCCGAGGCCCGAGACGCGAGGCTGGTTGCCCATCATCGGCCAGCCCACGCCGCAAGCCGCCCGCCGCCATGCATGGTGCCGCGCCCATCGCCGCTTTAGATGACCGCCATGACGCAACCCCTGCCCGCCGCCATCCCGCCGCTGGTCGTCGGCCCGTACACCTTCCGGAGCCGCCTCCTGGTCGGCACCGGCAAGTACCCCGACATGCCGACCATGCAGGCCGCGCTCGCCGAGTCCGGCGCCGACGTCATCACCGTCGCCGTGCGGCGGGCGAATCTCGCCGGCGCCCAGGCCGGCAAGACGCTCTACGACTTCATCGATCGCGCCAAGTACCAGCTGCTGCCCAACACCGCCGGCTGCTTCACCGCCGAGGACGCGCTGCGCACCGCGCGGCTCGGCCGCGAGCTCGGCATCTCGGACATGGTCAAGCTCGAGGTCCTCGCCGACCACCAGACCCTGCTGCCGCATCCGACCCAGACGCTCGAGGCGTGCCGCGTCCTGGCGTCCGAGGGCTTCACCGTGCTGGTCTACACCAGCGACGATCCGGTGCTCGCGAAGGAGCTGGAATCCGCCGGCGCCGCCGCGGTGATGCCCGCCGGCGCGCCGATCGGCAGCGGCCTGGGCGTGCTGAACCGCAACAACATGGCGATCATCCTCGAGCGCGCGACGGTGCCGATCATCATCGACGCAGGCGTCGGCACCGCGTCGGACGTGACCATCGCCATGGAGCTCGGCGCGCACGGCGTGCTGCTCAACACCGGCATCGCCGGCGCGCAGGATCCGGTGCGCATGGCGCGGGCGATGCGCCACGCGCTCGAAGCGGGCTGGTGGGCGGCGGGGGCGGGGCGCATCGCCAAGCGGCGCTACGCGAACGCCTCGTCGCCGACCAGCGGACTGATCGCGGCGGGTGGCGGCGTGCCGGGCGAGTAGCGGCACGGGTCTCGGACTGGACGGCCGAGGGAACGCCAGGGGAACGCCAGGACATGCATCTCTCTGATAGTCGTGGCCAAAGGCGCGATCGCCCAACGCGTCCTGCGTCCCCGCCGGCCGTGCGCGGCGAAACCTTCCCGGACAGATCGGCATCACGCGTCCGCGACGCGATTGGGAGCGATAGTCACCGACGTGTGCCGACGCCACCGACGTGTGCCGACGCCGCCCCGCGCAGTGGCCCCGCGCAGTGGAGAACGACAGGACAGGCACCTCTCTAACAGTCGTGGCGAACGACAGTCGAACGACAGGACAGGCGCTCTCTGACACCCGCTCTGACAGTCGTTGCCAAAGGCTCGATCGCCTAACCCCTCATGCGTCCCCGCCGGCATCGCGTGGCGAAATCTTCGCCAATCGATCGCAATGAGGCTCCCCAACGCGAAATGATTGATTTTCACCGACGCGTGCCCACGCCGCCCCCCGCGCAGCGCGTGCGGCCACGTCATCGATCTCCAGATGCGTCGGTGCCGCTGCTCAGACGGCTGCGGTCGCTCGATGCAGCCTCAGACAGTCGACCAGCCACTTCACGCCTCGGCGCACGGCCTCGCCCGCGCGCGCGACGGCTGAGCCGATGGCCGAGCCGAGGAAGCGCCCGCCATCCATCAGTCGCGTCGATCCAGTGCTCCGCGTCGATGTCGAGTCGCGCGAGGATGGGAGCGAGCTCGGCGGGTATCGCTCCGCGCTTGCCGCTGCGCACGATGCGGCGCGAGGACCCTCCGGGCGCTGCCCGGACCCGCCCAACCGGTTCAGCCCTGAGCGGCGCGTCGTTGCCACCTCCGTGCGACGGCAATCGGCGCGCCATCGGAACCTCCTGCAAGAATCGCCCCGCCACCGGCATCAGTACCGTGGGAGGCGTGGATGCGGACGCCTCGTGACCCCATCCTGCCGCGCATGAGCACCGACCCGGGAACACGTGATGACGAACACCTGCTGGAGGCGTTCGCGCGCCGTCGCGACCGCGAGGCGCTCGACGCGCTGTTCCGCCGCCATGTCGACGCGGCCTTCCGGCTCGCCAAGCGCGTGACCGGCAACGCCGCCGACGCCGAGGACGCCGTGCAGGCGGCGTTCGTGCAGGTGATGCGCAGGTCGGGCACCTTCCGCGGACGCTCGAGCGCCCGCGCCTGGCTGCTGGCGATCGTGGTCAACGAGTCGCGGCAGCGCGCGCGCAGCGAGGACCGGCGACGCGCGCACGAGGACGCCGCCTCGGCGGCGTTCGTCGAACCGTCGCGCGAGGAGGTCGCGTCGGAGGAGGTGCGCGCCCTGGTCCGCGACGCGGTCGACGCGCTGCCCGAGCACGAGCGCCTCGCGGTGTCGCTGCGCTACATCGAGGATCTGCCCTTCAAGGAGGTCGCCGCCGTGCTCAGCGTGCCGCTCGGCACGGTGCACGCGCAGGTCCACCGCGGCCTCGAACGCCTGCGCCAGACCCTGGCCCGCGGAGGCTGCGCGCTCGGCCTCGGCGCGGTGATCGGCTGCCTGCACCAGGCGCCGCTCGAGGGCGCGCCGGCCGGGCTCGCCACCGCGGTCTCCGGCACCGCCGCCACCGCCGCGGTCGGCGTCGGCATCGGCGCCGGAGCGATCGCCGGCGCGGCGGTCGCGGCGCTGGCGGTCGTGGCGCTGGTCGCGGTCGCGCTGCGCGAACCCGCGCCCGCCGCCGCCGTCGCGGCGCCGTCCGGCCGGTCGTGGCACGTCGCGATCGATGGCCGCGGCGATGGCGACGGCAGCGCCGCACGCCCGCTCGATCTGGCGACCGCCGTGTCGGCGTCCTCGCCGGCGCGGCCCGGCGACACCGTCTGGCTGGCGGCCGGCGACTACCGCGGACCGTTCATCGCCGAGCTGCGCGGCGAACCCGACCGACCGATCACCGTCCGCGCGCGGCCGGGCGAGCGGGTCGTGCTCGACGGCGCGGGCGGAAGCCGCGGCTACGTCTTGACCATCCGCGGCGCGTGGACCTGGTGGCAGGGCTTCGAGGTCACCGACTCGGACCGCTCCTCCGGCCGGGTCTCCGCATCCGAGGGCGCCGGCGCCGAGGACGTTCGCCGCGCGAGCGGCGTCGCGCTCGGCAACGACCCGGGCGAGGGCGTCGGCTCGCGCGTCATCGGTCTGGTCGTCCACGATGTGCTGACCGGCATCGCGGCGTGGCGCCATGCGCTCGGCTGCGAGCTGTCGGGCAACCTGGTGTTCAACTGCGGCTGGCGGACGCCGGGCGGTGGGCACGGCCCGGCGATCACCATCCAGAACGGCGAGGGCGTCAAGCGCATCGTCGGCAATACGTGGTTCGGCGGCTACGGCGCGGGCCTGCTCGCCTACGGCGAGCGCGCGCCGGTCGAGGGCCTGGTCATCGAGGACAACGTCGGCTGGTCGTGTCCGCAGACGCCGGCGCTGATCGGCGGGATGCTGCCGAGCCGGCGCATCGTCGTGCGGCGCAACCTGTTCCTCGAGCCGTTCGGCGCATGGAATCCCCTGCGCCTCGGCTTCGCCCAGGGCGCGCCGGGCGAGGACGCCGTGGTCGAGGACAACGTGCTGGTCGGCGGCGTCGAGGTGCTGCCGTCGTGGCGCTCGCTGGTCTTCACCGGCAACACGCTGATGGCCGTCGACCACGCGTGGGCGCGCCTCGGACGTCCGCCGGCGGACGGCTGGACGTGGGATCGCAACGTCTATCTCGGCGCCGATGATCCGGGGCGCTTCGCCGTCGAAGGCGAGGCGCAGGACCTCGGCGCGTGGCGCGGCCGCACCGGGTTCGATGCGGCGAGCACCGTGGCCGACCGGCCGGGAGCTCCGCTGCGCGTCGTGGTCACGCCCGATCCCTACGAGCGCGGCCGCGCGCGCATCGTCGTGCTGGCGTGGGACCGCCGCGCGTCGGTCGCCGTCGACCTCGCGGCGGTGCTCACGCCCGGCGCGCGCTTCGCGATCCGCCACGTCGAGGACTGGTTCGGGACGCCGGTGGTGGCCGGGCGATTCGACGGCCGGCCGGTGGAGCTGACGCTCGCGCCGCGCGCCGCCGCCATGCCGCTCGGCGAGGACGCCGGCACCGCGCCGCGCATCACCGACCCGCGCTTCCACGTGTTCATCGTCCACGCGACCGATCCCCCGGGAGATCCGCCATGAGCATCCGCTGCCTCGCCGCGCTGCTGACCTGCGCCGTATCCGCGTCGACGGGCGCCGAGTTCCACGTCGCTCCCTCCGGAGCGCCGACGAACGCCGGCACGGTGTCGCAGCCGTGGACGCTGGCGCACGCGCTGGCGCACCCGCCGGCCGTGGCGCCGGGCGACACCATCTGGCTGCACGGCGGGACCTACACCGGGCGCTTCGTCTCGCGGCTGAACGGGACCGCCGCCGCGCCGATCGTCGTGCGCCAGGCTGCGGGCGAGCGCGCGACGATCGACGGCGGATCGGCCGGCGAGGGTTCGACCATCCTCGCGATCCAGGGCACGTGGACCTGGTTCTGGGGCTTCGAGATCACCAGTTCGGATCCGAAGCGCGTCACCGCCATCGCCGGCTCGTGGCCCGACGACATCCGCCGCGGCGGCGGGGTCGACACCGGCAACACCGTCGGGGCCGGCGTCGGCGTGAAGCTCATCAACCTGGTCGTCCACGACACCGCGCAGGGACTGTCGCTGTGGCGCTTCGCCGAAGGGCTCGAGGCCTACGGCAACCTCATCTACCACAACGGCTGGCAAGGACCCGACCGGGGTCATGGCCATGGCATCTACACGCAGAACGAGGTGGGGACCAAGCGCATCGTCGACAACGTGATCTTCGGCGGCTTCAGCTACGGCATGCAGGCGTACGGTTCGGAAGCGGCCTACGTCGACGGCTACCAGGTCGAGGGCAACGTGTTCCTCGACAGCGGCGCGTTGTCGGCGAACGGCGGCGGCAACTGCCTGGTCGGCGGCGGGCGGCCATCGCGGCGCATCGTCGTGCGCGACAACGTGGCGCTGCGCAGCGGGCTCGACGGCGACGGCATCAGCGTCGGCTACAACTGGCAGTCGGGCATCAACGTCGACGCGCAGGTGCTCGGCAACTACATCGTCGGCGGACTGCGCGTGTACAACTACGCGCAGCTGACGGTGCGCGGCAACACCGTCGCCGCCGACGAGACGATCGTCCGCCTCGACAGCACCAAGCAGGCCGCGGTGCCGGCGCACGACTGGGACGCGAACGCGTACTTCTGCCCGCAACGGGCGTGGCAGCCGTTCAACCTCTTCACCCAGTCCGGCAGCTTCGGCGCCTTCCTCGACGAGTGGCGGACGCGCACGGGTTTCGATGCCACCAGCACGTACGCCACGGCGTATCCCGCCCAGGCCAAGGTCATCGTCCGGCCAAACGCCTACGAGCCGGGCCGCGCCCATGTCATCGTCGTCGGCTGGCCGCGCGCCGCGGAGGTGGCCGTCGACGTCTCCGGCGTCCTCGCCGTCGGCGACGCGTTCGAGCTGCGCGACGCGCAGGACTTCTTCGCGGCCCCGCTCTTCGCCGGCAGCTACGGCGGCGGCACCATCGCCGTGCCGATGGATGGGAGCTCCGCCGCGCAGCCCGTCGGCGACGCGCCGATCGCCTACCGCTCCACGGCCCCGCTGATCGGCGTCTTCGTCCTGCTGCGTACCGCCGCGGCGCCGCCCGGCGGAGGCACGGGTGGCGGAACCACGGGTCCGAGCACGGGCACGGGCGTCACCGGCGGCGGCACGGGCCGCGGCGGCTCGGGCGGTGGCGGCTCGGGCGGTGGCGGTGGCTGTGGCGCGGGTGGCCTGTCGGCGGCGCTCGCGGTCGCGTGGGCCCTGCGTCGGCTCGCGCGCTGAGGTCGGAGCACGGGCGCGTTCCGGTTGTCCGCGCGTCGCGGGTCCGAGGGGTCGTCGTGCGACGGGCCATCGGCAGCCGCATGCGCGCGGCGCGCCTCGCATCGGGCGGCGATGGGTGACCATGCGACCATGAGGCCCTCAGCGGGAACGAAGGTCCTTCGTCACCGTTCGCCGCCTCGCGACCGTCGTAGGAGCCGGCGTACGGCGCCGAGAATCGAGGGCACTCCCGGAGCGATCGCCATGGGCTTCCTCGTCATCCCGACCCTGAACAAGAACCTCGATATCAAGGCCGTGCGCGTCGTCGCCGAGCACGACGTGCACATCACCGTGCATCGCGACGGGACCGCCGATCTGCAGCTCCGCGATGGGGACCGCGTGGCGATCCATGCCGAGGCGGTGACGCATCACCAGGATGCGCTCGAGGCGCTGCGCGCGGCTCGCGAGATCGTCGGCACCGAGCTCGTCACGACGACTGGTCCCGCCGGATGATGGGGCGGCCCCATCGGCGGGCCGCGGATGCGGTGGTGGTCGGTCAGTCCGGCGAGTGCAGCGCGACGCGGTTGCCCTCGCTGTCGCGCACCAGCGCGCGCCAACCGTGCGGCGCGATCGACCGCCTGGGCTCGAGCACCGTGCCGCCGTGCTCGGTCACGGCGGCGACGGCCTGATCGAGCCGTCCGCTGGCGTTGAGGTAGATCAGCGGCCCGTCGCCTCCCGGCTTGCCACCCATCACCAGGCAGCCGCCGACCGAGTCGCCGCCGTGCGCGAGCACGCCGAGCGCGCCGCCGGGAAAATCATGGCGGGTGACCGGCGAGCCGAGCACCGCGGTGTAGAAGCGGATCGCGCGGTCGAGATCGGTCACCGGGATGTCGAACCAGACGACCTGGTTGGCGGCGCGGTCGGACATGGCGGCTCTCCTGGGCGGCACCCTGCCGCGCGGAGGCGCGCGTCAACGGTGGCTCAGCCCTTGTCCTTGTCGAACAGCCCGAGCTGCTGGCCGTCGTCCTTCTTCGCGTCGGTCTTCTCCGCGTCCTCGTCGAACGCGTCGGCACGCGCCCACAGCGGCGTGGTCTTCTTGGTCTCGGCCTTCGCGGCGTCGGCCTTCGGCGCGTCCGGATCGGGCATCGGCTGCAGGACCTGGGTCGCCGCCTGGCGCGGATCGGGCCGGCGCGGCTCGGGCGGCAGGGTCTCGGTCGGGCGCAGGCGCGCGTCGGATCGGGAGGCGGGACGGACGTCGACCTCGGTCTTCTTCTGATCCTGCGAGAGGACCTGGTCGATGCGCGCGAGGATCGCGTCGAGCTCCGGCGCGGCGGGCTTCGCCGCCTCGGCGGTCGCGCCGCCGGCGGCCCCACCGGCCAGGCCGAGCTCCTGCAGCCGGGCCTTGGCCGCATCGACCGGCGAGACCACGGTCGTCGCGGTCGACGACGGGACATCGACGGGCATCGGCGGCGCGCGGCCGGGTTCGACCTTGTCGCTCGGGATGCTGTGGTGGAAGCCGATCTCCTCGAGGCGCGCGACGCGCCGGATCGCGGCGGTCTCGCTGATCGCCTTGCGCTCGCGCTCGGTGGTGGCTTCCTTCGGCGAGTGGCTGCGGGTCGGATCGTGCTTGGCGGCATCCGCCTTGGCGACGGTCGCGGTGTCGTCGCCGAGGCCGGAGAACAGGTCGCTCATCGCGTCGTCGTCGCTGGAGGCCTTGTCGCCTCCGACGGTGACCGGCGCCGGCTTGTCGGTGACGGCGCGGCCGCGGTCGAGGTGCGCGGCGACGCCGGCGTCGAGCGAGCGCGGGAAGTCCTCGGCCTTGACGGTCTCGGCGAACTTGGACGACGGCTTGCCCTGCGGGCGGATCAGCGGGCCGGGCGGGCGCGCGGCGGGAACGGGCTGCCTCGCCGCGGCGAAGTGGGCGACGAAGATGCGGATCGCGACGACCATCCCCAGCGCCGCGACCACGAGCACGACGAAGCGGTTCTCGTGAAGGAAGACGTGGATGTCGTGCAGCACGCGCGCTCCCTGTGGACGGACCCTTCGTCCCTGATGCAGTCAATGCCAGCGGACTATGGCCCAGGCCACGCGACGACGCAAGCCCTGCCCCTTACCGCGTTCAGGGTTACGTCGCCCCGCGTCGCGCGGAACCGCGGCGTTCGCCGCGCCTTTCGTTGCGGCGGCGCGCGCCGCCGACGCTCAGCAGGTCCGTCGCGCCAGGGCGCGGTAGTCCTTGATGCGCTTGGCGAGATCCTCGAAGCCGGCGCGTCCGAGCTGCGCGAACATCGCCTGCTTCTGGTGCTCGACGCCGGGCTGGTCGAACGGATCGATGCCGTACAGCTCGGCGCTCATCGCCGTCGACAGCATGAGCATGTAGAGCAGGCCGCCGATCGACGACTCGTCGACCTGATCGAGCGTGATCGCCATGTTCGGCCGGCCGCTGGCGGTGATCGCCTGCTCGGCGGCGATGCGGCCGCAGTCGAGCAGCGTCGTGAAGTCGGCGTTGGCGAGGTACGCCGCCTGCTCGACCTTCGGGTACATGCCACCGGCGGCGACCAGCTTGGCGCCGTGGTCCTTGACGGTCAGGAAGGTCACGACCTTGTCGAAGGGACCCTCGGCGTAGAGCTGCATCTG
>DASPLE010000009.1:0-33105 GCA_035627695.1 Planctomycetota bacterium
GATGTAGACCGGGCTGCCCTTGGCGAGGTACTGGCCCACGAGTTCGGCGGTGCGGCCCCAGGCCTCGATGTCGAGGAAGGTCGCCTCCTCCTTGGCCTCGCCGTCGGCGCCCTTCCAGCGGCGGTTGATGGCCACGCCGAAGTCGGCCACCACCTTGTCGTTGGCGAGGGCCTTGACCTGGGGATCGCGGGTGAGGCGGCCAGCCAGGCTGACCTGGTTGAGATTGAGGGACATGGGCGGCTCCTTCGCTGGGGTTCAAATAAACCCTAGTCGGCGGGAAGGCAACCGCAAACGTGGCATCGCCGCCCTGCTCAGGCGCGGCGCAGGCTCAGGCGCGGCGCAGGCTCAGGAGCGTGTAGCCCCCGTCGCGGCGGCGGCTGGACCAGGCCAGGCCCGCGGCGGCCGCGCGGTCCGCCAGCTCGTCCTCGAGGCGCAGGCGGGGATCCGAGAGCAGGCAGCGCCCACCCGCGGCCAACGAGCCGGCGATGGTGCGCACGAGCGCCGCGAAGCACTCCGGCCGGTACAGCACATCGCCGCCGAGGATCACGTCGAACGGCGCGTCGGGCAGCGGGTCGCCCCACTCGTGCCGCGCCGCACGCGCGCGCGCCGCGAGCCCGTTGGCGGCGATCACCCGGTCGAGGCGCGCGATCGCGTCGCCGTGCCCGTCGGCGAACAGGACGCTGGCGGCGCCGCCCGTCAGCGCCGTCAGTCCGAGATGCCCGCGTCCGCAGCCGAGGTCCGCCACCGTCAGGTCGCGGCAGTCGACGACCGCGGCCAGCTCCGCCGCCATGCGTTCGCCGGCGGGCCAGGCGTACGACCAGGTCGCCTCGCGCGCCCCGTCGTCGGGTCCGGGTTCGCGCGTATCGCCGCCCGCGGTGTCCCGCGCCGGCTCGACCAGGTGCGCGAGGTGCGGCGGGAACGCCATCAGCGCGCCGCGGCGCGCACGCGGTCGTGGTCGTGGATCGCCTGCTCGATCAGCGGCACCAGCGCGCACAGGCCGCGCGCGTCGATGCCGGGCAGGCGATGCCGCGCGAGCGCCAGCACGCCGTCCGGCGCGTGGCCCATGGCGCAGCCGTGCCCGGCCCATTGGATCATTTCGCGATCGTTGTCGGCGTCGCCGACGGCCCACACGTCGGCGCGCGGGACGCCGAGATGCGCGGCCAGGCGCTCGAGGCCCCAGGCCTTGGTCACGCCGCGGTAGTGGATCTCGAAGCGGTCCGGCTGGCTGACGACGATGTGGAAGCGTGGTCCGAGCCCTTCGCGCAGGCGGATGACCAGCGCCGGCACCCGGTCGGGCTCGGCGATGAACATCAGCTTGCACGATTCGCCGCGCCACGTCCGGCGCAGCGTCGGATCGACCTCGATCGCCCAGCCGCGGTCGCGCCACACCTGCGTCAGCGGTAGCTCGCGATCCATCAGCCACGAATCCGGATCCGGGAAGAAGCACAACGCGCCGTCGACGCCGTCGAGCTCGGCGATCACCGCGTGGACGTCGCGCTCGCTCAGGCGCAGCGCCGCCAGCGCGACGCCGTCGCAGCCGCCGACCCAGGCGCCATTGAAGCACACCACCGGCGTCGCCAGCCCGAGCTCGCGCCACACCGGGCGCGTGGTCAGCAGCGACCGCCCGGTGGCGATCGCCACGGTCACGCCCATGCGTTCGATGGCGCGGATCGCGCGCACGTGGCCGGCCGGCGCGCGGCAATCCTCGGTCAGCACCGTGCCGTCGAGGTCGAGGGCGAGCAGCAGCGGGCGCATCGCGGCGACGGTAGGCGCGGGTGGCGGAGCGCCAAGGCGACGGGGCTGCACCGCCGGGGCATTTCCTTCCGCGTCCCCGCCGTCACCGTGGCGCGCATGCCGACGTGGGAGCTGGTCATCACCGGGTGCGGCACCAGCCACGGCAATCCGCCGTGGGGCTATCCGGACTGGTGGTCGGAGGATCCGCGCGATCTGCGCCGGCGCTCCGGCGCGCAGCTCTACGGACCGGACGGCCAGGTCGTGCTGATCGACGTCGGTCCGGACCTGGCGCACCAGCTGCGCGATCCCGACCGCACCTGGGACGGCCGCACGTATCCGGCGAAGTGCGTCGTGCGCTGCGACGGCATCCTGCTGACCCACGAGCACGCCGACCACGCGCACGGCGTCAACGACATCCGCCACCTCAACCGCCTGGGCGGCGGCGCGCCCGTGCACATGTACGGCCACCGCGCGCACCTCGAGGCGATGGCGGCGATGTTCCCGTACTGCTTCGGCGGCGGCGACGACTTCTACCGCCACTCGTCGCCGGCGATCATCGCCATCGACACGCCGGACTTCGCGGTGCGCGACGTCGCGGGGCTGCCGGTCAGCTGCGTGCCGCTCAGCCACGGCCCCGCCGGGCGCACCACCGGCTTCCGCTGCGGATCGCTCGGCTACCTGACCGATTTCAAGACGCTGCCCGCCGAGTCCGAGGCGTGGCTGCGCGGCTGCGATCTGCTGGTGCTCGACATGCTGCGCAGCGAGCCGCATCCGACCCACCTGTGCTGGGACGAGGCCGCGGTCCTGATCGAGCGCCTGCGTCCGCGCCGCACCATCCTGACCCACATGGGGCACGAGGTGCGCTACCGCGACTGGGAGACGCGCCTGCCGAGCGGCGTGGTCATGGCCTACGACGGGATGCGCGCGACGTTCGCCGCGTAGCGCGCGACGTTCGCACCGCTTTCGCGATCGTTGCGACGCGGCGATGCCGAGCCAACGTGCGTGCCATGACGCGCGCCGCCGTGATCGATCGCCACCTCATCGTCCTGCTCGTCGTGATCGCCGGGCTGCTCGCCCTGGCCGCGTGCAAGGTCGGCACGCGCGAGGACTCCTCCGCCTATGATCGGCCCGCGCGGTCGGCGCCGACGGCGCGCGCCGCGTCGCGCGGCGCCGATGGCAAGCAGCCGGTCGCGCCGCGGTCGACGGCCTCGGCGGCGTCCACCGCTCCGACGCCCGGCGCGCCGGCCAGGCGTCCGCAGCCGGCGCTCGATCGCGAGCCGATCGTCGACGTGCTGCTGGCCGAAGGCCCGCGCGTGCGCTTCGTCCTGGCGAGCGCGGGCGAGGCCGACTGCGGCGGCACGCGCGTGCGCGTCCCGGCCGGCGAGGTCGTCGCCGAGGCGGTCGGCGGACGCGTGCGCCTGGCGGGCGGCTCGGCGGCGTCGATCGCCATCACCGGCGCCGCCGGCTTCAGCGCGACGCTGCGCCCGCCGTTCGGCGCCGAGCAGAAGCTGTCCTTCTCCGGCGCGCCGGTGCTGATCGCCGATGGCCGCAACGTGCTGCTGATCGAACGCGTCGCGCTCGAGCGCTACCTCGCCGGCGTCCTGCCCGTCGAGATGAGCCCGTCGTATCCGCTGGCGGCGCTCGAGGCCCAGGCGGTCGCGGCGCGCAGCTACGCCTGCGCCAAGATCCTCGACCGCTTCGACCAGCCGTGGCAGCTGCACTGGCACTTCACGGTCGACATGGCCTACCACGGCGCGGCGGTGAAGACCTCGGACAACGTGCGCCGCGCCCTGGCCGACACGCGCGGCGTGCTGCTGACCTATCGGCGCATGCCGGTGCCGGCGCTGTTCTACGCGAGCTCGGGCGGCACGACCGAATCGGCCGGCAACGTCTGGCCGGACCTGCGCTTCGCCGACGGCACGCCGGCGACCGCGGCGATGCCGGTGGTGGCCGATCCGGCGTGCGAGGGCGGGGCCAGGGGTCTCAAGCTCACCGGCACGCACTGGCGCTGGAAGGCGAACATCACGCTCGCCGACGTCGGCAGGGGCCTGCAGCAGTGGTCGCGCGAGAAGCCCGGTCGTCCGTCGTTCGGCACGGTCGACAGCGTGCGCGTGGTCGACCGCGCCGGCGATTCCAAGCGCGTCGCGCACGTCGCCGTCCGCCATCGCAGCGGCAAGAAGAAGCCGATCGAGACCACCATCACCGGCCACGACTTCCGCATGGCGGTCGGTCCGGGCGTGGTGCGCTCGACCAGCTGGGACCGCTGCGTCATCGCCAAGGACAAGGGCGGGATCCTGGTGCTCGAGGGCCGCGGCTTCGGCCACGGCGTCGGGCTGTCGCAGATCAGCGCCTGGCAGATGGCGCGCAGCGGGTCGTCGTCGGATGCGATCCTGCAGCGGTTCTATCCGGGGGCGGTGCGCGACGACCGTTGGTGAGGGGCTCGCAGCGCGAAGCTCCCTGAAGCTGGCGCTGATCGCCGACGACGCGACGCTGCCGCACTCACGGAGCGCACGATGCATCTCAAGGACGGCGACCGCATCCTCTTCCAGGGCGACTCGATCACCGATGTCGGGCGCATGGGCGCATCGGCGCCGTGGGGCGACGGCTACGTCGCGATGATCGCAGGTCGCCTGCGGGTCGAGCAGCCGGCGTTGCGCGTCGAGGTGCACAACCGCGGCGTCAGCGGCGATCGCACGCCCGAGCTCGCGGCGCGGTGGCAGGCCGACTGCCTCGACCTGAAGCCCCAGGTGCTGTCGATCATGATCGGCGTCAACGACTGCTGGCGGAAGCTGGCGGAGTGGGCGGGTCAGACCTGGGTCGAGCCGCCGGCGTATCGCGCGAACCTCGAACGGCTCTGCGACCAGGCCCTGGCGGGCGGCGTGCGCACGCTGGTGCTGGTCAGCCCGACCTCGATCGCGCCGCAGAACGACGATCCGATCAATCGCCTGCTCGGCGAGTACGCCGACGCGGCGGAGGCCGTCGCGCAGGCGCGGCGCGCGCTGTGGGTCGACGCGCGCACGCCGCTCATGCAGGCGCGTGCGCAGCAGCCGGGCGTGCCGTGGACGCCCGATGGCTGCCATCCGTCGATCGCCGGCCATGCGCTCATCGCGTCGGCGTGGTGGAAGACCGTCGTCGGCTGACGGCTTGCGCGCGCGCGCGTCGCGCCTTATCCGCAAGCCATGCCCGACACGCTTCCACCGCCGCCCGGGGATCCGACGGCGATCTTCGAGCTCTATCGCGGCGCGCTGGCGACCGAGCTGCTGGTCGCGGCGACGCATCATCTCGAGGTCTTCGCGCGGGTACGCGCGCCGATGGCATGGAGCGAACTGCGCCGGGCGCTCGGCCTCGAGGAACGCGCCGCGACGGTGCTGGTCACGGCGCTGCGCGCGATGGGCCTGCTGGAGCGCGCCTCCGCGGTCGCATCGGACCGACGCCGCTGGCGCGGGATTTCCTGGATCCGTCATCCGGGTTCAGCGTCGCCGGCTATCTGGGCATGCAGGCGGACAGCCCCGGCGTGCTCGACCTGGCGCGCAAGCTGCGCGCGGACCGGCCGATCGGCGCGCACGGCGACGCGAGCCAGTTCATCTTCAAGGAAGGCGCAGGCAGCTCGATGGAGCAGGAGGGGTCGGCGCGCGCGCTGACGCTGGCGCTGGCCGGACGCGCCCGCGCGGTCGCGCCGATCCTGGCGCAGCGCCTGTCGCTCGGCACCGCGCGCACGCTGATCGATGTCGGTGGCGGCACCGGGCTCTACGCGATCGCCTGCCTGCAGCGCTTCGCCGGACTGCGCGCGGTGGTGTGGGACCGGCCCGAGGTGCTGAAGGTCGCGGCCGAGCACGCGGCGCGCCACGGCGTCGCGGATCGCCTCGCCTGCGCGCCGGGCGACATGTTCGTCGACCCGGTCCCGCCCGGCGACGTGATCCTGCTGTCGAACGTCCTGCACGACTGGGACGTGGCCGAGTGCCGGCGCATCGTCGCCCGCTGCGCCTCGGCGTTGCCGATCGGCGGGAGCCTGGTCGTCCACGACGTGCTGCTGAATGACGATCTCGGCGGTTCCTTGCCGATCGCGCTGTATTCGGCGCAGCTGTTCGCGGTCACCGAAGGACGCGCCTACAGCGCAGCCGAGTACAGCGGGTGGATGCGCGACGCGGGGCTCATGCCGCGGGCGCCGGTGCCGACGCTCGTCCACTGCTCCGCGATCGTCGGGGTGAAGGGCTGACGCGGCGCCGCACCGGCCGCGTCCGCTGATCAGCCGAGCGGTCGCCCCGCTTGCATGGCCGGCGGCCACGGCGTCTGATCCGGAACGATGGACATCCAGAACCTGATCAAGCAGCTCGGCGGCGGCGACGAGGACCCCAAGGCCTTCGCCGAGCAGATGCAGAAGCTGACGCAGGACGGCGACTTCAACCCGTTCGCGCTGTTCTCGGGCCAGGCGCGGTTCCATTCGCTGTTCCTCGGGCCGTTCACCGGCTCGATCGCGCGCGGGCGCGAGCAGTTCCTGAAGGATGGCACCGGTCCGCTCGCGGGCGTGGTCGAGACCTTCAAGCGGCAGGGGCTGGACGCGGCGCAGGCGCAGCAGGCGGTGCGCGACATGTTCGGCGCCGCTGTCGGCATGGCCGTGGTGGTGATGGCCGACGACCAGGGCATCGACTCGATCCCGCAGCTGTTCTTCGGCAGCCTCGACGACGGCTTCGTCGACCACGCCGTCAAGCTGTGCGGCGAGAAGTTCCCCGAGCGCGACGCGGTGCGCGACGCGCTGGTCGACATCCGCGGCAAGGCGAAGGCCGGCGGCAACGGCGCGCTGCTCTACGGCGGCGCCAAGCAGGCGACGCCGCGCGGCTACTGGATCGATCTGGCGCGGCGCCTCGTCACCGGCATCGAGGAGGGCATCGCGCCGCAGGCGGTCGAGCGCCAGCGCGACCTGGCGTGGTGGATCTCCGGCGCGCTCGACACCCTGGCCGAAGGTCGCGCCGATGGCGAGTACGCCGCGCTGACCGCGCGCCTGGCGATCGCGGCAAACGAGCTGGATCGCGCGCGCACCTGGCTCGGCCGCTACCTCGACAGCGAGGACGCCGAGGACGAGCACGCCTGCACGCTGGTCCATCGCCTGGCCGATGCCGCGGTCGCCGGCGGCGATCCCGCCGCGGTCGCCTCATGGCTGGCGCCGCGCGTGCCGCCGCTGCTCGCGCGGTGGGGCAAGGTCTACGACCTGATCGTGCCGCTCTTCAAGGTGCAGGCGGCGGCGCAGGCGCCGAGCGATCAGCTCGACGCGACCGTGCAGCTCATGCTGGCGGCGAACCGCAAGGCGGTGCGCCAGGACCTGTGCCGCGAACCGCTGTGGCGCGTGACCATCGCCGATCCGGGCGAGCTGCTCGACACGGCGCAGGCCGCCGAGGTCCTCGGCCGCAGCCCGGCGTTCATCGCCAAGCGGCTCGAGCAGGGCACCATCCCGACCTTCCGCAAGGACGACCAGGTGCGCATCCCGCGGCGCGCGCTCGAGGCGTGGAAGGCGGTCATGGAGAAGCACAAGCTGCTGGATTAGGGGCCGCGGCGCCGTCCTTGCCGTCGCGCGGATGCCGGCGACACACAGCCATGCGCAGCCTCCGCCGGGTGACGTCGTGCGGGGTGCTGCTGCACCGGCGGACGACGCCGCGCGAGTACCTGTTCCTGCGGGTCTACCACGCGTGGGACCTGCCCAAGGGACGCCTGGAGGCGGGCGAGGACGAACGGGCCGGGGCGCTGCGCGAGCTGGCCGAGGAGACCGGCATCACCGCCGACGCGATCGCCCTCGATCCGGAGTTCCGCTTCGAGACGTCGTACCTGACCAGCGACCATGGCCGGCGGGTCGAGAAGACCCTGATCGTCTTCCTGGCGCAGCTGCTGCGGGAGACGCCGATCCGGCTGACCGAGCACCATGGCCACGCCTGGGTCCGCTGGCCGACCACCGAGATCACGCTCGTGAAACGCTGGCAGGACCTGCTGACCCAGGCGGAACTGCACATCGGGCGCGGCTGAATCGGGCGCGCCTGGAAACGAGCGCGGGGCGGACCTTCCGGCCCGCCCCGCGCAGAGACGATTCAAGCGGGGCTGTTACTTCGCTGCTTCGCGGCTACTTCGCGGCGCCCGACATCGCGAACTCGCGCAGCTTCGGCTCGGGCTGGAAGCCCATGGTCTTGCCGACGACCTTGCCGCCCTTGAAGAGCAGCAGCGTCGGGATGCTCATCACGCCGTATTCCTGCGCGATCTGCGGGTTCTCGTCGACGTTGAGCTTGCCGATCTTGACCTGGCCGGAGAGATCCTTGGCGAGCTTCTCGACGATCGGGCCGATCATCTTGCACGGGCCGCACCAGGGGGCCCAGAAGTCGACCAGCACCGGCTTGTCGCCCTGCAGCACCTCGCTCGCGAAGTTGGCGTCGGTGAATTCGGTGGCCATGGGTGGTCCTTTGGACGGGGGAATGAGGATGAGGGTAGTCGAGGCACCTGGGGACGCAATCCGCGGCAGCACGGACCCGTACGCGGTTCGGTGCCATGATGCGCGTCGGCGGGCTGCTGCATGGTCGCGAGGACTATCGCGGCGATAGACGGCGCGCATCGATCGCCGGGCCGATGCCTCCCATTGCGGAGGGCATGGTCGCGGCAAGCTCGCCGCATGCGTCCGGTCCGCGTCCTGCCCAGCCTGCTGTCGGCTGATTTCACCAAGCTCGGCGACGAGATCCGGCGCTGCGCCGCCGCGGGCGCATCGCAGCTGCACGTCGACGTCATGGACGGGCATTTCGTGCCCAACCTGACGCTCGGGCCGTTCATCGTCGCCGCGATGCGGCGCTGCAGCGCGCTGCCGCTCGACGTGCACCTGATGATGACCGATCCGATCCGCTACGTCGCGGACTTCCGCGCCGCCGGCGCCGACGCGATCACCATCCACGTCGAGGCGATCGGCCAGCGCGCGATGCCGGCGGCGATCGACGCCGTGCGCGCGACCGGCGCCAAGGTCGGCCTCGCGCTCAACCCGGATACCGATCCCGAGCTGTGGTTCGACCACTTCGCGCGCGTCGACCTGGTGATGCTGATGACGGTCTACCCCGGCTTCGGCGGCCAGGCGTTCATCCCGCAGGTCCGCCCGCGCATCCGCGCGACGCGCGCGCGGTTCCCGCACCTGCCGATCCAGGTCGATGGCGGCATCGCCCGCGACACCATCCCGCTGGTCACCGCCGACGGCGCGGATCGCCTGGTCTGCGGCAACGCCTTCTTCAAGGACGCGGATCCGGCCGGCTTCCTGCGCTGGGCCGAGGCGCTGACCGCGACCTGACCGCGGCGCGCGGCTGGCGCGACTGGCGCAGCGCGCCGGGGGCCTTGCCGGTCGCGGCCTGGATGACGCGCGACAGCGTGCGCGGCGACGAGAATCCGGATTGGGCGGCGACGATCGCCAGCGGCAGCTCGGTCGCGCGCAGCAGCTCCTGGGCGCGGGCGATGCGCGCGTGGCGCAGCCAGCGCGCCGGCGAGACGCCGTGGCGGGCGGTGAAGACCCGCGTGAGGTGCTCGCGCGCGACGCCGTGCTTGCGCGCGATCGCCTTCAGCGCCAGGCCCGACAGCGGCGCGCGCAGCAGGTCGTCCAGCGCGCTCTCGACCGGTCCGAGGCCGTGCGCCGCGGCGCTCTCCACCGCATCGTGCAGCGCCATGACGAAGGCGTGCACCCACGGGCAGTTGGCGCGGCGGTCGACGCGCGCGCGCGGCCCGATGCGGCGCAGCACGTCGCGCAGCAGGTCCAGGCACGGCGCGTCCGCGCCGAGCGTGAAGACCTCGCCGGCGCGCGCGCGCAGGACCCGCCAGTGGTCGACCAGGCCGGCGCCGCCCAGGCTCAGGTGCGCGGTGACCAGGGATTCGCTCCAGCCGACCCAGTCAGGGCGATCGGGCGGACGGCCGTACGCGGTCGGTTCGTCGTAGGCGAAGAGGAAGGCTTGACCGGGCAGCACGTCGTGGTCGCCGGTCGGGGTGCGCACGACACAGCGGCCCGCGAGCACGACCTGGAAGACCACGATGCCGCTCGGCTTGCGCTCGCGGTTGTCGTGCCACCAGCGCGCCTTCGGCGCGTGCTTCTCGTCCTCCTGGCCGCCGACGATGTGCCACAGCACGCGGTCACGCTCGGCATGGAAGCGGGAGGGGTCCACATCACAAATAGTCCTTCATGGCAGCCAAATTGCCAGCCTGACGCGGGGAGACGGTGAGTAGGATGTCACGTACGCAGCCCGAGCGCGACGCGTCGGCTCCGGCACCCCATCCCACCCCGAGGACCCCGCCCCATGGCAACCGCCGCCCAACCCCAGGGCCACGCCGCCCACACCAAGGACTCCGACGTGGTCGGCCTGCCCGGCACCATGCCGCGGCCGATCAAGGTCGTGATGCTCGGCGCCGGATCCGGCTTCACGCCGCGCCTGTCGAACGACGTCATCCAGACGCCGGGCCACGCCGGCGGCGAGATCGCCCTGGTCGACATCGACGCCAAGCGCCTGGCGGCGATGACCGCGATCACCACCAAGATCGCCGCGCAGCATTCGCGTCCCGGCGCGACCTGGACGGTGACCTCGCACACCGACCGCGCCGCGGCGCTCACGGGCGCGGACTATCTGATCAACTCGATCGAGGTCTCCGGCCTCGGCTGCGTCCGCCACGACAACGACATCCCGGCCAAGTTCGGCGTCGACCAGTGCATCGGCGACACCATCGGACCGGGCGGCCTGTTCAAGGGCCTGCGCACCATCCCGGTGTTCCTCGACATCCTGCGCGACGCCGAGCGGCTGTGCCCGAACGCGCTGATGCTGAACTACACCAACCCGATGAGCATGATGATGCTGGCCGCCGGCCGGGTCTCGAAGATGCCCTCGGTCGGCCTGTGCCACAGCGTGCAGGGCACCTCGCGCCAGCTCGCCGCGCGCGCCGGCGTGCCGTACGACGAGATGGAGTGGGAGTGCGCGGGCGTCAACCACCTCGCCTGGTTCACCAAGCTCGCGCACAAGGGCCGCGACCTCTACCCGAGCCTGAAGGAGAAGGCGATCCTCGACCTGGCCGGCACGCCGTCGAACAAGGACGACGCGGGCGACCTGGTGCGCAAGGACATGCTGCTGCACTTCGGCGCCGCGATCACCGAGTCGAGCGGCCACCTCAGCGAATACCTGCCGTACTACCGCAAGCGCAAGGATCTGCTCGCGACCTACTGCCGGCCGGGCTACGAGGGCGGCTCGTCGTTCTACGCCGACAACTGGCCGAGCTGGCGCGCCACCGCCGACGAGAGGCGCGAGAAGATGGTGCGCGGCGAGGAGAAGATCGGCTGGGAGCGCAGCTTCGAGTACGCCGCCTTCATCATCGAGGCGCGCGAGAAGAACTCGCCCTTCACCTTCCACGGCAACGTCATGAACCGCTGGCAGGGGGGCGGCCCGCTGATCGACAACCTGCCGCACGACGGCGTGGTCGAGGTCAAGACGCTGGTCGACCGCAACGGCTTCCAGCCGGTCGCGTTCGGCCGCCTGCCGCGCCAGATGGCGGCGATCTGCGCCCAGCAGATGGCGATGTACGACCTCGCCGCCGAGGCCGCCATCCACCGCAGCAAGGAGGCGGCGATCCACGCGCTGACCCTCGATCCCCTGACCGCGGCGTGCTGCGCCCCGGCCGAGATCAAGGCGATGACGCTGGAGATGTTCGCCGCCGAGAAGGACTTCCTGCCCGGCTTCAAGTGATCCCGCGGCCAGGGGTCGCGCATGAGCGCGGCCCCTGGCCTTGGCGTCCTGGCGGCCCCTGTAGTCTCGCGGCCATGAGCCTGACCCGCGAAGAGTGCGAACGTCGCGAAGTCGAATGGCTCGCGCCCTATGCGATGCGCGCGGCCGACAGCCGGGGGCGGCAGCACGCCGGCTCCGTCGATCCGTTCCGCACGGCCTTCCAGCAGGACCGCGATCGCATCATCCACAGCCGCGCCTTCCGCCGGCTGCAGTACAAGACCCAGGTCTTCACCAACTCGGAAGGCGACCACTTCCGCACGCGGCTGACGCACACCATCGAGGTCGCGCAACTGGCGCGCTCGGCGGCGCGGCGCCTGCGCCTGAACGAGGACCTCGTCGAGTGCGTCGCGCTCGTCCACGACGTCGGCCATCCGCCGTTCGGCCATCGCGGCGAGGACCTGCTCGCCGAGCTGATGGCCGAGCACGGCGGCTTCGAGCACAACCGCCAGGGCCTGCGCATCGTCGAGGAGCTCGAGATCCGCTATCCGGACTTCCCGGGCCTGAACCTGACCTACGAGGTGCGCGAGAGCATCATCAAGCACAGCGCGCAGTACGACCGCGACCGCGTGCCGCTGCGCTTCCAGCCGAAGGAATCCCCGCCGCTCGAGGTCCAGCTGGTCGACCTGGTCGACAGCGTGGTCTACGACTGCCACGACATCGACGACGGCATCCGCGGCGGCTACATCGGCGTCGAGGCGCTGTCCGACGTGCCGCTGTTCAAGGGCGGCTGGCAGGAGGCGGTGGCCGAGAGCCCGCGCAACCTGCCGCCCAAGCTGCTGCTCGACCGCGCCCTGCGCATCCTCATGGACAGCCTGGTCGGCAACCTGGTCGAGCACACCGAGACCCAGCTCCTCGGACGAGACGGCGAGCGCATCGAGTCGATCGAGTCCGTGCGCGCCAACGCGGGCGGCCTGGTGAACGTGTCGCCGTCGATGCGCCAGGCCAAGGAGACGCTCGAGGCCTGGCTGTTCGAGAACCTCTACCGCCACTGGCGCGTCAACCGCGTCTTCCACACGGCGCGGCGCGTGCTCGCCGACCTGTTCGGCTTCTACGTCGCGCATCCCGACAGCCTGCCGCCGGAGCACGCGGCGCGCGCCGAGGGCGCCGGGTTGTACCGCGCGGTCGCCGACTACATCGCCGGCATGACCGACCGCTTCGCGATGGACGAGCACATCGCGCTGTTCGGAGCGCCGCGGCAGTGACCCGGCTGCTGGCGCTGATGGTCGCCGGCGCCGCGCTGGTCGCCGGCGAAGCGCCGGAGCGCTGGGCGCCGCACGATCATCCGGCGGTGGTGACCCAGCGCCTCAGCGGCTACACGCGGCCCAAGCGCGTGCTCGATCTCGCCGCCGAGGTCGCGGCGCGCGTGGTGACGGTCGCGCTCGACGAGGGGCAGGCCGCCGGCGATGAGCCCGCGATCGTGCTCGACGACGCGCTGGCGCGGCTCGACGAGGTGCGCGCCGGCGCGGACCTGGCCCTCGCGATCGCCGAGCGCGATGCGGCGGAGCGCGAGCGCGCCTTCCGCGCGGACGAACTCGAGCGCGCGGCGACGTTGGCCGAGCGCGAAGCCTCGTCGGCGGCGATCCTCGATGCCGCGCGCAGCGCCGCCGACCAGGCGCGCCATCGCGCCGCGGCGGCCGAGGCGCGGCGGTTCCAGGCCGAGGCGGCGCTCGAGCGCGCCCAGGAGATCGTGGCTCGCCATCGCCTGCACGCGCCCGCCGGCTGGATCGTCATCCGCCGTCTGGCCGAGCCGGGCATGCTCGCCGCGTCGGGCGCGACGCTGCTCGCGCTCGCCGATTGCGCGACGCTGGCGATCGAGCTGCGGCTGAGCGAGGAGGAGATCGCGGCGCTGCGCGCGCTGCCGTCGGTGCCGGTGCGCTTCCCCGGGCGCGATGCGACGGCGTCCGGGCGACTCGCGCGGGTCGATGTCGCGTTCGACGAGCACACGCGCAAGCGCCTGGTCGAGATCGAGGTGCGCGGCGCCGACGCGCCCGAGCCCTCCGGCGGCTTGCCGATCGCCATCGAGCTGGCGCTCGCCGACGCCACGGGCGCGCTGCTGGTGCCGGAGGCCTTCGTGCGCGCGGCCTACGAGCGCGCCAGCGTCCGCACCGAGGCGGGCGACGAGCTCACCGTGCTGCCGCTGCGGCGCGCCGACGGGATGATCGCGATCGCGCCGACGGATCTGCCGGCCGGCGTCGTGCTGGCGCCGTGGCCGCGCGCCGGCGCGCCCTGATCGGCCGCGGATGCGCCGCCTGATCGCCTTCGGCGTGCAGCAGCCGGTGCTGATGCACCTGCTGTTCGTCGGGCTGGTGCTGTACGGCCTGTTCGTCGCCCTGCCCGAGCTGCCGATCGACCGCTACCCCAACCTCGACATGGGCGAGGCGTACGTCGTCGCGCCGTATCCGGGAGCCTCCCCGGAGCAGATCGAGACCGAGATCATCGACCGCCTCGAGGACGCCCTGCGCGGCATGCAGGATATCGACTACGTGCGCTCGACGGCGATCGACGGCCGCGGCGAGATGTGGGTCAAGTTCGTGGACGACACCGACTACGCGGCGCTCTACGACGAGATGCGCCTGCGCCTGCTCGGCGCCGCGAACCGCCTGCCCGCGGTCGACGGCAAGCCGGTGCCCCTGCAGATCGACCGCCTCGAGGTCGACCAGTGGATGCCGTTGATCCAGGTGCACCTGGTCGCCGCCGACGACCGCCAGCCGCTGGCCACGCGCCAGCTCGCGCTGCTCGGCGAGGAGCTGCGCACCCGCCTCGAGCGCATCCACGGGGTGAAGAAGGTCCCGATCGACGGCGCGCCGCGCGAGCGCTTCGACGTCGCGCTCGATCCGGCGGCGCTGGAGCGGCATGGCGCGACCTTCGCCCAGGTCGCCGCGGCGCTGCGCGCGGCGGGCGCGTCGGCGCCGGCCGGCGTGGTCGAGGGCGGCGGTGGCGAGATCGCGGTGCGCATCGAGTCGCGCCGGCGCAGCCGCGAGGCGGTGCTCGCGACCATCGTCCGGCGCGACGGCGACGGGCGCGCGCTGACCGTCGGCGACCTCGTCGATCCGGCCGCGACCGGCGTGGCCGGCGCCGACGACGCGGCGGTCGCCAACGTCGAGGGCGCGGACGCGGTGACGCTGCGCGTGCTCAAGCGCGCCGACGCCAACGCCATCGACGTGAAGGACCGGGTGATGGCCGAGGTCGCCGCGTTCGAGCGCGAGCGCGCCGGCGAAGGCATGCGCGTGGTGACCAACCAGGACAGCGCGGTCCGCATCGCCGACACGCTCGGCGTGCTGACCAGCAACCTCGTCCAGGGCGTCGTCCTGGTGGTCGCGACGCTGGTGATCTTCCTCAGCTGGCGCTCGGCCTTCCTCGCGACCTTCGGCGAGATCTTCGCCGTCTTCGGCACCCTGGTCGCGCTGCAGCTGACCGGCCACAGCCTGAACGAGCTGACCCTGCTCGGCATGATCCTGGTGTCGGGCATCCTGGTCGACGACGCGATCGTCGTGCTCGACAACGTCCAGCGCCATCGCGACCGCGGCAAGCCGATGGTCGAGGCGGTGGTCGACGGCGCGGTCGAGGTCGCCGGCCCGATCGTCTGCGGCGCGCTGACGACCGCGGCCAGCTTCCTGCCGCTGTTCCTGATGACCGGCGCGGTCGGCGACTTCTTCGCGCTCATCCCGGTGGTCGTGTGCACGGCGCTCGCGGTCAGCCTGTTCGAGTGCATCTTCCTGATGCCGCGCCACGCGCTCGACCTCGAGCGCATCGCCGGTCCAGGGAAGGCCAGCGGCCAGGACGAGGACGAGCTCGGCGCGTACCAGCGGCGGCGCGGCCTGGTCGGCTGGACCGCGCGCGCCTACGACCGGCTGCTGCGCTGGAACCTGGCGCATCCGCTGCGCGCGCTGTCGGTGGTCGCGTTCCTCTTCGTCGCCGCGGTCGGCGTCCTGGCGCAGAGCCGCTTCGGTCCGGAATGGGGCATGCGCCCGCTGCTCAAGCTGCAGGCCTTCCCGGACGACACGTCGATCCTCAACGTCTCGCTGCGCATGCCCGCCGGCCGCTCGCTGGCCGACACCGACCGCACGCTGCGGGCGATGGCGCGCGATCTCGCGGCGCGCCCCGAGGGCGAGATCCGGAGCGCGGTCGGCCTCGCCGGCTTCCTGGTCGACAGCGCCTACCGCCCGGTGTGGGGTCGGCGCCTCGGCGTGCTGTTCGTCGAGCTGCCCGCGCTCGAGCGCCGCACCTTCGACGAGCCGGGCCGGCTGATGGCCGAGGTGCGCGCCGAGCTCGAATCACGCTACGAGAAGGACGGCGTCGAGATCGACGTCGCGGCGCAGAAGGATGGACCGCCGACCGGATCGGCGATCAACGTGCGCGTCAGCGGCATCGACGAGGCCGTCGTCCACCGCCTGAGCGCCGACCTGCTCGCCTGGCTCGCCGCCGAGGCGCGGACGACGCTGCGCGGCGTCGTCGACCTGCAGGACGACGCCGGGACGCCGCTGACCGAGCTGCGTTTCGCCGCCGACTGGGCGCGCCTGGCCGATCACGGCATCAGCCAGGCCGAGGCCAACGGCTTCATCGCCGGCGCGCTCGATGGCGCCTATGTCGGCGACTACTGGCGTTCGGACGGCGACATCCCGCTGCGCCTGACCCTGACGCCGTCGGCCGCGCGCGATCCGGCGCTGCTGGCGCACGTGCCGCTCATCGACGACGCGCAGGGGCGGATCGTGCGCTTCGCCGATCTCGGCTCGGTGTCGCTCGCGAGCGGGCCCTCGCGGCTCAGCCGACGGGACTTCCAGCGCTCGGTGACGATCACCGGGAACCTCGCGGAAGGCGCGCCGCTGGGCGCCGCCAACGTCGTCGACGAGGTCGAGCGCTGGTGGGCGACGCACGGACGCGACTACCCGGGCGCCAACATCGCCTTCGGCGGCGAAGCTGAGAGCACCGGCAAGAGCTACGGGAGCCTGATCGCGGCGTTCTTCCTGTCGCTGTTCCTGGTCTTCGCGCTGCTCGCGGTGCAGTTCCGCAGCTACGCCCAGCCGCTGCTGATCATGTCCAACGTGGTCTTCGGTTTCATCGGCGTGGCGCTGACCCTCGGCGCGATCGGCCTGGCGGCGATGCTGCTGCCCGACGGCTGGGTGCGATCCGAGCGCGCCATGTTCACCGTGCAGAGCATGATCGCGATCGTGGCGCTGACCGGCATGGTGGTGAACGAGGACATCGTCCTCATCGACTTCATCAACCGGCGGCGCGGCGAAGGGCGGTCGGTGCGCGAGGCGCTGGTGCTCGCCGGCCACCAGCGCCTGCGCGCCGTGCTGATGACCACGCTGACGACGATCGCCGGGCTCATCACGATGGCGATCGGCCTGCCGTTCTCGATCGCCTGGAGCCCGATGGCGACGTGCTTCGTCGCCGGTCTGACCGTCAGTTCGGCGATGACGCTGCTGATCGTGCCGGTGCTGTACGAGGCGATGGATCGCGCCGGAGGCCGCCTGCGCACGCTGATGCCGGAACGCAAGCGTCCGCCCGGCTGACCGGAGCGGGCATCAGGACCGCAGCGAGCCCGGCGTGCGGCCGTGGCGCTTGCGGAAGAGCTTCGAGAAGTGGTGCAGGTCCTCGTAGCCCACGGCGCGCGCCACCGCGTGCACGGTGAGGTTGCGGTCGCCGAGCAGGATGCGCGCGCGCTGCATGCGCAGGCCGATCGCGTAGTCGATGGCGCTGACGCCGAACCAGCGCTTGAACCCGGCGCAGAAATGGCCGACCGAGCAGCCCGCCCTGCGCGCCAGATCCGCCAGCGCGAGCGGCTCGGTGAAGACCGCGTCGATGTGGCCGCGTGCCGCCAGGAACGCCGGAGGGACCTCCGGACCCGTCGCGCGCGAGGCCCGCGCCGTCGCGCGCAGCAGGATGTGCAGGAGGTTCTCGACGATCACCGCATCGGTCGACGGCCTGGCCTGCGCCTCGCGGTGGATGCCGTCGAGGCAACGCTCGATGCCCGCCATGTCGATCGGCGCGATCGGCCGATCCAGCGGCAGGCCGCTCGCGGCGACCAGGCGCGCAACGGCGAGGCCGGCGCAGTGGATCCATGAATGGCACCACTCGCCCTGGTCGTGTCCGTAGCGGTGGCCGTGCCGCGGGCTCCACACCACGAGGCACGGGCCGTCCGTCACCCGATCGCCGAAGCGCATGCCCTGATGGAAGGCCATCAGCAGCCAGTCGCCGGTCCCGCCCGGGCGATCGATCGCGCCCGGCCGCATCCATTCGCGCACGCCGACGCCGTGCAGCGCGAGGTCCTCGCCGTCGAGCGGCGGCGGCGCGTAGAAGATCCGGATCCCCGATCGGCGGCGGCTCTGCCGGGATGGTCGCGATGGCATCACGGCATGAAGATACGACAAGCCGGCCTGAAGAACATCCTCTTTAAATGCGACATAGTCCGTTGATACGATCCGTGGACATGAGGATCATACCATGACGAACGCGTTCAACGGCCTCGGCATGCATCTCGGCAACCTGTCGCGGCTCTCGCCGGCGCGTTCGCGCTCGCTCAGCGCCGAGAACTTCTCCGGCGAGAAGGGCGCGGGCGGCATGGCCACGACCGGGACGGGCGAAGGGCCGTCGCGCGATCTGGGCCGCGGGTGGAAGGTGTCGCCGTCGGTGCGCATCGAGGCCGGCACGACCTTCGCCATGGCCGACATCGCCGGCGCCGGCGCGATCCAGCACATCTGGCTGACGCCGAGCGGCGCGTGGCGCGACATCATCCTGCGCATCTTCTGGGACGACAGCGTCTCGCCCTCGGTCGAGTGCCCGATCGGCGACTTCTTCGCGTGCGGCTGGAACGAGTACGCGCCGGTGTCCTCGCTGCCGGTGTGCGTCAATCCCGGCCGCGCCTTCAACTGCTATTGGGAGATGCCGTTCCGCCGCCGCTGCCGGATGACCGTCGAGAACCGCGGCGCCGAGGCGATGACGCTCTACTACCAGGTCGACTACACGCTGACCGACGTGCCGGACGACTGCGCCTACTTCCACGCCCAGTTCCGGCGCGTCAACCCGCTGCCGGACAAGGCGGTCTACACCATCCTCGACGGCGTGCGCGGCCGCGGCCACTACGTCGGCACCTACATGGCCTGGGGCGTGAACAGCAGCGGCTGGTGGGGCGAGGGCGAGATCAAGTTCTACCTCGATGGCGATCGCGAATGGCCGACCATCTGCGGAACGGGCACCGAGGACTACTTCTGCGGTTCGTACAACTTCGAGAACCAGAGGACCAAGCAGTACGAGCCGTTCACCACGGCGTATGCCGGCATGCCGCAGGTCATCAGGCCCGACGGCGTGTACCAGTCGCAGCAGCGCTTCGGCCTCTACCGCTGGCACATCATGGATCCGATCCGCTTCGAGGACGAAGTGCGCGTCACCATCCAGGCGCTGGGCTGGCGGTCGGGCGGTCGCTACCTGCCGCTGCACGACGACATCGCGTCGGTCGCGTTCTGGTATCAGACGTCTCCGGCGGCGCCGTTCCCGCCGCTTCCGGTGCGCGATGCGCTGGAGGTGACCTGAGCGCGGCGTCGTTCGAGGCGGGTATCGCCAGATCCGTGATGGCCGGCGCGCGGGGTGTCGTCGCCACCGGCGCGCGCTAGGCTGGCGCGCATGCGCTCACCGGCGACGCCCGTTCCGGATGGCGACGCGCTGCTCGCCTTCGCCCTGCGCCACGCGGCGATCACGCCGTACTTCGGCAGCCGCCAGCACACCGACCGCGGGGACTACGTCTGCAGCGATCGCGTCATGCACGACTACAATCTCCTGCACGTCCACGCCGGCGTCGCGCTGTGGACGGTGGCGGGAATCGACCATCGCCTCGACGCCGGCGATCTGATCGTCGTGCCGCCGGGAGCGCCGAACCGCGGTCGCAGCGCCAGCCGCGTCATGACCCTCGGTTCGCTGCATGTGATGGCGCACCTGCCGGGCGGCCAGGACGTGTTCACGCTGTTCGGCGTGCCGCGCGTGCGTCGCGTCGCGCGCGGGTCGCGCCTCGACCGCCTCTTCCGCTGCGCCGTCGAGGAGCACCTCCCCGGCGGCGACACCGAGGCGCTGACCCCGCACTGGACCGCGCTGGTCACCAAGGAGCTGTGGCGCCACGACGCGCGGCTGGCGTTGCTCTCGCCGCGGCCCGCCGATGCGATGGTGGCCGAGATGCTGGCCACCATCGAAGGCCGGATCGACCGGCCGACCTCGCTCGCCGACCTGGCGCGCATCGCCGGCTTCACGCCGCAGCACCTGACGCGGCGGTTCCGGCGCGCGTTGGGCGTCACGCCGATGGCGTGCCTCATGGCGATGCGCCTGGAACGCTCGGCGAGGCTGCTGCGCGACGGGCGCCTGACGGTGCGCGCCATCGCCGAGTCCGTCGGCTTCGCCGATCCCGCCTACTTCAGCCGCGCCTTCAAGGCGCGCTTCGGCCACAGTCCCACGGCGCAGCCAGGTTCAGGAAATCCAACCTAGGCTTCACCCCGTCCATCGTCGCCGGCGGGGCGCGCGACACGATCGCGGGCATGGAGACGCCCATGCGCGCCATCGACGACGACGCCTGGAGCCGCTACGAGCGCGACGGCTACCTGCATCTCGGCCGGACGCTCGACGACGCGGCGCTGGCCGGGCTGTGCGAGCGCATCGACGACTACATGCAGGGGCGCCGCTGCGCCGATGCGCTGACGATGCAGCTCGACCTCGGCGGCGATTACGCCGCCATGGGACCGATGACGCTGGGCCACAAGGGCGCCACCGACAAGTACCGCAAGATCGAGAACCTCGAGCTCGACGACCGCTTCCGCGCGTTCATGACCCGGCCGCTGTTCTCGGGCATCTGCGCCAAGGTCTACGGCGAGGGCGCCGCGATCGGCGTCTACCGCGCCATGTTCATGAACAAGCCGGCGCGCCAGGGCACCGTCCTGCCGTGGCACCAGGACGGCGGCACCTCGTGGGGGCTCGACCGCGATCCGCTGATGACGGTGTGGACGGCGCTCGACCCGGCGACCATCGCCAACGGCTGCGTCGAGATCATCCCGGGCAGCCATCGCCTCGGCCTGCTGCACGAGCAGGGCCACACGGTCACCGAGGAGCACATCGCCGCGCACTGCCGGCCCGGCCGCTCGGTGATGCTCGAGCTCGCCGCCGGCGAGACGGTGCTGCTGCACAACTGGCTGCTGCACCGCAGCGGGATCAACGACACCGACATCCCGCGGCGGGCGTTCAGCGTCTGCTACATGGACGCGCGCACCGTCCAGCGGCCGACGGGCAGGACCTACGCGACCGTCCTGACCGCCCGCGCCGGGCTCGCCGAGCGCCTGGCGGTCTGAACCGGGGGGTTTGCGCGGGCGCGGTGCGGTCGTTACGACTGCCCCGTGCCCACCACCGAACACTTCATCCCCTTCCGCGCCAGCGAGCTGATCGCGCGCCTGTGCCGCGACCCGCGCATCGCCGAGGGCGATCGCGCCGGACTGCGCGCCGTGTCCGAGCTGGTGCGGGCGCTCATCCACCACGACTTCCATGCCCGGCTCGAGCGGCTGAAGTCGCTCTACGCGCCGTTCGACCCGGATCGCGACACGCGGCCGATCGATCCACCGCCGGCCAGCGGCATCGACGCGGTGCGCGCCGAGCTGCTCGACGACCTGAGCGCGCTGCTGGTGCGCGCCAACTACCGCCGCCTCGACGCCGAGGAGCTCAACCGCGCGCTGGCCGAGGAGTCGGTCTTCAACGTCCAGCTCCATACCCAGCTCGACGACTTCGCCGAGCTGGTGCTCTTCTGCCGCGGCATCACCGCGCTCGACGAGCAGCGCAGCGCCTGGTTCGGGCTGAAGAAGTGGACGCAGCGGGTCGACTACTTCCAGCGCGTCGCCATCTACACCCGGTTCAAGGAGCGCGAGCATTTCCTGGCCAAGGGCCGCAAGCGGCTGCCGTTCACCGCGGGGTCGAGCATCCTCAAGCTCTTCCAGAACATCCCGCGCGCCGACCTCGAGATGCTCTTCCCGAACACCGACGTGCGCATGAAGACCGGGCAGAAGCTGCTGGTCGGCGTGCCGGCGATCGCCGGCGGCGTGCTGGTGCTGGTGACCAAGCTCGGCGCGTCCCTCGTCCTGGTCGGCGTCCTGATCGGCTGGTGGATCGGCCTCGCCAAGGAGGAGCCGCCGATGGAGGCCAAGGAGATCACCGCCCTGTGCCTCGGCCTGTTCGCGCTGCTCGGCTACCTGTGGCGCCAGTTCAATGCATTCAAGAGCCGGCGCGCGCGCTTCCTCAAGACCCTGACCGACAGCCTCTACTACAAGAACCTCGACAACAACGCCGGCGTCTTCAACCGCGTGATCGACGAGGCCGAGGAGGAGGAGGCGAAGGAGGCGGTGCTCGCCTACGCCTTCCTGCACGCGTCGCCCAAGCCGCTCACCGCCGTCGAACTCGACGGCGCGATCGAGGCGTGGCTGCGCGACGACCTGAAGGTCGAGTGCGACTTCGAGATCGAGGACGGCCTCGCCAAGCTCGAGAAGCTGGCCCTCGTCGAACGCGACGGCGAGCGGCTGCGCGCGGTGCCGATCGCCGAAGCACGTCGGCGGCTGGATGCGCGCTGGGATGGGCTGTACAGCGCGCCGTGAGGCGCGAGGCGGACCGCGGTCGGCTGGCCGTGGCGGCTCCGCGCTCTAGGGTAGGATGATGGGTGGACATCCGGTACTCGGCTCGCTGCTGTCCTTCATCCAGGCGCAGGCCGACCGCGGCGACGGCTCGCTGTCGTACCTCGATGGGCGGTTCATCGACCTCGCGGCGTGGAAGACCGAGGCGCGCAGGCGCGTGCTCGACCTGCTGCACTATGCGCCGGCGCCCGTCGATCCGGCGCCGTGGCTGATCGAGCGCGTCGACTGCGGCGACCATTGGCGCGAATCGGTCGAGTTCTCGACCACGCCCGATATCCGCGTGCCAGCGTTCGTGCTGATTCCGAAGGGCCTGACGAAGCCCGCGCCCGGCATCGTCGCGCTGCACGACCACGGCGGCTTCTACCTGTGGGGCCGCGAGAAGCTGGTCGAGCTGCCGGGCGAGCATCCCACGCTCACCGAGTTCAGGCGGACCTGCTACGCGGGACGCTCGATCGCGGTCGAGATGGTCCGACGCGGCCACGTCGTCGTCGTCATCGACATGTTCTACTGGGGCGACCGCCGCCTCGTGCGCGCCGACGACGGCGACGACTGGCGCACCCGGCGCGGACTCACGCCGGAGCGCATCGCCGCGTTCAACGGACGCAGCGGCGCCGAGGAGCAGCTCGTCGCGCGCGGGCTCTACACCGCCGGCGCGACGTGGTCCGGCGTGATGTTCTGGGATGACATCCGCACCGTCGACTACCTGCTCACGCGACCCGAGGTCGATCCCGCGCGCATCGGCTGCGTCGGACTGTCGGTCGGCGGCTACCGCTCGCTGCACCTGGCGGCGCTCGACCCGCGCATCCGCGCCGCGGTCGTGGTCGGTTGGATGGCGTCGTTCCCGGCGCAGCTCGCCCACCACCTGCTGCACACCATCGGCTTCACCATGCTCGTGCCGGGCCTGTATCGCGAGATGGACCTGCCCGACGTCGCCAGCCTCGCCGCGCCGAACGCGCTGATGGTGATCAACGGCACGCGCGATGGCCTGTTCGAGCTCCCGGGCGTCCGCCGCGCGCACGAGCGCATCGCGGCGTGCTACCGCAAGGCCGGCGTGGCCGAGCGCTTCGCCGGCCGCATCGTCGACGAGCCGCACGAGTTCAGCCTGGCGATGCAGGGCGAGGCGTGGGCGTGGCTGGAGCGCTGGCTCGGTTGACGGTGAACCTCGGCGCCGAGCGGACGATTACCCGCTGTCGAGCCCACATCGCGCTCCGGCGCACGCCGGCGCGCCAGGAATCCCGCCATGCGCACCCCGCACGCCTGGCGAGCGCTCATCGCGCTCGTCCTCACCGCCGCCGCGTCCACCTGCGAGCCGGCCGGATCGATGCGGGTTGCCGATGGGCAGGGATCCTGCCCGCTGATCGCGAGCGCCTACGAGGTCGCCATCGCCGGCCCGTGCGCGCGCGTGACGCTGCGCCAGACCTTCCGCAATCCGTACGAGCGGCCGATCGACGCGGTCTACACCTTCCCGCTGCCGGAACGCGCCGCCGTCGACCGCATGCGTTTCGAGATCGATGGCCGCAGCGTCGTCGGCATCGTCCTGGAGCGCGGACAGGCCGAGCAGGCCTACGCCGACGCGGTCGCCAAGGGCCACGTCGCGGCGCGCCTCGACCAGGAGCGCGCCAACATCTTCACCCAGTCGGTCGGCAACATCGCTCCCGGCGCGACCATCGAGGTGATCATCGGCTTCATCGATGCGGTGCGCAGCGATGAGGGTCGGCGCTCGTACGCCCTGCCGCTGGTGGTCGGTCCGCGGTTCATCCCGGGGACTCCGCTGCCCGGAGCCCCCGTCGGCACGGGCAGCGCGCCCGATAGCGATCGCGTGCCGGACGCGTCGCTCATCACGCCGCCCGTCGCGGGCTCCGACACCGGGCATCGCGCCAGCGTCCGCATCGAGCTCGATGCCGGGCTGCCGATGGCCGATCTGCACGTACGCACGCATCCCGAGGCGATCATCACGTGGCGGAGGCCGGCGCTGGCGACGATCGCGCTCGACGGCCTGGTCGCGGATCGCGACGTCGTGGTCGACTGGTCGTTCGCCGGCGGACAGCCGCAGGCGAGCGCGCTGGTCCATCGGCCCGCCTACGACGAGGATGGCTACGTCCTGGTCCAGCTCGAACCCGCGGCGCTGGTCGCGGAGCTGGGCGAGGAGCAGGCGCGCGACCTGTGCTTCCTCATCGACGTCTCCGGATCGATGGGCGGAGCGCCGCTCGAGCAGGCGCGGCAGGCGATGCGCGCGCTCATCGGCGCTGCGCGACCCGACGACCGCATGCAGGTCGTGGTGTTCGCCAGCGCCGCGCAGCGGACGTTCCCCGGGTACGTCACCGCCGACGCCGCGCATGTCGCCGAGGCGTTGGCGGCGATCGGGTCGATGCAGGCCGGCGGCGGCACCCAGATGATGGCGGGCTTCGATGCCGTCGCCGCGGACCCGGTCGATGCCGAGCGCGTGCGGCTGGTCGTGCTGCTCTCCGACGGGTACATCGGCAATGACGCCGAGATCGTGCGGATGGTGGCGACGCGCAGCTCGGCGCGGCAGCGTTTCATCGGTCTCGGCATCGGCTCGTCGGTCAACCGCGCGCTGTTCGACGGCATCGCGGGGGCCGGCGGCGGGTTGGCGCGCGTCCTGCTTCCGTCGGACGATCCCGGCGAAGCCGCGCGCGCGCTGGTCGCGCGCCTGCGCAAGCCGCAGATGACCGGCATCAGCATCGACTGGGGCGGCCTGGCGGTCAGCGACATCCTGCCGTCGCAGCTGCCGGACCTCTTCGCCGGGCAGCCGATCGAGGTCCTCGCGAGGCTGAGAGGCGATGGCGAGGCGGTGGTGACGGTGCGCGGCGATGTCGACGGCAGGACCATCGCGCTGCCGGTGACGCTCGATCTGCGCTTCGCCGACGATGCGCACGAGCCGCTCGCGCCGGCCTGGGCCCGGCGCGCGATCGCCGACCTCGCCGCCCAGTCGATCGATGGTAGGCTGGATGCCGCCGAAGCCGCCGACCGGACGCTCGCGCTCGCCCTGCGGCATCAGATCGTCAGCGAGCGGACCAGCTTCGTCGCGGTCGATGGCGAGAAGCTGAAGGAATGGATGGGGCGCAGCGGGCTGACGGTTCCCGTGGCGGTGCCGCTGCCAGCCGGCATCGCGGCCACGGCGCTGCCGCTGACGGAGTTGTCGGTCGAAGCCGATGCCACCGCGAACCAGTGCTGGGAAGGCGGTGGCACCGGCGCCTTCATGGCGATCGGCGCGGGCGGCGCGGCAGGAAAGCTGGGTGTGCGCAGCGGCGGCGGCAAGACGCGCGCTCTGGCGCGGCACGGCGGCGTGAAGCACAGCGAGGCCGCGGTCGACGCCGGTCTGCGCTTCGCCAAACGCCATCAATCCCCGGACGGCTGGTGGCGCGTGTCGGCCTACGACAAGAACTGCATCGAGCAGCCGCCGTGCGAGCCCGGCGTCGCCGCCATCGGCGCCGACAGCGATGTCCTCGCCACCGCGCGCTGGCTGCTGGCCTATCTCGGGACCGGCTACGACCATCGCATGCCGAGCAAGTACAAGCAGGTGGTCATCCGGGCGATAGGCGCGCTGCTCTCGTCGCAGCAGGTCGACGGGTCGTTCGCCCGTCATCCGCAGGCGCATGCCGCGGCGACACTGGCGATCTGCGAGGTCGTGGCGATGAGCGGCGATCCGGCGTTCCGCCTGCCGGCGGAACGCGCCGTCGCCCAGCTCATCGCCGCGCGCATTCCGGGCGCCGACGGCGCCGCCCTCGCCTGGGCTGATCCGGCGGCACCTGGGCGGATCGACTCGCGCACGACCCTCGAGGCGCTTCGCGCGCTGACCGCTGCCACTGCCGCGGGCATCGCCGTCGGAGATGCGCTGCCGCGGGCCAGGACGTGGTTCGACGCGGCCTTCGCCGCGGCGAACGCGTCGCTGGCCGCCCACACCGCCGCCGAGTTCCCCCTGTGGTGGGATCCGGCCGGGACGGCTGGCCCGGCCGGCGGCGCGGCGATGGGGCTGCTCGCCGCCACGCTGTTGGGCATTGGCGCGGACCCTCGCGTCGACGCCCTGATCATGCGCGTCCTGGCCGGCGCGCCGCGCGGATGGCCGACGCCCGTCGCCGATCTGCGCACCGCCACCGACGCGATGTTCCTGATCGGCGGAGCGGGCTGGACGACCTGGAACCGCATCGGTCGCGATCTGCTCATAGCCGCTCAGGAGCGAGGCGGATGCCCGTGCGGCAGCTGGACCGCTGCGGGCACCGGTGAGCCGGAGGCGGCCTTGGGTCGGCTCGTGGTCAGCGCCGAGGCGACCTTGGCGCTGGAGGTCTATTACCGGATCGCCCGCTGATCGAGCGGCGCCTGCGCGACCGTCAGGACAGCCCGAGCTGGCGCTCCACGTTGCGCGGCAGCGTGAACAGCGCCGGCTGCAGGCCCGGGTACCAGCACTTCAGCTCGGCGTGCCACGCCATCGCTTTCGGCACGGCGGTCGGCGTGTGCTTGGCGCTGCACCACGCGACGGCGACCTGGCCCGACGGCTGGCTCGGCAGGTCGAAGACGTAGACCGCCGGCTTGGCGAACTTCTCGCCGAACTGGCGCAGGTTCGAGCGGCAGTGCTCGGAGGCGTGGATCGGGCTGCCGAGGGGGGCGACGATGATGCCGTCCGGCGCCAGGGCGGCGAACATCGCCTGGGCGAAGGTCACGCTGTGGAACGCGTCGCTGGCCGGATCGACCAGCTCGGCGGCGTCGACGACGATGACGTCGTACTTCTCGCGCACGCCGGCCAGCCAGCGGTGCGCGTCGTCGATCACCAGCTCGACGCGCTTGTCGGTGAGGCTGCGCGCGGCGCCGGGGAAGAACTTCGCGCAGGTCTCGACCACCTGCTTGTCGATCTCGACCACCGTCACGCGCTCGACGCCGTAGCGCAGCACCTCGCGGCAGACGCCGCCGTCGCCGCCGCCGATGATCAGCACGCGCTTGGCCGTCGGCAGGACCGCGAGCGCCGGGTGCGCCAGCGATTCGGAGTAGAGCGCCTCGTCGTAGTCGGTGATCGCGATCGCTCCGCCCAGCGTCAGCACGCGGCCGAAGGACAGGCTGTCGTAGACCGCGATGCGCTGGAACGGCGAGGTCGCGCTGAACAGGCAGTCGCGCAGCCGCAGGCGCAGGCCGACCTGGCCGGCGTAGAGGTCCTCGATCCAGAGGTCCAATGATTCGCTGTCGATGGTCATGGGCGCCTCAGTCGATGACGACGATCTTGGTCTTGGGGAAGAAGTTGAACTCGGTCGCGGTCGCCCAGGTGTACGCGCCCATCATCGGGCTGACCACCAGCTCGCCGCACTCGAGCTCGGGCAGCATGATGTTGTCGTAGACCACGTCGATCGAGTCGCAGGTCGGCCCGGCGACCACGCTCATGCGCTCCGGCGCGTTCTTGCCCTCGAGCTTCGACAGGGGCATGAACTGGTAGTCGGCGTGGTCGTAGAGCTTGCCCGAGTAGGAGCCGTAGAGGCCGTCGTCGAGGTAGTACCACATGCGGCCCTGGCGCTCGGCCTTGCCCATCACCGACGAGACCAGCGTCATCGCCGGCGCGCTGATGAAGCGGCCCGGCTCGGCGATCAGGCGCGTGTTGGGGAACTGGCGCTCGAGCTCGCTCGCGATCGGGTGGCAGTAGTATTGGATCGGCATCACCGGCTCGATGTACGGCACCGGGTAGCCGCCGCCGATGTCGAGCGTGTCGAGCACCACGCCGTCGAGCGCCGCCAGGTTGAAGAGCTGGCGGCAGAATCCGATCGCCTCCATGTACTTGAAGGCGTTGAGCGTCTGGCTGCCGACGTGGAAGGAGAGGCCGCGCACCTTCAGGCCCATGCCGACGGCCTTGCGCAGCAGGTCGAGCGCGTCGGCCGGCTGCACGCCGAACTTCAGCGACAGGTCGACGACCGCGTCCTTGGAGCGGAAGCTCAGGCGCATGAGCAGCTCGACGCGATCGCGGTACGGCAGGAACTTCGGCAGCTCGTACGGGTTGTCGAAGATGAACGTCGTGCAGCCGTACTGCAGCGCGTAGCTGATGTCGCCGTCGCGCTTGATCGGATGGGTGTGGATGGTGCGCGACGGCGGCACGCCCGCCTCGCGCACGACGTCGACCTCGCCGTTGGTCGCCAGGTCGAAGCTCGAGCCCTCGTCGCGCAGCGCGGCGACCACCGCCGGGTGCGGCAGGGGCTTGAGCGCGTAATGCAGGTCGACGCCCGGCAGCGCCTGCTTGAGCGTGCGGTACTGCTGGCGGATCGCCTGGGTCGAGAGCAGCAGCAGCGGCGCGCCGTGCTCGGCGACCATGCGGCGGATCAGCGCGGGTTCGACGAACGGTGGGGGCATCTCGGCTCAACCTGCGGGAAAGGGTCGATGAGGCGAACCGGGGCGGGAGGGGCCTACTCCTCGCGCAGCACGAGCTGCCCGCCGCGGTTGATGTCGATGTCGTCCAGCACCTTCGGATCGGCATCGGTGATCGGCGGCACGTCCTTGGCGCCCTTCACGATGTCGCCGATGTACGGGTACTCGACCATCATCGCGTGATGGGTCTCGGGCGAGTACGCCTTGAGCCCGCTGATCTTGCGCGCGACCAGGCGCTTCGCGATCTCGCTCGGGCTGATCGCGCCGACGTCGGTCTCGTCGCTGCACACCGTGATCGACCACAGCACCGCGTACATCTGGATGTAGATGTAGAAGGTGCGGCGGTGCTTGAAGACGTCACCGAGCGTGCGCAGGCACTGCTTGAAGGTGTTCGGACGCGAGATCGGGCTCTCGGTGTGCATCACGAACAGGCCCTTCGGATCGCGGAAGGTCGCCTTCACGTGCTGGAAGAACTCGCGCGTGTAGAGCATCACCGACGGGCCGAACGGATCGGTCATGTCCATGATCACCGCGTCGTACTTGTCGGTGGTCCTCTCGACCCACTTCCGGCCGTCGCCGACCTCGAGGCGGTAGCGCTTGTCGTCGAAGGCGCCGCCGTTGATCTCGGGCATCAGGCGGTGGCAGAAGTCGACCACGCCGCCGTCGAGCTCGGCCATGACCGCGGTCTTCACCGGGTGCTTGAGGACCTCGCGCAGGATGCCGCCGTCGCCGGCGCCGATGATCAGGACATCCTTGGGATCGGGATGGGCGGTCAGGGCGATGTGGACCATCGGCTCGTGGTAGAGGAACTCGTACTTCTGCGTGACCTGGGTCACGCCGTCGAGCAGCAGGACGCGGCCGAATTCGCGGGTCTCGACGATCTCCATGCTCTGCCAGTCGGTCTGGCCCTTGTGCAGGGTCTTCTCGGCCGAGTAGAAGTAGCCGAAATCCGGATTCAGGCGTTCGACGATGAAGCGCGACATGGGCGGTTTTCCTGGTGGCGGGGGAGTTTGTAGAGGGGGGTCCCACCCTCGCAACCCGAACGTCGCGATACGGAACGGCGAAGCGGCGGTGAAGGCATATGGCGCCCCAACCCGGCGGCTCCATAGTGCGCCGCATGCCCCACGCGGCGTCCGCGCTCGTCCAACCTGAGACGCTGGCCAAGCTGCATCGGCTCGAGGTCGCGGCGCGCATCGTCGTCGAAGGGCTGCAGACCGGCATGCACCGCAGCCCGCACAAGGGCCACTCGGTCGACTTCGCCGACCACCGCCCGTACGTGCCCGGCGACGACCTGCGCCACCTCGACTGGAAGGTGCTCGGCAAGTCGGACCGGCTGGTGCTCAAGCGCTACGAGGCCGAGACCGACCTGGCGTGCACGCTCGCCGTCGACGGCTCGGGCAGCATGGCCTACCACGGCGAGCGCGCGGCGATGACCAAGTACCGCTACGCCTCGATCCTCGCGGCGACCTTCGGCTACCTCGTGCTGCAGCAGCAGGACCGCGTCGGCCTGATCCTCTTCGAGGAGCAGGCGGCCGCCGAGGTCAAACCGCAGAGCCACCAGTTCGACCGCATCTGCCGCGCGCTCGACGCGCACCTGCCGCACGCGCGCACCGATGCCACCAAGAGCCTCGAGCACCTGCTCCTGCCGACGGTGCGCCGCGGCCTCGTGGTGATGTTCAGCGACCTGATGGTCGAACCGACCGAGCTCGACCGCGCGCTCGACCGCCTGACCCGGCGCGGGCACGACGTGGCGCTGGTCTGGGTGCTCGATCCGGACGAGGTCGACCTGGGCGTGCCGACGGTCAGCCGCTTCGAAGGCCTCGAGGGCGAGGCGCCGATCACCGCCGAGCCGCGCTCGCTGCGCGAGGCGTACGCCGAGCAGGTGCGCCTGCACCGCGCCGCGGTGCAGCGTTCCTGCGTCAGCCGCGGCATCGCCATGGTCGAATGCACCACCGCCGATCCGCCGCAACTCCCGCTCAACCAGCTGCTGGTGGCCCTCAACCATGAACGCTGACGTCTTCGCCGTGGTCATGGCCGGCGGGTCCGGCACCCGCTTCTGGCCGGTGAGCCGCGGCGCCACGCCCAAGCAGCTGACGCGCATCGTCGGCGAGCGCAGCATGATCCAGGCGACGGTCGAGCGCCTGCATCCGCTGGTGCCGGCCGATCGCGTCCTGGTCATCACCACCGCGCAGCTCGCGGACGAGACGCGCCGCCAGCTGCCCCAGCTCAAGCCGGAGCACGTCGTCGCCGAGCCGGTGGGCCGCGACACCGCGGCGGCGGTCTGCCTCGCCGCGATCGTCGTCGAGCGCATCAGCCCCGGCGCGACCATGCTGCTGCTGCCGGCGGATCACCTCATCGAACCGGCGGCGGCGTTCCAGCAGGCGCTCGCGGCGGGCATCGCGCATGCGCGCGACGGCGCGCTGGTCACCTACGGCATCATGCCGCGCACGCCGGCGACCGGTTACGGCTACATCCATCTCGGCGACGATCTGCCCGCGCACCACGGCGTCGCGGTGAACCGCGTCCAGCGCTTCGTCGAGAAGCCCGACGCGGCGACCGCGCAACGCTACGTCGACGACGGCGGCTTCCGCTGGAACTCGGGTATCTTCACCTGGCGCAGCGACGTCGTCCTGGCCGAGCTCGAGCAGCACTGCCCGTGGCTGACCGAGGCGCTGGCACCGGTCGGCGCCGCCTGGGGCACGCCGGACTTCGCGGCCGTCCTCGAGCGCGTCTACGGCCCGCTGCGCAAGATCTCGATCGACTACGCGCTGATGGAGAAGGCGAAGACCATCCACGCCGTCACCGGCGACTTCGCCTGGGACGACCTCGGCAGCTGGGACGCGCTGTACGACCACCTGCCGAAGGACGCGCACGGCGTCGTCGCCCAGGGGCCGACGCTGACCATCGACTGCCACGACAGCCTGCTGACCTCGCATTCGGGCCAGACCATCGTCGGCATCGGCCTCGAGGGCCTGACCGTCGTCGCTACCCGCGACGCGATCCTGATCGTGCCGAAGGGCCGCAGCCAGGACGTGAAGAAGGCGGTCGAGGCGCTCAAGGAGCGCGGGCGCGGCGAGCTGCTGTAGCCGCCACCGCGTGGCATCGGCCTGCGCCGCGATGCGTGGGCCGGGACGTCAGCTCGACCAGGTTTTCGCGCCCGTGGCCTCTCCCCAGCTCGCGATCGGCTGCTGGAGGCCGCCATCGATCCACAGGAAGCGTCCGGTGATGGCTTCGCCATCGCTGATCAGCCGCAGGACGAGATCGGCGGCCTTGGTCGGCGCGTCGCCGCCGGTGCGCTCGACCATCGCCACCCAGTCGCGATAGGGCTGCGCATCGGGACCGAGGCGGTCGGCCTCGGCGCGGATCGCGGCCCACATCTCGGTCTTCACCTCGCCCGGATGGATGACGTTGGCGGTCACGCCGCTGCCGACGAGCTCGGCGGCGAGGTGACGCGTGAGCTGGTTGAGCGCGACCTTGCTCGTCGCGTAGGCGCTGTTGAGCGGGCCCGGCGGATGCAGCGCCGCCGCGGACGAGAGGTTGACGATGCGGCCCCAGCGCGCGTTGAGCATCCCGCCGAGGAAGGCGCGGCAGACCTGGTAGGGACCGATGGCGTTGATCGCGATGGTCTCGGCCCAGCGCCGGGGATCGGCGTCCTTGATGAGTGCGATGGGACCGAAGACGCCGGCGGCATTGACCACGATCGTCGCCGGTCCGAGCGTCGCGCGCACCTCGTCGGCGAGAGCGTCGACCGCGTCCGCCGAGGCGATGTCGCAGGAGAATCCGCGCGCCGTCCCGCCGGCGTCGCGGATCGCGGCCGCGGCCGCGCGCACCTGGTCGGCGGAACGCGCGACCACGGCGACGGCGGCGCCGCGCGCGGCGAGCGCGTCGGCGATGGCGCGGCCGACGCCGCGTCCGCCACCGGCGACGACGGCGGTCCTGCCGCGAAGCGACGCGCTGGTCATGGCTTCTCCGCGGCGCCGCTCTTCCTGAGCAGGCGGTGGATGTCGCCGTGCAGCGCGTAGTCGCGGGAGGCGACGACGACCAGCATCAGGCAGGTCGTGCCCTTCACCGCCTGCGAGACGTGCGGCACGGTCGCGTCGTAGTAGACCGCATCGCCTCGCGCGAGCAGGGTCCGCTCCTTGCCGTAGGCGAAGGTGCACTCGCCCTCGAGCACGTAGTTGAACTCCTCGCCCGGGTGCGACTCGGGCGTCAGCGACCGGGCGGCGGTCGCCAGGTCGACGATCAGCGGCTCCATCACCTTGCCGGCCTTGTCGGCGGCGAGCATCTCGTAGAGGAAGCCGTGCGCGCCGCGGATCCTGCCGCGGCGGCCGCGCCCGGCGCGGCAGATCGCCAGCGGCATCCGATGCGCGGCCTCGGCGAAGAAGGACGCCATCGGCACGCCGAACGCATCCGCGAGGCGGCGCAGCCCGGGGATGGTCAGCGCCGCCTGATGGCGCTCGACCCGCGACAGGTAGGACTCGGACATCCCCGAGAGCCTGGCGACGTCGCGCAGCGACAACCCCTGGTCCGCGCGCAGCCGGCGCAGGGCGTCGCTGATGCGGATCTCCTCCGCATCGAGCTGGGAAGCGGTCGCGCGTGGC
>DASPLE010000010.1:0-24551 GCA_035627695.1 Planctomycetota bacterium
CTGTCGGCTGATCGGCAGCGGGCGACGATGCGCGCGATGCCAGGGAACGCCGCGCTCCGCACCGTCGCCGGCCTGGCCCTGGGCTGGGCGCTCGCCTGGGCGCCGGCCGGATGCGCGTCGGCGGGCGAGGTCGAGGGCGCGATCAGCCTCGCCGCCGACGACCTGGTCGTCGGCGGCGCGCTCGCCGCGCTGACCGATCTCGCCGAGGCCGATCACGAGCTGGATCAGTCGACGCTGCCCGCCGACACGCTGATGCGGCCGGCCGCGCTCACGCTCGTCGACGCCACCGCGGCGACCGCGCGCCAGGCGCTGGCGCACGCGCTCGGCGCCGAGTGGTGGCACGACGGCGCGCGCATCCGCTTCGGGCGGGGCGGGCGTCCGTCGGGAACCCCGGCGGTGCGCCTGCATCCGAGCAGCCTGCAGGACGACGTCGGCGCCGAGCTGCTGGTCCGCCAGGTGCTCGCGCCCTGGCTGGACGTGCCCGGCGCCGGCCTGGCCTATCTCGCCGAGGAGGGCCGCTGGTACGCGACGCTGCCGCCGCGCGGCCACGAACGCCTCATCGAGGTGCTCGCGTTGATCGAGCACGGCGTCGCCCAGTGCCCATCGCTGCTCGCCGATGCCGACGCGCCCGATCCGCGGCGCGCCCTCGCGCACGGCGTCGACGCGCGCGGCTGGCGCGCCTTCGCGCGACGCGTCGCCGACGCGGCCCGGATCAGCGTCGCGGTCGCCCCGGCGCTCGCCGACGGCAACGCCGATCTCGCGCTGCCGGCGGGCACGACGCTCGCCGAGCTGCCGGCGCGCGTCGCCGCGCTCGGCGCGCGCTGCGCGTTCGTGCGCGGCGCGCTCTGCCTCGACGTCGTCGCGCCGATCGATCGCGAAGGCGCGTGGCAGCGCGTCCGCCCGGCGCTGATCCCGATCGGCCACCTCGCGCGCACCGCCGGCGACGGCGAGCTGCTGGCGGCGACCATCGCGGTGAAGGTGCGGCCGCAGGCCTGGACGCGCGCCGGCTACGCGCTGGCGCATCGTCCGGCGCAGTCGGCGCTCGTGGTGGTCGCCGACGACGATGCGCTCGGCGCGGTGCTCGACGCGCTGTCGCGCATCGACCTGCTCGGACTCGACGACGGCTTGGCGTCGCTCGGCGCGGGGGCGCCGTGATCGGGGACCGCATCACCACGCGCGCCGCGCTCGCGGCGACCGCGCTGCACGCCGCGCTGGTCGGCGTCGCCTTGTGGCACACCGCCTCCGATCCGGCCATGGACCCGCCGCCGCCGGCCGAGCCCGTCGCCGTCGATCCCCCGCCCGCCGCGGGCGAGCTCGTGCTCGCGCCGGAAGCTGCCGACGCCGGCGCGCCCGTCGTCCCCCTGCCGGCGCTGGGCTCGGCGGATCTGCCGCCCCTGCCGCTGATCCGGCCCGGGCGCACCGACGCCGCGCCGGGCGCGACCAGCGCCCCCGGCGAGGGCGTGGCGCGCGCCCTCGCCGATCTGCCGCTGGCGGCGGCGGTCGATGACGCGCTGGCGCAGGAGCTGCGTGGCCGTCGCGCAGGCCCAGCGGTCGAGGGCGAGGAGGAGCTGCGCCTCGATGCCGGCAACCACCTCGAATTCCTCCTCAAGGCGAAGTACCGCTCGACCTGGCGCAAACGCTTCGACCGCGACGTCACCGCGAGCTCGCTGATCATCGACGTGCGCGTGGACGCGAACCGCGTCATCACCGCCGCGGAGATCGCCGCGCCCGGCACCGGCGTCGACGAGCTCGACCGCCTGATCGAACGCTGGCTCGTCGAGGACGGCGTCGGCCTCCCGCCGATCCCGACCGACCGCCTCGCCATCTTCCAGGTGCGCCTGCGATGAACCCGCTCGACTGGTCGATGAAGCTCTTCCGCGTCGCCGGCATCGAGGTGCGCGCGCACTGGTCGCTCTTCCTGATGGCGCTGATCGAGGCCATGCTCGGCGCGCAGCACGGCGGCGCGCTGATCGCCCTGGCGTTCGGCGGGCTGCTGTTCCTCTCCGTCCTGCTGCACGAGTTCGGCCACGCCTTCGGCGCGCGCGCCGTCGGCGGCGATTGCCGCACGATCGTGCTCTGGGCGTTGGGTGGCCTCGCGCACGCCGACGCGCCGATGCGCCCGTTGCCGCAGTTCGTCGTCGCCGCCGCGGGTCCGCTGGTGTCGGGCGTGATCGCCGCGGCCGCCTTCGCGACGCTGGCGATCCACGACTCGACCGGGGTGCTCATCGGCCTGCCGACGACCGCCGTGGTCATCGAACGCCTCGCCTGGATGAACGTCGTCCTGCTGGTCTTCAACCTGATCCCCGTGCACCCGTTCGACGGCGGCCACATCTTCCGCGCCGCGCTCTGGCCGTGGATCGGCCTGCGCCGCGCGACGCTGACCGCGCTCTTCCTCGGCTATCCCGCCGCGTTCGCGCTGATGTTCTGGGGCGGCTGGCACCGCCAGTGGATGGTGCTGCTGATCGGCGCCTGGGTGCTGCTGCGCGTCGTCCAGGAGCACACGCTGGTCAAGCTCGGCCAGGTCGTCGAGCAGGAGCACTGGACCGGCGGCGGCCCGTCGCGCGAGGGCTGGTTCGGCCGCTGGCGCCGCGAGCGCGCGCGCAAGGCGCAGGCGCGGCGCGACCGCGAGGAGCAGGACGAGCAGGAGATCATCGACCGCCTGCTCGCCAAGGTCGGCTCGGACGGCCTCGCCGCGCTGACCAAGCAGGAGCGCGCGACGCTCGAGGCGTACTCGCGCAAGCAGCGCGAAAAGCAGGAGATCGGGCGCTGAGCCCGCGCTGGCCGCCGACGGGCCTGAGCGCGCGGCGCATCACCTGCAACGCCCCAGCAGGTCCGCGTCGCCGACGCTTGGACGCCCCGGACCGGACCTAGCCTGTCGTCAATGAGTCCTGTCGCCCGTTACGCCTACGCCCGTCGTCCCAGCCGCGTCGTGATCATCGGCGGCGCCCTGCCGATCGGCGGCGCGCACCCGATCGCCGTGCAGAGCATGTGCACGACGCCGACCCAGGACGTGGGCGCGACCGTCGCGCAGTGCATCGCGCTCGCCGAAGTCGGCTGCCAGCTGGTGCGCATCACCGCGCCCGGGGTCAAGGACGCGCAGGCGCTGAAGGAGATCCGGCGCGGCTTCTCGGCCGCGGGTTTCGCGCGCATCCCGCTGGTCGCCGACATCCACTTCATGCCGGCGGCGGCGATGGAGGCGATCGAGCACGTCGAGAAGGTGCGCGTCAATCCGGGCAACTTCGCCGACAAGAAGCGTTTCGCCGCGAAGGAGTATTCGGACGCGGAGTACGCCGAGGAGCTCGCGCGCGTCGCCGAACGCTTCGCCCCGCTGGCGCGGCGCGCGCGCGAGCTCGGGCGCACGCTGCGCATCGGCACCAACCACGGCTCGCTGTCCGACCGCATCATGAACCGCTTCGGCGACTCGGCGCTGGGCATGGTCGAATCGGCGCTCGAGTTCGTGCGCATCGCCGAAGCGGAATCGCTGCGCGACCTGGTCATCTCGATGAAGTCGTCGAACCCGAAGGTGATGGTCCAGGCCTACCGGATGCTCGCGGCGCGCCTCGCCGAGGGCGGCGAGCAGTATCCGCTGCACCTCGGCGTGACCGAGGCCGGCGATGGCGAGGACGGCCGCACCAAGAGCGCCGCCGGCATCGGCGCGCTGCTCGAGGACGGCCTGGGCGACACCATCCGCGTCAGCCTGACCGAGCCCCCCGAGGCGGAGATCCCGGTCGCGCTCGCGTTGGCGCGGCGCTACGACGCGCGCCGCGCGCATCGCGCTCCGCCGGCGTGCCCGCCCGAGCCGATCGATCCGACGACGTTCCAGCGCCGCATCGCCGAGATCGTGCGCGTCGGCGCCGACGTCCCACTCGGCGGCGGGCTGCTGCCGCGCGTGCTGGCGCCGGCGACCGCGCCGGCCGCGCCGCCGAAGGAGCCGCCGGCCGACCTCGTCATCGACGACCAGGTGCTGTGGTTCGCGCGCGCGCACGCCATCCCGGGCGCCGAGGGCTGCGAGAAGCGCTCGCGCTCGCTGGTCGCCGCCACCGGCGGCGCCGGCCTGCCGCTCGCGCACCTCAAGGCGGGCCAGGACGGCGCCGCGGTCGCGCCCGGCTCGCTGGTGCTGCTGCGCCTCGAGGACCAGGATCCCGCCGGCGCGCTGCGCCGCACCATCGCGGCGCTGCCCGATGGCTGCGTGCTCGGCATCGCCGAGCCCGGCATCATCGGCGAGCTGCGCGCGTACCGCCTGCTCAACGCGGTCGTCGAGGAGCTGTTCCGCGCCGCCGAGGCGAGGCGCGTCGGCGACGGCCGCCGGCAGCCGATCTGCATCGCGTTGCCGTTCCAGCAGGACGACCTCGCCATCGCCGCGATCGCCGGCGCGCTGCTGATCGACGGCGTCGGCGACGCGGTGTACTTCCCGGGCGCCAAGGATCCGCGCCGCCTCGGCTTCACCCTGCTGCAGGCGGTCAAGGCGCGCGTCACCCGCGCCGACTACGTCGCCTGCCCGAGCTGCGGCCGGACCCAGTTCGACCTGATGGAGGTCACCGCGCACATCAAGGCGGTGACCGCCCACCTCGACGGCGTGACCATCGCGATCATGGGCTGCATCGTGAACGGGCCCGGGGAGATGGCGGACGCCGACTTCGGTTACGTCGGCTCGGGCGTGGGCAAGATCGACCTCTACCGCGGCCGCACCGTGGTGCGCCGCAACCTGACCTCCGACCGCGCGCGCGACGAGCTGATCGCGCTGATCAAGGAATCGGGCAAGTGGAAGGATCCGAGCTGACGCTCGGCCGGCGTCGCGGTCACCACACCGGCGGCGGTTCGCGCAGCACCATGATGAAGGCGAAGCCGCCCATCATCGACCGCGAGTTGGGCTGATCGTCGGCGGTCGCGATCGGCAGGTTCGGCGTCGCGAACGGATTGAGGACGAAGCTGCCCTGCTCGCGATAATGCATGTGCGCGTTGCCGGCGACGGCGGGCGACCAGCGCACGCGCGCGTGCAGCAGCCGCTCGTGCGCGCGCAGGTGGTCGAACGCCGCCTTCGACCCGAACGCCGCGGCGAAGCCCTGGGCATCCGCCTCGGCGAAATCGCGGAAGGCGAGCGTGACGCCGGAACCGCAGGTGATCAGGAAGGTGTCGATGTCCTCGCGCCGGACGCGGAACCAGGCCTGCCCGGACGCGCCACCGACCGGTCGGCGATCGCCCGCGGCGAAGTCGGCGTAGACATCGCTCGATCGCTGCGGCGTCGGCACCGTGTGGTTGACCAGCTCGGCCCACGATCGTCCCGGGTCGAGCGCGATCGGATTCGGGACGAGGTCCTGACGGATCGCGTAGGGCGGGCGGATCAGGCGCTGCACCGGGCAGCGCGCGACGCCACCGACGGCCGGGAACGCGCCGCCGATGCCGGTCAGGTCGTCGCCGACGTAGAGCTTGCGGCCGAAGAGGTCGCGCGGACCCGGCAGGCCGCTGCGCACATCGCGCCAGCCGAAGGCCTCCTCGCCATGGCCGAGGCGGCCGCTCTCGTTGACGTACTGCAACGCGGCGGCCAGCATCAGCCGCGCCTGGACCTCGCGCACCAGCACCGCCGAATCGTCGGCGTCGGCGCGCATGCGCGCGAGGAACGCGAGCGCCATCGCCGCGATCACCGCGGCCAATCCAGCGACCACGATCAGCACGGCGCCGTGGCGTGGGCTCATGGCGGGTCTCCCGGCTCGCCGATGCCGGGCCGCATCCGCCGCGCGCCGCGCAGGGTCGTCGTGGTGGTGGCGACGAACAGCTTCGACTGCGCGCCGGTCAGCGGATCGGCGAGCACGACCGTGCCGGTCTGCCAGCGCCGGTAGCCGAGGATGAAGCGCCTGGTCGTCACCGATAGCGCCGGCCAGTGCGCGGCGCGCAGCGGCAGGAGCGCGAGACGTTGCCCGGCCCGCCGGAACGCGTCCTGGCTGAAGGGCACCGTGCCGGTGACCGGGTAGTCCCAGAAGCGGTAGTACCGCCGATGGACGCCGTCGGCGACGAACGCCGGTTCGGCGCTCACCGTGTACATCGTGCCGCGGGTGATCCCGACGAAGTCGCGCGGGTTGGTGTTGTCGGCGTGGTTCGGGCTGTAGAACGCGCCGGGGCTCGCCGCCCAGCAGTCGAAGAATTCGGGATCGGGCGCGCCGGTCTCGTCGCGGCGGGCGAAGATCATGTTGGCCGGCGCGTAGTCGATCAGCGCGTAGTAGCCGAGCTGGCTGGCCACGCGCTGGAGGAGGACGTGGCGCCAGCTCCGCCCCGGTTCGGCCGCCGTGCCGAGCAGCGCGAAATCGCCGCCGTCCTGCGAGTTCCCGTGGTTCGGATCGCCGTTGAACCAGGAGTCCTGGCGCGCCTGGTCCGGGTCGACGGGCAGCCCGTCGAGCGACAACGGAGCGAACGGCGAGCCCGCGCCGCGCAGCGGCCGCAGCGCCGCGTCGGCGGGATGGTCGAGGCTGCCCCAGGTGTCGAGGTCGTCGAGCGCCGCCAGGACGCCGTCGCGCAGCAGCGCGTTCTCGAGCGACATCCGCGTCGTCACGGTCACCGCCTGCGCCGAGCTGCGGACGCCGGCGTACGCGGTCAGGCACAGGACCATGCCGAGCGACACCGCGATCAGCAGCTCGATCAGGGTGAAGCCGGTGCGGGAAGCGTCAGTCGCCGCCATGGTCAGTTCCTGATCCCGCCGGGCAGCCGGCGATCGTAGTACAGCCAGCGTCCGACCGTCACCGCCCGCTGACGCACCGTCGCCGGCAGCGGTCCGCGGTCGTGCACGCCGTTGCCGTTGCGGTCGGCGCCGAAGACCCCGAGCTGCATCCGCTTGTACTCGACCGAGGCGATGCGCGCGGCGTCCGGCTCGCCGTCCTTGCCGGGCGCGATCCAGAGCCCGTTGCGCGCCTCGTCCAGCCAGTACAGGTGCGCGTCGGTCGGCGCCTTCGAACGCTCGGCGAGGACCACGACGCCGGCGGAATCGAGATACGACGTCGACGCGTCGAGCGGCCCGGTCGGGACCTCCTCGAAATCCTCGTAGGCGCGCCAGTCGACGGCCCAGCAGACGATCTCGCGCGCGCGTTCATCGGCCGTGAACGGCGCGGTCAGGTTGAAGTGCGCGGGGTCGCCCCAGGTATCGTTGGCGATGTGCGCGTGGTCGTCGCCGAAACGACCCTGATAACCCCGCTCGCCACGGCCCCGGCCGAACATCCGCGGAAGGCGCGCCGCCGTCACGCGCCACGACTGGTCGTAGCCATCGGGGAGGACGTAGGGCGTGCCGGCCGGATGCAGATCGAACTGGAGCAGCGGCGCGTCGAACGCCACCTGGCGGTTGAACGGACGCGGCGCGCCCCAGTCGTACGGGTTGGCCACCGCGTAGCGCATCGCCCACTGCAGCGCCACGTCGCACGCCCGCCGCGCGTAGTCGCGCTGATCCGCCGTCGCCGGATCGCCGGCGAAACGCGAGCCGGTGCGCACGATGGCGGCGTGCGCGAGGTAGCGCATCGCGAGGATCTTCCACGGCCGCGGGAAGGCGTCCTCCTCGGCCGGGGTGACGGTCCATGGATCGAGCGCCGCGCAGTACGGCACCGGCAGCGTCGCCGCGTCGCCCGGCGCCACCGGCAGCGGGCCACCCACGTGCGCCGTGGTCACGACGCCGGCGGCCGTCACCAGCGCCTGGGCCGCGGCGAGATAGCGCTCGAGCCGCGCGCGCTCGACCACCGGATCGGGATCCGCCGGATCGAAGGTCGTGGCGTTGACCACGTCGAAGACCGCGCGGAACTCGCCGTACGCGGGCCACGCCGCGCTGTTCAGCGACCACGATTCGTCCTCCCACGGCTGCGGCGGCGCCGGCCACCATTCCTGGTACGGCCACGCCAGGCACGGGTGGTTGGGCAGCGCGTTCTGCTGCGCCATGCCGAGGACGCCGATGAGCAGCGTCTGCGCCTCGGTCGGCGGCTCGCTGCCGGTCGCCGCCTGCACCAGCAGCTCGGCGCCGCCCTCGTAGGCGCGCGGCGTCGCGTAGAACAGCCGGCCGCCATCGTCGACGAGCCGCTGGATCTCGTCGCCATCCGAATCGATCCGCCGCGCCAGCGCGTTGGGCAGCGGCAGCAGGCCGATCATGTGGCTGGTCATCATCATGCGGTCGAGATCGACCGGGACCTGGTCGGCGAACAGCGATTGGCCGAGGATCTCGGCTTCGACCTGATGGCTGAAATAGATGTGCTCGTGCTGGACGAAGTGGTCCATCATCTCGAGCACCTTGGTCCCGGCGTAGAGCTGGAAGCGCGCCAGGCGCTGGGCCCTGATCCCGACCGGGAAGACCGTCGCGACGGTGGTGATCGCCACCGCGACCAGGCCGAGGGCGATGGCGATCTCGAACAGGGTGAAGCCGCGGTGCGGTGCGCGCATGCCTGCTGACGCGCGCGCCGAGGTCCGGTCCTGACAGCCAGGCGCGGCGGCATGGACGAAGGCGTGCCCCCTTTGTACTATCGTAAGCCATGTCGCTCCGCATCGGCGCCCTCGACCTGCTCGCCAGCCCGCCCCGCATCCTGCTCGCCAACAGCTACGCGTGGCGCGCCGGCGAGACCACCGGACCGCACTACGACGAGAGCGTCCTGATCACGGTGGTCGATTCCGGACGGGGCCGCATCGCCATCGGCACCAGGTCGTTCGCATGCCAGCGCGGGCAGGTCCTGCACGCCCCGTGGGCCTCGCCGATGCACTACGCATCCGACGCGCACGAGCCGTTGGCGATGACCAGCCTCCATCTCGCCTTCCGGCCATGGAGCGAACCGACGCCGCCGACCATGCCGATCACCAGGCCCGCGCAGGCGTCGCGGCGGTGCATGACCGGCCGCCCCGGCGCCCAGCCGTGGGACGACGCGTTCGCGGTGCAGGACCGCGGCGATCTGCGCGAGCTGGCGCGGCGCGCGGTGAGCGCCTGGTCGGCGCGCTCGCGCCGCCACCTGCTGCTGCGCGGGATCGCCGCCGAGATCGTCGATGCGCTGGCCGCGGCCCGCGACAGCGCGATCCCCGCCGACACGCATCCGCACGCCGCCGCGGTGCGCCGCATCGCGACGTGGATGGAGGTCCACATCTCGCGCCACGTCTCGCGCGCCGAGCTGGTCGCCCGATCCGGCCTCGACGCGACGACCCTGACGCAGGCGTTCCGCGCCGTGTTCGGCCGGTCGCCCACCGACTGGCTGATCGATGCGCGGCTGCGCGAGGCGCGCGCGCTGCTGCGCACGACCGAGGAACCGATCGGCCGGGTCGGCCTGCGCGTCGGCATCGCGGATCCCTTCTACTTCTCGAAGCTGTTCAAACGCCGGGTCGGCGTCTCACCGCAGCGCTATCGCGCCGGCGAGGGCTAGGTCCGCTTCGGGCCGCGAGCCGCGCGCGCCGGCGCCTGGCGACGGGCTCGGGCCTGGATGGCCTACCGGCCAGCCCTACAACTCGGCCCGTGATGGATGCGCCTGCCTGCCGAGCCGGAACCCCGCGGTGGCGCTGAACGCGCAACGCCCGTGGCGCTGTCGCCAGGCGCCCGCCGACGTGGTCGGCGAGCTCGAGCACGAGCTGGCGCTGTCGCCGCTCGCCGCCCGGCTGCTGGCGCTGCGCGGCGTCCAGGGCGCGGGCGCCGCCCAGACCTTCCTCGCCAAGCGACTGCAGGACCTGCACCGGCCCGAGTGCATGCGCGACATGGCCGTCGCCGCGGCCCGCCTGGCCAAGGCGATCAACGAGCGCCAGCGCATCGTCATCCACGGCGACTACGACGTCGACGGGTCGACCTCGACCGCGCTGCTCAAGCTGTTCGTGCGCACCTGCGGCCACGACGCCGTCGCCTGGATCCCGCATCGGCGCATCGATGGCTACGGCCTGGGCGAGGCCAGCCTGCAGGCGGCGGTGGAGCACCGCGCGCAGCTCATGGTCACGGTCGATTGCGGGATCGCCGACCACGGCTTCGCCCGACGCATCGAGGCCGAGACCGGCTGCCACGTCATCATCACCGACCACCACCTCCCCGGCCGCTCGCTGCCGGAATGCACGGCGGTGTGCAATCCCAACCACCCGCTCTGCCCGTATCCGGACAAGACCCTCGCCGGCGTCGGCGTGGCGTGGAAGCTGGCCTGGGCGACGGCGGTGGTGCTGTCGGGCAGCGAGCGCATCACCGACCGCCTGCGCGCGTTCCTGCTCGACGCGCTGGCGCTGGTCGCCGTCGGCACCGTCGCCGACTGCGCGTCGCTCGCCGGCGAGAACCGCATCCTCGTCCACCACGGGCTGAAGGCGCTGGTGCGCACCGCCAATCCCGGGCTGCGCGCGCTGCTCGACCATTGCCGGCTCGAGGAGACGCCGACCGCGACCGACGTCGGTTGGAAGCTCGGCCCGCTGCTCAACGCGTCCGGCCGCCTGGGCAGCGCGATGGCCAACATCGACCTGCTGACCGCGGTCGACCAGCTCGCGGCGATGGAGGTGCTCAACCGCATCGTCATCGAGAACGAGGAGCGCAAGCGCCTGACGCAGTTCCTGACCAAGGAGCTGATCGCGCGCGCCGAGGCCGATCCGCTGCTGCCGCAGCGCGCCTCGCTGGTCTTCGCCGGCGAGGGCTGGCACCAGGGCGTTGTCGGGATCGTCGCCAGCCGGCTGGTCGACCACTTCGCCAAGCCCAGCGCGGTGATCGCGCTCGCCGACGGCGTCGGCAAGGGCAGCCTGCGCTCGGTGGCGGACGTGCACCTCGGCGACGTGCTCGACGCCTGCCGGCCGCTGCTGATCAAGGGCGGCGGCCACGCCATGGCGGCGGGCCTGTCGATCGAGGCGGGCCGCGTCCCGGAGTTCGCCGAGGCCTTCGAGCGCCACGTCGCCAGCCGCGTCATGCCGGGCAACGGCGCGCCGCGGACCGACTACGACGCCGACGCGGCGGTGGCCGAGCTCGACGCCGACTTCTTCACCGCGCTGGACGCCATGGCGCCGTACGGGATCGCCAACCCCGAGCCCGTGCTCCTGCTGTCCGGCGCGTCCTTCATCGCCAAGCCGCGGCTGTTCGGCGCCAACGGCGACCACGTGCGCGCGGCGATCACCGACGTCGGCGGCGGCATGCGCGAGTTCCTCGCCTGGCGCGCCAAGGACCAGTTCGCCGCGTTCAGCGCGCCGGCGCAGCGCTTCGACCTGCTGGTGCGGCCGCAGGCCAGCCGCTTCCGCGGCGAGGCGCAGCAGCGCCTGGTGTTCGTCGACGGGCGGAGCGCCTCGTGAGGGACATGCTCGAGGGCAGCCCGGCCCAGCGCCGCGCGCTGTATCGCGCGTGCTTCGCGCTCGCCAGCGTCATCCCGCCCGGGCTCGGCCGCGTGCTCGCCTACATCCTCGGGTACCTCGGCTGGGCGCTCGACGCGCGCGGGCGCAAGGTCGTCGAGCGCAACCTGGCGCATTTCGTGCCGGCCTGGTCGGACGCGCATCGCCGCGCCGTGCGGCGCGCCTTCATCGACTTCTGCATCGTCACCTACGAGTCGTTCGCGATGCCGACGCTGCCCGCGGCGATGTTCCAGCCGCCGAACCTCGAGTTCATCGACCCGTGGAACTGCTACGCGCGCAAGCCGCTGCCCGGCCCGACGGTGATGCTCTCGGTGCATTGCAACTGCGAGCTCATCCTCGCCGCGGCGTACCACCTGAAACTGAACGACGGCATCGAGGCGATCGCGCTGACGCACGGCGACGACCTCGACGCGCTCTGGGACCGGATGCGCGCCGCGGTGAAGTGCCGCACGCTGCTGCTCGACAAGGGCGGACCGCTCGCGTCGCTGCGCGCGCTGAAGGCCGGCAAGACCCTGGGCGTGGTCGGCGAACGCGATTACTCCGGCTCCGGCCTGCCGGTGATGTTCGCGGGCGAGATGATGTCGATGCCCATCGGATCCGCGGCGATGGCGGTGCAGACCGGAGCGGTCGTCATCCCGCACCTGCTGGCCCGCCGCGGCTGGTCGCGCTGGACGCTGATCGTCGGCCGGCCGCTGCGACCCGATCCGGACGCGCCCAAGCAGGCGCAGGTGACCGCGATGACGCGCGCGATCGGCCACGTCTTCGCGCGCTTCATCGCGACGGTGCCGGCGCAGTGGACGGCGTTCCACGACCATTGGCCGGCGCTGCCGCAGCGCGACGCGCGCGCGTCCCGGCCGGCCTGACGGCTGCGCCGCTATTTCTTCTTCTTCGGCGCCTTCTTGTTCTCGAGCGCCGCGGCGGCGAAGCGCTGCGGATCCTTCTGGATGTCGGTGACGCAGTCGTCGCAGCACAGGCCGACGGCGACGGGCACGGTCTTGCCGTCCTTCTCGAGGTCGACGACGACGACCTCGACATCGGCCTCCACCGGGTCGCCCATGATCGGGCACACGGTGTTGACCGGCTTGGGCTGCTCCTTCGCCGCCTCGGCCTTCTCGGCGGCGGCGAGCGGCACGACGAGGGTCATGGCGACGATGACGACGGCGATGGCGATGCGCATGCGGACTCCGATGGGTTGGATGGTACGCCGCAGGTCGCGCGGCGCTGTGGCGGGCTAAAAAAAGACCTCCCCGCCAGGGGCGGGGAGGTCGGGTCGAGCGGAAGCGCTCGGCGAATCACTTCGCCGGGGCGGCTTCGGCCTTCTTGTTGTGGGCTTCGACGCCCGCGACGGCCTTCTTCGGGTCGGCCTGGACGTGCTTCGCGCACTCGGCGCCGCACACGCCGATGACGTGGGTCTTGCCTTCGACGGTGACGGTGACGGCCTCGGCCTTGGCGTCGACGGCCTTGCCGCAGGCGCAGTTGGCGTTCGTCGCGGCGGCGGGGGCCGCGGCGGCGTCGGCGCTGAACGCGGGGGCGAGGAAGCCGACCGAGAGCATGGCGGCGAGGATGAGATTGCGCATAGGAGACTCCTGATGGATCGGGTTTCGGGGATCCGACCAGCAAGGTCGGGCCCCCGTCCCCCGTTCCGCCCAATCACTTCGCGGCGGGCTTCTCGGCGGCCTTCTCGGCGCCCTTCTCGGCGCCCTTGACGGCCTTGTCGGCGAACTTGGCCGGGTCGGCTTCGATCTTGCCCGCACAGCCCTTGCAGCACGCGGCGAGGGTGACGTCCTTGCCGTCCTTGCCCTTGACGGTGACGGCCGGGTCCTTGGCCGGATCGACGGCCTTGTCGCACGTCGGGCAGACCGTGTTGGTCGCGGCCTTCGGGGCCTCGACATCGGCGGCGGACGCCGGCGCGCCGAGGACGGCGAGGGCCAGGACGCCGAGGATGAACGAACGCATGGGGATAGCTCCGGGGTTTGAATGGGTGGAACGGCGCAGCTTCCCCTGACGGGCTGGGGGTCAAGCGCGGTCGGTGCAGGAAAGCACGACCCCCCGCCGATCGGCGAGGGGTCGTGATGCGACCGCGTCGAGGGCGATGGCCGGTCAGCGCGACGGCTTCTCCCCCTTCGCCCCGCCGGCGGCTCCCGCGGCATTTCCGCTGCCCGTCACTCCGGGGCGGGCAGCGGGATCGAAGCGCCGGTCCGCACGGACGGCGTCCGCATACCGGTCGGGATCCCCGCGCAGCAGGGCGACCGACTCCTCGCTGCTCACGGCGACCCACATCGTCGAGCCGTCGCGCAGCGTCACGACGACCGGGCGCATGGTCGGGTCGACCGGCTCGCCGGTGATCGGATCGATGGAGTTGAGCCGCGACCCGGTCGCGCCATCAGCGATGCCCGAGCCAGCGCCGACACCGCCACTCAAGACGTCCGAGCCGGCTCCGGCACCGCCAGCGCCACCCGATCCCGCGCCGAGACCGCCGTCGCTGATGCCCGATCCGCCGGTCTGGCCCGTAGTGGCGCCGCCGTCGCCGCCCCCGCCGCCGAGGTCCGTACCCGGGCTGCCGCCGGTCGGCCCGGCGCCCATCGTCCGGTTGCCGTCGATGCCACCGCGGACATCCGGATCGACCGTGTGCTGGTCGCCGGACGCGGCCGCGCCGGCACCGCCATCCACCGATCCGCTCGGGACGCGGCCCGAGGTCCCGGTGCCGGCCTGGCTGCCGGTGGCCCCGGGCGTCGTGCCCGAGGTGCCCGTGCCGGCCTGGCTGCCGGCGGCGCCGGGCGTCGTGCCCGACGTCCCCGTGCCGGCCTGGCTGCCGGCGGCGCCGGGCGTCGTGCCCGACGTCCCGGTGCCAGCCTGGTTGCCCGCCGCGCCCGGCGTCGTGCCCGACGTCCCGGTGCCAGCCTGGTTGCCCGCCGCGCCCGGCGTGGTGCCCGAGGTCCCGGTGCCCGCCTGGTTGCCGCCCGACGTCCCGGTGCCGGCCTGGTTGCCCGCCGCGCCCGGGGTGGTGCCCGAGGTACCGGTGCCGGCCTGGTTGCCCGCTGCGCCGGGGGTCGTGCCCGAGGTGCCGGTGCCGGCCTGGCTGCCGGCCGAGGTGCCGGTCCCGGCCTGGCTGCCGGTCGCGCCCGGCGTGGTGCCCGAGGTGCCCGTCCCGGCCTGGCTGCCAGCCGAGGTGCCGGTGCCGGCCTGGCTGCCGGTCGCGCCCGACGTGGTGCCGGAGGTGCCCGTCCCGGCCTGGCTGCCGGTCGCGCCCGGCGTCGTGCCCGAGGTGCCCGTCCCGGCCTGGCTGCCGGTCGCGCCCGGCGTCGTGCCCGAGGTGCCGGTGCCGGCCTCGCCGCCTGCCGAGGTCCCGGTGCCGGCCTGGCCCGAACCCGAGCCGCCCGCATCGCCAGCGGTGGACGACGAGCCGCTCGATGATCCGCCCGTCGACGACGAGCCGGACGAGGAGCCACCGGACGCGCCACCGCCGCCCGACGAACCGCCTTCCGCCGCCGTCACCGAGCCGAGGCCGGCGAGCACGAGGAGGGTTGGTACGATGATGTTGCGCATGTGGAGCACCTTTCCGATCGGAGGGATAGTTCGGATGACGTGAGGATGAGCCCACCCGGGCTTCGTCCGGAATGATACGCGTTGGTGGCGGGCGAGCAGGACCGGCGCCGCAACGTGCAACCGCAGCCGATCGTCGAGGCTGCGCGACGTCGCTACTCGACCGCGACCTCGGCTTCGATCGGCAGGAGGAATATCTTCCCGTCGCCGATCCGCCCGGTGCGGCACGTGGCGCAGACGACTTCGATCAATTCATCGCGCCGCTGCGCGTCGATGATGCCGGTGACCAGCACCTTCGGCAGGAAGTCGATGGCGTATTCGCCGCCCTCGTAGGACTCGAGGTGGCCCTTCTGACGCCCGTAGCCGCGGCATTCGACGGCGGCGAGGTCGTCCACGAACCCGGCGGCGAGCAGGCGTTGGCAGACCAGGTCGGCGCGTTGCGGCCGGACCACCAGCATCACCTTCAAGCGCATCGCGTGGGGCCCGGGCATCCGCTCAGCCCTCGACCACGGCTCCGATGGCGCGGTACTTCGCGTAGCGTCGATCGAGCAGCTCGGCGGTGGAGAGCGCGCTGAGCTCGTCGAGATGGACGACGATCCGCTCGCCCAGCCGCTTGGCCATCTCGACGGGCTGGCGGTGCGCGCCGCCCGCGGGCTCGACGACGATCTCGTCCACGATGCCGAACTTCTTCAACGGCTCGGCGGTCAGCGCGAGCTTCTCGGCGGCGAGGTCCTTCTTGGCGTTGTCCTTCCACAGGATCGCGGCGCAGCCTTCGGGGCTGATGACCGAGAAGTAGCTGTTCTCGAGCATCAGCATGCGGTCGCCGACGCCGATGCCGAGCGCGCCGCCCGAACCGCCCTCGCCGATCACAACGACGATCACCGGCACGCGCAGCGCCGCCATGTCGCGGATGTTCTCGGCGATGGCGATCGATTGGCCGCGCTCCTCGGCCTCGAGCCCGGGGTAGGCGCCGGGCGTGTTGATCAGGCACACCACCGGCACCTGGAACTTCTCGGCGAGGCGCATCTTCAGCATCGCCTTGCGGTAGCCCTCGGGATGCGGCATGCCGAAATTGCAGCGCCGCTTCTCGTCGAGGCTCTTGCCCTTCTGCTGGCCGATGATCATGCAGCCGCGGCCCGAGATGCGGCCCAGGCCGCAGAGGATCGCCTCGTCGTCGCCGAAGGCGCGATCGCCGGCGAGCGGCACGAAGTCCTCGACCATGTGGTCGACGTAGTCGGAGGTCTGCGGGCGGCTGGGGTGGCGCGAGAGCTGCACGCGCTGCCAGGGCGTCAGCATGCTGAAGGTCTTGCGGGTCTGCTGCGCCAGCTTCTCGCGCAGCGAGACGATGTCGGCGGCCATGTTCAGGCCGGTCGATTCGCTCAGCTGCTCGAGATCGGCGATCTTGGCCTCGAGCTCGATCAGGGGATCGAGGAAGTCGAACGCGTTGCTCACCCGGTCTTCTCCTGGCGTGGGAGGTTAGGCGCTGAAAAGTCGCTGCCAACCGACGCCCCCTCGGTTCGACGACTCCCTCGCCACCTCGCCAGCGCATCGATCGGGCCGCAGCATGCGACGACAGGAGGAGGTCGAGCTGAAGTGGGCGCTGACGCCCGACGAGCACGCGCGCCTCGCCCAGGCCCTCGCCGCTCGCTTCGGCCCGCCGCACGACCTCGACCAGCGCAACCGCTTCTTCGACGCCGCCGACGGCCGCCTGCGCCGCGCCGGGCTGAGCGTCCGCGTCCGGCGCGAGAACGCGCGCATCGTCCTGACCTGCAAGATGAAGGTCGGCGACCGGGCCGCTGACGACGCCCTGTTCCGCCACGGCGAATGGGAACGCGATCTCGATCCGCCGCTGTGGGCCGCGGCCGAGGCCGCGCCGCCCGGCCTCGCCGACGCCCTCGCCCTGCCCGAGGCGCACAAGCGCGCTCTGGATGGCGCCGAGCTGGTCGCGCTCGGCGGCTTCGACAACCATCGCCTCGAGTGGCACGCGCCCGATGTCGGCGAGCTGATCTGCCTCGATCGCACGACGTTCAGCGATGGCGTCGACCACGAGCTCGAGATCGAGACCACGGACCCGGTGGCCACCGCGGCGCGCTGGGGCCGCTGGTTCGCGACGCTCGGCATCCCGCTGCGGCCGCAGCCGACGACCAAGTTCGCGCGTTTCCTCGCGCGTCGCGCCGGCACGCGCTGAGCGCACGTCGTCGCGACGAGCTGTGGGCTTCGAGCTTCGAGCTTCGAGCTTCGAGCTTCGAGCTTCGAGCTTCGAGCTACTTCGCGTTCGGCGGCAGGTGCAGCGCGACGAGCTCGCTGCCGTTGAGCAGCACGACGCGGTCGCCGATGATCACCGGCGGCAGCGAGGGCACCGGCGACAGCGCGTAGCGGCGGATGAAGGCGCCATCGGCATCGTTCAGGACGTTGAACGCGCCCAGCTGGTCGACCACGCCGACCTTCCCGTCGGCGAGCACCGGCATGCTCTTCGGCTGGCGGCCGTCGGGCAGCACCAGGGACCAGCGCGCGACGAACGCGCCCTTGCCCGCGTCCCACGCGACGCGGTGCAGGCGGTTGTCGTCGCCGACGATCAGCAGATCGTCGCCGCGCCGCGCCATGTCGATGACGCCGGCGGTGATCGGGAACTCGAGCTTGTTCAGCGGCAGGCGATCGATGCGGAACGCGTCCAGCCCCAGGCCGGTGCGCACCACCACGACGTTGCCGCCGTCGAGCGGCCAGACCGGGCCGATGCGCATCGCCGAGTACGCCGTCGGACCGATGTTGTCCCCGGACTCGTCGAGCACGTGCAGCTCGAAGTCGTCGGCGACCGTCAGCCGCTGCGCATGCGCGAACATCTGCGCCGGCTGCCGGGTCTGGTTCTTCACGTCGAGCTTGGCGTAGCGCCAGTCGACTCGGTCGCCGTGGTAGGCGACCAGCTCGGCGCCCTGGTTCGCCGGCTCGATCACGTACTGCAGCACCTTGCCGGGCTGGAAGGTCAGCTCCTTCTCGGCGAATCCGGTGACCGGCAGCAGCCCGCGGCGCGCGATCGACTCCTTGTGCGGGACCCCGTCCTGCCAACGCAGCGTCAGGATGACGCCGTCGGACGACGACAGCAGCGACCCGTCGGACGACAGCCACGACCAGTGCGCGTCCTTCTGCGCGGCGACCACGCCGATGTCGCCGCGCCTGAGCGCGGTGGCCTGGAGGCCATCGATGCCCGACACCGTGGCGATCGCGTCGGGGCCGACGGCGACGAGGCGCTGGCCGGCGACCTGCAGGCGCTGCCAGTTCGTCCCGGGCAGGCGCGCCGTCCAGGCGCGACCGGGATGGAGCGGCTTGCGGTGCTCGCGCTCGACCGGATCGGGATCGGCGTGGATGACGAGGCGTTCGCCGAGGAATCCGGTGGCGCTGATCTCGATGACCACGTCGCGGTGGGCGTAGCGGCAGATCCGGCCGGGCGGCACCTGCACGCCATCGGCGGTGATCTTCAGCCCGGCAGGATCGCCGGCGCCGTCGGCGTCGTAGACGGTGACCAGCGCCGGCAGGGGCAGGCCGTCGAGCACCGCGCCCGCGCGGGGGTGGCGGTTGCGCAGGACCTCGGCGATCGCCAGCGCCTGGACGTGGTCGCCAGCCGCGAGCGCGGCATCGAGCGTGCTGCGCACCGCCCGGGCCTTGACCAGCTCGGCGTCGGCGCGGTCGGCGACGACCTTCGCCGCGGCCTTGCGCAGCGGATCGTTGAGCCGCTCGGCCGCCTCGAGCGCGGTGCGCTTGACGTCGGCCCAGGTGTTGGCGGCGTCGTCGGCGTACTGCTCGACCGCGATCAGCAGCTCGGCATCGGCGCGTTCGCTGCGATTGTCGTCCTGGATCTTCAGCGACCGCTCGAGCTCGTCGGCCTTCAGCGTGGCCTCGATGGCGAACGGGATCTCGTAGCGCCCGCGCTCCTCGAGGATCGAGAACAGCCGGACGTACCACCAGTACGGATCGGCGTGGTCGGCGGCGAAGGCGCGCAGCGCGGTCGCCTTGGCGAGCGAGTCGGGCTGGGCGAGGATGGCATCGTACGCGGGGCGGGCGATGTAGTCGCGATGGACCATCGGCGTGTAGAAGAACACGCTGACCAGCGCGAGCCCGAAGAGGATCGCCATGGCCACCGAACGGCGGAACGCCCGGCGCCGACGCAGGCCGCGCTGCGCGGCGTCGACCTTGTTGAGGATGCCTTCGCGCCGGCCGATGCTCGCGCTCAGCTGCGACGCGCGCATCCACTCGGCGACGGCCTCGTGGACGCGGCCGGCGGCGGCGAGCTGGTCGGCGCCGGTCTCGATCTCGGTGATCTGGATCTCGACCGCCAGGCGGCGCGCGTCGGCCAGCTTGGCCTGGAGATCGCGGTTGCCGGGACGGCGCTTGAGCGCCTCCTGGTACGCGTCGATCGCCTCGTGCGGGCGGTTGCCGATGATCGCGGCGTCGCCCTGCGAGACGATGCGGCCGGTGATCTCCTGCTCGGTGGGCGCCTCACCGGTGCCGGTCGCGACCCGCAGCCGGCCCGAGCTGCGCGCGCGTCGCAGGTCGCCCGCGGCGTTGAGCCCGCTCGACGAGCGGGACCCGGCCGGCGCGTCGGCCGCCAGCGGCGCCGGTTCCTCGACCGCGATCGACGCGGGGACCTGCGCCACCGGCAACGGCTCGGTTCCGGCCGGCATGAGCGGCATCTGCGGCACCGGCTGCATCGGCGGCAGGCGGCCGTGGTCGTCGGCGAGGCGCAGGTCGGCGGGCGCCTCGATCACCGCCGGCACCGGCGTGCGCCGGCCGCGGCCGCGCTGCGACGGGTGCGCGCCGCTCGAGTCGCGGTGCAGCGGGCGGTCGTTGGGGCTGGCGCGCAGGATCGACGAGGTGCCGGAGAGGTCGATCTGCAGCGCCTCGATCTCGGTGATCAGCTGGCGCAGGTTGTCGCAGCGGTCGACCGGCTCCTTCGCCAGCATGCGCCGGACCAGCGAATCGACGCGCGGGTCGACGTCGATGTTCTGCTCGCGCACCGACGGCACCGCCTCCGTCTTGTGCTTGAGCATGATGCTGAACGGCGAATCGCCGGTGAACGGCAGCGAGCCGGTCAGGGCGAGGAAGCACGTGCAGCCGAGGCTGTAGATGTCGGAGCGGTAGTCGACGTCCTTGCCGTCGCACTGCTCCGGGCTCATGAACGCGGGCGTGCCGACGCGCACGCCGGTCGAGGTCACGTCGTCGAACGCGCCGTAGCCCTTCGCGAGGCCGAAGTCGGACACCTTGCAGATGCCGTCGTGCGAGATCATCAGGTTGTCGGGCTTGATGTCGCGGTGGATGACGCCCTTCTCGGCCGCCATCTCGAGCCCCATGGTCGCCTGGCGCAGCAGGTCGAGCACCTCGATCTGGTCGAGCGTGGTGCGCTCGCGCAGCATCTCGCCGAGGTCGCGACCATCGACGAACTCGATGATCATGAAGTAGATGCTGAGCGTCGTGTCTTCGCCGAAATCGTAGATGTGCAGGATGTTCGGGTGGTTGATGCGCGCGAGGCTCTTGGCTTCGCGCTCGAAGCGCTGGATGAAGTTCTTGTTCCGCGCCAGCTCGGCCGGCATCACCTTGACCGCGACGCTGCGGTCGAGGCTGAGCTGGCACGCGTGGTAGACCGCGCCCATGCCGCCTTCGCCGATCTTGCGATCGATGGTGCAGCCGCGGATCGTGCGCCCGAGCAGCCAGTCCGCGCCGGTCCCTGATTCGGCGCTCGACGCGCCGGCGAGCTGGCCGCTGGCGAGGTTGAAGGTCGTGCTGCACTGCGGGCAGGTCTGGAACGCCGCCGGCGGGCTGCCCACCGTGGCGAACGCATGGCCGCACACCGGGCAGTCGACGAGGCCGGAGGCGCTGGGGACGACGACCGGCAGTGACGCGGCCCTGGCGGCAGCCGCTTCGCGATCGGGCGCCTCGCGCGCCGGTTGCGCCATGGTCTCCTGGTTGCTGCGCCGCACCTGCGCGCCCTGCTCGAGCCGGTCGAACAGCTGCGAGTCGGCGTCCTCGGCGATCGCCGCGGCGTGCAGGTCGGGAAGCCCGACGATCAGCGAGCTGCGCGTCACCGACGGATGCGGCTTCGCGCGCTTGGGCTCGACGATGCGCGGCTGCGCCGCCGCGACCTGCTCGCGCGTGGTCAGCGGCCGATCGCGCGCCACGGAGGTGTCGTCGGGCGCGTACTCGTCGCTCTTGCCCCAGGTCGGGAACGCGGCCTTCGCCGGCGCGGGGACAACCGCGGGCGCCGAGGCCTTCGAGTCGGACTTCGCCTCGGGCTTGGGCGCGTTGATGTTCCAGCAGAACAGGCACTCGCGGCAGGTCGCCCAGCCGCGGCTGTCGGCGCGGCCGTCGTGCGCCTTCTGGCAGCGCGGGCAGGCGTTCGCGGTCACGGAGCGGCTCCGGCGGCGGCGGTGGTGGCGGCGGCCGCCGTGTGGTTGCGCCAGGCCATGAAAGCGCCGACGCCGGCCAGCGCGAGGACGATCAGGACGATCGCCACGCGGCTGCGGCGGCGCGCCGCCATGCGCTTGCGCAACGCGTCGATCGCCGTGGTCAGCCGGACCTCCGCGTCGGTGGCCGAGGCGCCGGTCTCGCGCACCTCGCGCAGCCCGCGCTCGAGCACATCGAGCCCGCCCTTGAGATCCCCCTGCGCGACCAGGCTGCGATGGCGATCGTCGATGCCGGTGATCTGCTCGGCGTGGGCGCGGGCGCGCGCTTCGCGCTCCTTCGAGCGCCACACCGAGCGCAGCTTGCGATCGCCTTCCTTGTCGGCGAGCTTGCCGAAGGCCTTGGCCGCTTCGAGGAATTGACCGTCGCCGAGCATCTTCTCGGCCTGGGCCTCGAGGTTCTTGGCGCTGAACTCGACCTCGCGCAGGGTCGCCCCGCAGCGCTGGCAGGTGTCGGCCGTGGCGCGGTTGAGGTTGCCGCACTTGGCGCAGGTCGTCGCCTCGGACATGCCCGACAGGCGCATCGCCCGGCGTTCGGTGGTCGGCGAGCGCTGGCCGCGCCCGTCGCTCGGCTCGCGCATCGCGCCGTTCGCCACGACCTCGGACGAGGTCGCCGGCGACAGAGCGGGCGCCGGGTTCGCGGCCATCGCCGGCAGCGACGCCATGGGCGGCTGCTGCGGCACGTGGATCGGCGGCATCACGCCGGGCGCGGTGGACGCGGGCATCGTCGACAGCGCCGGCAGCTCGCCGGTCGCGCTCTTGCCCGCCGCGGTGGTCCTGCCGGAGCCGACCGGCTTGCCGGCCTCCGGGTACTTGAACTCGCCGCTGCGACCCGCCGACTGGAGGAGGTTCAGGCGCACGCCGAGATCGACCCACGCCACGCGGCATTCCTCGGCGTCGCGGAAGCGGTCCTGCGGGTTCTTGGCCAGCATGCGCATGACCAGCGCCGACGCCTCCTTGGGGATGCGCGGATTGAGCTGCACCGGCGCGGGCGGCATGTACTCGCGCTGCTTGGTCATGATCTCGAACGACGACTGGCCGACGAACGGCTTCTCGCCGGTCAGCGCGAAGTACGCGGTGATGCCCAGCGCGTAGACGTCCGAGCGCACGTCCAGGCGCCGGCCCATGCACTGCTCCGGGCTCATGTACGCCGGCGTGCCCATCGCCAGGCCGACGGCGGTCAGGTCGGTCTTGTCGTCGGTCACGTTCTTGGCGAGGCCGAAGTCGGCGATCTTCGCGATCTTGTCGGTGGTCAGCAGGATGTTGTCGGGCTTGATGTCGCGATGGATGATGCCGCTGGCGCTCACGTGGTGCAGGCCGGCGAGGCAATGCGTGATGAGCGGCAGGGCCTCGTCGAGCGAGAGCATCATCTTCTCGCCGATCACGCGCGCGAGGTTCGAGCCCTCGATGAACTCGGTGACCATGTAGAACAGGCCGCCGGTCTGGCCGAAGTCGTAGACCGCGACGATGTTCGGATGGCTGATGCGGGCGATCGACTTGGCTTCGCGCTCGAAGCGCTTGATGAACTCGTCGTTGTCGACCAGCGCCTTGTTGAGGATCTTCACCGCGACGACGCGATCCAGGCTGACCTGCCGGCCCTTGTAGACCACCCCCATGCCGCCGGCGCCGATGCGGCTGACCAGTTCGTAGCCGCCGAAGGTCTTGCCGAGATGCGGATCGTTGTCGCTGCCGACCACCGGCGACACCGAGGTCGACGGATCGGGCGGCGGGCTGGGATCGATGGCCAACGGCGCGGCTGGCCCCGGAGCGGCGGGCGCCGCGAGGGGTGGCAGTGCAGGCGGGGACGCCGTTGCGGCCGCGGCGGGCGGGGAAAGGTCCGCCACGTCCGGCAGATTCGGCAAGTCCTCCTGCGGCGGATCGTTGTCGTCGTCGGTCAATGGCATGTCCGGCCGTGCAGTCGTTGTCAGTCTACCCCTCGGCGCTTCGCGGCACAAGCTCACGGGTCGACGTTGGTGGCCGCCCCTGAGACACTTATGCAGCGGTGACAGGACGTAAGCCTGGGATCGGGACCGACGACCGGAGCCACCGCCTTGCCTTCTACCATGGATCCGCGCACGGAGCAAAAGCGGGCTGCGCCTGCGGATGGTGCAAGCGGGGCGAACGTCGCTTCGTGAGGACGCCGGAAGCAGGTCGCGAAGCTTCGCGCCTCGAGCGCGAGCACGAGCATCCCGCTCAAGCCCCGGCTTCGGGCTTCGGGGCTTCAAGCTTCGGGCTTCGGGCTTCGGGCTTCGGGCTTCGGGCTTCGGGCTTCGGTCGTCGAGCCTCGACCTTCAGGCTTCGGGCTTCGCCGCCCTCAGTGCCCGGCCAGGTACCGCTCGGCCTCGAGCGCGGCCATGCAGCCCATGCCCGCGGCGGTGATCGCCTGGCGATAGACGTGGTCACGCACGTCGCCGGCGGCGAACAGGCCGGGGATCGAGGTGCGGCAGCCGCCTTCGACCTCGATGTAGCCGTTCTCGTCGAGCGTCACGCCCGTGCCCTTGAGGAACGCCGTGTTCGGCGTGTGGCCGATCGCCATGAACACGGCGCTGGTGTCGAGGCGCGAGGACGTGCCGTCGACGGTGTCGAGCAGCGTCACGCCGTTGAGCTTCCCCTTGGCATCGGTGTGGTAGCTCGACAGCGCCTTGTTCCACACCGGCTGGATCTTCGGATTCGCGAGCGCGCGCGCGGCCATCACCTTCGACGCGCGCAGCTGGTCGCGGCGGTGGACGAGGTAGACCTTGCTCGCGAACTTCGTCAGGAAGCTGGCCTCCTCGCACGCGGTGTCGCCGCCGCCGACCACGGCGACCGGGACGTTCTTGTAGAACGCGCCGTCGCAGGTCGCGCAGGCGGTCAGGCCGGTCTTGGTGCCCGACCCGTCGAGGAACTCCTTCTCGCCCGGCAGGCCGGCGTAACGCGCGCTAGCGCCGGTGGCGATGATCACCGTGCGGAACTCGGCCGATTCCTCGGTCCCCTGGTAGTCGTCCGACCAGGCGAGCACGAAGTGGTCGCCGACCTTCTTCACCGAGGTGACGTGGCAGCCCATCTTCACCACGGTGCCGAAGCGCGTGGCCTGCTGCTCGAAGCGCTGCATGAGCTCGGGCCCCATGATGCCTTCGGGGAAGCCCGGGTAGTTCTCGACATCGGTGGTGAGCATCAGCTGCCCTCCGGCCCCGGGGAACCCCTCGATGACCAGCGGCTTGAGGTTGGCCCGGGCGGTGTAGACAGCCGCGGTCAGGCCGGCCGGGCCGGAGCCGACGATGATGA
>DASPLE010000011.1:0-100801 GCA_035627695.1 Planctomycetota bacterium
GAAGCCCGAAGCCCGAAGCCCGAAGCCCGAAGCCTGACCCGCGAAGCGCGGAGTCCCGATGTCGTCCCGGGCGCCCAGCGCGGGCGTGATCAGTTCCTGATCTTCTCGACCGTGATCTGACAGCTCGCGGACAGCTTCCCCGCGATCGAGGTCACGGTGATCGTCGCGGTCCCCGCGGACTTCGCGACGACCACGCCCTGGCTGTTGACGCTGGCGACGGCGGTGTCGCTCGACGCCCACGTGAGCGACTGGTCGGTCGCGCCGAGCGGCGTCGCGGACGCGCACAGCGTCGCCGTCGCGTCGATCCGCAGCGGCTTCCTCGGCGCGTCGACGATCGCGAGCTTCTCCATCGCCACGCGCGGAGCCGCCGCATCGACGGTGATCCTCGCGTCGACGTCCGCGGCCGGATCGTTCGGCCTCGACACCTGGCCGCGGTCGTCGAAGGCCTTGGCGGTCAGCAGCCACGAGCCGGCGGGCGCGCCGCGCCAGGTGAAGGCGAACGGCGACGCGGTCGATTCGCCGATGAAGCGCTCGTTGCGGTAGTACTCGACGCGCCGCACCGACGCCGAGGCGTCGACGCGCAGCGCCACATCGCCGCCCGCGGCGAAGGCATCGCCGTCCTTCGGAAAGGTGACGGCGACGGTCGGTCGCGCGGGCGCATCGATCGGCTTGTCGGAGGCGTCGCCGCACAGGTAGCCGTAGGCGAAGACCGACGGCGCCATGGTCTGCTGGATGCAGAATTCGCCGGCCGGGATGCTGTAACGGTTCTCGAAGCGCGTCTCGCTGAGCGGCCAGCTCTCGACGTCGGGGTACGCGGACGAGCGGCTGAAGTCCTCGTCGCCGGTGAAGTGGTGTCCCGGCCCGAAGAAGTCGACGCTCTCGCAGCTGCCGTACGGCACGTAGCCGGGCAGGTTCTCGTTCTCGTAGACCATGCTGTCGTAGTCGATCAGCGCCCACGAGTTCGGATGGAACGGGTACTTCACCGCGCGCTGGCCGAAGCCGGTCATCCACGCCGCGCTCATCGGATTGCCGCCGAGGAAATAGGCGGCGCTGGTGTGCATCAGGTCGAGGTACTTCCGGTCCTCGGTGATCTCGTAGGCGACGGCCGGCAGGTAGAGCATCGGCGTGCTCGACATGCCGATGCCGTGGATCTTCGACCAGTCGAAGCCGACGCGGTAGCCGCGCTCGGATGCGGGCTTGATGAAGTCGCGCTCGACCGCGGCCAGGACCTTGTCCTTGAACGACTGCTGCAGCGCGGCGTCGAGCGCGGGGAACCCGGCCGGCAGCAGCGCGTAGACGCCCGCGGCGAGCTCCCACGGATTCGGTCCGGCCCAGCCCTCCTCGGCGCCCTGGAACGACCCGTCCTGCGCCATGTCCGCCGCGAAGGGAGCGTGGTACGCGACGTCCTTCGTGGCGCGGTACAGGCACAGCGACGCGAGCATGCGGCTCCCGAGGATCTTGCCGTCGTCGCCCGGGCGCGTGTTCTCCTTGGCCCAACCGTAGGCGGCCTTGGCCTCGGCGAGCCAACCGGCGCTGGCCGCCGCGTTGCGCTTCCCGGCCTTGTCGAGGCACGTCGCCAGCCAGGCGGCGCAGGCCGCGTACTGGTACGTCATCTGCGGATCCTCGGCGGAGAACTTCAACGCGCGGGTGTCCTTCCACGACGCGCCGCCCGCGCACGTGTCGACGCCCGCGTAGCCGCCCGGCACGCCGCCGGTGGTCAGGCCCGCCTCCATGCCGACGGCGCGGGCGCGCCGGTAGTACTCGACCAGCCATGCCGCCTCGTCGAGGAGGTCGGGCACGCCATTGCTCCCCTCCTCGATCCAGCTGCCATCGGCGTTGGACTTGTAGCGGTTGGCGACCTGGCCGTCGGCGAACTTCTCCGGCGCGAGGTCGTACAGCAGGAGCAGGCTCATCGGCACGAGGCCGTGCGATGGATAGCCGTCCCAGTCGCCCGCGTCGTGGTACCAGCCCCACACCGCGAGCGTGCCGGTCGCGGTCACCGGGTGCTCGTGGTTCGGGGTGTCGATGAAGCGCCAGTTCGCGTCGTACTGGAACGCGTTCCGCTTGTCGGCCGGATGGTAATCGCGCGGAGAGCTCTGGCCGGGCTCGATCTCCTTCTCGATGCCGCTGCGCTGGAAGAAGATGCCGCGGCTCGCGAGCCGGTACGCTCGGCGATAGGCGTCCGCGTCGATCGCGAACGGGAACGAGCAGCCGATGCCGTCGACGACGACGCGGTACTCGCCGGGTGCCGCGAAGGCCGAGAAGTCGCACTGCGAGACGTCCGCGCCGGTGAAGTTCTTCGCAACAGCCTGGCCCTTGGCGCCGTTGTAGGGCGTCCCGTCGAGATTCGACGAGGTCTGCGGCGCCCCCGTCTCAGCGTCCTTGCGCGCCTCGACCTTCCCGCTGAAGACGACCGCCTGGTCGACGACGCGCACGATGCGGAAGGGCCTGCCGGTGAAGGCGTCCAGCTCCAGCCCGCCGAGATCGCCCATCCAATGCGAGAGGTACGCGAACTTCGGTCCGTCCGGCGTGAACCCGGCCTGGCCGACATGCAGCGTCTCGGAACGCAGGGTCGGCTCGTGGAAGAGGAAGGTGCGCGACTGCTCGCCGCCACCCAAGGCCGACGACCGCACCGTGTAGGTGCATCCGCGCCGCAGCGCCCGCGGCAGCACCAGGTAGATGCGGTGGTCGAGCACGAACTGCTCGGGCCTGAATTTCGACAGCGTGTCCGCGGCCTTCGCCTTGCGGCCGACCCGCGTCGGTCGCAGCCCGCTCGTGAACGCGGGGTCGTCCTCGCTGGTGACGGTGTAGGCGGCGACGTCGCTCGCGGCGGTGGTGTCGAGCTTGGCGATGTAGGCGCGCGCGGCGCTCTCGTCGATCCCCTGGTCGATGTGCCCCTCGTCGACGTGCAGGTCGAGGATCGTATCCGTGACCGGAGCGACGCTCCGCAGGTCGGCGGCGTGGCCGCCGATGCCGACGGCGGCGACGAGGATCAGGACGGTCAGGATTCGCGGAGCATGCATGGCAGGTGATTCTCCTGCCGTCGTGCGGCGCTGACAGCGTGCTCTAGGGCACGGTAGCGTGTGTGTGACACCAGGATCCAGGCGCGGCGTGCCCATGCACGCACGACGCGCCGCCATCCTGGCGTGAAGACGGCGCCGTTCGTCCGATCCGTCGTCATGCGCGACGACCGACGAGCGCGCACGCATCGAACTTCGAGGGTCGAGCTCCGAGCTTCGAGCTTCGAGCTTCGAGCTTCGAGCTCCGAGCTCCGAGCTCCGAGCTTCAGCCCTGAAGTCGGCGCGTGCGACCCCGAAGCTCGTGGTCCGAGCCGACAGCCGGTCCGTGCACGCTCGTCAGACCGCGTCGACGCTGGTCAGCGGATGCCAGCCGGCATCCGTCTTGCGATCGATCGCGAACCACACGCGCGGCGTGTCGGCGTCGTCGATGATGCCGATCGCCACCGTGACCTCGCCCTTGGCGAAGCCCACCGGCAGGACGAGGTCCTCCTCGAAGAAGTGCACGCCCGGCAGCCAGCCGCGGATGTCCTCCTTGAACGGCACGACCGTGGTCGTCTTGCCCTGCTGGAAGCGCAGCGCGAGCCGGTACGGACGGTAGATCGGCGCGATGCCGACGTTCTCGACGAAGCACTCGACGTGCATCGCCTTGCCGCGCGCATGCTCGATCGGCAGCAGCACCTGGCGCAGCGCGAAGCGGTAGCCGATCTTGCGGTCGAACGGGATCAGCTTCTCGAGCGCGCGCTCCGGGAAGAACACGTTCTTCGGCATGAACACCGACATGTGGTACGTGTAGCCGAGCTCGATGATCTGGTCGATGTCGAAGCCCATCATCTGCCAGCTCGCGACCGCCCAGCAGGTCTCCATCGTCACCGGCGCGGTCTTCCAGCGGTCCTTGAGCCCCGAGCGCGTGATCTCCTGGACGTACGAATCGAAGCTGTGGTTCCAGCAGCGGTCGGGCGGCACCTCCTTCACCTCGGGCCGGTTGAGGTCGCCGAAGCAGTCGGCGCGCCAGCCGATGTTCGCGCCGGCCTTCACGGCGTGCTTCGTGCCGTCGGTGCCGAGCATCCCGAGGATCGTGGTCTTGCGGAAGCTCTCGACGTAGATGTCGGCGAGCTTGCCCGCCGTCGCCGGCGTCGCGTTGCCGCCCGCCTCGCCCCAGAAGCCGGCGTAGGCCATGTCGATGCACTCGAGATCGGGATGGCCGTCGTAGCGCTTGGCGAACGCGCGGATGAAGTCGCCGAAGTGCTCGAGGTAGCGCGGATCGTTGCTGTCGACCTCGTTCTTGCCGAACGGCCCCTGCTCGATCCAGGCGGCGCCGGTGTCCCAGTACCAGTCCGGCACGTTGACGGCCGGCCCGGGCGGATGGCGCTTCGCGCGCAGCAGCGGGTTGTCGTCGCGGCGCTGCGTGTACGGCTGGAAGCGCAGCTGGGCGGTCTGGCCGTGCGCGCGCGCCGTCTTCAGCGTGCCGTCGACGATCGACCAGTCGAACTTTCCCTTGTCGGGTTCCATCCAGGCCCACGGCCAGCGGCAGTAGGTGAGCGTCGTGCGCGGGATGTACTTCACGTTGTCGCGCACCTTGGTCACCGGCGCGAAGGTCGTCGGCCCGTGGGTGTCCGACCACGACTGCGCGGGATAGGTGTCCTCGCCCTGGAAGCGCTGGAAGGTCGTCGTGCCGCGATGCGGGTTGTGGATGTAGTCCGAATGCTCGACCGGGCGGACGCGCTGGACCTTCTCGTCGCGGCCGAACTCGTCGCGCCAGTACTTCACGCGCGGGCGCGGCAGCGTCTCCTTCGTCGCCATGCCGTGCCAGTCGATGAGGATGCCGCGCACCTGCGTCACGCCGTGGTGCTTGGCGAAGACCTTCGCCCAGGCGTCGTGGCCCTTGCCCTTCGGCGCCTGGTTGGTGAACGCCGGCAGCTCGCGCAGGACCTCCATCAACGCCGCGCCGCGCTCGCTGGTCGGCGCCAGGATCTTCTGCCAGTGCTTGCGCGTGCGCAGCTTCTCCGGCACGTCGGTGAAGTGCTCGGGCAGCGCCGCGATCATCTCCATGATGCGGTCGATGACCTGGCGGGGCGTGAGTTTGGTGGTGGTGCCGGCGGTGGCGCGAGCCATGGGGTTCCTCGCCCGCGGGGGTGGCGCGGGCGCGCGGACCATACGCGTGCCGTCGTCGCCCGTCGACGACCGACCCCGGGGCACCGGTCCCATTCCATCCGCTCGCGCGCGTGAGGTCGGGAAGACGGAGGATGGCGATCGACCACGACATCGCCCCCCGCGCCGGCTCGGCACGGCCGTGCCCCCCCTGGGATCAACTGCGCGCGGTCCGGCCACGGGACGCGGACGCGCGGTCAAGGCCGCATGCGCGGCTCGCGGGCTCCGGTACGCAACGTTCGCCCCGGCTTCGATGCGACGGTCGGCCCCCGCGCTTGAGCAGCCCAATCAGCAGCTATGAAGTCGGCAGGAGCGCCCGATGAGGACCATACTGCCATCGGAGCATACGCAGGGAAACCTGCTCGCCGCCCTCGGTGCCTTCACCGACCAGCCGCGCGTCCCCTCCTCGCCGACGCCCCCCACCGAGACCCCCGACGACCGGCCCGCGGAGCCGCCCGCGCCGCAGCGCATCGCCGGCGTGCGCCTGGTGCGGCTGCTCGAACGCGGCGGTTGCGGCGCGGTGTACCTCGGTCGCCACGAGACCATGGACGTCGATGTGGCGGTGAAGCTGATGCCCGAGGCGCAGGGCGACGGCGACGCGTTCGTCCGCGAGGCGCGCGCGATCGCGCGGCTGCGCCATCCGCACGTGGTGTCGGTGCTCAACGCCGGACGCGATGCCGGCTGGTGCTACATCGTCATGGAGCTGGTGTCCGGAGGCGACCTGCTCCGGCTCGTGCGCCACGAGGGCCCGGTGCCATGGCGACGCGCGCTACGCTACGCGGCCGAGGTCGCCGACGGGCTCGGCGCGACGCACCGCATCGACTACATCCACGGCGACATCAAGCTCGGCAACCTGATGCTCGCCGACGACGGCAGCGTCAAGATCGCAGACCTCGGCGTCGCGCGCCGACGCGGGAGCAGGCGGCGCCCGGGCGGGACGCCAGCGTATCTCGCGCCCGAGGTGCTGGCCGGCGCGCCGGCCGAACCGACGGCGGACATCTACGCGCTCGGCATCTCGCTGTACGTGCTCCTGACCGGCGAGCATCCGCTGCCCGACGCGGCGGCGTCGGATCCGACGGCGGGCGAACGGCACTCGCCCGCCGATCCGCGGGCCCGCCTTCCGGAACTGCCCGCGGCGGTCGCCGATCTCGTCCGCCACTTGTGCGAGACCGACCCCGGCGACCGCCCGCGCGACGGCGCGACGGCGGCGACCGCGATCCGACACGTGCTCGCCCAGGGCTCGTCCGAGGATATCGCCGTCCGCCGGACGCCGACGCGGCGCACGCGGCGCGCCTGGCGCGCGATCGGCGCCGTGGGGTCCGTCGCGGCGGCGGTGGCGCTCATCATCGGGTATGGCGGAACGGCGTTGGCGAGAAGCGTCGACGCCACGGCGCCGGCGGACGTGATCGGCGCCGCGGCCGGAGCCTACGAGGCGAGCAGGCCGCCCTCTGGCGGAACGTCGGCGACGGCGTCCGCGCCGGCTCCCGCCGTGGGCGACGCGGGCTCGTCGCCGGCGGCCTCGCGCTGGACGACGCCGCCGCGCGCGGTGTTCCTGCTCGCCGACGACCTGCCCCTGGCCGTCGAGGAGGCGATCGAGACGCGCCTGCGCGCCACGCGCCTGCCGGTCATCGACCGGCCGAACATCGACGTCCTGGTGCGCGAACAGGCCCTGGCCAGCGCCGGCCGGGTCGACGCGACCACCGCCATCCAGATCGGCCACCTGATCGGCGGCCACATCGGCCTGTTCGTGCGCGCCCAGGACGGGCACGTGCGCTGCGCCGTGGTCTGCGTCGAGACCGGTCAACGACTGGCGTCGGCGCTGGTCGCCGCGGATGGGACCGCGGCAGCGGCCGAGCGGTTGGTCCTGGACGCCGCCGCCGCGCTCCCGGCGCGCGGCACGGTCGCGCGGGATGCCGACGGCGCGCTGCGCGTCGACCTCGGCCGGCGGCACGGCCTGCGCGTCGGCGATCGCCTGCGCGTGCTCGCCGCGGACGACGCATCGGATGGCTCATCCAGCGGCGAGGCCGTGGCCGCGGCGACGGTCGTCGAGGTGTCGGACGATCGCGCGCTGGTGTCGATCGCCGGCCGCGAGCCGACGCAGCCGGCGCGCGTCGAGCGCATCGCCTCGACCGGCGCACGATGAGGCGCATCGCGGCGCTGACCGCGCTCGCGCTCGCCGTCTCCTCCTGCACCGCGCCGCGGCCGGAGCCGCGCATCGTCGACGGGATCGCCTACGGCGTGACCAGCGCGCCGTTCCGCGAGCGCTGGTGGCAGTACTACGAACGCGGCGTCAGCTGGGCGCGCGGTGGCTTCCTCGCCGAGGCCGAGCGCGACCTGCGCGCGTGCCTGGCGCGGCGGCAGACCGACCATCGACGCGCGCGCACCTACGGCATGCACTTCGTGCAGTGCTTCGCGCATCGCGAGCTCGCCGCCGTCCTAATCGAGCTCGGGCAGCTCGACGAGGCCGAGCGCGAGGCGCGCATCAGCCTGGCGCAGGAGCCCAGCGCGAAGGCCGAGCACCTGCTGCAACGCATCGCCGCCCTGCGCGCCGGCGCCGTGGCGCCCGACGCGGCGCCGCCCGCGGCCGCGGCCACGGGCGTCGATCTGGTCATCGAGCGCGTCACCGCCGTCGGCGACGGACGCCTGGCGGTCGTCGGGCGGGTCGAACGCTCGGCGGCGCTGGTGGCGGTCGCGGGCGACGGCACCCACCGGGTCATCCCGATCGCCCCCGACGCAACGTTCGCCGCCGACCTGGCCGGGGACGAGTCCATCGCGCTCGCCGCCGAGGACGGCTCGGTCGACGCGCGGGGGCGGCCGGGCGCCGCGGTGGCCCCCCGGCTCGAGCTCGATGGCCCCGCCGACGATCAGGTCATCAGCGGCAGCCACGCCTGGTACCGGTTCCGTGCCGCGTCCGCCGCGGCGTTGGTCGACCTGACCGCGAGCGACGAGGACGATCGCCGGATCGCGCGCGTCGCGTTGTCCGGCGTCGAGGTCGGCGGCATGGTCGCCATCGCCGCGGCACCGGGGATCCGGACGATCCGGTTCACCGTCGTGGATGCCGACGGCGCGGTCTCGACCGCCGTCCGCCGCCTCGTCTTCGCGCCGCGCGCCGACCAGGATCCGCGGCTGCGCGCCGTGGCGTCGATCGTGCCGCTCGCCGCGCCGGTGGACAGCGTCGCCGTCGCCGCCGCGGACGACGACCGTTTCCAGCAGGCGCTGGACGACGACGCGCGCTTCCGCGTCATCGACCACGCGGCCGACGCGGTACTGACCCGCGAGGCGCGCCTCGCCGAGGCCGGGTGGATCGAGCCCGCGACCGCCGCGGACTTCGGCCGCCGCCTGCGCGCGCGCTACGTCGTCGTCGCGACCATGCGCCGCGGCCGCGGCGACATCGAGTGCTTCGTGCGCCTGGTGCACGTCGCGACGGGCGCGGTCGTCGCCAGCGCCGACGCGTACGCGCGGGTGCGCCGCGACGCCGATGAACGCGCGTTCCACGCCGCGCTCGCCGCCCGGCTGCGTCAGGCGTTCCCCGTGCTGGGCGGACACGCGCGCGCGCACGGCGACCGTGCGCTGCTCGAGATGGGCCGAAACCACGGCGTGGTCGAAGGCATGCGTTTCCACGTCCTGGTCCGCGAAGCCGACGTCCGCGACGCGTCGGGCGCGGTGGTGCTGGCGGGCGCGGCGCGCCCGATCGCGCTCTACGAGGCCGACGCGGTCGAGCGGCGCGCGGCGCGCCTGGTGCGGATCGACGGCGTCGAGCGGGCGGTCGGCGAGGCGGTCAGCGAATGATCCGGTTGCCGCCGTGGGCCGCGTTGCTGGCCGCGCCCGGCGCCCTCGGCGCGGCGACGGCGTTCTCGTCGCTGGACCTCGGCGGCAGCCCGACCCCGATCGGCGCGGGCGCGCGCGCGCTGGGCATGGGCGGCGCCTTCACGGCCATCGCCGACGACGCCACGGCGAACACCTGGAACCCCGCCGGGATGACCCAGCTCGAGCAGCCCGAGATGGCGCTGTCGGGCGGCTACCACCTGCGCCACGACCGCTCCGCGTCCGGCACCGCCACGCACGATCAGTTCGCCGCCGACCACGTCGGCGTGGTCGTGCCGTTCCACCTCGGCGTGCAGCAGACCCTCGGGCTCGCGTGGCAGCGTCAGCTCGATTTCACCAAGGCGCAGTCGTTCGCCAGCGAGGAGGTCGTCGACCTCGGCTTCGGCGACACCCAGACCGAGTCGAGCGCCGCCGCGATCACCCAGCAGGGATCGTTCGCGACCATCGCGCTCAGCTATGCCGCCGAGGTCGTTCCGGGACTCTCCTTCGGCGCGACGGCGCAGGCGTGGGGCGACCGCTGGACGGCGGCCAGCGAGTACGAGTCGCGCGCGTGGCTCGCCAGCGATTCGGTGTTCGCGACCGGCGGCACGCCCGCCGGAGGCACGCGCGGCACCTCGACCTCGACCGCTGACGTCGAGGTCGAGCGCGGCCTCAGCGCCGTGCTCGGCGGCCACTGGATCGTCAACGAGCACCTGACGCTCGGCGTCGCGGCCAAGCCGCGGTTCACGCTCGACCTCGAGCACGCCCTGCGCCAGCGCCAGGTCGTGGTCGACGCGGCCTCGGGCGCGGTCGTGGCCGACGACGTCGCCGTCGTGCGCTCGTCCAGCCGGCTGAGCATGCCGCTGTCGGCGACGCTCGGCGCAGCGCTGCGCCTCGGCGATCTGCGCACCGTCGCCGTGGATGTGACCTGGACGCGCTGGCGCGGCTTCGCCAGCGAGGCGGACGGCACGACCTCGAGCCCGGTCAACAAGCACGTCGCGCCGTCCGACTACCGCGACGGCTGGGCGGTGCGGCTGGGGTACGAGCACATCGTGCCGCTCTCGCGCGTCGTGCTCGTGCCGCGTTGCGGCCTGCTCTGGGAGGAGGTCCCCGGCGTGACGGCCGCGCCCGATCTGACGCGGGTCGAGGAGGTCTCGGCGCGCTTCGATCGCTATGTCGGCGCGACGATCGGCCTCAGCGCCTTCCGCACGCGCATCGTCTACGACATCGCCGCCCAGGCCCGTCATGCCCGCGATGTCGTCGACGACGGCACGCCGCCCGACGAGTCCGCGGACGTCTGGACCCTCGTCGTCCGCGGCGCCGTGGCCTTCCTGTTCTAGCCCCCTGTGCGCCGGCTCACGGCGTCACGGTGACGCCGATGTCGTCGGCGCCCCAGGTGCCCGCGGTGACCGAGATCGTCACGACCGAAGCCTGCGACGCGCCGTGGTTGACGCCGGTGACCGTGAACGTCGTGCTGGTCGCGCCAGCGGCGATCGTCGCCGGCTGCGTCACCGTCGCCTTGGTCGTGTCGGCCGAGGTCGCGGTGATGGTCAGCGCGTTGCGCAGGCTCACGGGATCGCCGTTCGCATCGCGCAGCGTCAGCGTCGCCGTCGACGTCCCGCCGTTCTGCGACACCGACGTCGGCGACAAGGTCAGGTCCAGCACCGGCCGCGCGAGCAGGAACGTCACCACCGTCGTCGAACCGCGGTTGACGACGACGTTGGTCTGGGTCTTCGGCACCCAATCCGTGGCGTAGCCGGTGATGGTGTAGCCGCCGTAGAGCGTCGTCTCCTCGACCACCGAATCGGCGAAGATGTACCCCGTGCTGACGCGGGTGAGGGTCAACGTGGGCTGGCTGTAGCAGTCGACGTTCGAGCCGGCGCTCTGCGGCAGGCCGACGCCCGATGGATCGCGGACCGTCGCGGTGACGCCGCCGGATGCGGCGATCGCGCCGTCGGACAGCGCGAGGAGGGCGATGACGACCATGAGGATCTTCATGTGGTTTCCTTCTCGTTCCTTTCAACCGTCGGACCGGACGTCGTTGATGAGCGACAATGCCGCCGAGGCCCGTCCGACGCCGTTCTCGTCCGCGAAGGCGCCGGTGATCACCACCGGGATGCCGTCGACGGGGATATCCTCCGCGAGAAGGTCGATCGCGAATTCCGCCGAGCTCGCGCCCGCGGACACCAGCACGCTCGCGGGAAGCGCGATCCACGATGGCGCGTCGTGCGCCAGGGACACCTCGACGTCGTGCGCGAGGTGCCCCGGCTGACCGGCGCCATCGGTGATCACGATGCGCGCCAGCTTCGTCGGGGAGGCCGTCGACATCGACGCGTCGTCGACGCGCAGGCTGACGATCCGGACGGAGGCGATGCCGTCGTCGGCGGCGCCGAGCGCGCCGATCGCGGCCGCCAAAGCGAGCGATCGCGCGAAGCGGGCGTGGGGGGTGCGATCCGTGATGCGATGATGGAGCGTGTGCATCGAGCCTCCGAGAGCGTGGTTAGTCTGGCCGAATCTACGCTGTCCGGTGCGCCGGGCGGTGAAATTCCGCACCGGAATTGAACATGCGTTCTGGCGCGGCTGCATCGTCTGCTCCCGCCGATGCGCGTCCGCCGTGTCGATCCGGCGGACACCCGAGGTCGGATATCGCGACGCCTCGGACGCTATCGCCGCGGCAGCGTGAACGTGAACCGGCAGCCGCGTCCGAGCGACGACTCGACCCAGATGCGGCCGCCGTGCTGCTCGACGATCTTGCGGCAGATGGCGAGGCCGATGCCGTTGCCCGGGTACTCCTCGCGCGTGTGCAGGCGCTGGAACACCTCGAAGACGCGTTCGCAGTGCGTCGGATCGATACCGATGCCGTTGTCGACGATCGTGAAACGCCACTCGCCGTCGTCCTCGACCGCGTCGACGCGCACCAGCGGAGGCTCGCTGCCGGCGAACTTCAACGCGTTCGCGATCAGGTTCTGCAGCACCTGTCGCATGGCGGTGCGGTCGACGCGCACGCGCGGCAGCGGCCCGACGGTCAGCGTGGCGCCGGTCTCGGCGATGCGCGCGGCCAGATCGCGGCGGACCTCGTCCATGACCAGCGCCAGGTCGACCCCGTCGATCGGCTGGACGCGTCCGGCGCGCGCGTAGCGCAGCAGGTCGTCGATCATCTGCTGCATCCGCACGGCGCCGTCGCGCGCGTGGGCGACGTAGCCGCGCGACTTCTCGTCGATCGCCGCGCCCGCGCGCCGCTCGAGCAGCGAGAGGTACTGCGAGACCATGCGCAGCGGCTCCTGGAGGTCGTGCGAGACCACGTACCCGAACTGCTCGAGCGCGCCGTTCGACGCCTGCAGCTCGTGCGCCTTGCGCGCGAGGTCGTCGCGCGCGGCGTCGGCCTGGTCGCGCGCCTCGCCCAGGGCCGCGGCGGCGCGCATGTGCGCGGTCACGTCCAGCATGCGGGCGATGAAACCGCGCACGCCGCCGCGCTCGTCGAAGTCGGGGGCGTAGGTCACCTCGACGTGGCGCGGCTCCTCGCCGGCGCGCCGGATCACCGACGCGAACGAGACCTTCTCGCCGCGCAGCACGCGCTCGAACCACGGCGAGGCGGCGCGGTACGCGTCCGGATCGAGGATCTCGGCCATCGAGCGACCGCTGATGACCTCGCGCGGCCGGCCGAACCACTGCTCCCAGGTCGCGTTGACGAAGCGGTAGCGCAGATCGGCGCCGACGTAGGCGATGACCAGGGGCAGCGCGTCGGCGAGCAGGCGCATCTCGTGCTCGTCGCGCGTCGAGCGCGCCCGCGCCTCGGCCAGGTCGTCGACCTCGGCGCAGGTCACGACGTATCCCGAGCCCTCGACGGGAGCGCCGCGGATGGCGCACCAGGCGAAGCCGCCGGCGCGCGAGCGCAGCCGCGCCTCGCACGCGAACCGCTCGCGGTCGGCGACCACGGCGTCCCACAGCGACGCGGCGCGCGCTCGATCGTCGGGCATCAGCGCGTCCAGCCACATCGCGCCCGTCCACTCGTCCCTCGACGCGCCGGTCATGCGGCACCACTCGGCGTTGACCTCGCCGATGCGTCCGTGCGCGTCGGCGGTGAAGGCGGCGGTGGGCAGCGATCCGAGGGCTCCGCCGCCGGCGGCGTCGTCCGCGATCCGCTCGGCGAGCGCCAGCAGCATGCGCACCTTGGCGCGCAGCAGGCGCGGCGTGGCCGGCCAGACGACCACGTCGATCAGGCCGTGCTCGTCGAACGCCGGCCGGATGGCGTCGTCGCCGGCATCGACGATCGCCAGGAGCGGGATCGGCGGCCTGATCGCGAACCACGCCGCGACCCGACGCCGGCCGCGCGCGTCGATGACGGCGAGATGCACCTGCGGATCGCTCAGCGCCTCGGCGGCCTCGGCTGGCACCGCCGCGCGTACCACGCGCCACGCGTACGACAGCGCGTCGGCGAAGGGCGCGGCCTCGTCCGCCGACAGCACCAGCACCGCGCTCGCCGACGCGGCACGTGGCAACGACATCAGTCGTGAATCGGTGTCGGAGGTCATGGGGTGCCGGAGCGGGTGTATGCACCGGCGGCCTGGCCTCAACCATCGCCCTCGTCGCGGAACGGTTGCACCACCCTGTCGGCGCGGGCGCGGACGGCGAGGGGCCCAGCCAGACGACCGCGGCTGCCCCCTCGCTCGTGCTCGTTCGCGGCCGCGCGGCGCCGGATTTCGCTGGCTCTTCAACTCGGTTGAACAACAGTCACCCGTGTTGAAGAACCTCGGCGACCGCATCCGCCTCCTCCGCCATCGCTCGGGCCTGCGCCTCGACGACGTGGCGGCGCGCTGCGGTTTCACCAAGAGCCTGCTCTCGAAGATCGAGACCGGCGCCGTCAATCCGCCGGTCGCGACGCTGGTGGCGATCGCGCGGGCGATGGGCGTGACCGTGGCCACCCTGATCGACGACGGCCCGGCGGTCGGAACGGTGGTGACGCGCGCCGCTGCGCCGGACGAGCGCACGGACAAGGGCTACCTGTTCCGCCTGCTCGCCGGCGAACGCGCCGACAAGGCGATGCAGCCGTTCCTGTTCACGGCGCGCCGCGGCGAGGTCAAGGCCGGCGCGCTGCGCCATGCGGGCCAGGAGTTCGTCTACATCCTGGACGGCGCGGTCGAGTACCGGGTCGGCCGGACCACCCACGCCCTCGGCACGGGCGACAGCCTGTACTTCGACTCGGACGAGGACCACGACGTCGCGCCGACCTCGCCGACGGCGACCTGGCTGGCGATGTTCATCGAACCCGGCGGCGCGACGCCGCCCAACCACGCACGGAAGACGGAGGCCTCATGGGAGAGAAGACAGTCGGCGAAGCGGCAGGCGCCCAGGCGCGCACGGCCAGCGTCCTGATGGTCGATCAGACGCAGACCATCGACGCCGAGTGGGGCCAGCTGCGCTGGTTCGCCAACCACGAGCTCGGCAATTCGTCTGACGTCACCGTCGGACGCTGCGTGCTCAAGCCGGGGCGGGAGAATCCACGGCACCTGCACCCGAACTGCGCCGAGGTGCTGGTAGTGATGAAGGGCCGCATCCGCCACACGCTCGACGCCGGCCGCGACGTCGAGATGGGCGTCGGCGACACCATCTCGATCCCGGCCAACATGGCGCACCGGGCGCTCAACATCGGCGACGGCGACGCCGAGCTGATGATCGTGTTCAGCTCCGCCCGTCGCGAGGTGCAGGGCGAATGAGCGCATCCCCGGCCGCCGCGACGCGCGTGACCATGCTCAACGGCATGGCCGGTCCGGACATCGCCACCGCGATCCGCCGCATGGCGGGCTGGGGCATCCGCGACCTCGATCTCAAGGACCAGATCTTCGCCAAGGCGATCGACGACCTCGACGACGACGAGGCGCATCGGCTGGCGGATCTCGCCGCCGCCTCGGGCATGGCGGTGCACTGCCTGTCGACGCGCACCTTCTTCGACGACATCACGCGTGGCGAGGCGCACTTCCGCGAGCAGCACCTGGCGCGGATCCCGCGCATCATCGCCATCGCGCGCATCCTGCGTCCGCGCTTCGTCCGCCTGCTCGCGGCACGTTCGAGCGCCGCTCGGCCCGCCGGCGACGCCGTCGCGGCGCTCGACGGGTCGCATCCGTGGCTCATGCCGATGTACGGCGATGCGGTCGATGCGCTCGCCGCCGCGGGCTTCGCCGTGACGGTCGAGAACGAGGTGCACGGCTGCGTCATGGCGACGCCGGACGAGGTGCTCTCGTTCTTCGCGCGCCTCGGCCGGCGCGATGCGTGCTCGTACACCTGGGACGTGCAGAACCTGTGGCACGAGGGCGGAGCGATGCCGTCGCTCGCCACCTACCGCCAACTGCGCCATCTCATCGGCTACGTCCACCTCAAGGGCGGACGGCACGACCCCGCGCGCGGCGGGACGCTGCGCTGGAGCACGTCGCTCGCCGACGCCTCGTGGCCGGTCGCCGACGTGGTCCGCGCCGCGGCGTCCGACGGCGTCAGCCCCGTCATCTGCCTCAACCCGTCGCACGGCGAGCGCATCCCCGGCTACGACTACGACAGCGTCGCCGAGCGCGACGCGCGCTTCGCCATGGCGGTGCTCGCCGCCCCCGCCGCGACCAGCGCATCCACCACCGGAGGACGACCATGACCGCGACCAGGAAACCCGTGCGCATCGCCGCCATCGGCTGCGGCAACCACGCCACCAACCGCGTCTACCCGTGCTTCGCGAAGCTGGAGGTCGACCTGGTCGGCGTCTGCGACCTCGACCGCGGCCGCGCCGAGGCGAATGCCCGGCGCTTCGGGGCGGCGGCGGCGTTCACCGACGCGGCGGCCATGCTCGACGCGACCAGGCCGGATGGCGTGGTGGTGTGCGCCGGACCGCAGGCGCACGTCGCCATGGCGCTGCTCGCGCTCGAGCGGCGCATCCCGGTCTACACCGAGAAGCCGGCCGCGCCCACCGCCGACGAGGCCTGGCGCGTCGCGCAGGCGTCGCGCGCCGCCGGCACGTTGGCGATGACCGGGTTCAAGTACCGCTACGGCCGGGCGATGGACAAGGTCATGGCGATCATGGCGGCGCCCGAGTTCGGACCGATGAAGGCGCTGAGCGTCGTGCGCTGCGGCGGCTGGATGCAGAACGATCCGCGCGACCTGCGCACGCAGTTCCTGCACGACTTCTGCTGCCATCCGATCGACATGGTCTGCCACGTCGGCGGCGAGATCGACGAGGTCTACACCGCCAGCACCGCGCCGGACAGCTACGCCATCACCGTGCGCTTCGCCTCCGGAGCCGTCGGCTCGCTGCTGCTGTCCTGCCGCGCGGACTGGGGCCGGCCGGTCGACCGCACCGAGATCCTCGGCGCGCCCGGCCACATCATCGAGATCGAGGACCAGATCTTCATGCGCTACCACGTCGGCACCGCGCCGCGCGCGAGCCACGACCCGCGCTTCTGCACCGCCGGCAGCGATTCGATGGAGGAGACCGGATTCATCCCCGAGATGCGCGCCTTCGTCGAGCACTGCGCCGGCACCCGTCCGCCGGAGCGCATCCCGAGCCGCATCGAGGAGTCCGCGCGGTCGCTGGCGGTCTTCGAGGCCATCCAGCGTTCGGCGGCGTCGCGCCGTCCCGAGCGGCCGGCGCGGTTCGACGGCGCCAGCCGCGCCATCGGCGCGTGAGCGCGCGGCGATGATCGTCGGCTACCACACCGGCGGCATGGACGTCGACCTCGCGCAGGCGGCGACCGCGCTGCGCGAGGCCGGGTACGACGGCATGCAGATCGCCGGCCCGGTGCTGGCGCGGATCGTCGCGAGCGACGGCTGGGACCGCGTGCCGGAGGTCCTCGCCGCCGAGCGCATCCAGCCGATCTGCGTCAACCTCGGCGCTCCGGACCTGGGCGACTGGCTGGCGATCGCCGCCGGCGCCGCGCCGGCCAGCCTGGCGCGGCTGCGCGCGGCGCTGGCCGACGCCGCGCGGGCGGCGATGCCGTGCGCGATGGTGTGCATCTGGGGTCCCGAGCATCCCCCGGCGGACGCGCTGCGCCGCGCGGGACGGGCGTTCGCCGCGTTCGCCCGCGACGCGCACGAACGCTTCGGCACCCGCCTGACCGTGCATCAGCACGCCGGTTGTCCGCTGCAGGACGCGGACGAGGTCGCCGCGTTCGCCGAGACCTTCGATGGCGTGTCCACGGCGCTGACCGCCGACACCGCGCACCTCGCGCTGTGCGGGGTCGACCCCGCGGACTTCATGCGCCGGTTCGCGCCGCTCATCGACCTGGTGCACATCAAGGACCTGCGCGCGCGCCGGTTCCTCTATCCGGGCGAGGGCGACATCGACTTCGCCGCGGTGTTCGCCGCGCTGGTCGGCATCGCCTTCGATCGCGCGCTGGTCGCGGACATCTACGAGGCGCGCCTGCCGCCGGATCCCGTGCGTGCATCGCGCGCGTGGCTCGGCGCGCAGCTCGCCGTGGCGCTGGGCTGAGGTCGCGCGCCGCGGAGACCGCTCCGTCAGCCGCGGTTGCGGCGCAGGCCGAGGGCGAGCATCAGGCCGACGCCGATCGCCGCCGCCGCGCCGCCCCCACGACCGCACCCCGTGTCGTTGTCGCTGCTCGACGATCCGCCGCCGGCGCCGCCGCCGGACGTGGTCGAACCGCCGGTCGTGGTTCCGCCGGTGGTGCCGGTCCCGGTGGTCGTGCCGGTGCCGGTGGTCGTCGTCCCGCCGGTGGTCGTCCCACCCGTGGTCGTGCCGCCGCCGCTCGCCAGCAGGACCGCCTCGACGACGCCGGCGACGCTGTTCTGCCCCGCCGAACTGATGTGCACCTGGTCCGAGTACCAGGTGGTGCGCACGGCATCGGTCTGGTTCGTGAACAGCGTGTAGGTGTCGGCGAGGCCCGCGTTCTGGTCGGTCGCCGCGGCGAGGATCGCCGCCGGCACGTACGGCCGCGCGTCGCCGTCGTCGCGGTCCGGGATGTTGTTGATCAGCAGGATGTCGGACGCCCCATCGGTCGCGGCGCGCACGCGCCGCACCGCGTCCTTCATCATCATCTCCAGGGTCGTGCCGTTGCCGACCCCGTCGACGTCGTTGTAGCCGAACAGGATGACCACCAGGTCGGGCCGCGGCAGCGTCGGCAGCCAGCGCTGCATCAGCACGACCCCCTGCGGCGTCTGGCTGCCGCCGACGGCGACGTTGGTGATGCTGAGATCCGAACCGGTGGCGAACTCGATGCGCTGCTCGAGGTAGGCGGGCCAGCTCGTGCCCGGGATGCGCTGCGCCGAATGGTTGAGGTCGGTGAGCGAGTCGCCCATCGTCACGACGCTGACCGGCAGGTCGGCCTGCAGCCGGGCCTTCACCCGCGCCAACGGATCGCCGACCGGCCGCAGATCGCGCGTGTCCGGGGCGATCGTGTCGACCAGCTGGATGTCGTCGATCGCGTAGGTGTGCGCCGCCACCGTGCCCCAGTAGTACCACTTGTGGAAGCGGATCGCCTCGATCTGCGACGGCGGCGTCGTGGTCGCCGGAGCGATCACCGGGTCGACCATCGCCGGGTTGGAGAACTCCGGGACCATGTCGGCCCAGCGCACGATGTGCTGCGTCCACGCCGTCGAATCGATGCGGAAGGTGTACGCGTAGCGTTTGCTGTACGCCGCGTTGGCGATGATCTCGACGCAGCCCAGCTCGGTCGAGCCGTCGCCCTTGACCCAGAACGAGATGCCGTCGGCGGCGTCCCACGGCGCGCTGCCGCGCAGCGCCGTGGTCACGGTCACGCCCCCGCTGTTGTCCGCCCAGGCGAGCTGCCAGGCCTGGCCGACGCGGCCCGCGACCTGGGTCACGGCGCATCCGCTCGGCGGGATGGCGAGCGTGGCCACCGAGTCGCAGCTATCGAGCACGGCGGCGTCGGCCGTGACGACCGCCGCGGCGAGGACGACGAGGGCGAGGTGACGCATGCGTGGCTCCAAGGGGCGGAGGATAGACCCCGCACCGCGATCGTGCGTGAGGCGTCCCTCCCCAGCGGCGTCAGCGCATGTCGCTCCCATCGGATCGATCGTCGTCCCGAGGGGGGAAATCGGCGTCCGGTCACGAAGCGGGCGTGTGCCACCGGCAGGAGGCCACCCCGGCCGAACGGTGCATCCGTCGCCCGGCATCAACCCGTTGCGCGGGCGCCCTCCCGGGAAGGGCCGGCTGGGCCGGCTATTCGCGACCGTGCCGCACCGCTTCCCAGAGATCGGCGTGGAACGACGGATCGTGCCGGGCGTCGTGGCACGCGCGGCAGTCGACCGTCGCCGTCGTGCGCACCGTGGGCGCGTCCGCGTGCGCATCGGCGCCGATGTGGCAGGCCTGGCAGTGCACCTGGGCATGGCGCGGACCCTGCGGCCGCTCCTGATCGGCGTCGACGCCGCCGTCGGCGCGCGTCGTATGGCACCCGACGCAGCCATCGACGCGATCGGCGGCCGCCAGCGCCTGCCACGCCCGCGCGTGCGGGCTGGCGGCCCACACCGCATGCGCGCCGGGATGGCAGGAGGCGCAGCGCTGCGACCGCGCGTCCTCGGCGATCGCCATGGTCAGGCGCTGGGGGAAGCCGGCCAGGATCCCATCGTCGCGCGCCAGCGTCGCGTCGATCGGCAGGTCGTGGCTCTCGGCGATCGAGCCGTCGCGGTCGACGAGCAGCACATGGATGACCATGCCGCGATCGAGCAGCGGGCGCAGCAGCCGCCGGTTGTTGATCGGGGCCGGCGCCGTCACGACCACCGCCACCACGTCCGGCTCGCGCAGCGCGGCGGCCGGATCGGCGGACGCGATCACGCGCTCATCGCGACGCCAGCCGCGCGCGGCGAGCGCCGCCTCCAGGCCGGCGTGCGGGCCATCGACATCGCCGCTGAGCACGAACTCGCAGGCGACGCTGGGCGCGATCGCGGCGCACGCAGCCGGCAGCGCGGCGAGATGCTCGACGCCGCCGAGCGCGCCGCTCGAGCAGCCGCAGTTGCGCAGCGCGCCCTTCAGATCGTGGAGCACGAACCACGCGCGCTGGCGACGCGCCGCCGCGAGATTCAGCATCGTGCGCAGCAGATCGTCCCCCTGCCCGATCCCGGAGGTGACGACCTGGATCGTCGCCGTCGCCGCGCCCGCCGTCGAGCGCAGCGTGACCGTCTTGACGCCCGAGCGGACCCCGACGACGCGCAGCCGGATCGCCGCGGGCTGTCCCGCGGCGATGGCCAGCGGCAGGCCCGTCGTGACGGCGATGCAGCCGCAGTCGGTGTCGACGGCGATCAGCGAGCAGTCGCGCGCGGCGCAGAGCAGCAGCTCGACCTCCGACGTGGCGCCGGCCGCGAGCTCGCAGCGTTGCCAGGTCGGCGAGGCGCTCACCGGCGGCGCCGTCGGCAGCTCCTCGGCGTTCGCTCCGGTGAGCGCGAGCGCCGTCAGCAGCAGGCGCAGGAGGTGCGGGTGGCGTGGGTGCGGAGGCATCGGGATGCGTCGTGTCGTCGTCGCGATCGGACCGCGGACGCGCCCACTGTGCGACCGGATCGCGCCAGGCCATGGCTGAGCACGACCGGGCGCAAGCCCATGCAGCCGCGTCGAGGCCGAGCGGTCCGCTTGCCGCCTGACGACCACCCCTAAGAGGAGAGTCGACGCACCGCTCCACCCCGGCCGATCGAGCAGAACCCCATGCCAGTCAGCACCGAGCCACCATCACCGCGTTCGCGCCGCTGGTGGCGGCAGGCGCTCGAAGGCGAGGCCGCTCCGGGCGGTGCCTGGATCGGCATCACGATCAGCGTCCTGGTGGTGGCGAGCGTCGTCGCGCTGATGGTCGAGACCCTGCCGGACCTGGGCCCGGCCGCGCGGCTCTGGCTCGACCGCTTCGAGGTCGCGGTCGTGACGCTGTTCGCCGTCGAATTCCTGGCGCGGCTGTGGCTGGCCGGCGATCCGCAGGTCGGCGGGTGGCGCGCCCGTCTGCGCTGGGCGCTCTCGCCGGGCGTGCTGCTCGACGCGGTCGCCGTCGCCGCGGGCGTCTACGCGCTGACCGGCGCGCAGGTCGACGCGACGCGCATGCTGCGCATGGCGCGCGTCCTGCGCCTCTTCCGCCTGACGCGCTACACCCAGGGCCTGGCGACGCTCGGCCGCGTGGTCGTCGCCAAGCGCGGCGAGCTGGTCGTCGTCACCATGGTCGTGGCGATGCTGCTGCTGATGTTCGCCGTGGCCATCTACCACGCCGAGAACGCCGTCCAGCCCGAGCGCTTCGCCAGCGCCTTCGACGGGCTGTGGTGGAGCGTCATCACCATGACCACGATCGGCTACGGCGACGTCTATCCGATGACCGTGCCCGGCCGCATCATCGGCGGCTGCGCGGCGCTGCTCGGCGTCGGTCTGATCACCCTGCCGGCGGGGATCATCGCCACGGGGTTCCTCGAGGAGCTGAAGGGGAAGGATCGGGAGAAGCGCGACGGCGTGGCGGTCGCGTCGGCGCGCTGTCCGCATTGCGGGAAGGGCCTGGGCGATCACGCGGGCCATCCCGGAGCCGGTGACGGCGCGACCGCCGGCTGATACGCGTGCTGTCACGACGTGCACCGGCGCGGGACCCGCAAACCGATCGCGATGGTCGTCCGTACTCCCCATCGCATGGCCGTCGACACCGTCGCACCGCAAGGACCCCATGCACCATCGCGCCCACCTCGCGCTCGCCCTCGCCCTCGCCTGCGCGGGCGCGGGCGCGGCCGAGGACCGCGGCGGCACCGCCTCTCTCGCCTACGACAACGACTTCATCGCCGACAGCGATGACGGCTACTCCGGCGGCATCCACCTCGGCTACGTGTCGCGCGATGTCGCGTCGTTCGAGGACGCGCCGGTTCCGGACGCCATCGGCCGCGCGTTCGCGCGGCTGCCGCTGGTCGACCGCGCCGGACGGCGGTGCTTCGTTGCCTACGGGCTCTCGCAGCTGACGTACACGCCGGAGGACACGGCGAGCGATGCGCTGGTCGTCGACGACATCCCCTACTCCGGCCTGCTGTTGTTCAGCACGACGGCGGCGGCGCACGACGCGACGCATCTCGACGCGTTCACGTTGATCGTCGGCGTCGTCGGCCCGTCGTCGCTGGCGCAGGAGGTTCAGGACGGCCTGCACCGCGCGACCGGCAGCGACCTGGCGCGGGGCTGGGACCACCAGCTCGCCGACGAGCCGATCCTCGACGCGCGGTACGAGCATCGCTGGCGCGCGTACGAGGTCGCCATCCGGGGGCGGACCTGCGCGGACGCCATCGTCAGCGGCGGCGCCGAGGTCGGCAACCTCGCGACCAGGGCGACCATCGGACTCGGCGTGCGCATCGGCCTCGACGTCCCGCAGGACACGTTCGTGCCACCGCCGCTCCACGGTCAGGAGTCGGTCGGCGCGCTGTCGCGCGCAGCGGAAGCCCCGGCGCGGCGCTGGACGATCCATCTCGCGCTCGGCATCGACGCCTCGCTCGTCGGCAACCTGATCCAGCTCGACGGCAACACCTTCCGCGATTCGCATCGCGTCGACCACGAGCACTGGATCGCGCGCGGTCATGCCGGACTGCACGCACGCGTCGGCCGCGCGGCCGTGTCGTTGGCGCTCGTGCAGGCGTCGGTGCCGTGGGACCGACCCGATGGCGAACGCTGGGAACGCTACGGGCGCGCGATGGTCGGCTGGGATTGGTGAGCGGTCGCGGGCGCGTCGGTGCGGCGCGAGCTCGAGCATGCGCGCGTAGCGCGCGCTTGGCGCACGACAGTCGTGCCTGGTTCCCGCTAAACAGTTTGGTGAGCGGCCACCGCTCTCACGATCCGCGGTCATGTCGACTCCAGCACGCCGCCGGCCCATCGTGCTGCTCGTCGACGACAACCCCGGCGACCGCCAGCTCACCCGTATCGCCTTCGACGAGGCGCGCGTCGACGCCGAGTTCATCGAGGTCTCGGATGGCATCGAGGCGCTCGTCACCCTGCAAGGCCTCCTCAAGACCGGGCGCGTGCCCAAGCTGGCGATCGTCGATCTGAACATGCCGCGCATGAACGGCTGGGAGCTGCTCGCCAAGCTCAAGGGCTCGGCCTTCCAGCGCATGTGGCGCGTCGCCTTCACCGGATCGCGCTCGGCGATCGACTGCGAGCGCGCCCTGGCGCAGGGCGCCGACGCCTGCATCCGCAAGCCGACGACGCTCGACGATCTGGGCGAGCTCATGGATCAGTTCTGCCGCTTCCTGCAGTCGACCGGGCTGCATCCGCGCCCCGCAGACGCCGCCACGACTTGATCGGCGGCGCGGCCGCGGTGCCTCGCGCCGCGACGGGCACTGCGCACGAGAGGCGTGAAGCCGGCTTTCCAAGATCGATGCGGGCGGCTGAAGCTCGAAGCTCGAAGCTCGAAGCCCGAGGCTCGAAGCTCGAAGCTCGAAGCTCGAAGCTCGAAGCTCGCGCGTTAACCGCAGTCCATTGCTGCTCTTGGATTATTGAGTAGCGATCGTATATTTTAAATTATCATCGGCGCCGTGCAGCCCCTCCTCCACCAGGCGCGCAGCTACGTCCTCGACGCGATCGTCTCCGGAAAGTTCGCGGTCGGCTCGACCCTGCCGGCGTGCGCCGAGCTCTCCGCACGCGCCGGCTGCAGCCCGGGCACGGTCCAGCGCGCGCTCGCCGAGCTCGCCAACGAGGGGCTGATCGATCGCGTGCGCAACCGCGGCACGGTCGTGGTGCGCAAACCGCTGACCCGGCGCGTCTGCCTGCTCCTCGCCCAGGACGCGCACCTGAACCTGCTGCTGCAGCAGGCGGTGTTCGAGACCCTGAGCGCGCACGGCTTCCACGTCGAGGTGGTGCCGATCACCGTCGACCCCGCCGGCACCGCCGCGCATCTGCGCACGCTGCGCTCGGGCTCGTTCCCGGTCGAGCACCTGGTCGCGATCGAACCGGGGGGCAGCGTCGTCCTCCACCGCGAACTGGACGAGGCGTGCGCGTTGTTTCCGCGGCGCGTCGATTTCAGCCTCGCGCCGTACGGCATGCCCGGCAGCCGCGTGGTCGGCGTCGACCACCTGCAGGCCTCGGGCCAGGTCGTGCGCCATCTGCTCGGACTCGGCCATCGCCGCATCGCGGTCCTCGCCGGCGAGAAGCCGGGCGAGGCGGGTTTCGCCGGGACCTCGGCGCAGGCCTGCGGCGAACTGCTCGAGACCGCCGGTGCGCGGTGCTTCCCGCATTACATGGTGCAGGATTGGCTCGACGGGCTCTGCCGGCGCATGATCGACGAGCGCATCACCGCCTGCTGGGCGCTGAACGACGTGCACGCCATGAACCTGATCGGCCTGTGCCAGCGCCACGGCCTGCGCGTGCCCGAGGACGTGTCGATCGTCGGCCGCTTCGACACGCCGTGGAGCGTGCAGTCGCGGCCGCAGCTGACGTCGGTCGCGCTCGACGCGGCCGGCGTCGGCAGGGCGATCGCCGCCGCGCTCGACGCGCCGGGGGCGCCGCGTCGGGACGACCGCTCTCCGGCGCTGGTCGCGACCACGCTCATCGCGCGCGGCTCGACCGGTCCCGCGCCCGACGCCGCCTCGCCGCGCTGATACGCGCCTCGTTCCCGTCGGCGCCCGTTTCCTGCGCCGATCGTCCATCCCGACGCACGCCGCAACGCACCGACGACGGAGAACCACCATGGCCGCCCCGACCACGCGCCTCGCCTCATCGCTCGCCGCCTTCGCGCTGTGCTGCGCCGCGCACGCCGCGGACGCGGCCGCGCCGGTGGTGCTCGAGCAGATCGCCTCGCGCGAGGACGCCGCGTTCACCTGCGCGCAGGCCAACCTCGGCGTCGGGCGCGATGGCCTGGTCTATCTCTGCAATGGCGGCGTGACCGGATACGCGCTGCGCATCGCCCGGGACGGGACGGCGAAGTTCGGCCAACCGCTCGGCCGATCTGCGACCGTCGGCGTCGCCGCCAACGCGGCGGGCGTCGTCGCCACGGCGCACGCGCACTTCAACCACGCGATCGTGTTCCGCGACGCGATGCTCAAGCCGACCGCGGAGCAGGCGGACTTCGCGGTCGGCGACGCCATCGGCTGGGACGCGCCGGGCGCGATCGAGGTCGGTGCCAGCGGCGACTTCTACGCCGTCGACCAGCACCGCGACCGCATCCTGCGCCTCGCTCCGGACGGCAGGATCGTCACGGCGTTCGCCATCGCGCGCGACCCGGGCGCGATCCAGTTCATCCGCGTGTGCGAGGCGAAGCAGCGGTTCTTCGTCATCGCCGGCAGCGGCGCGATCCGCTGCATCGGCTTCGACGGCGCGACGCGCTGGAGCGTCAACGCGTCGCTGGCGGGCGAGTGGTACCTCGCCAGCCGCGCCTTCGACTGCGATGACGACGGCAACCTGTACGTGCTCGAGAACGGCTCGGACGCGCTGAAGCGCTTCGACGCCGACGGCAAGCCCGCGGGCGCGGTCACGCTGCACATCGGCGACCATCGCCCGCCCGCGGGCCAGTGCTGGTACTTCGCGCTGCGCATCGCCGGCGGCGACTGCGTCGTGCGCTCGAACCACCCGAGCGAGCTGTTCCAGGTCTACGACCTGCGCACCGGCGCGTTCAAGCGGTCGGTCTCGGCCGACGTCGAGGTGCTGCGCGCGACCTACCCGTCGCCGGTGTGGACCGCCGGCGCGGCGACGCCGTTCGCGATCGACTTCGCCACCGCGGGTCGTCGCATCGCGCCGCGCTGGCGGCTGTGGGCCCGGCCGCTCGACTCCGCCGACTGGCGCGAGTTCGAGGTCGCCGGCGACGCCGGCAAGCGCCAGGCGACGGCGCCCGCCGACGCCGCCGGGCTGTACCGCATCAAGCTCACGCCCGAGGTCGAGCCGCGCGAACGCGGCGGCGACGCGCAGGTGGCCTCCGAGTACCAGCTGCAGGCCGTGATCGAAGTCCGTCCCACCGGCGCCCGGGGTTCGCTCTCGGTGCTGACCCAGGACTGCCGCGCGCACTTCGCCCCGGGCGAGGCCATCCCGTTCAGCGTGATCGCGCGCGCCGCGGCGGCGCATCCGGTCGCGACCGCGGTGAAGCTGGTCCAGGGGACCCACGTCGTCGCCGAGGTCGCCGCCACGATCCCCGCCGACGGCGCGCCGCTCGCGTTCACGCTGCCGGCGACGCTGACCAGCGGGCTGCTCCCGGGGACCTACCGCCTCACCGCCGAGACCGCCGGATTCACCGCCGCCGCGCAGACCGTCGTCATCGGCCAGCGCCTGCGCGAGCCGCCGTTCTTCACCGTCCAGTACGGCGACTACGCCCTGCTCCATCCCCGGCGCGCCACGTTCTGGACGGCTCCCGACCTGGTCGACGCGCACGCGCGACGGCTCGGGCTCGCCGGCGTCACCCTGCTGGTCGAGCGCATCGGCTCGAGGATCCACGGCGATCCGTTCGCGTGGGATCAGCTCTCGCGCACGACGATGACCGCCCTGGCCGATCGCCTGCAGGCGGACCCGATCGCCGTGGCGCCCGCCAAGGCGGCGCCCGCCGCGCCGTTCCTGCAGAGCCTCGCCGCGTACGGCGCATCGGGCGTGCAGCACATGGGCATCCTCATGGGCAACGACGCCGGCCTGCCCCTGGCCAGCGGCTTCGACAACCGCACGCCCGACCAGCTCACGCAGGCCATCGCGGCCGCCACCAGGGCGGTGCTGACCTTCCCGGCGTTCCGCGGCTGGTCGTGGTCGTCGAACTGGTGGGTGTTCGGCGCGCGCGGCGCCGCGGCCGCGGCGAGCGCCGCCGAGAAGGCCGCGTGCGAGGCGGCGCTCGCCGCGGCGAAGGAGACCGGAGCCTGGGATCCGGTGATCGACACCGTCGCCGGGCGTCGCCTGGCGCTGGCGGTCGACGCGCAGGCGCTGTTCAACCGCGCCCTGGCCGAGGCCGCGCCGGACAAGCGCTACGTCAGCGCCGTCGCCGCCCCCTACCGCAATGTCGAAGCGTACCCGCCGACGACCTTCGCCAACGTCGACGAGGTCGACCTGCAGATCCAGTGGGAGCAGATCGCCGTGCCCTACAACGCCCCGCACAACGTCGACTTCTACAAGCGCCCCGGCAAGCGCGCCTGGGCCCATCCCGAGGCGTGGAACGATGACGGCACCGGCGGCCAGCTGCTGACCGAGCTCGCCATGCTGGCGATGCGCGGCGCCGATGGCGTCGGCGTCTCCGGCGAGCTGGTGCCGTGGGCGGGAGTCGCCGGCGGCCGGTTGCACGATGACCCGCGCATCGGCCATTTCGGCACCGCCTCGGTGCATCGCGCGGCGAACGCGCTGTTCCGCGCTTACGGCCCGATGCTCGCCAAGCTCGGCAACGACGACCGCGTGGCGATCGCCGCGTCCGGCCGCATGTACCGCCTCGACGAGTGGCACCACGTCATGGGCTTGCACTTCGGGCGGCAGTTCGAGGCCTACATCGCGTGCCTGCACGCGCACCATCCCGCCTCGATCGTCTTCGCCGAGGACGTGGAGCCCGACACCTTCGCGCGCTTCAAGGCCGTGCTGCTGGTCGACGAGCGGGTCGAGCTCGAGCCGGCGCTGCGCGGTGCGCTCGAGGCGGCGCAGAAGGCGGGCACGACCGTGTTCCACGACCGGACCTGCCGCGCCAGCGTCGTGCGCGGCTTCACGCCGCTCGACATCGCCTTCGACCAGGTCGAGAAGGATCCGAGCGAGGCCGGCGACGACCACGCCTACTGGCGCTACTCGGGCTACGCGACCGCGCACGCCACGGCGCTCGCCAAGGCGCTCGATCCGCTGACGCCGCCGGCGGCGTCGGTCGACGATCCCGAGATCCTGATCTCGCAGCGCGCCGCTGAATCGGCGCGCTACCTGTGGGTCGTCAACCGCACCATGCCGCGCATCCCGCCGGGCCAGATCTGGCGCATGACCCTCGGCCTGACCAGCCGCATCCCGCTGATCGCGCCGATCGCGCTGCCGGCGGCGTCGGCCCGGGCCGGAGCGATCTACGATGTCTTCGCGATGCGCCGCGTCACGGCCGCGGACGGCGTGCTCCAGGCCGACCTGCGCTCGTTGCCGGCGCGGCTCTACGCGTTCGTGCCGGCGGCCATCGCCCAGGTCGCGGTGAGCGCGCCGCCCACGGTCGCGGCGGGGTCCGAGTTCACATGGTCGGCGGGCGCGGTCGGCGCGGACGGGAAGCCGATCGCCGCGGCGGTGCCGCTGCGCGTGCGACTGAAGGACGCCGATGGCGCGGTGATCGACGAGCGCTTCGTCGCCGCCGGATCCGTCGCGGCCACGGGCACCTGCACCGCGCCGTTCGCCGGCACGGGCGGCGGGCTGACGCTGCAGGTCACCGAGCTGCTCAGCGGACTGAGCGCGGACGCGCCGATCGCGATCACCGCGGCCGCGGTGCCGGCGATCGTCGTCGGCGCGTCACCGGCGGCGACGTCGCGGCCGGCCGCCGCCGGCGACGGCAGGCGTGTGCTCGGCGGGGAGGCGGGCGACGCGTCTGCCGCCGACCTGGCCTTCGGCCCGCACGTCCGCGACATGGTCGTCAGCGAGGACGGCGCGCAGGTCGTGATGACGACCATGAACTGGGACCACAACCTCTACGCGCTCGACGCGGCGACCGGCGCCGTCAGCTGGCGCCAGCGCGCCGGCCACTACTTCACCTTCTCGCCGCGGGCGCTGCGGTCCGGCGTCGCGGTCGAGGGCTTCGACCTGGAGTCGGGCGAGGGCTACCACCTCTACCTGACGGGCGTCGACGGTCGTCTCGAGCGTCGCTTCGCCCTCCATGGCATCCCCAAGCGGCTGCCGCACCGCTTCGTGCCCGGCATCGTCTGCGAGGACAAGCACGGGCTCGACAACCGCATCGACGGCTTCGCCGTGCCGCACGACGGCGCCTGGGTCGCCACCGCCGGCGATCTCGGGCTCGCGGTGTGGTCGCGCGATGGCAAGCCGCGGTGGCGGCAGGACTGGCCCGCGACCGGGCGCCACGCCGCGGCGATCGCGGCGATCGACGCCAGGACCCTGCTGGTGATCGAATCGATGAACGCGTCGTTCCACGACGCCGCCACCGGGAAGAAGCGGGCGGAGGTCCGCCTCGCCATCGCCGGCACGGTCAGGCGGATCGTGGTCAGCGCCGATGGCTCGACCGTCGCCGTGCTGTCGACCACGGACAGCGGTCGCGTCCACATCCTGCGCGGCGACGCGGTCGCGCGCGTGTTCGCGACCGCCGGCGAGGACGCGGCGCTGTCGCCGGACGGCACGCTGCTCGCGGTCGTCGACGGCAACCAGCTCAAGCTGTGCTCGATCGACCAGGGGCTGCAGTGGTCGTTCGCCGGCGACGACGCGCTGCGCTTCCCGCGCTTCGCGCCCGACGGGGCGCGCATCGTCGTCACCAGCGACATCGGCAGCGCCTACGTCCTGGACCGCGAGGGCGCGCTGCGCTGGGAGAACGACCTCGGCGCCCGCGGCGTGCCCGGCTGGCTTCCGGACGGGGATCTCGTCCTCGCCTCGTGGATGGGCGCGGTGGTCCGCCTCGGCGCCGACTACCAGCCGAAGTGGCGCAGCCGCCTGGCACCCGAGGCGACCGACATGCGCGACCGCCTGCTGAAGGACGACGGCGCGCCGACGACGCGGATCGCGACGCGCGGCAATGCGGCCGACAAGCCGCTGCCGATCACGCCGAACCTGCTCGCCGAGAACCCGGTGATCTGCAATCTCGTGCAATCAGGCTCGTGGGGCGGCGGCGCGACCTTCGCCAACGACGTGAAGCTGCTCTGGGACGGCTCGGGCGAGGCGCCGCCGCAGCCGTGGATCGGCTGGAACTTCATCGGCTTCTTCGCCGAGACCTCGCCGGTCAACTACCTGCAGATCGACGCCTTCCGCAAGCAGCTGCGCGTGACCGGGATCACCTTCGTCGAGGATCCCGCCCACCCCGAGTCGTGGCTGCGCGACGCCACCTTCGACTGGTGGGACGCCGCCGCCGAGCGCTGGGTCACGGCCATGCCGATCCTCGCGGACGCGCCGATCCACACCCACGTCCTCGCCACGCCGATCGAGGCGGCCCGCTTCCGCGTGATGCTCCCGTGGGGCGCGGTCGGCAACCTGCGCTTCGGCGAGATCGTGCTGCACGGCACGGGCCTGGGCTGCTCGCATCCCGATGCCGCGGCGAAGCGGCCGGTCGCGGTGCTCTTCGACGAGCAGGACGACCTCAAGCGCACGCTGCGCATGGACAACGGCGCCTCGTTCAAGCTCGACGCCGCGTATTCCGGGGGCCGCTGCCTGGCGATCGCCGGCGGTAAGCGCGCCGACGCCGCCTGGCTGCCGCCGTTCGGTCACCGCATGGCGAACTGGGACTTCGAGATCGTCGAGTCGCCGCAGCCCGGCCAGTACCGCTGGCTGCAGTTCGCGTGCAAGGCCGCCTCGCCGAAGACCACGGCGGTGGCGCTGATGCTCGCCGGTGATCAGTCGGCGAACCTCCAGGTCCACGTCGGCGAGCGCATCGCGCTGGCCGACAGCGCGGGGCCGGAGAAGCAGGCGGCGGCGTCGCCGACGGCCGAGTGGACCGTGGTGCGCGTGGACCTCTGGGAACTCAACGGCAGGAAGCCGGCGCGCATCCAGACCATGACGCTGGCCGCGGCCGGCGACGGCGCCTTCGTCGATCAGATCCTGCTCGGCCGCAGCGAGAACGATCTGAGGGCGACGCCGGTGGCGACGACGGGCGAGGCGCAGCCGGCGAAGCGCTGATCCGCGCTTCGCGCATCCGCCTCAGGTCGCCCCCGGCCCGTGATCCGCCGCGCAGAACTCGCGCTGCCGACGCCGCTCCTGCGCTTCCGCGAGCGCGGCGCACTCCGTGCCGAACTTCGGCTTGGCGTAGGGCATGTGCGTGTCCCCGCGCGCGAGGATGTGCGAGCCGTTGCTCGCCCCGGTGACCGGGTCGACGGTATGCGAGGCGTGCGGATCCTCGGCCGGGCTCATCGCCCCCCACGCCGTGTACGCGCGCGCGTTGCAGTAGTGGCTGACGAAGGCGCGGCGGAACCGGTCGCTGCGGTTGGGCTTGCTGCGGTGCAGCACGTGCCCGCCGAAGAACACCACGTCGCCGGCTTTGGCGGTGACCAGCACCTGCGGGTAGCGGTCGGCGACCGGCGCGAGCTGGTTCACCGCGTCGTCCATATCGCTGGTGTGCTCGGCCCAGCCGATGTCGGCGAGCATCCTGTCGCCGTGGCCGTAGGCGCGCGACGGGTAGGCCGGCTCGATCTGGCTGCCGCGCGCGAACCACATCGCGCCGTTGTACTCGTCGCAGTCGTCGATCGCGATCCACGCGCCGCACAGCGAATCGGGCTCGGTCGGGATGTAGTAGCTGTCCTGGTGCCAGCCCTGGCCCTCGCGGCCGGGCGGCTTGAGGAAGAGCATGGTCTGCAGCGCCAGCACGTCCGGTCCGATCAGCGCCTGCAGCACGTCGAGGACGCGCGGATGCAGCAGGTAGCGCTCGTGCAGCTCGAGCTGGCGGTGCAGCATGTGGATGCGCACCAGGTGCAGCGCCCGTTCCAGCGGCGACGCGTCCGCCGGTGGCGCCGGGATGGTGCCGTCGCGCTGCTCGGGCAGCCGGCCGTGCATGACGTCCTCGGTGTGCGCGCGCAGCTCGGCGATCTCGTGCGGCGCGACCAGGCCGCGCACCACGAGGAAGCCGTCACGGCGGAACGCGCGGTACTCGTCGACCGTGACCAGGCGTTGGGCGGCGGCGGCATGGACGATCATGGATACCTCCGATTGATCCCAGGCGATCCTATCACCGCCGCCAGCCAGGAGGGAATGGCGGCGGTTGACCAGAGCATATCCCGGGTTGATCAGCTGGCGCTGGCCGGCGCCGGGCGCCGCGACACGCTCACGGCATGCGCGACCTGGAACTCGATCTGCCCGACGTCGCCGGCATCGCGGTCTACGCGCCCGGGATGTGCTTCGGACCGCGGGCGATGCACGAGTACGAGCTGGTGTGGATGATCGAGGGCGACGCCCAGTACCGCCGCGGCGAGCGCACGGTCGAGGCGCCCGAGGGATCGCTGGTCATGTGCCGCCCCGGCGCGACCGACTTCTTCCGCTGGGATCCGCTGCGACGCACGCGCCACGGCTTCTTCCACTTCCACATCAGACGCCTGCCCCGCCACTGGCCGGCTCCCGACGATTGGCCGCTGGTGCGCGCGCGGCCCGACGGCGACCTGGTGCGCATGCTGTTCCGCACGTTCACGACCTGGTCGGAGTCGCGCCGCGAGGTCGCGCACCTCGCCGCCGAGCAGCTCGTCGCCGCGTTCGTCTTCGATGCGCTGAGCGTGCGCGACATCCCGTCCGCCCCCCTGCCCGAACCGGTCGAGCGCGCGTGGTCGGCGATCCACCGCCGCCTCGACGACGATCCGTCGGCGCCGATCGCGCTCGCCGACCTCGCGCGCGAGGCCGGCGTCGGCGCCGCTCACCTCTGCCGCCTGTTCACCCGCGCGACCGGACGCTCGCCGCTGCGCACCGCCGCTCTGGCGCGCGTCGATCGCGCCGCGGCGCTGGTGACGCGCGGCGACGAGCCGTTCGCGGCCATCGCCGCGCGGCTCGGCTACGCCAACCAGTTCCACTTCTCGCGCGCGTTCCGTCGCGCCTACGGCCGCTCGCCGACCACGGCGCGCGCCGACGCGCAGCTGCGCGGCATCCCCCTGCTGCACGGCGCCGCGCTGCCGCCGCGGGTACGAGGACGCGACGCCGTCGCGTGACGCGGGGCGCGGACGCGATGCGCTTCGGGCATCGGCAGTCCGACGCGACCTGTGCGGGCTGACGCTGCAACCTTCTTCAGCACCGCTCGGATAAAAAATTGGCGAGCAGGATGTCGGCCTGACCCGCTACGGTGGCGATCCGCGCACCGCGGCCCACCGCCTGCGTCCACCCCGCCTCCCCCTGGAACCGACCATGACCCACCTCCGCCACGCTCCCGCCCTGCTGCTCTGCCTCCTCGCCGTCGGCGGCTGCGGCGGCAGCAACGGCCCCGCCCGCTCCAAGAAGGCATCGGCCGGGATGACCGAGGCGCGCACCGAGGTCAACAAGAGCACCGTCCAGCTCGACGCGACCATGGCTTCGCTCGCCGCCATGACCGCCGAGCCGGGCAAAAACCTGCGCGCCAAGTACGCCGACTTCTCCAGCAACCTGGCCGAGACCCGCGAGATCGCCGCCGAGACCGGCGCCAAGGCCGACCGCATGCGCACCGATGGCGACGACTACTTCGCCGAGTGGGAGAACGAGGCCGCCGACATCGCCAACGAGGACATCCGGACGATGAGCACCGACCGCCGCATCGAGCTGAAGGCGCGCTTCCACGAGATATCGACGTCGTTCGCCGCGGTGAAGGCGGCGTATGCGCCGGTGATCAGCGACCTCACCGACATCGAACGCTCGCTCGGCAACGACCTGACCCCGGCGGCGATCACGGCGATCACGCCGATCGCCGACAAGGCGCGGCGCAACGCCGACGACCTGCGCGTCGAGACCACCGCGCTGTCCAGCCGGATCGACAACCTGGTCGCCACGCTGTCGCCGGGCGAGCGTCGCTGAGGACGCCGCGATGCGCCGGCGCTGATCCGCTCGGATCGGCGCCGGCGTGCGCGTTCAGCGCCGCATGCTGCCGAGGATCCCGCGCACGATGTGCCGCCCGATCTGGCTGCCGACGGTGCGCATCGCCGATTTGGCCATGGCCTCGGCCGCGCCCTGGCGCCGGCGGGTCCCGAAGATCCAGTCCTTCATCGTCTGGCCGATGCCGCCGGGCTCCTTGGCCGGCGCCGAGCGCGGCGCTCCGCGCGCTGGGCGCTGGTCCTGCCTGGCGGTGGCCTCGCGCTGGCGCGTCGCGGCGCGCTGCTCCAGGACCTCGGCGGCCGAGTCGCGATCGATGGCGACATCGTAGGCGCGCCCGATCGGCGAACGCGCGCGCACCGTCGCGCGCTCCTCGTCGGTGATCGTGCCGATGCGGCATCGCGGCGGGCACATCCATGTGCGCGCCACCGGCAGGGGCACGCCGCCGTCCTGCAGGGTCGTGACCAGCGCCTCGCCGATGGCGAGGGCGCTGATCGCCGCGACGACGTCGACGCGCGGATTGACCGGGAAGGTCTCGGCGGCGACCCGGACGGCCTTCTGGTCGCGCGGCGTGAACGCGCGCAGCGCGTGCTGGATGCGGTTGCCGAGCTGGCCGAGGATCTCGCCCGGGATGTCGTCGGGCAGCTGCGAGATGAAGAAGATGCCGACGCCCTTCGAGCGGATCAGCCGCACGACCTGCTCGATGCGTTGCACGAGCGCCGGCGGCGCGTCGTCGAACAGCAGGTGCGCCTCGTCGAAGAAGAACACCAGCTTGGGCTGCGGCAGGTCGCCGACCTCGGGCAGGTTCTCGAACAGCTCCGAGATCATCCACAGCAGGAAGCTCGCGTAGAGCCGCGGCGTGAGGAACAGCCGCTGGGCGGCGATGATGTTGACGACGCCGCGCCCGTTCAGGTCCTGGCGCATGAAGTCGGCCAGGTCGAGCGCCGGCTCGCCGAAGAACGCCTCGCCGCCGTCCTGCTCGAGCTGGAGCAGCGCGCGCTGGATCGCGGCGATCGACGCGCCGCTGACCAGGCCGTGGCTGGTCGAGATCTCGCGCGCGTGCTCGGCGACGAACGCCAGCGTCGCGCGCAGGTCGGCGAGGTCGACCAGCAGCAGGCCCTCGTCGTCGGCGACCTTGAACAGCACCTGCAGCACGCCCGCCTGCGTCTCGTTGAGCTGGAGCAGGCGCGCGATGAGCGTCGGCCCCATCTCGGAGACCGTGGTGCGCACGGGATGGCCCTGGACGCCGAACAGGTCCCAGAACACCACCGGGCTGGCCTGCGGCGTGAAATCGCCCAGGGCGAGGCGCGCGATGCGCGCGGCGAGCTTGTCGTTCATGACCGCCGGCTGGCTGAGCCCGGCGAGATCGCCCTTCACGTCGGCCATGACTACCGGGACGCCGAGGCGCGAGAAGCCCTCCGCCAGCAGCATCAGCGAGACCGACTTGCCGGTGCCGGTGGCTCCGGCGATCAGGCCGTGGCGGTTGGCGTAGCGCGCGTGCAGTTCGACGGCGCCGCCGTCGTCCTTGCCGAGGAGGATGCTGCCCATGCTCGTGTTTTCCCCGCGGCCACGCTGGCCGGAAGGGCCAGCGGACAAGCAGCGACGGGGCGACGGGGCGCGGTCGTTCAGGCTCGAAGCTCGAACCTCGACGCTCGAAGGCTCGAAGGCTCGAGGCCCGAGGCTCGAAGCTCGAAGCTCGAAGCTCGAAGCTCGAAGCTCGAAGCTCGAAGATCGAAGATCGAAGATCGAAGATCGAAGATCGAAGTCCGAAGGTCGAAGCTCGAAACCCGGGGCTCGGCCGCGACACCACGTCCCCGTCAGCCGCCGCCGTGGCGACGCCGCCATTCCGCCGGCGGCACTCCGCACAGCTCGGTGAATACGCGCGAGAGGTGGAAGGCGCTCGAGAAGCCGAGCTGGCGGGCGGTGGATTTCACCGTCGCGCCGTCGCGCAGCAGCAGGACGCGCGCGGCATCGATGCGCAACGCGCGGCTGCGCTCCATGACGCTCAGGCCGGTGTCGCGCTTGAAGCGGTGCGAAAGCGACGATTCGGACATGCCGAGCTCGCGCGCGATCTCGGCCAGCGACGGCGGCCGACGCAGGCGGCGCGAGATGATGGCGTCGACGCGCTCGGCGAGGGCGGCGCGCGCCGTCCGTTCGCCGGGGCGCGTGACGATGCACCGCGCCGGCGGCGGGTCGCCGCGCTGGAGCGCGCGCAGCAGGTGGCCGACCATCGCCTGCAGCAGGCCGTTGGCCGAGATGCGTTCACCGCTGCCGCCGCCACGCAGCTCGTGGATGGCGTCGAGCAGCGGGATCAGGACGCGCCCCTCGTCGACGAACGCGGCGAAGCCCGCGGCGCGCAGCGCGGGCGGCGCGTCGTCCCAGCCGAACAGCACCCAGCGCTTCTCGACGATCTGCGTCGGCCGCTCGGCGGCCTCGTGGTACGCCGTGCCCGGCGCGTACAGGTGCCAGGTGTCGATGGCGCGCGCGAACTCGCCGGCCGGCGCTCCCGGCGCGACGACGCGGCCGTGCAGGCCCGTGAACGAGCAGTGGTCGAGCGCCCACCACGCGTGGATGATCGGCTGGCTCCAGCGCATCGGCGGCGGCAACGCGACGCGGCTGTGCGAGCGCTCGACCGAGACCAGGTGCAGGGACAACGTGTCCATCCGGGACATGTACGACGCGGCGGGCGCCGGTGCCAGCCCGGTCCCACCCCTCGCTCCCCCCTCGCTCACGCGCCGCCCGCCAGGCGCTCACCAGACGGCGGGCGGCGACGCCAGCCGTTCGATGTAGCGGATGGTGCCCACGAGGTTGGGCGAGCGCGCCTGCGAGCGCAGCGACCGCGTCCGCGACATCTGCGAGGTGTTCATCGGATGGAGGACCATCGGATCGGGTGGAGCCGCCACCGCCTCGTTCTCGATCGAGTGCGAGTCGCACGGCGGGATCGCCGCGCTCCATTCGATCCGGTACCAGGTCCGGACCTCGGCGGCCGCGAGCTGGGCGAACAGCTCGGCGTCGTCGCCGTAGGCGGCGCGGTCGGCGTCCGGGATCTCCTGCCAGTCGCGCCAGCCGGCGCTGGCGCCGGAGCCGCAGGTGACGACGAACGCGGCGGCGGCGACGCGGTGCAGGCGGAACCAGCCCAGGCCGACCGATTCCGGCCGAGGCCGGGGAAGCCCGCGGACGAAGTCGTCGAAGGCCGTGGCGTCGACGGCACCCGGCCAGCCGTTGCCCACGGCGGGCTGCGGATCGGGAGCGCGCAGGTACGGCATGCCCGCGTCCGGGCCGTCGAGCGCGATGGCGTTCGGCGCCGCGTTCATCGCGACCGCGAACGGCGGCCGCTCGCGCACCGCCATCGGGCAGCGCACGACCGCGCCCACCGCGGGCCACGCCGGTCGGTCGGGCGCGCCATCGGCGCGCGAACGTTCGACGAGGGCGGACGAGAACAGCGCGGCGCCGAGGTCGTCGCGCGGGCCGGTCGCGCCATCGCGCACGTCGAGCCAGCCGAACGCCTCGCGCTGGACGGGCGCGCCAGGCGGGATCTCGCCGTAGCCGAGGCGGCCGGACTCGAGCACGTAGCCGCAGGCGGCGGCGAGCATGATCCGCGCCTGCGCCTCGGCGACGACGCGGGCGCTCTCGGCGGTCTGGTCGCGCGCGCGCGACAGCAGGGCGACGGCGAGCGCGCCGATCAGCGCGGCGACGCCGGCGACCAGGATGAGGACGGCGCCGCGGCGCCGGGGGTCAGGGCGCATCGAGTCCCCGCTGCCGGCGCGCGCCGCGCAGGGTGCTGCCGAAGCCGCAGAAGGCGAGCTCGGCGCGATCGCCGGTCGTCGGATCGCTCCAGCGCACGCGGCACAACGCGAGGAAGCGGCGCAGCATCATCGAGCGCGTCACCGCGACCTCGACCTTCGGCCAGGACGCCGGCTGCAGCGGCATGATCTCCTGGCGCGCCGTGGTGGTGTCGACGAAGGCGGCGAGCGTCGCCGTATCGGTGAACCAGCTCGCGGTCAGCACGTGGCGGCGATGCGTCTGGAGCAGGTCGAGGCCGCTCCACGCCGGGTTCGCCTGCGGCGGATGCATCGGGAAGCTCGAGCCGAAGCTGAGCGACTCGAGGCCGCGCGCGTTGCTGCAGTTCCCCGATCCGTTGGCCAGCCATCCGCCCGGCCTGACCCACTCGTAGGCGATGCCGCCGGGAGTGGTCGCGCCGTCGGCCGCTTCGCCGGTGATCACCGAGTAGATCGCGTTGGGCGGAAGGTACTCGCACAGGCCGTAGAACCCGAGCGCATCCTTGAGCCCACGCATCTGCCGCGGCAGCCAGGTATGCGCCGGAGCGCAGACGCCGTATCCGGCGAGCGTCATCGGCGACGTGCAGCTCCCGAACAGCGCGTAGCGCCCGTGGCGCAGATCGCTGTCGAGGCGCTCGGCCATCGTGCCCCGCCACCACGCGCGCGGATCCGCCGCATCCCACGGCGCGTCGTCGTCCCAGCCTTCGACCGCCTCCGGGTCGGCGCTCGCGACCCGCGGCCAGGTGGCGCTGAACGGCGCGAACGGCAGCCCCAGGCGCCGCATGCCGCCGGGCGCGACGACCGCATTGGTGGCGTAGCGCAGCCCCTGCCGCGCCGGGTCCAGCGGATCGTCGTACGCCGTCCAGAAGTCGAGCTCGTCGAACGCGCCGCGCAGCCCGGCGGCGATCAGCGCGTTCTGCGTCGCCAGGCGCTCGCCGGTCGTCGCGGTCTGCGCGGCGACGCGCAGCGCCGCCGCCGCGGCGACGATGACGACCGCGCCGGCCGCCGTGGCGAGGATCAGCTCGATGAGCGTGAAGGCGGCGCGGCCGGCGACGGCCCTTCGCCATCGGGCTTCGGGCATCGGACGGCGCGGTTCGGACGTCTGGTGGTCCATCATGCCTCAGCGCAGGGAGAACGGGACGCGCAGGTCGTAGAAGTTGAAGCGCGCCACGGTGGTCGCGCGCAGGCGCGCGCTCCTCGGGACCGGTCCGCGGTCGAGGACGCCGTCGAAATCGCGGTCGGCGCCGTAGGCGCCGGTGAACACCGGCAGCGCGGCGACGCCGCGGTCCGGCGTCGCGAAGAGGTTGACGCTGGCGCGGTCGGCCGCGACCGCGTCGCCGGTGGCCATGGCCGTCACGTCGCGGGTGAACACGCAGGGCAGCTCGGGATTGCGGAACGCGGTCATGAAGACGTCGACCCACGGCAGGTCCCACGTCTCCATCAGCGCGGTGAACGGCCAGGGCGAGCCGCTGGCGTCGAAGCCCGGCGCCGACTTCGGATAGCGGCTGGCGTCGATCGGCGCGCTCGGCGCGGTCTCGGCGTCTTCGAAGGCCCGCCAATCGACCGCCCAGAACACCAGCTGGCGGCACCGCTCGTCGGCGGTGAACGGCGCGGTCAAGGTGACGTGGCGGGGATCGCCCCAGTCCGCGGGGTCGATGACCGCGCCGGGGTGGCTCATGCTGCGGCCGAGGCCGGTGACCGGCCGCGGCGCGATCGGCCGCCACTGCGCCGCAGCGATGGCCGGCGCGCCGCTGATCGTCCCGGTGAGCGGCGGCGAGAAGAGATCCGGCTCGAGCAGCGGCCAGTCGGTGAACAGCGCGTTCTCGTAGGCGCGGGGCGCCGACCAGTCGTAGGTCAGCGTCGTGCGGTAGCGGTGCATCAGCGCGAGCGCCGACGCCTCGTAGGCCAGCACGTGCGCCTCCGTCAGCAGCAGCGCCGGGCACATGCCCGCGCCGCCGCCGAGATCGACCGCTGGGATCGTGACGCCGGCGGTCAGCGCCGCCTGATCGTGCCAGCGCGTCAGGCAGGTGGCGGCGTGCGACAGGAAGCGCATCGCCTGCACCTGCTTCCAGGCGTCGCCGCCGATGAAGTCGGTCAGCGTCGCGGTGCCGGTCCAGAAGCTCGGCGGCAGGCCCTTCGCCTGCGCGTACCACAGCGCCGCCTGGACGTAGCGCAGCGCGCCGTCGGCGGTCGGCTGGTCGCACGCCGAGCCGGCGACCGCCGGCAGGGCGTACGGCTGCCGCGGGTAGGCGTAGGGCATCCAGCCGAAGTTGCGGTCCAGCTGCGGGTCCTCGGGCATCGGCCACTGCAGCACGGTGCGGATGTCGGGGTCCGAGGTCTCCTCCCACAGGTACAGCCGGTAGTCGGTCATGCCGGGCATGCCGAAGCGGACGTAGTCCGCGGCGTCCGGATCCGCGCCGGTCGCGGTCGTGAAATCGCGCGCGTGGTGGACGACCATCGGCGGGCCGGGGAACGGCGTGTAGTAGGGCCAGGCCTTGGCCGGGAACGAGAACAGCGCGTTGGCCTGCGCGTAGCCGGCGACGGCGAAGACCAGCGACTGCGCATCGCTGGGCGGATTGCGCGGCAGCGCCGATTCGTCCCACGCCGTCGGCGCCTGCGGCAGCGCGTACAGCAGTTGGCCGCCGGCGTCGAGGATGCGCTGCATCTCGTCGCCGTCCGAATCGAGCCGCCGGGCGATGTCCGTCGGCAGCGCCGCCGCGCCGAAGCGCCGGGTCGCGACCCGCGCCTCCAGGTCCGGCGCCGTCGCGCGGTAGTTCATCGGCACGTCCCACGGCCGCGGCGCCTCGATGTCGACGCACAGCACGGTGTTCGTGCCGGCCATGTAGCACTCCACCAGTTCGACCGCCTTCGCCGAGGCGTAGAGCTGGAAGCGGGCCAGCCGATGCGCGCGCAGGCTGTGGGTGAACAGCGCGAGCGAGCTGGTCACCGCCACGGTCAGGACCGCCAGCGCGACCGCGACCTCGAACAGGGTGAATCCGCGGCGTGCGTTGCGCATCGCAGGAAAAGACGCCCGCCCGCGTGCCCGAAATCTGCAGGAGGCATACCGATTCCCGCATCGCGAGCCGCCGCTTGCGGTCCGGACCAGGGCCCGCGCGCCGCACGGTCATCCCGTATACATGCTCATGCGTCGTCGCGCCGACCTCGGTGGAAACCGTTCGTATCGCTCGATCGCACCAACCGGTGCCGGGGCGGCCGCGAGGCCGGATGCGGACGGTCTGCAGGGTCAGATGCCGCCTCCTACGTCCGAAGGCGATCCGGCGCCGCGTCCCGATGACGGCGCACCCCGCACCGTCCCGCCACCCATCATGCACCACGCGCGCGCGCTTCGGGATCTCCGGTCATCGGCCGGTCGCCCGCCGCACGAGCCAACCGTCGAGTTGGCTCAGGTCGCCGGGGTGGACGGCGCGGCACGCGGGGCTGCGCGATCCCGCCTGCGCGCCGCGTTCACGCTGTTCGAGGTCGCGGTCAGCGCCGCGCTCGTCGCCGGCGCCGCGACCGTCGTGTTCATGGTCATCCCGATCGGCCTGCGCGCGCAGCATCAGGCGCGCTTCCAGCTCTACGCGGGCTGCAAGGTGCTCGAGATGATCGACACCTTCGCCAACCACGACCGGGTCTACTCCAGCCATCAGATCGAGGCCCAGCGGCACGGCCAGAACACCATGCCGATGAAGTACGCCGTCGACTTCGATCGCATGATGAACGGCATGCAGCTCGGCCTGCTGCCGCTGCCCGACACCATCGCGCGCCGGCTCGACTCGGATGGCGACGAGATCGCGCGCGTCCTCGACGACGGCGGCCGCCTGTACTACGCGTCCCCGGCGGCGTACGAGGTCGGCTACCACCTGCGCTCGGGCGGCTACAACCACTACGACGGCTACGACGCCTCGAAGCTCGCCTTCGAACGCGTGCCGCCGCCGGACGCGCAGACCATCCTGTTCGCGGTCAGCGGCTTCGCGCAGCAGAACGCGCTGCCCAGCCACCCGTGCCTGTCGTGGCCGTACAACTCGTACTACCCGTCGTCGCCGGCCAACGGCGGCCGCGACAACGACGCCGACCCGCTCACCCCGGCGTCGTTCAGCGTGTGGAGCGGCGGCTGGGAGTACGACATGTGGGCGGTCCAGAACAGCCTGAACGTCTCGGTCGCCGCGCAGGACCACTTCAAGGCGATGTGCCAGCTGGTCCCGTCCTGGAGCTACAGCGGCGAGAACCGCTGGTTCCGGCCGGGAGCGCCGGCCGAGAAGGTCGGCAGGTCGTTCACGCAGCGCGCCGACCGGCCGATCGGGAAATACATCGAGCACGCGCAGGCGCTGTGCGCCGAGTTCGGCATCCCGATGAGCGGCGCCGCGCCGTACCTGGTGCCCGAACTGCCGCCCGACCTCACCTCCATCCCCAAGCCCTGGGTGCGCGGCGACACGCGCGTCTACCCGAACCCCGCGCACGTCTCGGCGATCCGCTGGCTCGCCGCCGGCGCGATCATCCGCACCAGCTGGTGGACCAAGGGCGTCTGGCCGGTGACGGCGGCAGACGAGAAGTACGCGCGCGACATGCAGGAATGCTGCATGCAGTGGGCGCGGCGGTACGCGTCGACCAATCCCTACGACTGGGGCGCTCCGCGCCCGCTCAACCGCTGCAGCGCGTGGGACCACCCGCTCCTGCAGTTCGACCTGTTCGCGCGCGAGAAGGTCGGCGGCGGCGGGCTCGACGACGCCGACAAGACCTTCCGCATCCTGGCGCCGACCAAGCCGACCAACTACCCGCGCGGCTACGCGATGTGGGGCCCATGGGGCTTCGTCCCGCCGAACCGGCCGTTCATCGACGCCTCGTTCAAGACCACCACCACCCCGAGCGGCCAGATCGAGATCGATCACACCAACTTCAACCTGACCACGCCGTTCGCCCCGGCCGAACGCTGCCGCCAGATCGTCTGCTGGTCGGCCGACTGGCGCTCGTACGACGATTTCGAGAGCGCGCCATCCGGCGGCCACGACGCGAGCATGACCTTCCTCGATTCGCGCGGCGAATACGTCGACAACGAGGTCGTCCAGCACCCGGCGGACCTCTCCCTGTCCTGGACCGATGCGACGCGCTCGACGCGCGTGCCGTGGGTCGCGGGCCAGGACCCGATGAGCCGCACCGCGACGCGGCGCTCGCCGGCGTACCGCAAGCGGTTCTTCGGCCTGTGGGGCGTCGACCGCAATGGCAACGGCGTCTTCGACCAGGGCCCCCTGCCGCCGAGCACGCGCATCCGCGCCCTGCCGATCGGGCGCTGGAACTTCTACGACCGGCGCCTGATCAGCGCCCTGCGGAACTGACCGTGACGACGCGCGCCTCCACCATGATCGAGCTGCTGATCTCGGTGTCGATCGGCGCCGCGATCTGCGTCACCGCGTTCATGGCGGTGCGCGTGGCCTCCCAGGCGATCGCGACCGGCAACCGCCTCTCGCTCGAGAACCAGCTGCTGCGCGCGGGCGTCGCCGCCGGCCTCGACGAGCTGGAGAGCTGGAAGCACTACGACGACCTCGCCGCGCCGACCCAGCCGCTGCGCGCCGACAAGCACCCCTTCCACGAGCTCACCCAGAGCGAGGACTTCAACTTCGAGTTCCACCCGGTGCGCGACCCGGCCGCCAGCTACGAGGAGTGGTGGCGACGCGACTCGCGGACGTGGGTGCGCTCCGACCCCAACACCATCAGCGGCAGCGCCGGCGACCACGGGCTGGGCGACTACGGCCTGTTCGGATTCTACGGCATGCCCAACGACGGCAGCGTCCTGCAGGGCGCCGAGAAGCGTTGGCGCCATCACCTGATGCACGAGATCAGCCAGCACCTCGGCTATTTCGCGCTGGTCGACTACGCGCCGGCCAACTCGCTGTTCCAGTACTACGTCTGGCGGGACGGCGATTACCCGGCGGCGGTGACGCCGTGGGAGTTCTTCGACCAGAGCCTGGGCGGCACCGGCAGGCTGTACGCGCACACCTGGGAGGAGGCCAAGCCGCGCGACTTCATCGCCCTGACCACCGGCTCCTACATCACCGTGACGCGGCCGGACGAGGCGCTCGCGGCGGCGCACCGGACCCCCGAGATCAACCGTTCGATCTTCGTCTCGTGGTACAGCTTCTACGCCGACCTCGGCAATGCCGACAAGACCGACGACGGCACCGCGAACGCGGGCTGGTCGGTCGACGACGCGTTCTCCTCGTGCTCCGGCCGGATCCGGCCGCTCCCGCTGCGCCCGGCGAACTGGCCCGACCTGGCGATCAACGTCCGCCACTACGCCGCCAACGCCCGGCAGTTCCACAGCGCCACCGTGCTGACCAAGAGCCCGATGACCGCGCAGATCTTCAAGCTCTACTTCACCTACACGGGCACGACCCTGCGCGGCGCGCGCACGGTGCGCGGTCTCGACGGGGCGTGGCCATGAGCGCGGCGCGCACCAGCGGTTCGATCCTGGTCGTCGTGGCCGGGCTGTGCGCCCTGCTCTCGGCGATGAGCCTGGCCTTCGTCATGCGCATGCGGTCGGACGCCGAGGAGGCGAACCGCATGTCGCAGGACATCCAATCGCGCGTCATGCTGACCTCCGCGCTGATGTACGTGCAGGAGGCCGGCCGCATCGGCTGGCATCCGACCAGCGAGACCTTCGGCTGGCGCGACATCCGCGACGGCATGGCCGGGCCGCGGGTCTTCGACGGCACGTGGCCGCCGATCCTGCAGCCGGTCATGAAGGACGACGGCACCGCGCTGAGCCCGTCCGTCGCGATCTTCCCCGCCATCGGCGGACGCGCCGCGCGCAGCCCGATGTTCGTGATGCGCCGGCCGCCGTTCGCGATCCGCTCGACCATCGCCCCGAACCCGGTGCCGCTCACCGACCCGAACGACGACGTCGCGGCCGATCGCGAATGGCATGAGCTGGTGAACTACGCGAACCACGATCCCTTCCCGGTGATCGACAACGCCGCGCAGTTCCGCGACGGCGACCGCGCACCCATGCCGGCCGCCGGCATCGCCTCGTGGTTCCGCGTCTACCGCAAGGACGTCGCCACGTTCACCATCACCTGCGGCGCCGGCGCCACGCAGGGCTTCAAGGATTGGCAGGAGGTCGCCGACACGCCCGGCGCCGCCGAGATCTTCGGCAGCCGCGAGGAGTTCGAGGCTATCCGCACCGCCGAGACCCGGCGCTGGTACGAGGCGGAGTGGTCCGATCTGGTGACCGGCAACAACTTCATGCACGGCCATTACGCGCGGCACAACACGCGCATCTTCGGCGGCCCGACGGCCTCCTACGAGGAGACGCCGAACATGCGCCAGCAGACCGGCACGTTCACCTACATCGCCAGCATCCCGGAGCCGACCGACTGGTGAGCGGCGACTGGAGCGGATACGCCGAGTGCGGATCGCGACATCGCGACCCGCCGGGCGCCTGGTCCACTCGCGGCGATGAGAGCCCTGCGCATCGACGCGCCGCGCGCGACCGGTCTCTGCGACCTGCCGGTGCCCGCGCCCGGCCCGGGCGAAGTCCTGCTGCGCGTCGCCCGGGTCGGGTTCTGCGGCTCGGACCTCAACACCTTCCGCGGCGCCAACGCCCTGGTCGCCTACCCGCGCATCCCCGGACACGAGGTCTCCGGCACGGTGGTCGCGGTCGGCGCCGGTCTCGAGGACGACCGCGACGCCGCGCTCGGCCGGCGGGCGCTGGTCCTGCCCTACACCGCGTGCGGCGCCTGCCCGTCGTGCCGTGCCGGTCGGCCGAACTGCTGCCGCGACAACCGCACGCTCGGCGTGCAACGCGATGGCGCGCTGGCGGAATACCTGGTCGTCCCCGTCGCCAAGCTGATCAGCGCGCCCGGACTCGATCTCGATGCGCTGGCGCTGGTCGAACCCCTGACCATCGGCTTCCACGCGGTCGCGCGCGGTCGCGTGCTGGCGGGCGAGACCGTCGCGGTCTTCGGCTGCGGCGTGGTCGGCCTCGGCGCGATCGCCGGGGCCGTCGCGCGCGGCGCGCGCGTCATCGCCGTCGACCTCGACCGACGCAAGCTCGCCATCGCCCGTGCCGTCGGTGCGCTCGAGGCAACCGCCGCCACCGGCGCGGCGCTCGCCGACGACATCGCCGGGCTGACCGGCGGCGACGGCCCCGCCGTGTGCATCGAGGCCGCGGGCCATGCCGACGCCTTCCGCGCCTGCATCGAGCTGGCGTCGTTCGCGGGTCGCGTGGTGGCCATCGGCTACGCCAAGGCCCCCCTCGGCTACGAGTCGCGACACGTCATCCTCAAGGAGCTCGACGTGCTCGGCTCGCGCAATGCGACGCGCGGCGATTTCGATGCCGTTCTCGCCCACCTCGCCACGGGCCGCCTGCCGCTGGACGCGCTGATCAGCCGCCGTGTCGGCCTCGACGAGGCCGGGGCCGCCCTCGCCGCGTGGGACGCCGATCCGGGCGCGGTGACGAAGATCCTCGTCGACGTCGGCTGACACCAGCTTCGCGCGTCGAGCGAAGCCCGAGCGACAGCGCCATCTGCGCGAGGGCGGCGGGCGGGATGTCCATGCACCAGCCCTCGCGGCCACCGTGGCGCCGGCGCCGCGTCTTCGCGCAACCGCCTGCGTCAGCGGATGTCGCGTGCGCTTGGCGCAGCGACCGTGTCGCATGCCGTGCGCCGTCCCGGCGCGCGAATAAGTCCGCCGATACGCATCCGCCCAGCTCGACGCACCCGCCATAATCACTGGCTCGCGGGCAATGATCCCGATTCCCCAGCTCCAGCGAGGCCACCATGACCGAACTCGATCTCAGCCACGATCCGGCCAGCGCCGTCGGCATCGATCCCGATCCCCGCATCGGCAGCCCTGCCGACGGCGGGAATGCGAGCGCCACCGCGCCGCGGCGCCGCGCGACCAATGTCGCGGCGGGTGAACGGGCGTTCTCCGTCGCCGCCGGCACGGCGCTCGCGGCGCTCGGCCTGGGCCGGCGCAGCGCCGCGGGCCTGGCGGTGGCCGCCGTCGGCGGCGCGCTGCTGCACCGTGGAACGACCGGCCACTGCTCGGCCTACCAGGCCCTCGGCGTCGACACCGCGCATGGTCGGCGCTCGGCCGAGGAGGAGGTCGCGAAGCGCGGCATCCGCGTCGAGCGCTCGCTGCAGATCGCACGCCCCGCCGAGGAGCTCTACGCCTACTGGCGCGAGCTGTCGAACCTGCCCGAGTTCATGCACTACCTCGAGCGCGTCGAGGTGATCGACGACCGCCGCTCGCACTGGGTGGCGAAGCCGCTCACCGGCCTGGGCGACGAGCTGAGCTGGGACGCCGAGATCACCGCTGACGAACCCGGCGCGCGCATCGCCTGGCGATCGCTGCCGGGATCGACGATCGCGTCGCTGGGCGAGGTGCGCTTCGCGCGCGCCCTCGGCGACCGCGGCACCGACATCCGCGTCACCATGGAATACGTGCCGCCCGCGGGCCGCCTCGGCCACTGGGTCGCGAAGATGCTCGGGACCGATCCGCGCAAGCGCATGCAGGACGATCTACGCCGCTTCAAGCAGCTCATGGAGCTGGGCGAGATCCCCACCAACGAAGGGCAACCCCGCGGCAGCTGCATGTCCGCGCGCGGTTGACCTCCACCCCAGCCCCCCAAGGAATCCCGCCATGAGAGCCACCGTCTGGTGCGCCCCGCACAAGGTGAAGGTCGAGTCGGTCCCCGACCCGCAGATCATCAACCGCCGCGATGCGATCGTCCGCCTCACCTCGACCTGCATCTGCGGGTCGGATCTCCACCTCTACGACGGCTTCATCCCGTTCATGAAGCCGGGCGACATCCTCGGCCACGAGCCGATGGGCGTCGTCGAGGAGGTCGGCGCGGACGTCGACCCGGCCAAGCTCAAGGTCGGCGACCGCGTCATCGTGCCGTTCTGCATCGGCTGCGGCGCGTGCTTCTTCTGCAAGCGCGGGATGTGGAGCTGCTGCGACAACACCAACACCAAGCCGCGGCTCGGCGAGAAGGTCTACGGCCAGTCGACCGCCGGCCTGTTCGGCTACTCGCACCTGACGGGCGGCTACGCCGGCGGCCAGGCGGAGCTGCTGCGCGTGCCGCTCGCCGACGTCAACTGCCAGGTCATGCCCCAGGACCTGCACGACCACCAGCTGGTCATGCTGTCCGACATCTTCCCCACCGGCTTCATGGCCGCGGAGGCGTGCGGCATCCAGCCCGACGACACCGTCGCGGTGTGGGGGTGTGGTCCGGTCGGCCAGTTCACCATCCGCTGCGCCATGCTGCTCGGCGCCGGGCGCGTCGTCGCCATCGACGACGGCGCGGATGTGCCCGAACGCCTGCAGATGGCCCGCGACGCGGGCGCGATCGTCATCGACCGGCACGAGGAGGACGTGTACGAGCGCCTGCTCGACCTGACCGGCGGCATCGGTCCCGACATCTGCATCGACGCGGTGGGCATGGAGGCGCACGGCAACAACCTGGTCGAGCAGGTCTACGACCGCGTGAAGACCGCGCTGTTCATGGAGAACGATCGTCCGGCGGTGGTCCGCCAGGTGATCGAGTGCTGCCGCAAGGGCGGCACGGTCTCGATCCCCGGCGTCTACGGCGGTTTCGATGACAAGATCCCGCTCGGCGCGCTCATGAACAAGGGGTTGACGATCAAGACCGGGCAGACCCACGTGCACCGCTTCGTGCCCAAGCTGCTCGAGTACGTGCGCGAGGGGAAGATCGATCCGGGCTTCGTGGTGACGCACCGCGTGCCGCTCAGCGAGGCGCCGGCGGCGTACGAGATGTTCCGCCGTCACCAGGACGGCTGCATCAAGGTCGTGCTCGATCCGGCGGCGTGAGCGCCGCGCGGCGCAGGCTTGGCGGCGCAGGCATGGCCATGCCTGCGCCGCGCGCTTTCCGACCGGCGTCGGGACGTTGGCGGCGACGCAGGCAGACGGCGATTGCGGGACGCCCGGACGCGCGCGACCATCGACGTCGATGGATGCGCTCGACCTGGCGACGCGGGCGGTGGCGGTGCTCAATGCGCTCGCCCTGCCGCCGCTGCGCATTGGCGGCGCCACGCTGCGCATCCGCTACTGGGGCGTGACGCCGCCCGCCTACTGGAGCGGCGGCGCGTTCGCGAACCCGTGCGTGCGCCACCAGCACGGCTTCGTCGAGGCCTGCCACGCGCTGGTCGGGCGCGGAACGTTCCAAAGCTGGCTGCCCGACGCCGCCTGGCCGCTGTCCGCCGGGGACACCTTCGTCGCCGGCGCGGGCGCGCAGCACCGCTACGGCTCCGACCCCCGCCATCACCTCGGCTGCTGCTACTGGGCGTTCACCGTGCGCGCGCCGCGCGCCGGGGCTACCGATGGCGAGGCCATCGCGCTGCGGCGGCTCGCGACCGCGCGCAGCCGGGTGCTGCGCGACGCGCGCGTGCCGGCGCTGCTCGAGGCGCTGTTCCGCGAGGCGCTGGCCGGCGCGCCGCGCCCGGCATCGCTCGCGCGCCTGCACGAGTGCCTGGCCCTGACCCTCGCCGAGGCCACGCCCGCCGAGGCCACGCCGCCGCGCCCCGCGCCGTCGCCCGCGGAGCTGTCGGCGCGGGCGCGCGAGTTCATCGCCGAGAACTGCTGCCGCGACGTGCGCGTCGACGAGGCGGCGCGCCACGTCGCCGTCTCGCCGCGCGCGCTGACCCGCCTGCTCGCGGCCGATCGCGGCGGATCCTACGCCGCCACCCTCGCGCGCGCGCGCGTCGCGACCGCGCGCCGCCTCCTCCTCGATCCGGACCTGCCGCTCAAGCGCGCCGCCGCGGCGTGCGGCTTCGGCTCGGCCGCGGCGCTGGTGCGCGCGTTCCGGCGCGCGACCGGGCTCACGCCGGGCGCGTACCGCCGCCGCAGCCTCGGCGCCGGCGGCTGAGCGCGTCGCGATCAACGCGCTGGCCGCCGCGATCAACGCCGGCGACGACCATCGCGGACGAGGAGCCGCCATGGCCATGGCCACCGCGACCGACCCCGCCCACGCGACGCACGCCGCCACCTACCGCCGCGACGGCTTCGTCATCGTCCGCGGACTGCTCGCGCCGGACCAGGTGGACGAGGTGCGCCGGCGCCTGCTCGCGCGGCTCGACGGCGATCCGACGCTCGACGTGCAGTGGGAGCCGGGGCTCGAGCAGCGCGACGACCTGCCGCGCTCGCGGCGCGCGCGCGCGGTCTTCCACCTCTGCCACCGCGATGCGTGGTTCATGGCGCATGCGCTGCGCCCGGAGATCGTCGACGTGGTCGCGGCGCTGATCGGCCCGGCGGTGACGCTCTACACCGACCAGACCTTCGTGAAGGGCGCGTACTCGGGCAGCGAGGTCGCCTTCCACCAGGACGCCGCGTACTGGCCGTTCGACCCGCCCGCCGCGGTGACGTGCTGGCTGGCGCTGGACGCGTCGACGCGCGAGAACGGCTGCGTCCGATTCGTCCCGGGGACGCACGACTCCGCGCGGCCGCACGCGCGCCTCGCCGGCCCGCAGGCGCTCGGCGTCGACCCGTCCTGGGCCGAGCGCGCGCAGCCGGTCGAGCTGGCGCCGGGCGACGCGTGCTTCCACCACGCGCTGGCGGTGCACGGCAGCGAGGCCAACCGCAGCGCGCGGTCGCGCCTGGGAATGGCGCTGATCTACCTGCCGACGTCGTGCCGGCTCGCGTCACCGTTCGATCATTTCCCGTACCCATTCGTGCGCGCGCGGGGACCGCGCCACGACGGCGGCATGCCGACGGCGTGACCGTGCGCGCCATGGCCGCCGGATCGCGAGGCGCAGCGTCGCGGCGGCTCGACGGCGCACGACCCGCCGCGCGACGGCCGCTCACCGCGCGACGCCGCGATGCGCCTCGCAGCCGCCTCCCGGCTCCTCCGGCGCGACTCCGCTGACCACCAGCGTCACCAGCGCGTGCACCAGTTCCTCCGACAGCGGCGAGCCGAGCAGCATGCCGATGGCGTGGAAGCCGCGGCGCAGGCGCATCGCCCGGCGCAGCGATCCGTCCTCGCTGTAGATCAGGCGCTTCGATCGGGGCGGCCGGGGCTGGGAGGTGCGGATCGGCTGGCTTGGCCGGGCATCCGCCCGGAGCGGGGTGGTCAGGGAGCTGGTGACCACCAGTTCAGCCGGCGTTGGATGAGGCCGCCGGCACCCCTCGCGGGGCAGATGCATGATGGGGTCCATTGTGACCCATGATCCGCGCGCCGTCGAGTCCGAGTTTTCGCCCGTACCCGGCCGCTCCAACCGGACCGGCACGGGTGGGGTAGAGTATCCCGGGGGTCCGCCCGCGTGCCGAGCTGCGCCATCTGCCATCGCGAGGTCGCCCCCGACGCGGCGACGTGCCCGACCTGCGGCGCACGCCGTCCGGGCGAGCGCACCCTGGCAGCCCACGGCGTGCGCGTGGTCGGCGCCGAGTCGATCCCCCCGCCACCGTGGTGGCGCGGCTGGCGCGCGCGCAGCGCCGCCGCGGCGATCGCCAGCGTCGCCGCGCTCGGCGTCGCCGTCGCCCTGATACCGCATGCGCCGGTGCCGGCCTGCGCCACGGCGGTGGTCGCGGCGGTGCTGGTCGCCGTCCGCGTCGGCGAGGTGCTGACGCGGCGCGGCGGGCCCTGCCCGCGCTGCCGGCGCGTGCGCGTCCGCCCGCGCGGTCCGCGACCGACGACGCACGATCTGGCGATCGGCGACTGGCGCAGCCTGGTGGCGTGCGTCGCCTGCGCCCGGCGCTGGACGGTCGACATCGGCAACCGCCACGGCACCGACGAGGAATGGACGCGCTGGGACGGGACGATCGCGGAATGGGCGGCGGTCCACGAGTTCGATACCGCCGCGCGCCGCGCCGAGCCGCCGGCGGTGCGCCAGCACTGAGGTCGGCGCTGTCATCGCCGCGAGCCGCGCCACGATCGCGCGGGTGAACCTCAGCCTGCTCTCCGAGATGATCACGCCGGCGGTCCTGCTGTCGGCGTGCGGCACGCTCATCCTCTCGACGTCGAACCGGCTCGGACGCGGCTCGGATCGGGTGCGCCAGATGGGCGACCGCGTGGCGCGCCTCGAACGGCTGACGGCGAGCGACGCCGAAGCGCAGGAGGAATGGCGCCTGGTCGGGCTGGTGCTGCCCAAGCTGGTCCACCGCGTGCGCCTGATCCACCACAGCCTGGTCACGCTGTACGCGGCGCTGGTGCTGCTGGTCCTCGCCAGCCTGGTCATCGGCGCGGCCGGCCTGGCGCAGATCGACACCGGCCGCGCGGCGCTGCTGCTCGGGCTCGGCGGCGTGCTGGCGATGGCCTACGCGGCGGCGCTGCTCGCGGTCGAGTCGCGCCTGTCGCTCGCCGCGAACCTGATCGAGATGCGCTTCATCCAGGATCGCGCGCTGCGCCGTGCGGGCGCCGCGTCGGCTACATGACCGCGCGGAGCTGGATCGGCACCAGCGGCTGGGCTTATCCGCCGTGGAAGGGCCGCTTCTATCCGCGCGATCTGCCGACCTCGGCGATGCTCGGCTACTACGCGAGCCGCTTCACCGGGGTCGAGATCAACAGCACCTTCTATCGCGCGCCGAGCGCCGGCAGCTTCGCGCCGTGGATCGCGCAGGTGCCGCGCGCCTTCCGCTTCGCGGTCAAGGCGCCGGCGACGATCAGCCATCACAAGCGCCTGCGTCGCGTCGAGGGCGACCTCGCGCGCTTCGCGGCGGCGCTCGGCGGGCTCGGAGCGCGCCGCGGACCCGCGCTCATCCAGCTGCCGCCGAACCTGAAGAAGGACGCGGCGCTGCTCGAGGACGCGCTCGAGGCGTGGCCGCGCGCGCTGAAGCTGGCGGTCGAGTTCCGCGACCCGTCGTGGTTCGACGACGCGGTCTACGCCGTGCTGCGCGACCGCGGCGTCGCGCTGTGCATCGCCGACACCGACGACCTCGCCACGCCGATGGTCGCGACCGCCGCGTGGGGCTACCTGCGCCTGCGCCGGCTCGACTACACGCCGCGCGCGCTCGACGCGTGGGCGGCGCGGATTCGTGCCGAGGCGTGGAAGGACTGCTTCGTCTTCACCCGGCACGAGGACACCGCGCTCGGCACCGGCTTCGCCGCCAGGCTGATGAAGCGCCTCGCCCCGCCGCGCGCGAAACGCCGGGTCAGTTGATCGCCAGCGGCGGACCCGGCGGCAGGATCACCGAGCGCCCGCCGAATATCTCGCTCGATCCGGGCGCGCCGAGGCCGGCGATCGCCAGCACGCGCCCATCGCTGAGCCGCAGCTGCCGGTGCAGCGCGCGACCGACGCCCAGGATCGGCGCCGGCGTCCACGCGCCGGTGCTCGGCGACCAGAACTCGACGGCGCGCGTCGGGATCAGGTTGCCATCCTCGTCGGCGACGACGCCGCCGGCGATCATCAGGCGGCCATCGGCGAGCAGCGTCGCCCGCGCGTCGAGCCGCGGCGTGATCGGCGACGGGAAGCGGCTCCAGGAATTGGTCCGCGGATCGAAGACGCTGGCCCCCTGCCAGGCCTCGGGCAGCTGACGGAAGGCGTCGAAGACGCCGTTGAGCGTCACCACGCGCCCATCCGCGAGCTTGGTCAGCGGCTCGGTCATGACGTACTCGTCGGGGAACGCCGGGTTCGCGCTGCGCGTCCAGCGGTTCGTCGCGGGATCGTAGACCTCGCTGACCGCCCACTGGACGGTGCGCGTGCCATCGGTCCAGCCGCCGTAGACCAGCACCCGGCCGTCATCGAGCGCGGCGCTCGCGCCTTCGCTGTGCGCCACGTTCATGTCGCGCGCGTCGCGCCAGCGGCCGCTCGCCGGGCAGTAGAGCTCGGCGGTCGGCATGCGCGCATCCCAGAAACGGCCGAAGGGCACCTCGTCGTCCGGCCACGGCGTGGCGGGATCGTCGAACTCGAACTGCTGGCTGAGCCCGCCGGCGGCGAGCACGCGCCCGTTGGGCAGGCGTTCGGCGATGTGCCAGCGGCGGCCCCAGCGCATGCTGCCGGTCGACGTCCAGCGCAGCGTCCGCTGATCGAAGACCTCGCAGGCGCGGATCGCGTCGAGCGGCGAATCCGGCACGGTCCCGCCAGCCACCAGGACCCGGCCATCGGCGAGACGCGTGAGCGAGAACGAGCCGGGCTGGCGCGGCGTCCGCAGCGCCGCGACCGGCACCCACCGCTCGATCATCGGCACGAACAGCTCGCACGCGCCGACGCCGGGGACGCGCAGGGCGAAGCCCGAGGCCAGCGCCACCGCGGCGATGTCCGTGGCCGGCACGGCGCGCACCGATCCCGCCGATCGCCAATGGTCGGCTCCCGACAGCGAGACGCATGCGACGAGGATGGCGATGACGCGGAGGTACATGGGCGGCTCCCACTTGGGACGATGCCATGGCGATGCTCGCGACGAGCTACGAACTGGAGGTCTTGCACCGCCTGCGAGCCCATGAGCACGTCCGGCATGGAACGTCTGGCCAGCGCCGGGGCCGCCGCGACCATCCCGGCATGTGGGGCGGCATCCTCGGGATCGGCTTCGTGGTGCTGGTGCCGTGGGTGTTCGTGCAGTGGCGGCTGCGCGTGCGCTTCATGCGCCTGGTCGGTGAGCACGCGTGCGCGCTGTGCCACAACCGCTTCGACGACGCGATCGCCGATTACCTCGGCAGGGTCGGCATCGCCGAACGCCGCCGGCTCGACCGCTTCCAGCGCCGGTTCGCCGCCTACCGGATCCGCTGCGGCGACTGCCACGCCGTCAATGTGTGCACGCGCGACGGGCAACCCTTCAAGGCCTACATCGCCGACCCGTGAGCCGGCGCGTCCTGCGCAGGAAATGGCGTCACCTGCGCACCACGCCGCCGTCCGGTCCCGCCGTCGCCACGGCGTCGTGTGCAATGAGACGCGGCTGATGGATTCCGGTCCTGCCCGCTTGCCAAGCACGTCCAACCGACAGGCTCAAGAGTCATGACCACGCGCCCCGCCTGGACCCGTCTGCCGCCGCGGCGCATCCTCGAGGTCATCGTCGAGGGGCGCGGCCGCACCCTCACCCTCGAGTGCGGCCATCGCTGGCATACGCGCCGCTCGTACGTGGTCGGGCAGCGCCTGCGCTGCGTCATGTGCAGCGACCGCTGGGCCTCTCCGGCCGGCTGAGCGCGACGGCCGCGCAGGCGGCCCCCCATCGAGGTCGCCAGCGCGCGAGGCGCGGCCAAACGTCCGCACGACAGGCGACGATCCTCCTGACCGCATCGACGAAGTCGTCGCCAAGCGCCTCGTTGGTTGGAGATACGCTGGAAGACAGCCGCCACCGGAAACCGGAGCCTCCATGAACGACACGCTGACCATCGCCGCGGTCCAATTCGAGATGACCGAGGACGACAAGACCAGGAACCTCGCGCGGATGACCGAGCTGGCCGCCCAGGCCGCCGGGCGGGGCGCCGAGGTCGTGGCCTTCCCCGAGATGTGCCTCAGCGGCTACCACTACCTGACTGGGCTCGATCGCGAGCGGCTGCGCGCGATCGCCGAGACCGCGGACGACGGCCCAGCGGTGCGCGCGATGACGGCCGTGGCGCGCCGACACGGCATCGCCATCGGCTTCGGCCTGCTCGAGCGCGACGGCGACCGCCTCTACAACACGTGGGTGGTGGTCGACGACGCCGGCGCATTGTTCCGCCACCGCAAGCTGCACGCCTTCGAGAGCTCGTCGATCTCGTCGGGCGACCGCCTCGCGCTGTTCGACGTCAAGGGCTGGCGCTGCGGCGTGCTGATCTGCTACGACAACAACATCCCCGAGAACATGCGCGTGCTGGCGCTCAGCGGCGCCGAGCTGGTGTTCGCCCCGCACCAGACCGGTGGCTTCGACATCCCGCGCGCCGGCATGGGCCGCATCCCGCTCGAGCTGTGGCGCAAGCGCGCCGCCGATCCGAAGCCGCTGCACGACGCCTTCATCGGCCCGAAGGGCCGGGCGTGGATCCACAAGTGGCTGCCGTCGCGGGCCTACGACAACAACTGCTGGCTGGCGTTCGTGAACGGCGTCGGCGTCGACGGCCCCGAGGTGCGGGTCGGCTGCAGCGCGGTGTTCGATCCGGAAGGCCTGGTCGCGGCCGAGACCACGCGCGCGGGCGACGACATCGTCCTGGCGACGCTGAGCAAGGCCGCGCGCGTCGGCAGCCTGCCGAGCGCGCATCTCGCGTCGCGCCGGCCCGGGCTCTACACCCGGCTGATCGAGCCGGTGGCCGGGGTCGACGCGCGCACGGCGCGCAACCGGGTGAGCGTCGAGCAGATCGCCTGAGCGTCGAAGGCTGAAGCGCGAGCTCGAAGCCCGAAGCCGCGAGCTCGAAGCTAGAAGCTCGAAGCTCGAAGCTCGAAGCTCGAAGCTCAGCCGAACTCGGGTCCGACGATCGCGAATTCGCGCGCGACGTCTCCCGCCGGCCCGGGGCTGCCGCGCCACATGCGGATCAGCGGGCGTTGGACGGCGAAGCCGTGATCGGCGAGCCAGCGGCCGACCTCCGCCTGGGCGCCCGGCACGTCGATGAGCACGGCGCGTCCGGCGCAGGCGCGCAGCGCGGCGGCGATCAGCGCGCGCGCGTCGGCGCTGTCGGGCGCGGCGACCGGACCGATCTGCGTCGCCGACGACCCGGCGCGACCGAGGCAGGCGCCGACGATCGCGCCATCGCGCACCAGCACGCGCGCGAGGTGCGGCGCGGCGTCGTGGAGCGCGCGCACCAGGTCGCGGCGATCGAGGCCGGTGACGGCGCGATCGAGCGCGGCGACGGCGTCGAGATGCTCGGCGCGCATGGCGACCGTCGGATCCTCGCCGGCGATCGCCGGGGCGCTGACGCAGGCATGGCGGGCGAGCGGCCGCTCGTCGCTGAAACCCAGGCGCAGGTACAGTTCGCGGCCGGCCGGCGTCGCGTCGAGCTTCACCGACGGGCAGTCCTCGAGGTGCGACAGCGCGCGGCGCATCAGCCGCGTGCCGATGCCGCCGTGGCGCTCGTCCGGATCGACCAGGACCATGCCGATCCAGGCGACCTCGCGCGCGCCGGCGCCGTAGCGGATGGTCGCCGCGCTGCCGACGACGCGCCCGTCGCGCACGGCGACGAAGCAGCCCTCGGGCGAGGCGCGCACGAACGCGTTCCAGTCGTTCTCGGTCTGGTTCCAGCCGGCCGCCGACTTCAGGCGCATGCCGTCCGCGACATCGCGCGCGACCATCGTGCGCAGGGCGATGCCGCCGGCTCCGGCGTAGCGCGGCTCGCGGCGCAGCCTCGCGATGCGGTCGTTGAGCCACGGCACCATCGCGCCGCGGATCGAATCGAGCAGCGCGCGCCCCTTGTCGGCGCTGGCGAAGGACGGGAAGCCGATCGAGCCGGACGCGTTGAAGTGGCCGATGCCGAAGGTGTTGAGATCCGACCGCGTCAGGGCGTGCGCGTCGCGCGACTGGACGTAGCTGTCGATCCGCGCGCCGACCAGGTCGGGGCGGATGGCCAGCATGAGCGAGGTCTCGAACTCGCCGCAGTGCAGGTCGGTGCCCTTGCCGGCGCTGTCCTCGGCGATGCCGCCGGCGGCGAAGGTCCACGGATCGACCAGGATGATCTTCAGCCGACGGTCCTGGCGGTTCAGGTCGCGCACCACCGGCGGGTACGAGAAGTTGCCGCCGTGGCCGTTGACGATGATCAGGATGCGGAACGCCTGGCGTTCCAGCTCGTCGACCAGGTCGCGCACGATCGCCATCGCCGTCTCGGGCTTGAGGCTGAGCGTGCCGCGGTGGCCGCAGTGCTCGAACGAGGTGCCGATCGGCAGCGCGGGGATCAGCGCCGCGTCCAGCGCTTGGGCGACCATGCGCGCGAAGTGCTCGGCGAGGATGGTGTCGGTCGCCAGCGGCAGCCAGCGGTCGTGCTGCTCGAACGCGCCGACCGGCAGCACGCAGACGTCGCCGGCGTGCTCCTGCCAGGCGGCCGACGTGTGCTCGCCGCCGATCATTTCGCCTTGGACTTGGGCTTGGCCGCGCCGCGTTCGATCAATGTCGCCAGCTCCTCGACCAGGCGGCGGCGGACGGCGACGTCGTCGAGATCCAGATCGAGATGGGTGGCGAGCGTCCTGCGGTTCGAGAAAGCGACCAGCGACAGCGCGATCAGCGCGAAGGCGTAGGCCGGGAAGGTGACGTCGGCGGAATACAGGCCGTTGCGCTGCGCGGTGGCGAACGCCTCCTCGAGACCCGCGTAGACCGCGACCTTGGCGTTGGCGAACTTGCCGCCGACCGAGCCGGTCAGGTTCGCCCAGGCCAGCAGCCGCCACAGGTGCGGATGGTTCTCGTGGATGTCGAAGTAGACGCGTAGCGCGCGTTCGGCGAGCCGGTTGTCGCCGTCCATGCCGGTCTCGGCCAGCGGGCGCTCGGCCTCGGCGATCTCGGCGAATGCGCGCTCGAGCACCGCGGCCCACAGCCGCTCCTTGCCGCCGAAGTAGGCGTAGATGCGCTCCTTGTTGGCCCTGGCGCGGGTGGCGATGCGGTCGACGCGCGCGCCGTCGGGGCCGCGCGCCGCGAACTCCTCCATCGCCGCGGCGAGGATGGCGTCGCGCGTCGCCTGCGCGCGGGCGCTGGCGGGCTCGGTACGGCGTTTGCCGGCGGCCATGTCAGTCGGCCAGCCAGCGGTCGCGGTGGGCGGCGACGAACGCGTCGTCGATCAGGTCGGGATAGGCGTGGCGCACGCGGTCGATCTCCTGGGCTTGTCCCGGAGACAGTACTTCATGGTCGTCCAGGCACCACAAGCCCGGCATCAGTCCCTGGCCGTGCAGGATGTAATGCAGTCCGGGCAGGCAGCCGCGGAAGTCGTTGGCCGCGTCGAACACCGCCGCATTGGCGTCGGTCAGCCGTGCCCCCAGGGCCAGGAGCTCGGCCGGGATCGGAGCCCCGGAGGCGACCAGCGCGCGGCAGCGCGCCAGCAGGGCCACCGCCGGCTGCGTCCAGACGCACCACTGCCCGAGCAGGCCCCCGACCACCCGCAGCTCGCGCCCGCCGTCGAGCCGGAACGGGGTGACCAGATCGGCGACGATGTTGTCGTCGTTGCCGGTGTAGAGCGCGATGTCGTCGCGCCCGGAGGCGGCGACGCCGCGCACGACGTCGAGCGTCCGGTAGCGGTTGAACGGCGCCATCTTGATGCCGATGACGTTCGGGATCGCGGCGAAGTCCCGCCAGAAGGCGAACGGCAGGACGCGGCCGCCGACCGCGGGCTGCAGGTAGAAGCCGATGACCGGGATGACCTCGGCGACCGCGCGGCAGTGGGCCACCAGGTCGGCCAGGCTCCCCGGCACGCCGGCCAGCGACAGCAGCGCCGCGTGGTAGCCCAGACCCGCCGCCAGCGACGCCTCGCGCACCGCCTGCGCCGTCGGCCCGCAGACGCCGGCGATGCGCATCACCGGGCGCCCGGCCTTCGCCGCGGCGGCGTCGATGGTGTGCGCGGCGAGGCGCAGGACGGGCTCGTACAGGCCGATCTTCGGATCGCGGATCTGGAACTGCGTGCTGTGCACGCCCACCGCGATGCCGCCGGCGCCGGCGGCGACGTAGTAGCGCGCCAGCGCGCGCTGATGCCGCTCGCTCAGCTTCTTGTCCTGGTCGAGCGCGAGCGGATGCGCCGGGATCGCGGTGCCGGCGCGGAAGGCGGCGCGGATGTCGCTGGGGATCGCCATCTCAGAACGTCCCGTCGACGGCGCTGAAGTGCGTCGGCTTGCCCAGCGAGCGCCGGCCGTCGGCCAACCACGCCGCGGTCATCTCGACGATCTGCGCCAGCGGCACGCGCGGATAGCCGAAGCGCGACAACGCCCGGCGCGCGTCGTTGAGCCAGGCATGCGTGCCGGGCTCGCCGACGAAGCGCGGGGTCCGGCCGAGCAGCCGGCCCAGCTCCTCGGCCACCGCGGTGACCGAGGCGGTCTCCGGGCCGGTGAGGTTCATCACCGCCGCCGGCGACGCGGCCAGCTCGAGCATGCCGAGCACCATGGCGTTCGCGTCGCCCTGCCAGATGCCGTTGAAGCACGGCGCGCCGCGCTCGACCGGCTCGTCGTCGAGGATCGCGCGGGCGATGTCGTGGACGACGCCGTAGCGCGGCTCGAGGGCGTAGTTCAGGCGCACCAGCACGCAGCGCACGCGGCCTTCGCCGGCGTAGTGCTGGAAGACGCGCTCGCGCGCCAGGCACGACTGCGCGTATTCGCCGACCGGCGCCGGCGGCACGTCCTCGTCGCAGGCGCGGTCGCTGGGCACCAGCGGGTACACGCAGCCGGTCGACAGGGCGACGATGCGCGCGCCCTCGTAGCGCTCGCAGACGTTGGCGGGGACCAGCGCGTTCATCGCCCAGGTCTTGGGCGCGTCCGCGCCGGTGCCGAACTTGCGCCCGGCGAGATAGATGACGTTCGCCGCCTGCGGCAGGCGCGCCACCTGCGCGCGGTCGAGCAGGTCGCAGGGCAGGATCTCGACGCCGGCGCGCTGCAGCCGCTCGGCGACGCCCTTCTCGCTGAAACGGCTGACGGCGATGACGCGCCGGCCGCCACCGGCGCGCTTGGCGGTGATCGCCAGGCTCGGGCCCATCTTGCCGGCGGCGCCGAGCACGACGATGTCGCCCGGCGCGCGCGCGAGCGCCTCGGGCAGCCACGCCGGCGGCGCGGCGAGGCTCTCCTCGAGCTGGTCCTCGGAGGCGAAACGGCGCGGGATGTGTGATCCAACCATTTAGTTGGTTTTGCCAGGCCGCGGGCGGGGGTCAACCCTCGATCGGCGCCGCGGCACCGATCGGAGCGGCGTAAACCGGGTCATCGCCGCCATCCGCTCGGCGGACGGCCGCTGCGCCGGCGCATCGCGCGCGAGAAGTGGAAGCGGTCGGGGAATCCGACCCGCCGCCCGATCGCCTCGACCGTGAGGTCGGTGGTGGCGAGCAGGTGCCGGCCGCTGTCGAGGCGCAGTTCGCTCAGCCAGCGCATCGGCGACTGGCGCGTCGCGACGCGGAAGCGCCGCGCGAAGTGGTAGCGGCTGAGCGCGGCGGCGGCGGCGAGGTCGTCGAGCGTCAGCGGTTCGCCGAGCCGCGCGATCGCGTAGGCGCGCACGCGCCGCACCAGCTCGGCGTCGGGATCGGCGGCTCCGGCGATGAACTCGTGCAGCGCGGCGGCGATCAGCCCCGAGGCGGCCTCGCGCGCCGACGCGGTGCCGGCGGCGAAGGCCTCGACCGCCCAGCGCATCGCCGCCTCGACGCGCCCGCCGTGGTCGACGATCTGCCACGGCGCGGCATCGAGGCGCGGCGCGCCGCGCACGGCGACATTGGCGTACAGCGCTTCGAACGGACGGGTGCCGAGCGCCTCCTCGGCGTGGTCGCGGCCGGCGACGTGGAGCACGACCGAACCGGGCTCGGCGACCTGGACGACGCCGTCGATCGCGGTGCGCAGCCGCCCGGCGGTCACCAGGAGGATCTCGTGGATGTCGTCGTGGTGGTGGGCGCCCATCCGCCAGCCGACCGGGAAGCGGTCGATGACCGCCCACTGCACGCTGACCGGCATGCGCGCATCCTAGCCACCGCGGGCCACCGACAACCTTCCGCCCGCACGGCGGAGCACCTGCGCAGCACGCCCGTCCATCCCGCTCCGCATGCCGATGGCATGCTCGCCGTCGGAGATGCGGATGCGCCCTTGCATGAGCACCATCGGCGCCTGCCGCCGACCCTGGCCCGAGGCCCTGGACGCGGTGGTCGCGGCCGGCTTCGACGCCGTCGAGATCCTGATGATCCCGGGGTGGATCCACCTCGACGCGCGCACGCAGCAGCCGGCGGCGGCGCGCGCCGAGCTCGATCGCCGCGGCGTGCGCGCGATCGGCGTCCACGGCGGCGGCATCGATGGCACCGATGACGCGGCGCTCGCGACCTCCCTGGACTACGTCGCCAAGGTCATCGCCTTCGCCGGCGCGCTCGGCTGCGAATTCGTCAACGTCAACGGCATGCCGGTGGCGGACGGCACGCCGCCGGAGGCGCGCGCGCGGATGCTGGAGCGCATCATCGGCGGCCTGCGCGCCCTGCTGCCGCCGGCGCGCCGCCACGGGGTGCGCCTGACCGTCGAGAACCACCACCGCTTCCAGATCGAGACCATCGACGACTACCGGCGCATCTTCGCCGCGCTGCCCGACGCCGGGCTGGGCGCGACCATCGACACCTGGCACTTCACCGCGTCCGGCATCAGCCCGGCCGCGGTCGCGCGAGCTCTGCCGCGGCGCATCGCGCACGTCCACGTCAAGGACATCGCCAAGCCGTCGGCCGCCGCCGAGCACCGCGCGCTGGCGCGGGAGCTGGCGCGCGCCGGCTACGCCGGCTGGCTGAGCGCCGAGGTCGAGCTGCACGACGAACGCGAGGAGGCCGAAGCCGTGTCGCGGTCGCTCGGCTACCTGCAGGGCCTCGCCGCCGACGCCGCCGACGCCTCCACGACCACGCACGGTCCCACCTCCATCGGAGCCCGCCCATGAGCACCACCCCGCGCATCGCCTTCATCGGCTGCGGCACGCACTCGACCAACAACCTGTACCCGTGCCTGGCCTACGCCGACTGCCGGCTCGACGCGGTGGTCGATCTCGACCGGGCGCTGGCCGAGCGCAACGCGCGGATCTTCGGCGGCGCCTCGTCGTACACCGACGTGCGCGCCATGCTCGACGAACGCAAGCCGGACGGCGTGTTCATCGTCGGGCCGCCGCAGATCCACTACGAGATCGGCAAGCAGGTGCTGGCGCGCGGCATCCCGCTCTACGTCGAGAAGCCGACCGCGCCGACGCTGGCGCAGGCGCGCGAGATGGTCGGCCTGGCCCGCGCCAACGGCACCTTCGTCATGACCGGCTACATGAAGCGCTTCGGCCTGCCCTACCGCAAGGCGCGCGAGCTGATGACCAGCGGCGGCTTCGATCCGTCGATGGGCTGGTTCCGCTACGCGCATTGGCAGTCGGGGAAGCTCGACGACATGCTGCTGGTGATGTCGGTGCACATCATCGACCTGGCGATCTCGTTCTTCGGCGCGCCGCTGGCGGTGTCGTCGCAGTCGATGCGGCGCAACGATCGCGTGTCCCTGGCGCTGACGCTGCGCTTCGCGGGCGGCCGCATGGCGCAGCTGACGTTGGACTCGTCGCAGCCGCGCATCCAGGAGCGCATCGAGATATCCGGCGTCATGGACGGCGCCAACGCGCTGATCGTCGTCGACAACGTCCAGCACATGGAGCTGCACCGCGGCAACGACGGCGGCACCGACGTGCTCGCCCCCTCCATGCAGGAGATCGAACCGCGCGTGCCGCTCGGCGAGATCTCGATCTGGCGTCCCGACTACGGCATCCCGAACATGGGCCAGACGCGCCACTTCTTCCAGGGCTTCACCGGCGCGGTGCGCGAGTTCGTCAACGCGATCAAGGCCAAGCGCGATCCGTCGCCGTCGCCGGAAGAGGCGCTGTGGGCGATGGAGGTCATCGACGCGGTGATCCGCAAGCCGGACGGCACCACCGAGCTGCGCGCGGCCAGCGCCGCCGCCGGCTGAGCCTCACGCGCCGCCGAGGCGCTGGCCGTCGCGATAGCCGCGCGGCGGCAGGCCGTACCGGCGGGTGAATTCGCGGCTGAAGTGGAACGGGTTGGCGAAGCCGGTGGCCTCGGCGACCGCGGCGACGCGATCGTCGCCGACCAGCAGCCGATGCGCGGCCTCAGCCAGGCGCAGCTCCTTCAGCCAGGCCATCGGCGCGCGGTGCAGCCAGCGTCGGCAGTGCGCGTGCAGGCGCGACCGCGACATGCCGGCCGCGCGGGCGAGGTCGGCGATGGTCAACGGCCGATGCAGGTTGGCCTTCGCCCACGCGGTCAGCGGCGCGAGCCGGGCCGCGCCCGCGACCAGGTCGTCGGCGCGCGGATCGGCCGCGGTCGCCGCCAACGCCTCGGCCAGGATGTGCGCCGCCAGGGCGAGCCGGCGGACGCGCGCCGTGACGCCGCCATCGGCGATCGGCAGCAGCTCGTCGAACAACGCGCCGATGCGCGCCCCCGCGGCGCCGGCGATGCGGCTGGGCGTGCGATGCAGCGCGCACGGGTCGAGGACGCCGCGGTACGACGCCTGGATGTGCAGCCACCGCGAGCGCATCCGCCCGGCGCGGTCGCCGCGGTGGTCGAACGCGATCGGCACGCCGGCGGCCACCAGGCAGACCTCGCCGCTGGCGATGCGCACGCTGCGCTCCGGACCGCTGGCGATGTAGGCGCCGATCACCGGTTGGACGACGATCGCCCACGGGATGCACTTCCGGTGCACGTATCCGGAGCGCATGTCCTGCAGCTCGGCCTCGACGCGGTCGAGGCGCAGGTCGTCGAAGGTCTCCCGCATCGGTTCCTCCCGGGACGCACGGATATCCGGCGCGGATCGGCAGCCATTCCAAGCCTACCCCGGATCGGCGATGATCGCGCCCATCGGGATGGTGCCCATGATCCAGAACGTCCGCAATCGCCGCCTCCTGCTGGTCGCCGGCGACAAGAGCCACGGCCCGGAAGGCAACGGGGTCCACGACTACGGCTGGGATGCGCGGGTATGCGCGGCGATGCTGATGCGATCCACGGCGTCGGTCCAGCTGTCCTGCCGGGTCGTCGACGGCTGGCCGCAGGACGAGGACCTTGCCTGGTGCGATGCCATCGCCCTGTTCTGCGACGGCCGCGACGGCGACCTCTATAGCGACGCGCTGCACCTCGCCCATCCGCGCGCGATCGCCCAGGTCGAGGCGCTGGTGGCGCGCGGCGGCGGCGTCGCGGTCGTCCACTTCGGGCTGTTCGCCGGCGAAGGCGATGCCGAGCGGGCGCTGCGCTGGTGCGGCGGCTACTTCCAGTGGCAGGGCGACGACGGCGGACGCGCCTGGCGCTCGCGCATCACCACGCTCGAGACGGACGTCGTCGTCACCGCCGACCATCCTGCGACGCGGGGCCTGCCCGACCGATTCACCTTGCGAGAAGAGTTCTATCACGACCTGCGTCTGGCCGACGACGCCGCACGCCTGCTGCGCGTGCCGGCGCTGGCGGGCACGCGCCAGGATGGCGACGTCGTCGCGTGGGCGGTCGAACGCGCCGACGGCGGCCGCGGCTTCGGCACCAGCCTCGGGCACGACCACGCCAACTGGGCCAAGCCCTCGTATCGCCTCGCGCTGCTGAACGGACTGGCGTGGTGCGCCGGCGTCGAGATCCCGGCGGACGGCGTCCAGGCGCCGCACCTGACGCGCGACGCGGCGGCGCTGATCCTCGCCGCACGACCAGCCGATGCCGCGCTGCGCGTGCTGCTGCTGTCCGGCAACGAGGCGCACCGCTGGCACAACTGGCCGACGACGACGCCGGCGATCGCGGCCGCGCTCGGGCGCGACCGGCGCATCGCCGTCGACGCGGTCGGCGATGCCGAGGAGCTGGCCCGGCGCGATCTCGGCGTCTACGACGCGATCGCCCTCAACTGGTGCAACTGGCAGGATCCCGTCGGCGCCAGCGCGGCCGCGCGAACCGCCCTCGCCACCTTCGTCGGCGCCGGCGGCGGCCTCATCGTGATCCACTTCGCCAACGGCGCGTTCCACCGCTCGCTGCCTGGCGCGGGCGGCTCGGACTGGCCCGAGTACCGGCGCCTGGTGCGCCGCGTCTGGGATCACCACGCCGGCAGCGCCCACGACGATTTCGGCGCGTTCGTCGCGAGCCCGCGCGGCGACCACCCGATCGTGGCGGGCATCGAGCCGTTCACGGTCGCCGACGAGCTCTACGTGCGCCAGGTCGGCGACGAACCGATCGCCCCGATGCTCGAGGCGCCATCGCGCGTCACCGGCGCGACCGAGCCGCTCGCGTGGGCGTACCGCTACGGGCGCGGACGCGTGTTCCAGACGCTGCTCGGACACAGCGAGCGCACGTACGAGGCGTTCGCGCCTCGCGAGATGCTGCGACGCGCCGCCGCGTGGGTCGCGGCGCGCGAAGTGCGGGCGCTCCGTCCCGCCGATGACGCCGCGTTCTCCGCCCGCACCGCCGCCACCTAAGGATCCCCCATGACCGCCTCAGCCCAGCCCCTCGCCGCCACCATGCGCGCGATCGCCTTCACCGCCCGCGAACGCGCCGAGCTCATCGAGGTGCCGCGCGATGCATCGCCGCTCGGCGCCAACGAGGTCGCGGGAACGACGCTCGTGTCGCTCGCCAGCCCCGGCACCGAGCTCAACGCCTTCATCGCGGAGCGCACCGATCGGGCGATCTGCGGGTACGCCGCGATCTTCCGCGTCGACGCGGTCGGCGCCAACGTCGCCGATCTGCGGCCGGGGGATCTGGTGTTCTGCATGGGCAACCACGCCTCGCAGCAGCGCCACGCACGCGACAGCGTCGTCGCCGTGCCCGCCGGGCTCGATCCGGCCGTCGCGGTGTTCTGCCGACTCATGGGCGTGAGCTGGTCGACCCTGATCACGACCTCGGCACGGCCGCCGGCGCAGGTGCTGGTCACGGGGCTTGGTCCGGTCGGCAACTTGGCGGCGCAGATATTCCGCGCGGCTGGCTATCGCGTGTCGGCCGTCGATCCGATCGCTGAGCGGAGCGCCCTCGCCCGGGAACTCGGGATCGATGCCGTCGAGGTCCTGCCGCGCGAGGCGCTCAAGGACCGCGTCGATCTCGCTTTGGATTGCTCGGGCCACGAGCAGGCGGTGCTCGATGCGATAGACGTGGTGCGCCGCGGCGGCGAAGCGGTGCTGATCGGCGCGCCCTGGCGCCAGCGCACGGACCTCAGCGCGCATCGACTTCTGCATGCGATCTTCCACCGCTACGTCCGCGTTCGCACGGGCTGGGAATGGGAGGTCCCGATGCAGCCGCAGGATTTCGCCCGTGGCAGCATCATCGCCAATCTCGCGGCGGCGCTGGCCTGGCTGCGCGACGGCCGGGTTCGGGTCGACGGACTCGCCGAGCGGGTCGAGGCCGGCGACGCGCAGCGCGCCTGGCTCGACCTGCGCCACCAGCGCGGCGCGCCGACCCGGATCTTCACCTGGTCGGCCTGACGCCATCCGGCGGATCGACGATGCCAACGAAGCACCCGGCGCCGAAGGCGCCGGGTGCTGTCGTCTCGTCGCATCGATGAACCGCGGATGCCAACGAAACACCCGGCGCCAAAGACGCCGGGTGTCCGTCATTTCCTCGCGTCAGTGACGCGAAGTTATTTAGTAGCGACCACCGCCGCCGCCGCCGCCACCGCCGCGGCCACCGCCGCCGCCGTAGCCGCCGCCGCCGCCGCCGCCGCCGCGACCACCGCCGCCGCCGCCGTCAGAGCGGCGGTCCTCGGCCGCGCGCACGGTCAGGGCGCGACCGCCGCTGTCGGTGCCGTTCAGGGCCTGGATGGCCTTCTGACCGTCGGCCGGGCTGGCCATGGTGACGAATCCGAAGCCACGGCTCTTGCCGGTTTCACGATCGGTGATGACCTTCGCGCGCTGGACATTGCCATGCTGCGCGAAGAGGGCCTGCAAGCCCGCATCATCGACGGTCCACGGAAGATTGCCTACGAAGAGTTCCACGCATACCTCGACTGACGCCTGTTGGCGTCGCTGTTGACATGGTGCCTTCTGGCACCGGATAGAGCCCCGACCCGCGCCGGCGACCGCCGGACATGATCCAAGGCATTCCCCATTTGCCAGCCTTTCCTTGGTCGACCGGGGCAAGTGTCCCAGACCCTCCGCGTCGGGGGCCCGGGCGGCAGCCCCCCACCCGCGCCCGCCAGCGCGAACACCCGCAGAAACACGACGCCGCGGCCCCGATCCGGAGCCGCGGCGTCATGTCGTCCCGTCCTGCCGACGCCGGTGGGCGACGGGCAGGCGCCCGATCAGTCGGACAGGAAGGCCTCGAGCCGGCGGCTGCGCACCGGGTGCTGCAGCTTGCGCAGCGCGCTCGCCTCGATCTGGCGGACGCGCTCGCGGGTGACGTTGAAGCGGTTGCCGATCTCCTCGAGCGTGTAGGTGTAGCCGTCGGCCAGGCCGAAGCGCAGCGTGATCACCTCACGCTCGCGTTCCGACAGGGTCGCCAGCACCTCCTCCAGGCGGCGATTCAGCAGCTCCGGCGACGCCAGCGCGGTCGGATCGACCGCGTGGTGGTCCTCGATCAGGTCGCCGTAGCGGCCCTCCTCGCCGGCGATCGGCTGGTCGAGGCTGATCACGCCGCGCGCCGCGCGCAGGGCGCGCCGGCATTCCTCCGGCGCCATGCGCGCGCGTTCGGCGACCTCTTCGAGCGCCGGTTCGCGGCCGAGCTCGTGCAGCAGCTCGCGACGCACGCGACGCAGCTTCGCCGCGATCTCGAGCTGATGCTCGGGAACGCGGATCGTGCGCGCGTGGTCGGCGATCGCGCGCGAGATCGCCTGGCGGATCCACCACGTGGCGTACGTCGAGAACTTGTAGCCACGGCGGTATTCGAACAGCTCGACGGCGCGCATCAGGCCGGCGTTGCCGTCCTGGATCAGATCCAGGAAGGGCAGGCCGCGATCGCGGTAGCGCTTGGCGATCGACACCACGAGGCGCAGGTTCGAACCCGACAGCCGCTGCTTCGCCTCGGTGTAGATGCGCAGGCGCTTGCCGCCCACCGCGAGGCGGATCTTGAGGTCGTCGAGCGGCTCGCCCGATTCGACGGACAGCCCGGCGAGATCCTTGGTGCGGCGCTTCGCCTGCAGCGTGCGACGACGCAGGTCCTCGAGGTCCTGGTGCGCCTGCTGCGGCACCATCGGATCGAGCATCGATTCCTCGAGCAGGCGCCAGGCGCGGAAGCAGCGCTCGCGCAGGCGGCGCCGCTGCCAGACGCCGTCGTCGCCGCCGAGCACGAGCCGCGACTGCGTACGCACGCGCTCGATCAGTCCGCGCAGCGTCGCGAGGTGCTCGCCCATGCGGACCAGCGATTCCGGATCGGTCGACACCGACTCGTCCAGGACCTCCATCCCGGCGGGCGGCTTCTCGCCGCGCTCCGCGCGTTCCGCCGGCGTCGGACGCGGCGCGGGGCGTTCGCCCGCGGCGGCGCGATCGGCGGCGGTGCCGGAGTTGGCGCGCGCCTTGGTCACGGCCTCCTCGTAACGCGATTCGAGCCACGCGATGCCGCGCGCCAGCGCGAGCGGCGAGGTCATGATCGTGCGGCGGTAGCCGGCGCGGTGCACGTCGAGCGTGCGCGCGAGGGCGACCTCCTCCTCACGGGTCAGCAGCGGATAGTGGTCGAGCTGCTCGAGATAATCGCGGACCGGATCGTCGCCGACCGGCGCCGCTTCCTCGGCGGCGGCGAGCGCGTCGCTGCCCAGCACGGCCTCCTCGGCCTCCTCGGTCTCGGTCTCCTCGGTCGTCGTCTCCGCGGCGGGCTGCTCGGTGGTCAGCTCCTCGGTGAACAATTCCTCCTCGGGCGCTTCGGTGGCGGCGTTGTCGCGGCCACGGCGGGTTGCGTTCTCGTTGGCGGCGGCCGGCGGTTCGAATGGGTCGCGTTCCATGTCTCTCTCTGCTCCTCGACTCCGCACCGGCGAGTGTGCGGTTCGGAGCGGCGTGGTGTTGCTGAGTCGTGCTGATGCGGGCTGGGTCATGCGATTCGGGCGGATCCGGGGCACAGTCGCCCTGACGTGTTGGTGGTGGACCGACAAGTCTAACAGTCGGCGCGCTGCGACAACCACCGCGGCGCCGGAACGTTAGACGTCCGCAAAGGCCGTACCTGTCCCGGTCAAGAGTCCAACCAGGACTGTTGAACAGCGACCCCAGGACGAACGAAGGCGGCAGTCGAAAGGCGATGAGCGTCGTCCGGGTAGCCGGCCCGCCGGCGCGCGAGGCGGTACAGGTCGGCGATCTGCTGCGCCCAGACCCCCTCGCCGGTGCCGCGGGTGCCGAAGCGCGGGTCGTTCAGCCTGCCGCCCCGGACCGCCTGGATACGGGCGATGACCCGTGATTTCGCTTCGGGGGCGTGCTCATCCAGCCAGCGCTCGAACAACGGCGCGACCGCGTGCGGTAACCGCACCAGGCCATATCCGCACCAGCGCGCCCCCGCGTCGTACGCCGCCTGGACGATCGCCGGGACCTCGTGGTCGGTCAGCCCCGGGATGACCGGCTGGATGTTGACCCCGACCGGGATGCCGGCGTCGGCCAGGGTCCGGATCGCCGCCAGGCGCGCGGCGGGGACGGAGGCGCGCGGCTCCAGCCGCTGGGCCAGGTCCTGGGATAGCGAGGTCACGGACAGGGTGACGTGCACCGCATCGTGGCGGGCCAGCTCGCGCAGCAGGTCGAGGTCGCGCGTCACCAGCTGGTTCTTGGTGATGATGCCGACGGGGTTGCGGAACTCGGCCAGGACCTCCAGGCAGCGGCGCGTCAGGCGCAGGCGGCGCTCGATCGGCTGGTAGCAGTCGGTGACCCCGCTCATCGCCAGCACCTGCGGCGTCCAGCGCGGCGACATGAGCTCGGCGCGCAGCAGGCGCGGCGCGTCCTCCTTGACCAGGATGCGGGTCTCGAAGTCGATCCCCGCCGACATGCCGGCGTATTCGTGGGTCGGCCGGGCATAGCAGTAGCTGCAGCCGTGCTCGCAGCCGCGGTACGGGTTCAGCGAGGCATCGAAGCCGAGGTCGGGGCTGTCATTGCGCGCGATGATCGACTTGGCGTCGTCGCGCAGCAGCACGGTGGACGGCGCGATGTCCTCGCTGCGGTCGAAGTCCGGATCGGGCTCGTGGACGAGACGCTCGAAGCGGTTCGCGGCGTTCGCCGAGGTTCCGCGGCCCTTGATGCCGTCCGGACGCCCCGGGTCGGGCGGCGGCGGCAGGATGCGCGTCGGTCGCCCATGGTTCGCATGGTCGTGCCTCGCGGCTGGACCGAAACCGCTGGTGATCAGAGCCATCGACAGGGCTCGTGCGCTCGGCATCGCGGGTTCACGGTGCGAGCGTCGAGCTCGGCGGTGCTACCTGCGCGCTGCGAGCCTGCCGCCTCAGCCGCGGACGTCCGCGAAGACCTTGTACATCGCCAACGCGATGCGGTTGTCCTCACCGATCAGGATCCGCAGGTTGCACGCGCCGGTGCGCAGGCGGCGCAGCACGAGGTGCATGAGCCGGCGCAGGTGGGTCTCGCCGATCGCCGCGATGCGCGTCTCCGAGTCCGACTTGGCGATCTCGAGCAGCCGGTCGAGCGCCAGGTTCAGGTAGCCATCCTCGACGAGGTAATCGACCTCGTGGACCGCCTCGCCCTCGAGCGCGGCGGTGGTCAACGGCGCGCCGTCGAGGATGCCCTGCGCGAACAGGACCATGTCGACCAGCGTCGGGTTGAGCGTCAGCAGCACGCAGCGATGGCCATCCTGCGCGGCGGCGAGGACCTCGCGCTCGATGACATCGATGAAGTGGCTGCCGAGCATCGCCTTGACCAGCTCGCCGCTCGGCAGGCGCGCGAGGCGCCCATGGGCGTGACCGTTCTCATGGACGGCGGTCTCACGCGCGTAGATCGCGAAGAGATCGTGGGTGCCGAGCTGACGCAGATCGATGGTCTTCACGATGGTCCCAAGGGCTGGAATGAGGCTGGCGGCGGGGCGTCTGGACACGGAACGGACAGCCTCGTGCTGTGCGTCCGGGAACTGTACACCCCGTTCTGGTGATTCACCTGTTTCCTCGTGCAGCCGTCAAACGCGTCCGCATGCCAGGCTAAATCGGTGCGGGCCAGAGGGATAGGCGCGGCTCGCCGACGTGCCCGCAAAAACAACAGGGCCACCCCTCGTGGGTGGCCCTTGTCCTGCACGCCCCGCCTAGTGGCCCGGAGGCTTTCGGCTGCCGCTCGTGTCGGCTCGTAGCGCGGAGGCACACGCTTTCTAGCGCGCCCCACGGCACCCGCGCCGCCAATCGGCGACGGTTCAACACCCCAGCTGCCTGATGTAGAAGCGACCGAGGCTGGAGCCGAAGGCCGCATCCCCCTGCCTAGAATCGACCATCACAAGGATACGGCCGCGCACCGGGTGTACCGGGCGGCGCGCAGCCGATTGGAGCGCAGCCATGGACACCAATAGAAACATCATCGTCACGTTGATCGTGCTGGCGGCGATCGCGCTGGCGGTCTTCGCCGTCTTCCGCATGAGCGGGGACAACGGCTCGTTCGGCGATGACGTGGGCGACGGCATCCGTGAGACCACCGGCGAAGCCCGGGACACGGTCAGGGACGCCACGGACTGACGGCTACGAGGAGCGACGTCTCGTCTTGAGCCCCCGGCTGGTCTCCAGCCGGGGGCTCGTCGTTCCACGGCGCGGGCGGTTGTGCGGTGGCGCGACGGGGGGCAAGCTGGGCGGACCAACCCGGAAGGCCCATCCATGACCACCTGGATCCTCGTCGTCGCGCTCATCGCCCTCGCCGCCGGCGCGACCCGCGCCGCCGAGGGCGCCCCGCAGGGACCGCTCGATTTCTCGCTCACCGCCAACGACGGCACGGCGTTCCCGCTGGCCTCGCTGAAGGGCAAGGTCGTCCTGCTGGTCAACACGGCATCCAAATGCGGGCTGACCGGGCAGTACACCGCGCTCGAGGCGCTGCACCGCGCGCGCAAGGACGCCGGCCTGGTGGTCATCGGGGTCCCGGCGAACGAGTTCGGCGCCCAGGAGCCCGGGACGGACGCCGAGATCCGCCAGTTCTGCTCGACGAAATACGACGTGACGTTCCCCCTGATGCGCAAGACCGTGGTCAAGGGCGCGGGCATCGATCCGCTCTTCCAGTGGCTGACCGTCGACAGCCCGAAGAAGGGCGAGATCGCCTGGAACTTCACCAAGTTCCTCATCGGCCGCGATGGCCGGCTCATCGAACGCTTCGAGCCGAAGACCACGCCGGACGACGCCGCGGTGACCGCCGCCGTCGATCGCGCCCTCGCCGCGAAGCCCTGAGCCGGCGATGGCAAAGGACATCGCGAAGGACATGAGCAAGGCGCGCAACGCGCGCGGCGGGACGGGGCCGGCGGAGCCGTCGATGGAACGACCGGCGTTCGCCTACGACCGCTACGAGCGCATGCCCTACCGCCGCTGCGGGCGGTCGGGGCTGATGCTGCCGGCGGTGTCGCTGGGCGGGTGGAAGGCGATCGGCGGCTACCGCGACGACGCGACCTCGCGCCGGATCATCTTCCGCGCCTTCGATCTCGGCATCACGCACTTCGACTTCGCCAACAACTACGGCACGCCGCCCGGCGCCAGCGAGTGGCTGTTCGGCCGCCTGCTGAAGGACATGCCGCGCGACGAGCTGATCGTCAGCTCGAAGGCCGGCTACCGCATGTGGCCGGGCCCGTACGGCGATTGGGGCAGCCGCAAATACCTCATCGCCAGCTGCGAGGCGAGCCTCAAGCGCCTCGGTCTCGACTACGTCGACATCTTCTATTCGCACCGCGTCGACCCCGACACGCCGCTCGACGAGACCCTGGGCGCGCTCGAGACCCTCGTGCGCCAGGGCAAGGCGCTGTACGCCGGCGTGTCGAACTACCGCGATCCGCACTTCACCGACGCGGTGCAGCTCTGCCGCGCGCGCGGCTGGGCGCCGATCACCATCCACCAGCCGTGCTACAACCTGCTCGACCGCGACATCGCCAGCGACGTGCTGCCGACCGCCGAACGGCTCGGCGTCGGCGTGATCGCGTTCTGTCCGCTGGCCCAGGGACTGCTCACGGGGCGCTACCTCGACGGCATCCCCGCCGGCAGCCGCGCCGCCCAGGCGGGCGAGTGGATCCGCGAGCGCCTCACCCCGGAGATGGTGGCGCGGCTGCGCGCGCTCGACGTGATCGCCAAGCGGCGCGGCCAGACGCTGTCGCAGATGGCGCTGGCGTGGCTGCTGCGCGATCCGCGCGTGACCTCGGTGCTGATCGGCGCGTCGTCGGTCGAGCAGCTCGAGGAGAACGTCGCCTGCCGGGACAACGCGGCGTTCAGCGACGAGGAGCTGGCCGAGATCGACGGCGCCTGCCTGGGCACCGCGCCGACCACGCGCAAGTCCTCGACCTCGAGCCGGCGCACCCGCTCGCAGAGCTGAGCGCTCGGCGCCGCGGCGCGCGACGTCGTCAGGCGAGGACCGCGCGCGGCCGCGCGATGGCGTCGCGCCAGGCTTCGGGGCGCGTCGCGCCGCCGTGCGCATCGCTGATCAGCGGCTCGCCGACGGCGAACTCCGGCGGGCGGATGGCGTCGGCGATGAAGTGCAGCGCCAGGCCGGCGCGGTCGCGCGCCGTGCGGTTGTCGCGCGTGCAGTGCAGCACGCCGTAGTTGAAGAACAGCGCGCCGCCGGCCGGCAGCTCGACCGGCACCGCGCCCTCCGGCTCATCGGCGCGGATGTGATGGTCGCTGTTGGGATCGCGGTAGTGCGGACGCAGCGCGCGATGGCTGCCCGGCACGACGTGCATCGTGCCGTTGGCGACGGTGGCGTCGTCGAGCGCCAGCCACATGCCCAGGCCACGCTCGCGCTCGGTCACGATCGGCCAGTACGCGGCGTCCTGGTGCCAGGCCGTGCCGGCGCCCTCGTTGGCGGGCTTGAGGAAGATCTGATCCAGCACGAAGCGCACCGGATGCCCGACCAGCGCGCCGACCGTCGCGACCACCTGCGGCGCGAAGCGCAGCGCCTCGATCACCGGGCTCAGCGGCCCGATCGGGCAGATCTGCAGGTTGAAGCGGGTCTGCGAGTGCGTCGCGCCGTCGGCATCGGTCGAGACGTTGCGCAGCTTGCCGGCGGAGCGCAGCCGCCCGAGCTCGACGCGCAGGGCCGCGAGCTCGTCGGGATCCAGGAACCGCGGCATGGCGACGTAGCCGTGGGTGCGGAAGTGGGCGATCTCGGTGGCGGTGAGCATGACCGCCATCGTACCGCATCGGATCCGCCGTCGTTAGCCGACGCGGATCCGCATGTCGCCGGATCGGAATCCGCCGATCAGCGTTCGGGTGCCTGCTTCGGGCTTCGCGGTTGGCGGACCGGGCCGGCTCAGGGCCGCGGCGGCGTCGGCAGCATGCCGGCGTGCTCGAGCAGCCGGCGGTAGCGGTTGCGCTCCGCGACCAGATCGAGGATCCGCGCCGCCGGACGCTTGACCCATTCCGGCAGCGTGCGCAGCGCGTCGGCGTCGTTCGAGACGATCAGCTTCTCGAGCACGCCGATGATCGGATCCGGCAGGCCCATCGCCGCTCCGGGCGCCATCTCGTGCTCGAGCAGCCGGGCCAGGCGGGTGTGCAGGTCGAGCGGATCAGCGGCGACGTGCGGCAGGTTGCGGCGAGCGAATTCCTGGTCGATTAGCGTGCGGCAGCGGTCGAGCTCATCGCGCAGGTGCGACGAGGTCAGCTCGCTCTGGCCGACCTTCCGCTGGTAGTCGCGGGTGCCCTGGGCGAGCTCGCGGACGCGCGCGGCGAGGGCATCGATGCGGTCCGGCGCGACCGTCGCCAGCACGGCGAGCATGCCGCGGCAGGTGTCCAGGTCGGGCATTTCGCCCGGGGCGAGCTGGGCCAGGCGCTCGCGATGCTCGGCCATGCGCGTCGCGTCGAGCGCGGCCTCGGGATCGTTGGCGACGCGCGCATGGACCTGACGCCAGAGCTCCATCAGGGTCGACGCCAGCGGCTCGTCGATCGCCGTCTGCTCGCGGTGCTTGCGGGCGATGCGCGCGGTGACCGCGTCGGCGTCGACCTCGCCCCCGGGCGGCTTCGCGCCGTCGCCCGACGGACGCAGCAGCTTGCCGATGCTGCCGCTCAGCGAGTCCTTGATGCTCATGGGGATCGGCCCGGGACGACGGTCATGACGACTGTTACCATTTCTGGTCCTACGCCCGGACCTCGTCGTCACGTTACCAGGCACGCAGGCCTGGCAACAGCAGTGAAATGGTCGGTGATGCAGCGCGATCGTCGTGCTTCAGCGCTGCGCAGCGGCCGATGCCATGATGTCGCCGGGCACCGCCGACAGGTCGGGCGCGATCCAGTCGGCGCCGACCGCGCGCAGCGCATCGGCGGGGAAGCTCGTGGTCAGGCCCAGCACCTTGGCGCCCGCGGCCTTGCCCGCGCGCACGCCGCTGACCGCGTCCTCGATCACCAGGCAGTCGGCCGCGGGCACGCCGATCAGCTCCGCCGCGCGCAGGAACAGGTCGGGGAAGGGCTTCTTGCGCGCGACGTCGCTGCCGGTGGCGATGGCGTCGAAGCGCTCCGTCGGCAAGCCGATCTCGGCGAGGTTGCCGACCACCTTGATGCGGTCCGCGCTCGATCCGACCGCCAGCTTCAGGCCGCGCGCGCGGCACGCGGCGGTGAAGTCCATGACGCCCGGCAGCGGTCGCAGCCGACCCTTGATCAGCTCCAGATAGATCGCGTAGGTGCGCTGCTTGTCGGCGGGCATGTCGAGGCGCACGCCGCGCCGCTCCGCCACGCCGCCGAGGTAGCGATCCTCGCCCGTGCCGACGAACGGCGTGAACTCATCGGCCCCTACGTCGACGCCATGCACGGTGCGGAACATCATCCGCGCGGCCTCGCAGATCAGGTGCTCTGAATCGCAGAGCACGCCGTCCATGTCGAAGATCACGCCGCGCAGCCGCCAGGTGCCCATGCGCGCGTTGTAGTCCGACCGGCCGGCGCGGAAGCGCCGCGGATCAGCGCGACTTCTTCTTCACCGGGATCGGCCGGCCGAGGTAGTCCTCGGCGTCCTCGTCGTCGCCGTCGACCGGGTACGACGGTCCGACGAAGAGCTCGTCCTCGCCGATCGCGTCGGGCGGCAGCGTCGGATCGTCACGGAGCGCGGTGATTGCCGAGTCGCTCGACGAGGCGGGAGACGGTCCTTCCGCCAGCGCGTCGCCGAACTCGGAGATGCCGCGCTCGGCGACCGGAGCGGCGATCGCCGCTGCCGGCGCGGCGGCGGCGGGCGCCTCGGTGGCGTGCTTGGCGTCGTCGCGGCGCGGGGTCAGCCGGTGGACGGTGAGGTTGACCGCGACCGCGGTCTGTTCCGGCATCAGCTCGTTGAAGCGCCGGCGCAGGATCTGGGCGCAGGTGCGGTTGCGCTCGGTGACGTTGGCGACCTCCCACAGGGTCATGACCGCGTCGATGATCACCTGGCGCTTGACGCGGTCCTCGTAGACGCGCACGGCGGCCTTCTTGACGCAGGTCTCGCCCTCGACGGCGCGCGTCAGCGCCTCCTCGACGGCGATCAGGCTGACCGACACCCGCCCGCCCTCGGTCGTGTAGCTGATCTCGCGCGCGCGGCGGTGCGCGCGCAGCCAGCCGATGACCATGCCCAGCGGGATCACGGCCATGAGCGTGGCCACCGACAGCATCAGCAGGCGGCCTTCCGGCTTGCGCAGGTGCTCGACCGCGAGCTCGAAGGCGCCGGGACGCAGGTACGCCGTGACCAGACCGGTCGCGAAGACCAGGCTGAGCAGGCCGAGCAGGATGCGCAGGACGGCACGCATGGCGCGAGTATGCGCCACCCCCGTCAGAGGCGCAACGCGTGAGGGCGGCTACTTCGCAGCCCGCCGATGCTGTCAGCCGGCAGCAGGTCGTCGGCACCGCGGGCCAACGCGATGGCGCCGGCGTTGGTGACCGCGAGCGGCGGCGTCACGCGCGGCGTCGCCGATCCGGGGTGCGTTGTGCCGCACGTCGGAGCAGCCGAAGGCTGCCGAGGGCGTCGTCCAACCGCCCGCAGCCAATGCCCACGTCGCCCATCGCTGCTGCGGTGACCGCAGCGCTGACGCATCACGCGCGGCGATGCTTCCCTGGTGCCACCGGAGCACCCTGTCAGGCTCCGGAGCATGGCGCTCCCAGATACCGACGTGCCGGCGACGATCGAACCACCATCCGACCAGATCGAGCCGCGCCCGGCATGCGATCTCGTCCTGCGCGGAGTGGCCAAGCGCTTTGGCGCCAACACGGTGCTGCGTGGCGTCGACCTCGTGGCGCGGTCGGGCCAGGTCACGGCCCTCCTCGGTCCGAATGGCGCGGGCAAGACCACGCTCTTCCATGTGGTCATGGGCTTGCTTCGCGCCGACGCCGGCTCCGTGACCCTCGCCGCGGAGGATCTGATGTCCCTGGCCGTACATGCTCGTCGCGCGCGCGGGATCAGCTTTCTGCCGCAACGCAGCGCGTCGTTCTCCGAGCTGTCGGTGCAGGACAACGTGCGCGCCGTCGTCGAACTCATCGGCATTCCGCGCCGCGCGTGGAGCCGCGAGATCGCACGCCTGCTCGAGGTGGTCGGGCTCGCTGGGCTTCGCGGACGACTTGCGCGCGACCTTTCCGGCGGCGAGCTCCGCCGGCTGGAGATCGCCAAGGCGCTCGCGGGCGAGCCGCGGGTGCTGCTGCTCGACGAGCCGTTCGCCGGCCTCGATCCCGTGGTGGTCGATCGGCTGGCGGAGCTGCTGCGCGGGACGGCGCGCGCTGGGCTGACGGTCATGATCTCCGATCACCAGGCGCACCAGCTCCTCCGCTGCAGCGATCACGTCGTGCTGCTCAGTGACGGCGTGGTGGCGCGCAGCGGAGCGCCAGCGCAGCTGCGCGACGACGAATGGGTGCGGTCGGTCTACCTCGGATCGCTTCCCTGATGCGCATCCTGGGATGGGCGCTCCTGCTCGCGGCGGTGGTGGCCGCCCTAGCCAGCTCCGCGATGGCTCCGGCCGGTCCGGGGCAGGGAGCCCCGATCCGCCATCCGACGACATTCGTGGCTGAAGACATCGTGGCCGAGGTGCGGACGATCCATGGGCGGCTGAACATCGCCGCGCGCCGCGCCGAGCCCCATCATCGCCAGTTGGGCCATGTGCAGCTCGCCGTTGCGAGCGGGATCCTGCTGGTCGAGGTGCGGGTCGCATCGATCCCCGACGGCGGATCCGGCTGGACCCTGCGCGCTGCACGGGCGCGAATCGATGAGGACGACCTGATCTGCGAGCATGCGGTGGTGATCGCCGCCGATGGCAGCGAACGGGCGTCGGGCGCGATCACCGTCGATCTTCGATCGGGAGCCTTCGCTTCGCCGCCCGTTTCAGATCCGCGCTCCGCGTCCGAACAGGAGCCAGCAGCCGGCGAGGGCGGCCACGGTGGCTCCCGCGACGGGAACGACGGCGAGCCACCACGCGGTCCCGAGCCATAAAGCGCGCAGCGTAGCCACGAGCCCGAGCGCGTAGAGCGGCGTCGCCGCCAGATGCAGCGCGTACGCGCTGCCGGCCAACCGGATCGGTGTGGTCAGCGCCAGGGTGATCGCGACCAGCGCGAGCGCGAATGGCGCGACCGCGATCGCTCCGAGCGCCGCGAGGCGGCTCGCGAGAGGACGGTGGTGCCAGTGCCACGGGCGCAGCAGGCGATTGGCGCCGAGCGCGTGCGAGCGCGATGTTGGGGCCGGCGCGATCCCCGCTCCATCCTCGACCGACAGGCCCAGCCAACGACCGCTGTCGAGGGGCAGGAGCCAGCGTCCCGACTCGTAGACCGGCCTGCCCGAGGGGGCGTCGTCGACCGCTACCCATGACGACGCCGCCAGCGCAGCACACGTCGCGAACGCCGCCGTAGCGGCGCAGGCCAGTGCAGCCCGACGCAGCGCCACGGTGCCACCGGCGCCGAGCAGCACCAGGCCGGTGACGATGCCGGCCATCCGTGCCCGACGCCAGGCGAGCAGTGCCGCCAGCGGCGCGATCACCGCGATCGCCGCCGCCAAGCCATCGGCGAGATGCTCGACCAGCGCGGCGATGTCGCCCGTCGAGCCGCTGCCGAGGGCGAGATCCAGCCCGACGATGACGACCGCGACCACGGCGAGGCCGGCGGCCGCCACGCAGACGGTGCGCCGGAGCAGCGCGCGGCCGGCGAGCGGCAGCATCAACGTCGCACGGCGCAGGTCGCGGCGATGATCGTCATGGCCACCGCTGGGAGCAGCGAGGCCGGCCACGGCATGACGGCGCGTTCGCTCAGGCGGTCGCAGGCGATCTGCCCGCCGATGCCGATCGCCAACGCCACGAGTCCCCAGCGGGCGAGCTCGCCGGCACGCGGTAGCCTTGCCCTGAATGCCAGGGCGATGATCAGCGCGCTCAGCGCCACCGGCGTGACCGCGCTGGCGATGCGCGCCGCGGCTACCGACGCTGCCGCGCGGACGGTGCGCCGCTGCGCCGGGCCGAGGCGATGGCCATGGCGCAGCAGGAAGAGCTGCTGCTCATCGAGCTTGGCGAGTTCGCCCATCGTGCAGAGCTTGGGCCGTACCAGCTCGCGCACGTCGATCGCGCCGGCCGCTCGCTCGTCGAGCTCCACCGTCAGGCGCGCGAAGCGCAGGTCGTCGAACCGGCCCTCGCCGGCGACCGCGCGCCCATCGTCGAGCTGCACGGCAATCCGGCCATCGCCGGCGCGATGCGTGGACACGGACCGCGCGATGATCGCCCGACCGGCATCGCGCTTGGACCAGACGATCGCGTCGATCAGGGTCCGGTCGCGGATGCCGGCCGCCGACAGGCGCAGATCGCCGCCGATCCGGTCGCGGGCCAAGGCCGCGGGCGCGAGCAGCGATCCGTCGACGCCGAATCCCGTCCGTTCGCGCTGGCGGATAAGCGCGCGCGGCGCCCCCCACCCCGCGGCCCAGAGGACGCACCCCGCGGCGAGCAGAGCCGGCGCGAGCAGCCAGGCCGCGGCCGACGTCGGCGAACCACCCGCGAGCCGATACGAGAGCAGCCAGGCGCCGGCGCGCGCATCCCATGCGAACCACATGCCGGCGAGCAGCAGCGCGGCTGTCGCCAGCGTCGGGAAGAGGACGACGAGCGCGTCGGGAGCTCCGGCGATTATCGTCCGCAACGGCAGGTGCGGCGCGCGCGCCGCCTGCACCAGCAGCAGATTCAGCGCCGAGAGCAGCGCCAACGCCGCCACGACCAGCGCGAGCCGATCGAGGTACCGGCGCAGCAAGGCACGGTGGTAGATCCCCGGCGCGAGCACCGATCAACCGCCGGCCGCGGGGTCCAGGTAGAGTTCGATCGGCCGCCATTCGGCGCTGTCGAGATGACCCGAGGCGCCTTCATAGAGGCCCCGCACATCCAGCGAGATCCGTTGTCCGCCGAAGCCGTGCAGGGACGATCGTGGGATCGCGATCTCCACGGTGCTTCCCACGGTCGCCTGGGTCGCGCCTCCGTCGCCGAAGCCGGGGGTGACGGACACCGTTCCGATGTCGCCCTGCGCCAGAACCGACCAGCCCACCGCCGGCGCCCGTGCGATCAGCAGGAAGACATGGGTCGCATTGGACGCGACCGATATCGGACCGGGCCGGCTCGCGGTCGGTATCGGTCGGACGAGGTCGAGCGAGGCCAGCGGGGAAAGACCGATCTCGGTCGAGTTCGACGTGGTCCAGTCGCTGGCGGATCCATCGACGGTCTTGGTGTCGCCGAGGGCGCTGGCGATGATCTCGTAGATCGGGTACCCCGGGACCAGATTCTGGAAATCGTTGCGGGTCAGCGCCAGGCCGCCGAGGTGGGTGAAGATTCCGCCGGCGGTGGCCATGTCGCTGCTGATGTCAGCGATGCCGGCCCCGACGTGCCACTCGATGCTCTCGTCGTCGCGATAGCGCAGGTCGTAGATCGCGCGCCCATCGACTCCGGAGAAGAAGCGCGCGAAATCGATGGTCACGCGGTCCTCGGCCGGAATCGGGCTACCGTCCGGATACGTCGTGCCCGTCCAGGTGGTCGCGAGCGAAGCGACGAGGCCGGTGCCCCAGGCTTCGAAGGCCAGGTCGTCGGCCTGCGCGTCGGCGCGCTCATAGGCGTCGACCCGCGCGAAGGTGAGGATGCCCGAGTCCCTCGGCACGCCGGTCTCGGCGCGGATGGCGGCGGCGCCGGTACGGTACGCCTGGAACGCGGTGGTCAGCGCGGTCCGACCGGAGACGAGTCGGCTCACGCTCTGCACCCGCGCGAGCTGCGCATCGGCGTCGAGCGGCGCCATCCAGTCGTCGATGGGGCCGTCGAAGACGTCGGGATCGACGTCACCGAGGTCGTAGGCGGTGATCATGTCGATGGCGGCGATGCCGCCGCCGATCGTCGCGCGCAGCAGGCACAGGTCGCCGTAGTCGAGGTAGCGAGCCTCGACCGTGTCGCCGGAGTCGTTGACCACGTCGTGCGCCTCGTCCACCCACACGAGGTAGTAGAAATCGCTCGGCGCCGCCTCGAGCGCGGCGAGCAGCGCGACCAGCTCCGGCCGCAGCTCGTTGCGGAGGAACGCTTCGGTCTCGGCGCCGCGCGGCGCGCCCGTCGGGAACAGATCCCCGGCAGACGTGGAGTGGCCCATCGTCAGGACCGCGTTGCGCAGCAGCCCGCTGCCGTCGCTGTTGGTGATCCCGCACTTGGCGAGGAGGCGCTCCGCCTCGCCGCCGTCGCCGCTGTCGGCGACGAACTCGGCGAAGTCGGTGAGGGCCTTGAAGACCGGCGCGTGATCGTTGGTGGGATCGAGCACGCACGCGGCGTCGAATTGCGCGGCGATGCCGGCGAAGTCTTCCGAACCCGTCGTCAGTTCGTCCACGGCATCGCGTGTCATGTCTGCCGCTGCCGCCTGATCTTCGGGGCTGACCACCGGACCCCCGCTGCCGCCGCTCCCGCTGCTGCTGCCTCCCCCACCGCCTCCGCCGAAGCACCCCGCCAATGCAGTTATCGCTAGTGCGAGGATCGGAGCGCGGGTCGGTTTCATGGAGTGACGGTACTACTGGGGCGCTGCGAGCGCAATGAGCCGAAGTGGTGCGAGCGTGTGGTGCGAGCGTGCGGCGGGTTCCTGCGGCGGTCTGACACGCTGCGGAACGGTTAGGTCGCGCGCAGCGGTAGACGGCTGCCTGAAGCTGTCGGGCGGCGCCGCCGAGCGTGTCGTCGCCGTCGGTGGGCCGGGATGGCGGGTGCCCATCACGGCCGCCGTCACGACCGAGCACGCATCGCGCCCGCGGGAGACGAGTTCGGTGACCAGCGTCGACAGGCAGACCGACTCGCAGTCGCCCCTCGGCGATCAGGCCGAGCGCGTGAGCGGACGCCTTGCGGTAGCGCCGTCCACGCGACCATGTCGCCATGAGCGATGCCGCCGACGCGCGTCACGACGAGCGCTACCGCAGCCGCGGCGTGTCCGCGGCGAAGGGCGAGGTCCATGCGGCCATCGCCCGCCAGGACGGCGGGCTCTTCCCCGGCGCCTTCTGCAAGATCGTCGCCGACGACCTGACCGGCGACGCGGCGCACTGCCTGGTCATGCACGCCGACGGCGCGGGGTCGAAGTCGGCGCTGGCGTACCTGCAGTGGATGGAGTCGCAGGACGCCTCGGTCTGGCGCGGCATCGCCCAGGACAGCCTGGTGATGAACCTCGACGACCTGGGCTGCGTCGGCGCGCTCGGGCCGTTCCTGATCTCGAACACCATCGGGCGCAACGCCAAGCGCATCCCCGGCGCGGTCATCGCCGCGATCGTCGACGGCTACCAGCGCACCTGCGACCTGCTCACGGCGCAGGGCATCCCCTGCCGCATGACCGGCGGCGAGACCGCCGACCTCGGCGATCTGGTGCGCACGCTGGTGGTCGACTCGACCGTGGTCGCGCGCCTGCGCCGCGACCAGGTGGTCGATGCGGCCCGCATGGCGATCGGCGATGTCATCGTCGGCTTCAGCTCGACCGGCCGCGCGGCGTGGGAGGACGTCGACAACAGCGGCATGGGCTCGAACGGCCTGACCAGCGCGCGCCACGAGCTGCTCGGCGGCGACTACCGCGCGCGCTATCCCGAGACCTACGCGCCCGAGATCGATCCGACGCTGGTCTACTGCGGACGCTTCCGCCTGGGCGATGCGATCCCCGGATCGGCGTTCACGGCCGGCCAGGCGCTGCTCTCGCCGACCCGCACCTACCTGCCGCTGATCAAGCGGCTCATCGCGGACGTCCCGCACGCCGACCTGCACGGCCTGATCCACTGCTCGGGCGGCGGCCAGTCGAAGATCGTCAAGTTCGGCGCGCCGGGAGCGGCGCGCGGCCTGCGCTTCGTCAAGGACGCGCTGTTCCCGGTGCCGCCGCTGTTCGCCGCGCTGAAGGACGCCACCGGCCAGTCCTGGGCGGAGATGCATTCGGTCTACAACATGGGCCACCGCCTCGAGGCGGTCGTCCCCGGGGCGCGCGCCGAGGCCTGCATCGCCGCCGCCCGCGCGTGCCGCATCGACGCCCGGGTCGTCGGCCGGGTCGAGCAGGCCGCGGCCGCGGGCAACGAGGTCGTCGTCCGCACCGCCCATGGCGAGTTCACCTACCGATGATCCGGTCGACACGCCGGCCCGGCGGCGCAGGCTGACGCGCGATGCCGCGTCCGCTGATCGTCATCTGCTGCGTCGGATTGACGCCCGCCCATATCGGCGCCGACACGCCGAACCTGCGTCGTCTCGCCGATCGCGGCTTCATGGCGCCGATGGCCGGCATCGTGCCGGCGGTCACGACCTCCGCCCAGGCGACGATCGTCACCGGCACGCTGCCGCGCCAGCACGGCATCGTCGGCAACGGCTGGTACTTCCGCGAGCTCGGCGAGGTGTGGTTCTGGCGGCAGAGCCAACGCCTGATCGAGGCCGAATCGTTCTGGTCGCGCGCGCGGCGGACCAGGCCGGTGAGCGTGCTCAAGCACTTCTGGTGGTACGCGATGAACAGCGACGTCGACGCGGTGGTCACGCCGCGTCCGGCGTACCACCACGACGGCAGCAAGTCGCCGGACATCTACACCCTGCCCGCGACGCTGAAGGATCGGCTGAACGCGGCGCACGGCGAGTTCCCGCTCTTCACATTCTGGGGCCCGGCGGCGGCGATCGACGCGACGCGCTGGATCGCCGACGGCTTCGCGACGTCGTACCGCACGGTCGCGCCCGACGTGTCGCTGGTCTACCTGCCGCACCTCGACTACGACCTGCAGCGCTTCGGCCCGACCGGCGCGCACCTGGCGGGCAACCTGCGCGCGCTCGACACGGAGGTCGGCAAGGTCATCGGCTTCGCCGGCGAGGCGGCGATCGCGGTGGTCAGCGAATACGGCATCGGACGCGTCGACACGCCGGTGTTCATCAACCGCCGCCTGCGCGAGCTCGGCTCGCTCGCCGTGACGACCAATGCCACCGGCGAGCTGCTCGATCCCGGCGCCAGCGCCGCCTTCGCCGTCTGCGATCACCAGATCGCGCACGTCTACTGCCGCGATGGCGCCACGGCGGCCCGCACCGCCGCGGCGCTGGCGACGCTGCCGGGCATCGAGCGCGTCTACGCCGGCGGCCAACGGCGCGAGATCGGCCTCGACCACGGGCGCTCGGGCGAGGTCATCGCCGTCGCCGCGCCCGGCGCCTGGTTCACCTACGACTACTGGCTGGACGACTCGCGCCGCCCCGACTTCGCGCGCGCCGTCGAGATCCACAAGAAGCCGGGCTACGACCCGCGCGAGCTCTTCTTCGATCCCAAGGGCGGCAAGCTGCGGGCGATGCGCGCGCTCATGCGCAAGAAGCTCGGGCTGCGCTACGTCATGGATCCGGTCCCGCTCGACGCGTCGCTGGTGCGCGGCAGCCACGGCCGGCCTCCGTCCGCACCCGAGCACGGCCCGGTGCTGATCGCATCGGAACGCGGCTGGCAGCGGGACCAGTGGTCGATGCTCGACCTCGCCGCGCTCTTCGAGCAGCACCTCCTCGGCGGCTGAGACCGCGGGGCGTTGCGCCGATCAGCGCCCGAGCTCGGCGTCGTGCGTCGCGAGATGGTCGGCGTGCGCCCGCAGCAGCGTCAGCGTCTCCTGCGCGAAGGCGCGCAGCTGCGCATCCTCGAGGTCGCGCGCGGCCGCCTCGTAGAGCTCGATCGCCTCCTCCTGCGCCGTCGCGTGGTAGGCGTGGTAGCGCTTCTGCAGCTCGTCGCCGTCGAGGTCGGCGAGCTCCTCAAGCATCTCCTCGTGCTCGTCGTCGAGACGCGTCGACGGGACGTAGCCCCGGTCCTGGACCAGCCGCTGCAGGCGCCGGTTCACCTCGCTGTGGTCGTCGATCATCATCCGCGCGAAGACCTCCTCGCGCGGATCCTTGGGCGGGCGCCGCAGCAGGAGCTGCGAGCTGCGCACCTCGAACATGCCGTGGCTGAGCGCCTGATCGACGAACTGCAGCTCCTCGCGCGACAGCGCGCGGGCCTCCGCGCCGCTCGACGAGCCGCCGAGCTGCTCCGCGACCGGGATGACGTCTGCCGCGGCCTGCCCGCCGTCGCCGTCCGCCGCGACCAGGCCTGCCGGGAGCAGGACCAGGACGATGCCCATTCCGATGCCATTCATGACCAACCCCCCGCGGCGGGACCGCTGCGGGCGATTATCCGTCTCGCGGGCTGCGACGGCGTGCGAAGCGCCCGATCCGCACAACGGCGGTCACGGCGTCCGCGGCTGCCCCGCACGCGCTCAGGGATTGCCGGCCAGCTTCTCCGGCTCGACCGGCGCCGCCGGCACCAGGATGCGCATGCCGACGTACAGCGTGCGCAGGTCCGGCATGGCGGCGAGGCGGTTGGCCGCGCGCAGCTTGACCGGCTGGTCGCCCCACGAGCCGCCGCGCGCGACGTAGGTGTCCTCCTCGCGGCCGACCGGATCGCTGATCGCGGTCGGCGAATACGTGCCGTAACGGTCCGCGCACCACTCCCAGACGTTGCCGTGCATGTCGAACAGGCCGAGCGTGTTCGGCTGGCGGCGCTTGACCTCCTTGGTGCTGGTCGCGTTGCGCGCCGACCAGGCGACGGTCTCGAGCTTCTTCTCCTCGACCTCGCCGGTCCAGCTCGCGTAGGGCGCGGCGGATCCGGCGCGGCACGCATATTCCCACTGCGCCTCGGTCGGCAGCGTGGCGTCGAGGCCGCTGACCGAGCGGTTGAGCGCGTCGAGGAAGCGCTGGCAGTCCTGGCGCGACACCCGTTCGACCGGGCGCTCCAGGCCGCGGAAGCGGCTGTCGTGCGGGACGTTCAGGGTGTTCCACAGGCCCTGCACGCACTCGCTGTCCGCGAGCCAGAAGGACTGCGTCAGCGTCACCTCGCAGCGCGTCTCGTCCTTCTCGCGGCCGGCCTCCTTGTCCGGGCTGCCCATGGTGAAGCTGCCGGCCGGCACGTAGCGGAAGCGCTGCACGACCGGTCCGCGCTTGAGATCCGCCCACAACCCGTGCTGATCGCGTCCGCTGGCCGCGGCCCACGCCGGCGCCGGCGGACCGGAGAGGATGGCGACGCGCCTGCCCCACGCGGCGCAGTCGCGCTCGGTGGCGCCGAGCAGCGCGATCAGCTCATCGACCTGCGCCGGCGCCTCCGCCGGCAGGACATAGGTGCGCGGCAGCGCGTCGAGCGCGGCCTTCAGCTCGGCGACGCGCCGCGCCTTGACGTTCCAGCGCGCCGCGGCGGGATCGTCCTCGCCGACCAGCGCCGTGAACTCAGCCAGGCGATCGACGGCGTACGCCTCGAGGGCCGTCGGCTGATCGAGGTGCGCCAGCGCGCCGGCGAGCTCGGCGACGCGCGCGGACTTGGCGCGCCAACGCACGACATCGCCGTCGTCCTCGCCGAGCTGCTCGGCCAGGCGCGCGATCAGGGCCGACGCGTCGGCGGGCGGGGTGGCCGCCTCGTCGAGGACCGCGAGGCGCGAGCGCAGGCGCGCGACCTCGGCGGCCTTGGTGCTCCAGCGCTTGACGTCCGCGTCCTGCTCGCCGATCAGCCGGACGGCGAGGGCGAGATCGTCGGCGAGGGCCTTGGGCAGCGGACCGACGCGATCAAGCGCCGCGAGGCGCGCGCGCAGCTCGACCAGCCGTTCGCGCTCCTCGGCGAGGCGGCGGGTGCCGGCGCGCTTCTGGCCGTCGCTCAAGGCGCCGCGCGCGTCGAGCTCGGCCAGCGCCGTGGCCGCGGCCTCCTGCTGCTCGACGGTCAGCGCCTCGGCGCCATCGAGGCGGGCGATCGACTCGCGCAGGTTGGCGATGCCGTCGCTCTCGCGGCGCAGGCGCGCGGCCCAGCGCACGCCCTCGGCGTCGTCGTCGCCGGCGATGGCGAGCAGCTTGGTCAGCGTCTCCCCCGCGCCGCTGATCTCGGCGAGCTTGAGCGGCTGATCGTCGTCGAGGCGCACCAGCCGCGCGCGATGCCCAGCCATGGTCTGGCTGGTCAGCGAGCACTTGTGCAGCCACTTCTTGAGATCGGCGTCCTGCTCGTCGACCAGCGACTTGTACGTCGCGAGATCGTTGCCCACCGCCTGCACCAGCACCGCGGGCGGCAGCTCGTACGAGTCGAGGCGCGCCAGGCTCTGGCGCAGGCCGGCGATGGTCTCGCCGGCGGCGCGCAGCTTGAGCTCCCAGCGGCCGTGGTCGCCGTCGCCGTCGCCCACCGCGCGCCTGAACGCGTCGAGGTCGAGGCGCAGGCGCACCAGGTGCTGCTCGTCCAGCGTGCTGTCGCCGTCGAGCGCCGCGAGGCGCGAGCGCAGGTCGACCAGGCGCTGGGCGAAGGTCGCGAACTTCTCCTGCCAGCGCGCCGCGTCCGCGTCGTCGGCGCCGGCGCGGACGACGAACTCGCCGAGCAGCGGTTCGAGGCCGTCGCGCTGCGCGACGGTGCTCAGGCCCGGACCGTCGAGATCGGTGGCCAGGCGCGCGCGCAACTCCGTGGTGCGCGCGCCGGCCGCGACCAGCGCCGCGCTCCAGCGCTCGTACAGCGGACCCTGGCCGCCGATCAGCGTCGCGTAGTCGCCGAGATCGCGCTCGCATTCGCCGTGCGTCGCGGCGTCGAGCACCGCCAGCTCGTCGAGCCGCGCCAGGCGCTTGCCGAGCTCGTCGACGCGCGTGAACTTCTGCCGCCAGCGCGCGACGTCGCCGTCGTCGTCGCCGACGTAGCCCGCGAGCACGGCGAGGTCGTCGCCGGCGCCGGCGTAGATCGGCTTGGCCTCGCCCAGCGGCGCCAGCGCGGTGCGCAGGCGCGCGACCTCGCCGCGCTGGTCCATCCACCACGCGCCGATGCCGCCGGCCAGCGCCAGGAACAGCGCGGCGGCGATCAGGTACGGCAGGACGCGGCGCTGCTTGATGCCGAGGCGGCGCATGGCCTCGTCGGCGCCGGTGCCGAAGACCTCCATCATCGCCGTCATCGGCGCCGATCCGGCGCGGATGCGCTCGAGATCCTGGACCAGCTCGTCGGCCGACTGGTAGCGCTTCGCCGGATCCTTCTGCAGGCACTTCAGCGCCACCGCCTGGTACTCGTCCGGCAGGTCGGCGCGCAGCTCCTTGAGCAGCTTGGGCTCGGCGTAGTTGTGCTGGTAGATCAGCGCGTTGGCGGTCGCGCCGTCGAAGGGCTTCTGCCCGACCAGCAGCTCGTAGAACACCACGCCCAGCGAGTAGAGGTCGGAGCGCGCGTCGACGGTGTCGCCGCGGCCCTGCTCCGGGCTGACGTACGCCGGCGTGCCGACCGCGGTGCCGGTCATGGTCAGCGAGTGCTCGCCGGCGACCTTCGAGATGCCGAAGTCGGCGATCTTGACCACGCCGTGCGCGGTGATCATCAGGTTGGGCGGCTTGATGTCGCGATGGACGATGCCGTGGCGTCCGGCCTCGGCGAGGCCCTTGCCGGCCTGGATGATGTACCCGGCGGCCTCCTCCGGCGTGAACACCTCCTTCTTCGCGGCCTTCTCGTCGATGATCGCCGCGAGGTCGGTGCCCTCGACGAACTCCATGGCGAAGTAGACGATGTCATCGGCCTGGCCGGCAGCGAAGACCTGCACGACGTGGATCGAGTTGATCAGCGACGCGGTGCGCGCCTCCTGCTCGAAGCGTTCGCGCAGGCGCGCGTCGCCCGACAGGTTCGACGGCAGGACCTTGAGCGCGACGCGGCGCTTGAGGCTGATCTGCCGGGCGCGGTAGACCGTGCCCATGCCGCCTTCGCCGAGGATGCCGCCGACGTCGTAGTCGCCGACGCTCTTGCCGGTCAGCGGCCCCTTGCGGCCCTTGAGATGCCAGCCGTCGATCAGCGTCGGGCTGGTCGGCTTGCGGTTCGCGGCGCCGCTGGTGGTCTCGCCCGACGGTTTCGCCGGCGCCTCGCCGTCGATGCCGATCATGGTCTTCTCGCGCCCGAGCCAGGCGCCGCCGGCGTCCATGCCGACCACGGTCTTCTCGTTGCCGGTCCACTCGCCCTCGGGCCTGGACTGCGGCACCATGGTCTTCTCGCGGCCGAGCCACTCCGGCCCGGCCGCTTCCGCCGGCGCCGCCGGCGCGGGCGCGCCGACCATCGTCTGCTCGGCGCCGGTCCATTCCGCCGGCATCGGCTCGGCCCGCGGCTGGGCCGGCTTCGACTGCGGGACGAGGGTCTTCTCGCGCCCCAGCCACGCCGGATCGACGTCCGGCTTCGACTGCGGCAGCATGGTCTTCTCGCGGCCGAGCCATTGCGCGCTGCCGTCCTCGCTGACCACGACCTCGTCGTCGGGCTGCGGCGGGAGCGTGTTGAGCGGCGCCGCCGGGGTCTCCTCCGACGCGCGCGCGACGCGTTCCGAAACCTCGGCGACCTCCTCCTCCTGGAAGCGCATCTCGCGCTTGGCACGCAGCACGTCGAGCCGGCCGAAGCCGTCGGGCATCAGGCGGATCGGCTCGGTGCGCGGCCGGTTCGTCTTCGACTGCGGCGCCTCGTCGGACTGCGTCTGGTCGTCGGGCTTGTCCTGATCGTTGGGCATGGGGAGCTCGCGGGATCAGTCGAGTGGGGCTGGCGCGGTGGTGAAACGCCAGGTGAAGGTCAGGGACGCCGCCGGGCCGGCGAGGTCGAGCGTCAGGTCGATGTCGTCGCCGGACAGGTCGGCGGAGATCGCCTGCCAGCCGCCTTCGAGCGCGATCGCCGCGTGGTCGGTGAGGTTGAACTGCACGCGCAGCTCGGCGCCGTAGTCGAACCACGTGCCGCTCGCGTTGTAGTCCGGGAAGCTGTCCGCGGCGCTGAGGTCGAAGGACATCATGCCGCCGCCGCCGAGCGCGTAGGCCGCGACGCTCCAGCGGTCGGTGATCGCCCAGGCGTACCCGGCCTCGACGCGCGCCCCGTAGAGCATGCCGTCGCCGTCGGCGTAGGTGACCTGCGCGACCAGCAGCTCGCCGCCGACCACCAGGCCATGGGTCGAGCCGGCGCCGACCAGCGACCAGTCGCTGCCCAGCGAGATGCCGTAGGTCGACTCGAAGGAGTCCGAGCCCGAGCGCGTGCCCTGCGGCGCGGTCAGCTCGTAGTCGAAATCTGTCGGCAGGTACTCGAAGCCGATGCGCACGTCGCGCACGACCAGCTCGGCGGCGGGCGCGCTGATCACGGCGAGCGCGGCGGCGGCGCCGCGCAGCCAACCGGCGGTGCGTCGGTGAACGCTCATGGGACCAGCACCAGGCGCGCGCCGACCAGGGCGTGCTCGGTGAACTCGTCGAGCTCGACCTTGTTGGCGCAGCGCGCCATGCTCAACGAGTCGCTCCACGAGCCGCCGCGCAGCTGACCGGTGGTGGCGGTCACGGCCGCCCATTCCCAGACGTTGCCGTGCGCGTCGTAGATGCCGAGCGCGTTGGCGCCCAGGCTGGCGACCACGCGCGGACCGCTGACGCCGGCGGCGGTCTCCGACACCGCGGCGTAGAGCTCGGCGGTGGCCTCGTCGTGCTCGGGGCCCCAGCTGTACTCGTCGCCGGATCCGCCGCGGCAGGCGTGCTCCCACTGCACCGGCGTCGGCAGGGCCAGACGCACGGCATGCGTCCCGTTCCATGCCGCCAGCCCGTCCTGGACCGCGTCGAAGGACAGCGCGAAGGCCGGCTTGCCGCCAGCGGCCGTGCCGCCGATCGCGGCCTGGTCGGGATCGGTCCACGGCGTGGCGCCGCCGATCGCCTGCCACTGCGCCTGCGTGACCTCGCAGATCGCGATGTAGTACTTGCCGACCGAGCTCGCGGTCTCGGTCTCGTCGCTCTGGTGCCCGAAGTCGCCCGGCGCCGAACCGATCGTGCAGCTCGCCGCGTCCACGGAGCGGAACACCATCTGCCCGGAGCGGTAGGCGCTGAGATCGCCGATGGCCTGGCGGGTCTCGACCGCGCCGGTGGCGAGGTCGAGCACCAGGTAGTCGGCGCTGACCAGGCCGATGTCGGCGGACAGCGAGCCGCCGCTGCTGCTGCCGCCGCCGCCGCCGCCGCAGCCGCTGGTGAGCGCGGCGATGGCGAGGATCGCTGCCGCGAGGATCAGGTGATGGCGTCGCATGATCAGCCTCCTCCCCCACCAGCAGGAACGACGCTGATCAGCAGTGGCTGGTAGCCGACGGTGTTGGAGGCGGTGTCGGTGACGAGGATGCCGAGGCGGATGTAGCCGCCGACGACGGTGTTCTCGCTGATGGTCAAGGTGACCGTCCCCAGGGGCGCGCTGTCGGTCAGGACGCTCGCCGAGGTGACGCCATCGCCGAACAGCGCGGTGATGTCGCTGACATCGCCGACCAGGCTGTAGGTCAGGCTCGTCGGCGGGGTCGCGCCGTAGTCGTCGAGCGACAGCGCGATGGTGTAGGACAGCGACCCGTCGTCGTCGATCTCGAGCGGCGGATCGGAGACGATCCATGGCCGCGCCGCGCCGCCGCCGGCGATGACGACGTTGACGGCCAGCTGCGTCACGCCGCCGGCGTTGCCGTCGTCGGCCTGGACCACGAAGAGATCGCTGCCGAACTCGTCGGGCGTCGGCGTGTAGGTGAAGGCGCGCGATCCGCTCGTCGTCGGCGTGGTCGCGACCGCCGTCCCGGGCGCGGTCGCGGAGATGCCGGTGACGTTGCCCTTGCCCGCGGGCGCGAAGACGTGCAGGACCGGATCATCGCCTTCGGCGTCGGAGACCGTGATCGCGCCCGAGTAGGCGATGCCGGCCGGCGTCAGGACCACGCCGCTGGTCATGACCGGCGCGTCGTTGACCCTGGTCACGGCGATCGCGCGCTCTGCGTCGGCGCTGGCGAGGTTGGTGTCGTCGCGCATGACGATGCGCACGGTCTTGGTCGCGACCGGATTCCGGCCGGTGTTGCGGTAGGTCAGCCGCCGCAGCAACGCCGTCACCGCGCTGTCGTCGACATCCGCCGCGATCGCGCTGTCGAGGTTGATCAGCAGGTCCGTCCCGCCGCTGCCGCCGGTGGCGGTGCCGATGGCGACGCCGCCGTAGCTGACGACGCCGCCGGCATACCCGATCTGGCTCGCCCCGAGGCCCTGGTGCGCGATCGACAACTCGTCCGCGGCGTCGCCGCCGACCGGCAGCGACACGGTGACGCTGCCGTTGTCGAAGTGGGTCGAATCGCCATCGCTGACCGACGCGCTGACGTCGATCAGGACCGGTGCCGGAACCGGATCGGTGGGCAGCGCGGCCTCGGCGAACGCGATCGAACCGGCCGTCAGCGTCACCACCGGCACGTCGACGTCGACCGTGAACGAGAACAGCTCGATGCCGCCGAGGTTGCTCGCGTCGTCGCGGACGCGGAAGGCGAAGCCGTCGGTGGTCGCGACGCTGCCGCCGTGATCGTAGGTGATCAGGCCGGCGTCGACCTGCGCCTGGGTGAAGGTCATGCCGGCGATCAGCTCGGTGCCGGCGCGGCGCAGGATGCCCTGGCCCGGCGCGAGCTGCACGACATAGGTCAGCATCGCCGGCGCCGGATTCTCGGCGTCGGTCGCCGCCAGGACGGCGCTGGTGATGACGACGCCGATCTGGCCACGCAGCACCGGCAGGCCGGCGTTGGCGACCATCGTCGGCGCATCGTCGTCGTCGATCGAGACCGTGACCGACGCGGCGGTGGAAACCGATCCGTAGTTGCCGACCGCGTGCGTGATGGTGGCGGTGTGCGGATCGCTCTCATCCAGCCCGTCGGAGACCGCGGTCACGGTGATGGTCTGCGGCGTGCTCCAGGTGGTCGAGTCGAAGCTCAGCATCCGGCTGGTCGCGCCATCGACGCGCACCTGGCCGCCGGCGTGGCTCGCCGTGACCGTGACGGTCTGGCCGACGCCCGGCTGGGTGTCGAGCCGCACGGTGTAGGAATCCGTCAGCGGAGCCACGAGGCGTTCGTGGACCGCGGTGCCGGCGGATTCGGCGATGGTCACGCCCGGGATGTCGTCGTCGCTGTTGGTGACGGCGACGTCGGCGACGACGCGATTGTTGTAATTGCCGTCGCCGCTGGTCGCGACGGAGGTCTGGATCGAGTAGACGACATCGCCGTCGTCGATCGCATCGGGCTTGCCCGTGACGGTCACGGTCTGCGGGGTGTCCCAGTTGGCGGCGGTGAAGGTCAGCGACGACGGGGCGGCGGTACCCTCCGCGGCGGCGCTGCTGACGATCGTGGCGATGACCACGTCGGTGGTCGGTTCGCTGTCGAGGACCACGGTGAACGACGCGGTGGCGCCGCTCTCGCTGGTCACCAGTCCGGCGGTCGGCGTGACGCGGATGCCGGCCGTGTCGTCGTCGCTGTTGGTGACGGCGACGTCGAAGCCGAAGCCCGCCGGCTGGTTGTAGGTGGCGTCGGCGCTCGTCACCGCCGCATCGGCTGCGCTCGCGTTGTAGGCGATGTCGCCGTCGTCGACGTCGTCGTCGACGCCGGTGACGGTGACCAGCTGCGGCACGTTCCAGTTCGCCGGCGCGAAGCCGAGCGCGGGCGGCAGGACCGTACCCTCGGTCAGGTCGGTGCTGGCGAGGCCGATCGCGACCGCCGCCGACGGCTGGCTGTTCAGGCGCACCGAGAACACGCGCGATCCGCCCGCTTCGGTCGTCGGTCCGCCGACCGCGGTGGCGATGATGTCCGCGACGTCGTTGTCGTTCGCGGTCACGGACTTGGTGCCGGTCAGGCCGTTGTAGCCGGAATCGCCGCTGAACGCCGAGAGCGTCACCGACCACACCGCTGGCGCCTCGACGCGATCGTCGTCGACCGGCGTGACCGTCACGGTCTGGACGGTGTTGTAGAGCGCCGGGGTGAAGGTCAGCGTGCTGGGCGAGACCGTGCCCTGCGTGGGCGCGCCGCTGGCGACCGCGACCGTGACGTTGCCCGACGGCCGGCTGGTCAGGGCGACGGTGAACGAGCCGCCGGTCGCGGGCTCGGTCGTGGCGACGGCCGCGGCCGAGACGGCGAATCCGGCGGTGTCGCCGTCCTCGATGATCGAGACGGCGATGTCGGGGATCGCGACCGCGCCGTAGCCGCCGCCGGAGGCCGTGTGGGTGATGGTGCCGCTGTGCGGGCCTTCGGCGACGACATCGTTCACCGCGGTCACGGTGATCGTGCGCACCCGGTTCCATGCGTTGACGGCGGGGTCGTTCTCCGTCGGATCGAAGGTCAGCACCTCGGTGGCCGATGAGCCGACGCGCAACTGGGTCCCCGCGTTGACGTTGATCGTCGTGATCGCGCTCGGCTTGGTGTTCAGGCGCAGAGTGTAGGTCGCGCTCGCCGCCGGCGCGCCATCCTCGTCGATCGCGCCCGAGATCGGCGTCAGCGTCACGCCGACGGTGTCGTTGTCCTGGTTGATCACGTCGACGTCGAGCGGATCGCGATCGCGGTAGTTCGGGTCGGTGCCGGGCGCGCTGTCGGCCGTGAGCTGGATGCGGTAGCCGACGTCGTTGTCGTCGACCAGGTCGTTGACGCCGGTGACCGTGACGGCGCGCGGCTGGTACCAGTTGGCGGCGGTGAACGTCAGCGTCGCCGGCGAGACCGTGCCCTCGGTGAGCAGGCTCGACGAGACGCCGAGCACCACGGGAGTCATCGGCTGGCTGGACAGGACGACGAAGAAGGAGGCGCTGGAGAGGTTCTCGCTCGTCACCAGGCCGCTGGTCGGCAGGACGGCGATGCCGGCGGCGTCGTTGTCGGCGACCGACACCGCGACCGGCGGGATGGTCAAGCCGTTGTAGGTCAGATCGCTGCTGGACGAGGTGAAGGTGATCGTCCCGGTGTGCGGCGAGGCCTCGTCGACCGCGTCATCGATCGCGCTGACCGTCACGACCTGCGGCGTCGAGAAGTCGGCGGCGGTGAAGAACAGCTGCGTATGGCTGACCCCGACCTGCGTGCCGGCGCTGATCGCGATGGTCACCGGATTCGCCGGGGCGGACGTGAGGTTGACGCTGAAGGTGTCGGTGGTCCCCGGAACCGCCTCGTCGACCTCGGTCGCGCCGACCTGGGTGACGACCACGCCGCCGCCGCTGGCGTCGAGGTTGGTCAGGTACACCGTGTCCAGGCCGAGACCGTCGTAGGAAGTGTCGCGCGTCGGCGAGCTTTCATCGATGCCGCCATCGACCGTGAAATACACTGCGCCGTCGGTCAAGGCATCGCTGCGCCCGGTGACGGTCACGGGCAGGCCGGTCGACCAGTTGGTGCTGTCGAAGACCCGGGAGAGGAGCGGATGCACCTCGATGGTCTCGGCGGAGGTCTCGTTGGTCAGGACCGCGTCGACGGTGATCGTATCGGCGTCGTCATCGACCGAGTCCACGTAGCGGATCTGGCCGCTGTTCAGGCCCGCGCTGGTGAAATACACGGGCTCGTAAGGCATCACCGTCGACAGGTCGGTCAGCGCGGGCAGCTGGATGACCATGCCGGCGACCGAGGTGGTCGTCAGGACCACGGGCGTCGTCAGCCTGCCTTCGCTGACGTCGTTGCTGCGCATCAGCACCGTCACCGTGCCGGTGGTCAGCTCGGTGGTCGGGCGGACCATGTAGGTCACCGACGCGCCGGTTTCGGACGTGATCAGTCTCGCGCTGGGCGGGGTCGGGGCGCTCTGCGGCGTGAAGATGAAGCCAGCCGAGTCGTTATCGCTGATGTCGAGGTCGACGCCCGCGATGGGGACGCCGGTGTAATCGCCGCCGACGGCGCTGTGGGTGATGTCCGCATCGTGCGGCGTCGCTTCGGTCGTCGCGTCGTCGATCGCGGCGACGATCAGGAACTGGACGTCGTCCCAGTTGCGGTCGGTGAAGGTCAGCGCGTAGCTCGCGCCGATCAGCGCGGGCGTCGGACCGACGCGGCTCTGGGCGTCGGCATTGGCGGTGATCGTGACGCTGCCGCCGACGGGCTCGCTGGCGAGCTTGACCGAGTAGGCCGCGGTGACGCCGCCCTCCGCGACCAGGCGGGACGCGCTCGGGGTGATAATGACGCCGCGGGCGTCGTCGTCGGTGCACCTCGCGGCGACCGACCACGCCCCCTGGCCATCGTAGGCGCCATCATCGCTCGACGAGCGGTCGACGTTGATCGTGAAGTCGACGTCACCATCGTCGATCCAGTCGTTCTCGCCGACGATCCGGACCGTCTGGCCCGACGACCAGTTGCCGGCATGCAGCACGATCGTGCTGTCGTCCGGATGCACGTAGCCTTCGCCCGGATCCGAGCTGCTGATCGCGAAGTAGACCGGGAAGTACGGCTCGCTGGTCAGGCTGATGAGGAAGGTCTGGGTATGCGAGGCGCCGGTAGCCTCGCTGACGGCGGGCATCGAACCCGCGACGTTGATTCCCGCGGCGTCGTCGTCGATGTTGATGAAACCGACCTGCGGCGCGACGCGACCGGCGTATTTCGGATCGCCGCTGACGGTCGCGTAGTGCACGATGTCGTACGGGATGTCGCCGTCGTCGAAGTCGTCCTGCTGGCCGAAGACCTCGATCACCTTGAAGTTGTCGAAGCCGTGTTCGTCGGGCATGAAGCTGACGATGTAGCCGTCCTGGTTGCCCGGCGTCGGATCGGTATCGACGCGACCTTCGCCGAAATTCGAGCTGTAGAAGTACAGATCGACCGGAGCCGTCGGGCGCGAGGCGAGCCAGACCTTGAACGTGCGCGCCACATCCGCGCTGTCGTCGTCCACGTCGTCGTCGCTCTCGAACGTGCTGGGCGAGATCGTCGAGACCATCACCTCGGCGAAGTCGTCGTCCTGGATGGTGATGACCAGACCGGTGAAGGAGCTCTGGTAGTCGGCGGGGTGGTCGACGACGTACGGCACGACGTCCTCGAAGTCGATGTCCTCGTCGTCGTCGTCGTCGATCGGCGTGATGAACACCGTCGCTGTCTGGAAGTTCGGCGGCAGGATGATCTGGCCGGAGGGCGAGCGCGTGTAGTCGATGGCGTCCACCGCCGCGCCGGCATAGGCCAGATCGACGGTGAGCGAACCGATCTGCGAGCGCGTGAGGTCGCGCGACACGGTGAACGAGCCGTTCTCCGGGCCGGTCTCGCTCGCGCTGGCGTCGAGCACCCCGAGCGTGACCTGCGGCAACCACGTCGGATCGGTCGTGACCGGAGTCGCGGATGTGCCGGTCGGGGTTCCGAGCTGCGAATTGCCGTTGTTGCCCCAGCCGCGGATCGAACCGTCGGCGAGCGTGACCAGGTTGTTGGCGTAGCCGGCATCCACGGTGCTGACGCGCCCGGGAACGCTGATCGGCGCCGCGAACAGCCGGTCGCCGCCGGAGTCGCCCAGCGCTCCGCTGATGTTGCTGCCCCACGTCCAGACGCCGCCGTCGCCGCTGACGGCGACGGTATGGTAGGAGCCGCCGCTGAGCGAGCGCATGCCGCCGAGCATGGCCGTCGCGCTGGTCTTGACCTGCACCGGCGTGAGCGCGTTGCCCAGCGTGCCGTTGCCCAGCGCTCCGTACGAGTTGGAGCCCCAGCACCAGACCGTGCCGTCGCTGCGCAGGGCCACGGCGTGGTATGAGCCGGCCGCGATGGCGATGATGTTGTTGATGGTGCTGACCTGGACCGGGACGGCGCTGCCGGTGGTCGAGCCGTTGCCGAGCTCGCCGGCGGCAGCGCGTCCCCAGGCGTAGACGTTTCCGTCGGCGCGCAGCGCCAGGCTGAAGCCCGCGCCGGCGTAGCCGCCCCCGCCGGCGACGGCGATGATGTTGGTGAGCCCCGTGACGGCGACGGGGGACTCCTGGTCGAGGGTGGTCGTGGCGCCATTGCCGAGCTGACCTTCGCCGTCGCTGCCCCACGCGATCACGCTGCCATCCTGCTTCACCGCCAGCGCGTGGTGGTCGCCGGCGCCGATCGCGCGGCACGCGCTCGTCACGCCGCTGGTGCCGGCGACCAGGACCGGGCTCGCGCTGAACGGATTGGGCGTCGGCAGCGACGCGACGGAGGCGTTGCCGAGCTCCTCGTCATCGTTGGCGCCCCAGGCGTAGACGGTGCCGTCGCTGCGCAGGGCGACGGTGAAGTCGCCGTAGTCGCTACCGGTGGCGAGCGCGCACACCGAACCGACGCCCGTGAGCAGCACCGGCGCGCTGCGGCTGCCCGTGCCGCCGTCGCCGACCTGCCCGACGCTGGCGGATCCCCAGCCCCAGACGGTGCCATCGCTCTTGAGTCCGTTCGCATGGTTCTGGCCGAGAGCGACCGCCGTCATCTTCGACACCGGCCAGTTCGCATAGGCGGTGACATCGGTCCCGGACGAGTAGCCGGTGCCGCCGTTGCCGAGCTGACCGCTCGCGGCGGTTCCGAATCCCGTCAGCAGCCCGTTGCGGCGCAGCAGCATGGTGTGCATCGCCATCGGCCCGCTGGCCAGCGCGCGCGCGTCGTTGACGCCGATGGCGGTCGGCGACAGCACGCGCTGGGTCCCGCTGCCCAACCGGATCTGGCCGGCGGAGTTGTCGCCGGTGACGACCACCAGGCCGTCGAGGCGCAGCGACAGCGTGTGCCTCGACCCCGCCGAGACCGCGCGGCATTGCCCGAAGATGTTGCTCGCCGACGGCGCGCCGATGTTGACCTGCGTCCCGTTGCCGCATTGGCCGTCCGCGTTCCAGCCCCAGGTGTGGCCGGTGCCGTTGGCGTAGATGGCGACGTTGTGCTTCGAGCCGCAGGCGATCGCGATCGCGAAGTCGCCGACCGGCATGTTCACCGACGTCGGCAACGTGCGGTTGGCGAATCCGGCGTCGCCGATCTGGCCCTCGCCGCCGGCGCCCCATGCCTTCAGCTTGCCGGCCGCGGTGAGCACCAGGCTGTGGTTGCCACCGGCGGCGACAGCCTTGATGGTGCTCAGGGAGATGTCCTTGGCCCAGTAGCTGATGTCCGCGGTGCCGCCGTCGCCGATCTGGCCGACGTCGTCGGCGCCCCAGGCGTAGACCTTGCCCTCGACCGACAGCGCCAGGCCGTGCTTCTCACCGGCGGCGACCGCCTTGATGCGCACGCCGGTCAGGCCATCGACCGGGCCGGGCGTGGCGAGCTGCGCGACCGCGCTGCTGCGGCCGAGCGATCCGTCGGTGTTGCGCCCCCACGAGTAGAGCACGCCGTCGGCGCGCAGGGCGAACGTGTTGTACGAGCCGGCGGCGACGGCGACGATGTCGACGATCGCCGCGTCGCTGACGCGCTTCGCCGTCAGCTGGGGCGTGTTCGTGCCGTCGCCCAGCTGTCCCTGGCTGTTGTCGCCCCAGCACCAGACGGTGCCGTCGTCGGCGAGATACACGGTGTGCGCCTCGCCGACGGCGATCATCGGGTCGGCCGCGTACGACGACGCGGCGATCAGCGCGATCAGACAGAGCGGGCGAAGGTGCCGACGTGACATGCGCAGGATTCCGGCGGCCGCGGATGCGGCCGATCATCACACCATAACACACGACCGCGCCACGCGCTGGAGGGCGCTGGAAGGAGGCCGTGCGTCGTCGCGATGACCGACACGGTGACGGGCGCGCCGTCCGCGGCGCGACGGCGCGCGGCGACGATCGGCGTCGACCGACCCGCTTGCGTCATTCGCAACGCTGCGCCGCCCTGCCGTTTGCGGGCGCGACGAGGTTCGCGGTACACTCCCGGTCGCGCCCTGAAGCCGCCCAACGCCCCGGAAAATCGCGATGCCCACGACGCTGATCGTCCAAGCCCTCACCCAGACCGCGCAGAAGCGCCGCCTGCTGACCAACGGCTCCGCGGCGCGCTTCGAGGCCTTCGCCACCGCCAAGGGCATCGCCACCGTCGACGACGCGCGCACGTGGCTGGCCTCGGGCGACGGCCTGAGCGGCGACCTCGCCAAGCGCCTCGCCGCGTTCCTGCCGCCGCCGACCCAGCCGACCTTCGGCGCCTACCAGCCGCTCATGCACCTCGCCGACGGCGGCATGGGCAGCGTCTGGCTCGCCTCGACCCCCGGCGACGAGCTGGTCGTGGTCAAGACCCAGCGCCGCAACCTGCCGGCGAACCTCGACAGCTCGCAGGCGAACGAGGTGCTCAAGCGCTTCGAGCGCGAGGCGCGCATCACCCAGCAGCTGCGCCACGACAACGTCGTCCGCTGCCTCGACAACGGCGTCGCCTCGGACGGATCGCTCTACATGGTGCTCGAGTACGTCGACTCGGGCGACCTCAAGGACCTGGTCGAGCGGCGCGGCGGCCTGCCCGAGGGGCTGGCGCTGGCGATCGTCTACCAGGTGGTCGACGGCCTCGCCGAGGCGCACCGCATCCACCTCATCCATCGCGACATCAAGCCGCCGAACATCTTCGTCTCGGGCGACGGCCGGGCGAAGCTGGCGGATTTCGGCATCGCGCGCACGACTCAGCAGAACCGCACGATGCTGACGATGGAGGGCGCGATCATCGGCTCGCCGCTGTACATGTCGCCCGAGCAGGTGCTGTCCGACCCGACCATCGACATCCGCAGCGACCTCTACGCGATGGGCGCCGTGCTGTACTTCGCGCTCGCCGGCGACGCCCCCTACCACGGCACCCTGCAGGAGGTCCTGCACAAGCACCGCACCGCGCCCGTGCCCGACGTGCGCGTCGTCCGCCAGGTCGTCTCGCCCTTCGCCGCCGGGATCATCACCAAGTGCATGCAGAAGGAGCGCAAGGAC
>DASPLE010000012.1:0-9861 GCA_035627695.1 Planctomycetota bacterium
CCCGAAGCCCGAAGCCCGAAGCCCGAAGCCCGAAGCCCGAAGCCCGAAGCCCGAAGCCCGAAGCGCGAAGCGAGACGCGATCAGCCTCCGTGCCCGCCCGGCGTGCGCTGCCGGTACTGCTCCGGCGAGATGCCGACCAGCTGCTTGAACTGCGCCGAGAACGCGAACGGGTTGGCGTAGCCCAGCTCGTCGGCGATCGCCGCGACGGTGGCGGGGCTTGACAGCAGCAGCTCGCGCGCGCGGTCGATGCGGCGGCGGATGCGGTAGGCGCCGGGCGAGACGCCCATGCGCGCGCGGAAGACCTTGCGGAAGCGCTCGTAGCTCAGGCCGCCGCGCGCGACCGTCGCGACCAGAGCGCGGTCGGCGCAGCCGTCGGCGAGCAGGCGGCACGCGTCGTCGACCAGCGTGGCGACCGGATCCGGCGTCGCGCGCGCGCGGTCGCGGGCGTACCAGTCGAGCAGCAGCGCGACGATCGCGGCGTAGCGCCGGCCGAGATCGCCTTCCGCGGCCGCGCGCAGTTCGGTGTACTCGCGCTCGTGGCGCTCGATCATCGCCAGATCCAGACCGGGACGCAGCACCGCGCGATCGAGATCGACGACGCCGACCGCGCCCCAGCGCCGCGCGAGCTCGGCATCGACGTCGACCCAGCACTCGACCCAGCCGCTCGCCGGATCGATGGTCACGGTGTGCTTGCGCCCCGGCACGCGCTGGAACACATCGCCGGCGGCGAGCGGATAGAGCCGGCCGTTCCAGTCGGTGTAGGTCCCGGCGCCGCGCAGGATCAGGATCCCGGCGTAGGTCGCGAACGCTCCGTCGGTGACGTCGGTCGAGCGGCCGCGCTTGTCCTGGTAGCCGAGCGACAGGTGCCCGCGCACGCCGTGCCCGGCGAAGGTGCGGAAGGCGCTGAAGGTCGCGGCGAGGCGCGCGGGCACGGGCACGGGTTCATAGCGGAGGTCGCGACCAGATCTCATATGCAGGTGCCCATTCCAGCCATGTCCGCCAGGTTTTCCATGGTATGCTTCGACCAAGCACGCACCGGCGGTCGGACCCTGTCCGACCAGTCACGACATCCCCTCGTGGCACCTTCCCGGCGCGCGCCACCCCATGACCAGCACCATCCAGGCCGACCCCGCCACCGCGACGCTCAGCGTCGAGCAGGTCAAAGCCTTCCACGACAACGGTTACCACATCCTGCCGGGGTTCCTCCCCGACGACCTCAATCGGCGGCTGAAGGCCGAGATCGACCAGTTCGTCGAGGACCACCGCGCCAAGCCGATCGATCCCTACGCCAAGCAGCAGCAGGCGCCGCGCAAGATGCAGCTCGAATACCACGAGCACGGCTTCCTGCTCACCGAGCCGCGGCTGATGGCGATCCTCGGCCAGCTGATGGGCGGAGCCGAGTTCTCGCTCCACCACCTGCACACCGCCCGCCACGACGCCGGCTGCGGCGGCGTGTGTTGGCACCACGACTACGAGCAGATCCCGCAGACGAACCGCTCGCACCTGATGGTCCACGTCTTCTTCTACCTCAACGGGCTCGACGGCACGATCGGCGATCTGATGATCCTGCCCGGCTCGCACCACAAGGTCATGGAGCGCGATGGCATGGCGGCATTCGCCACCGCCGACCTCCCCGGGGCGAAGGTCATCGACGACGTCCCGCCCGGCACGGCGATCATCGTCCATTCCGCGATGATGCACGCGCGCCGCGCCAAGCCGGGTGGCGTCGGCAGGCCGCGCTACTTCATCGACTCGTCGTACTGCCAGGCCGGCGTCCAATGGCCGTCCTTCGGGCGGGAGCACCTCGAGCACATGATGACGCGCGCCAAGGCGCTCGGCCTCGGCCGTGGCGGGCGCTACGACTTCGTCTTCGATCCGGCGCGCTTCTATCCCGCGGACGAGGGGCGGGACCGTCTCGAGGCGGTCAACACCGGCAGCCTGGTCCAGCGGCTGTAACGCCGGGTACGCGCACGGGCGGCGCTGGTGCGCGCCGATCCGCCGCCTCACCTGCGCACCGGAGCATCCATGCCCTCGCCCCTCGTCCTGGTCACCGGCGCCGCCGGCAAGGTCGGCCGCGTCTTCGTCGACCACCTGCTGGCCGATCCCGCGCACGCCGGCAAGCGCGTGCGCGCGCTGTGCCACAACCGCGTCATCCCCGCCGGCCCGCGCGTCGAGGTGGTGCGCGGCTCGATCTCGGACCGCGAGGTCGTGCGTTCGGCGATGCGCGACGCCACGCACGTCGTCCACCTCGCGACGTGCAAGGAGACGCCGGAGGACGTCATGGACGTGGCGGTGAAGGGCCTGTTCTGGCTGCTCGAGGAGGCGCGCCGATCGCCGACCCTGAAGCGCTTCGTGCTGATGAGCGGCGACGCGGCGCTGGGCCACTTCGTCTACCCGCATCCCGTGCCGGTGACCGAGCAGCAGAAGCACTCGGCGTACGAGGGCTGCTACGCGCTCTCCAAGGTGCTCGAGGAGGTCATGCTCGAGCAGTACTACATCCAGTACGGGCTCGACGGCTGCTGCCTGCGCGCGCCGTGGATCATGGAGAAGGACGATTTCCGCTACGCCCACACCTTCGCCGACGACGTCTTCGGCGGCCCGCGCTGGCGCGATCTGGTCGGCGCGGCGAAAGCCGACGCGTACGCGCGCGCCGGCACCTTCCCGGTGATGCTCGATCCGGCCGGCGAGCCGGTCATGCGCGGCTTCGTGCACGTCAGCGATCTCGCGGCGGCGACCGCGATCGCCCTCGACCACCCCAAGGCGCGCCAGCAGACCTTCAACATCGGCATGGACGAGCCGGTCGACTACCGCCGCGCCGCCGAGCACCTCGCGCGCACGCGCTCGCTGCCGTCGGTCGACGTGCCGACGCCGTACCGCTCGACCTGGCTCGACATCGACAAGGCGAAGTTCCTGCTCGGCTGGCGCCCGCGCTACGACCTGGCGCGGCTGATCGACGCCGCGTGGGACTACCGGCGCTCCGCCGACGATCCGCGCAAGATCTGGTATCCGGGCTGACCGCGGCGCTCAGCCGCGGCTCCGCCCCTGCCGCAGCCGATCGAGCGCCACGGCGACGACGATCACCGCGCCGATGATGATCTCCTGCATGTAGTTCGGCCAGCCGAGCTGCTGCGAGCCGTTGCGCAGCACCGCCATGATCAGCGCGCCGATCAGCGATCCGGTGATCGACCCGACGCCGCCGGCGAGCGACGCGCCGCCGATCACCACCGCGGCGATGATGTCGAGCTCGAGGCCCATCGCGGTCGTCGGATCGCCCTGACGCAGGCGCGCGGTCATGAGCAGCCCGGCGCAGCCGAAGAACGCCCCGGCCAGCGCGTAGAGCTCCAGCTTGGTGCGCTCGATCCGTATCCCGCACAGGCGCGCCGCCGCCTCGTTCGATCCGATCGCGTAGAGGTGCCGGCCGAACACGCTGCGCCGCATCAGCAGGATCATCGCCGCCGCCAGCACCGCGATCAGCCACACGCCGGGCGCCACCGCCAGCGCCTTGATCCACGCCGGATCGGCGGCGCGCGGGATCGGGCGCATGAGCAGGTCGAGCCAGGTCGGCGCGAAGTTGACGGCCTGCTCGTCGGCGAGCGCCTTGGCCAGGCCGCGCGCGACGCCCAGCATGCCCAGCGTCACGATGAACGGCGGCAGCCGCAGCCAGGCGATGGCCGCGCCATTGACCGCGCCGACCGTGGCGCCGGCCGCGATCGCCGCGGCGATCGCCGCGATCGGTCCGTGCTCGTCCTTGAGCGCCAAGGCGGCGCAGACCGAGGTCAGGGCTATCGCCGACCCGGAGCTCAGATCGATGCCGCCGGCGACGATGATCATGGTCATGCCGAGCGCGCCGGCGGCGACGATGACCGTCTGCACGAGGATGTTGCGCAGGTTGTTGGGCGCGAGGAAGGGCTCGCCGACGACCAGCGCCAGGACCGCGCACACGCCGATCAGGACCAGGAACGGACCGAGCGCGGACCACAACCGGCGCAGCGCGGTGCGGCGGGCGAGGCCGCGCTCGGCGATGGCGATCGGGTCGGTCATCGGATCGCCGCCGACAACAGCGATCGTTCATCCCACTCGCCCACGGTACGCGCGGCATCGAGCGTACCCCGGCGCATGACCGCGATGCGGTCGCAGACGCCGAGGAGCTCCGGGATGTACGACGAGATCAGCAGGATCGCCGCGCCGGCGCGGGCCAGCTCGTCGATCAGCGCGTAGATCACCGCCTTGGCGCCGACGTCGATGCCGCGGCACGGCTCGTCGAGGATCAGGATCCCGGCGCCGTGGTGCAGCAGGCGCGCGACGGCGACCTTCTGCTGGTTGCCGCCCGACAGCTCGCCGACCGCCTGCGTCGGCCCGGAAGCGCGCACATCGAGGCGCCGCATCAGCGCGGTCGTGGCGGCATCCAGGCGGCGGTCGCTGATGCAGCCGGCGGTGGCGTGCGCGCCGAGCCGCGTCAGGCACAGGTTGTCGGCGATCGCCAGGCCGAGCGCGAGGCCCTCGCCCTTGCGGTCCTCGCTCACCAGGCCGACGCCCTGCGCCCAGCGGCGATGCGGCGCGGCGCCGGAATCCTCGGCGGCGCCGATCGCGACGCGGCCGGCGCGCATCCGGTCGAGGCCGAACACCGCGCGCGCCAGCTCGGTCCGGCCCGCGCCGACCAGCCCGAACAGGCCGACGACCTCGCCGTGATGCACGACCAGGTCGACGGCGCGCGGCTTGTCCGCGCCGCTGACGCCGCGCAGCGCCAGAGCGGCCACGCCGGGCGTGCGCGGCGAGCGCGGATAGATGTCGGTCACCGGGCGCCCGACCATCGCGGCGATGAGCGCGGCGTCGTCGACCGTCGCCAGCTCGCCGCCGGCGACGGTGGCGCCGTCGCGCAGCACCGTGAAGCGCCGGCAGAGCGCGCGGCACTCCTCGAGGATGTGGCTGATGGAGACCACGGCGACGCCGCCGGCGGCGAGGCGGCGCACGGCGGTGAACAGGCGGTCGACCTCGCGCGCGGTGAGCGACGAGGTCGGCTCGTCCATGACCAGCACGCGCGGCCCCCACGACAGCGCGCGCGCGATCTCGACCAGCTGCCGGCTCGCCGGCGACAGCGCGCCGACCGGCGCGTCGAGCGGAATGTCGACGCCGAGCTGGTCGAGCGCGGCCCGCGCCAGCGCCCGTCGCGCGCCGACGCGGACGATGCCGGCGCGCGCCGGCTCGGCGCCCAGCGCGATGTTCTCGGCGACGTCGAGGTGCGGGCAGAGCATCAGCTCCTGATGGATCATCGCGATGCCGCGCGCCCGCGCGTCGCCCGGTCCACGCGGCGCGTAGGGCGCCCCGTCGAGCGCCATCGCCCCGGCGTCCGGCGCGTGCACGCCCGCCAGCACCTTCATCAGCGTGCTCTTGCCGGCGCCGTTCTCGCCGATCAGCGCGTGGACCTCGCCGGGGGCGAGCTCGAGGTCGACGCCGACCAGCGCCGCCGTCGCGCCGAAGCGCTTGGCGATGCCGGTCATGCGCAGGCGCGCGGCTTGTTGCGTCACGTCAGGGCGTCACTTCAGGGCGTCACTTCAGGGCGTCACGTCAGGGCGTCACTTCAGGTACTGATCGAGCGGCGGCTCGATCAGCGCCCTGATCGCGTCCTCGCCGATGTTCTCCGGCGTCACCACCTGCACCGGAGTGTCGACCTGCTTGGCGACCGTCTCGCCACGCTTGGCCGCGACCGCGTTGCGCACCCCGAGATAGCCCATCTGGAACGGATCCTGCACCACCAGGCCCTGGACCGCGCCCGCGCGCAGCGCCTCGATCAGCGGCGGGCTGGCGTCGAAGCCGACGTGCGTGACGGTGCCGGCGAGCCCCGCGTCCTTGAGCGCCAGGATCATGCCCGCGGTCGACGACTCGTTGGGCGTGAACACGCCCTGGATGACGGCGCCGTGGCGGTTGAGCAGGTTCTGCGCGGCAGTCAGCGCGCTGTCGCGCGTCGGACCCGCGTACTGGTCCTGCGAGACGATCTCGATGCCCGGATGCCTGGCGATCGCCTCGAGGAAGCCGGCCTCGCGCGCCTCGGTCGAGGCCGAGCCCTCGGCGTAACGCAGCAGCAGGATCCGGCCCTTCCCGCCCAGCACCTCGGCCAGGCGCTCGCCGCCGCGCACGCCGCCGGCGTGGTTGTCGGTGGCGACGAAGCTGGCGTGCTGGTCGGTCTTCAGGCCGGAGTCGATGATCACCACCGGGATGCCCGCCGCGACCGCGTCCTCGACCGGCGCCACCAGCGCCGTCGAGTCGAGCGGCGCGAGCACGATCGCGTCGACGCCCTGGCCGATGAAGGTCTGGACCACGTCGATCTGCTGCGTGCGGTCGTCCTCCTTGAGCGGCCCTTTCCAGATGATGTCCACCGGCGTGCCGGCGGCGTCGAACTCGCGCTCGGCCTTGATCGCGCCGGCGTGGATCGACTTCCAGAACTCGTGGGTCGTGCCCTTGGGGATGATCGCGACGCGCAGCGCCTCGGCGGCGGCCTCTTCGGCGGAGAGCGGCGCGAGGAGCGCGATGGCGACGACCAGGTGGCGGAGCATGGCGACCCTCCGCATCACGCTTAACCGTCGGCGCCAGGCGCCGCAAGTTCGCGCATGGCGGGATATCGCCACGCGTTCCCGGACATCTCCGCTCAGGAGCGGTAGTCGGCGTTCTCGCTGATGTACTCGTGGCTGCGGTCGGCGCCGACCACCAGGCAGGCGGCGTCGCCGGCGCCGAGGTCGATCTCGATCTCGACCGCGCGCTCGTGCGGCGGGAAGCGCATCGGCGGGACGAAGGTCAGGCCGTCCTTCGGAGCCACGCTGGCGTACATCTCGGCGGCCTTGAGGTGCGCGACCAGGCGGCGCTCCTTGTCCGGATCGAGGTGGAAGACGCCGCCCTCGTAGATGCTCTCGCCGCCCATCGCGATCGAGCAGCCCGAGAGGTCGAGGCCCTCGTGGCGCGCGCCGACCTCCTTGCCGATGGCGGCGATCAGCCGGCCGACGTTGGCGTCGTTGCCGCACACCGCGCACTGGAAGAGCGGCGAGTTGACCACCGCCTTGCCGATCGCGCGCGCGGTCTCGTAGTCGGGCGCGCCGCCGACCGCGACGCGGATGACGTGGTGGACGCCCTCGCCGTTGCGCACCACGTCCTCGGCGAGGTCGCTGCACACCTGGAACAGCCCGAGGCGGAACGCGGTCAGGTCCGGGCACGGCACGGCGCGCGTCGAGGCGCAGACCACGGTGTCGGACGTCGAGGTGTCGCTGTCGATCGAGATGCAGTTGAACGACTCCTCGACCGCCTCCTCGAGGTAGCGCTGCAGCTGGTTGCGGACGATGTCGGCGTCGGTGAGCACGTAGACCAGCATGGTCGCGAGGTTGGGCTCGATCATCCCGGCGCCCTTGGCGATGCCGACGATCGTCGCGCCGCCGGGCAGCTCGACGCGGCGGATCTTCGGATACAGGTCGGTGGTGACGATGCCCTCGGCCGCGGGCAGGATCGACTTGCCCTGCAGCGACTCGACCGCCGCCGGCAGGGCGTTGATCATGAAGTCGATCGGCAGGCGCCAGCCGATGACGCCGGTCGACGAGGGCAGGATCTGCGCTTCCTCGAGGTTCATGAGCTGGCCGAGGCGCTCGCACAGCCGCTCGGCGGTGGCGACGCCGTTGGGCGCGCAGACGTTCGAGACCTTGTTGTTGATGACGATCGCGGCCAGCGGGGTGCCGGCGGCCATGCGCTTGCGCCCGATGATGACCGGCGCGCCGGGGAACGCGTTCTTGGTGAACATCGCCGCCACCGACTCGACCGGCTTGTCCGGCGCGATCAGGGTGATGGTCATCTTCGCCGTCTTGCGCACCTCGGCGGGCTGGAACTCGAAGCGCGTCGCGCCGACGCGCCAGCCGCGCGGCAGGGCGGCCTGGCGCGTGAGCCAGGCCCGGTGCTCGTCGGCGTTGGCGAACTTCAGGTCGGTGCTGGGCATGGCGCGCAGGGTAGAGCCTGCGTCGGCGAGGCCAGCCGCGTCAGCCGTCGGCGCGCGCCGCCTTCACCCGCTTCAGTCCGGCGACCAGGATCATGGTGACGATCACCAGCAGAGACCAGGAGGTCAGCTTCTGCAGCTTCACCGCCGCCCAGCCGGCGTGCTGGTGCGGGTATTTCCAGGCGTCCAGGAAGGTGGCGATGTTCTCGGCCAGCCAGATGAAGAAGGCGATGAGGAAGAACGCGGCGATCACCGGCATGCGCCGGCGCGGGCCGTTGGGCGTGAACTCGACGTGCGCGCGCCAGAACACCACCGCCATGCCGGCGAACAGCCACCAGCGCACGTCCGGCAGCCAGCGGTTGGTGAAGAAGTTCAGGTAGATGCCGACGCCGATCGTGCCCGCGGCCCAGCCCGACGGCCAATGCACCATGCGCAGGTCGAAGCGCCGCCAGGCCTGGCACATGAAGCTCGCCACCGAGGCGTACATGAAGCCGCTGTAGAGCGGCACGCCCCCGACCTTCGACCACGCCGGCTCGGGGTAGCTCCACGAGCCGACGCGCACCTTGTGCAGCTCCATCGCCAGGCCGAGCAGGTGGAAGACGGCGATGACCTTGACCTCGTCGGTGGTCTCGAGCCGCGACCACCACATCGCCGCCTGCAGCGCCAGGCAGCCGAGCAGGATCACGTCGTAGCGGTACAGGCCGGGGACGTGGACGACCTGCGAGGCGCCGAGCATGGCGAAGATGAACACCGGGAAGACGCAGGCGAGCGCGTGCTTCCAGCCGAAGGCGGTGAACTCGCGTAGGAACGCCAGCCAGGCGGGATCGTCCGCGTGCGCGCGCAGGACCGGCGGAAGGCGCTCGGCGGCGGCGATCAGCGGGATCAGGGCTGGCTGCCGATCATGCCGGCACGCTAGCCCGCGCCCTCGGCGTCGGAATGCCGTCGCCGCTTGTCGCCGGCGCCGCCGCGCGAATCGTGCGCGGCATGCACCTGGTCGACGATCGCATCGATGCCTACTGCCGCGACGCCAGCTCGGCGGAGCCGCCCGAGCTCCAGGCGGTGGCGCGCGCCACCGCGTCCCTCCCCGGCGCGCAGATGCTCACCGGTCGCATCGAAGGGCGCCTGCTAAAGATGCTCGCCGGCATGGTCGGGGCGACGCGCGCGCTCGAGATCGGCACGTTCACCGGCTACTCCGCGCTGTCGATCGCCGAGGGCCTGCCCGACGACGGCCGCGTCATCACCTGCGAGCTCGATCCGACCCACGTCGCCATCGCCCGGCGGCACTTCGCCGCGAGCCCGCACGGCCGCAAGGTCGACCTGCGCGTCGGCCGCGCGCTCGACACCATCGCGACGCTGTCCGGCGCGTTCGAGCTGGTGTTCATCGATGCCGACAAGGGCTCGTACCCCGACTACTGGCGAGCCGCGACCGCGCTGGTCCCGATCGGCGGCGTGATCGTGGTCGACAACGCGCTGTGGAGCGGCCAGGTGCTGGACCCGAAGGACGCCGAGGCGCGCGCGATCGCCGAGACCAACGGGCTGATCGCGGCCGACGCTCGCTTCGACCACGTGCTGCTGCCGGTGCGCGACGGCGTGCACGTCGCGCGGCGCGCCCGCTGAAGCTTCGAGCTTCGAGCTTCGAGCTTCGAGCTTCGAGCTTCGAGCTTCCCGCTCGCCTATTCCGCCGGTTCGATCACCGCCGTCATCGAGCCGGCGCAGCCGTCGATCCGCCAGTCCTTGCCGAAGGCGTGGACCTGCTCCTGCTTCAGCTCGGCCCGCTCGCGCGACGTGGTGTCGACGATCACGCGGCCGTTGAGGTCGACCTCGCGCGCCATGGCGAACGCCTGTTCGATCGGATGGGCGAACACCGCCCCGAGCATCTCGATCACGTAGTCGTA
>DASPLE010000013.1:0-33791 GCA_035627695.1 Planctomycetota bacterium
ACAGCGCGAAGCGCGAAGCTCGAAGCGCGAAGCGCGAAGCTCGAAGCGCGAAGCGCGAAGCTCGAAGCGCGAAGCGCGAAGCTCGAAGCGCGAAGCGCGAAGCTCGAAGCGCGAAGCGCGAAGCTCGAAGCTCGAAGCGCGAAGCTCGAAGCGCGAAGCGCGAGGCTCGGACGCGAGCCTTCAGAAGCTCTTGCCGGCCTCCGCGGGTGCGTCCGCCTCGGGCTGAGCCTTGCCTTCCGCCTCCGCCGGCGGCGCATCGGCGCCGGGCGTGGCGATCGACCAGGCGTGGCCATGCGGATCGACGACCAGGGCGAAGCGATGGCCCCACGGCATGTCCGCCGGCGGCACGACGCTGACGGCGCCGGCGGCGACCGCCTGGGCGTGGACCGCGTCGACGTCGCGCACGTACAGATGCACGCCGGCGCTGCGCGGCGCGCCGGGCTTGGGCGCGGCGGTGTCGGAGCGGACGTCGGCGTCGGCGATCATGATGCTCGCCTCGCCGACGCGCAACTCGGCGTGGACGATGCCGCCGTCCTCGTTGGGGTAGGCGTAGAGCTCCTCGGCGTCGAAGGCGGCGACGTAGAAGGCGATCGCGGCCTTGGCGTCGTCCACGTAGAGGTAGGGCGTCACCGAGCGGAAACCCTTCGGCGGGGCGCTGGCCAGCGGCGCCGCCGGGTCGGCGGCGCAGGCGCCGGCGACGACGGCGAGCGTGAGCAGCAGGCGGCAGGCATGGATCATGGCGGGCTCCGGGGCGCGGTTGTGCGGCGGGGGGCGCGGACGGCAAGCGGACGCATCCGGCGGCGCTCCGCGTGCGTCCGCCACGACGCGCCCTGGTCGTCCCGGTCGCGATCGACGGCGTCGGACACGTCGGCGCCCCGGTCGAAGCTGGCTGCATCCCTGACACGGCTATGCTCGCGCACATGCCCGAACCCACCGGCGTCGTCGGCGATGCGATGATCGCCCGCGGCGGCAAGGACGCGGCGCCGCGGGTGCGCCTGATCGCCATGGGCAGCTTCGCGGTCAACGCCGATTGCCAGTGGCCGCGGCACCAGCACCTCGAGTACGAGGCGATCGTGCCGATCCGCGGACGCTACCGCGCGCGCATCAACGCGATCGAGCTGGCGGTCCCGGTCGGGCACCTGCTGCTGCTCAAGCCGATGGACTGGCACCAGGACCTGCTCGCGCGCGGCACGCGCTACTGGTCGCTGCAGTTCGCGCTGGTCGACGCCTCGCTGCGCACCGCCGGCGGCTGGTTCCGCGACGGTCTGCCGATCGACCGCCAGGTCTGCCGCGCGCCGCGCGAAGCCGTCGCGCTGCTCCAGCGGATGCGCGACGAGATCGCCCGCGGCGACGGGCTGTCGGCGCTGATCCAGGACGCGATCGCCGGCGAGTTCGCGTGGCGCGTCGCGCGCGCCTTCGACCGCGCCGCGCTGGCGCCGGGACTGATCGCCGGCCACGACGACGACGGCTTCGCGACGCGGCTCGAGCGCTGGTTCCAGTCGCGCCTGCACGAGCGCGTCGGCGTCGACGAGATGGCGCGCGCGATGGGCATGGGCCGATCCGCCCTGAGCGCCGCGTGCCAGCGGCACCTCGGCCTGTCGCCGGCGCGCGCGTTCATGCGCTTCAAGCTCGACCGCGCCCACGAGCTGCTGACCCGCACCGGCATGTCGGTGAACGAGGTCGCGGACCATCTCGGCTTCGAGAACCAGTTCCATTTCTCCCGCGCCTTCAAGCGCCGCTGGAACGTGCCGCCGTCGCGCGTCGGCCGCGGCTGATCGGATATGCGCCGCGCACGCCTGGCCATGGCCGGGGCGCGCGGCGCGCGACGATGGGCGCCGGAGAACGCCATGGCCAGCAGCTCGCAACGAGAGGTCCGCATCGCCCTGGTGGGCTGCGGCTGGATTTCCGAAGCCCACGTCGCCGGCTACCGCGCGCTGCGCGAGGCGGGCTGGCACGGCGCGCGGGTGGTGGCGTGCTGCGACCTCAACCGCGCCGCCGCGACGGCGCGCGCGCGCGACATCGCCGCGTTCCAGGGCGACGAACCGGCGGTGTTCGCCACGGTCGACGAGCTGATCGCCGCCGGAGTGGCCGAAGCCGCGGACATCTGCCTGCCGCACTGCCTGCACCACAGCGTCGCCATCCGCCTGCTCGACGCCGGCCTGCACGTCCAGGTCGAGAAGCCGCTCGGCATCACCGTGCGCGCCAGCCGCGCGATCATCGCGGCGGCGACGAAAGCCGGCCGCGTGCTGGCGGTCGCCGAGAACACCCGCCGCTCGCTGGGCGCGCGCGCGGCGGTGTGGGCGATCCACCAGGCCAGGCTGATCGGCGAGCCGGTCCACGCCTCGTCGCAGCTGGTCCGCGACCTCGGCGTCGACCTCGCCGATCCCAAGTGGGCGTGGCGCAGCCTGAAGCTGGCCAACGGCGGCGGCATGCTGATCGACGGCGGCGCGCACTTCGCCGACATGGCGATCCGCCTCTTCGGCCAGCCGGTCGAGATCGCCTGCCGCACCCGCCGGCTCGGCCCGGCGACGCCGGTGAGGACGCCGATCCTCGGCACCCTCCCGGCGGACGCCGAGGACTGGTGGCACGCGGTGATCACCTTCGCCAGCGGCGCGACCATCCACTGGTCGGCGTCCCTGGCGCAGCGCGGCGCCGAGCAGACGGAATCGACCTGGTACGGCACCGAGGGCGCGCTGGTCGACGGGTCGTGGCCGATGCATCCGTTCGAGGGCGGCGGACGCGTCGTGCGCGCCGACAAGACCGTCATCGAGAAGCGCGCGCTCGAGGACCTGTACCTGGCGTCGCTGGGCGCGGACGAGCGCGAGCGGCTGTTCCCCGGCGGCGTGCGCGACAGCTTCGCGATCGAGATCGCCGACTTCGCCCGCGCGGTCGGCGAAGGGCGCGAGCCCGAGATCGGCGGCGAGGCGGCGCTGCGCGCCAAGACGCTGTGCCTGGCGTGCTACGAATCGGCGCAGCTCGGCGGCGCGCCGGTGCGCTACGACGATGTGCTGCACGGCAGGATCGACGCGTATCAGCGGCCGATCGACGAGCGCTGGGGCCTGCTGGCGGCCGCGAAGGCCTAGGTGGCGGCCTTGGCGCCGACGCCGGTCGTCGCGAGGGCGATGCGGCCGCGCTCGTCGAAGGCGATGCGCAGCTCCTGGCCGTCGTCCGCCCGGGTGATGATGTCCGTGCCGTCCTCGGTCGCGGCCCATCCCAGCCAGTCGAGGTAGCCGACGACCGCGCGACGCTGATCGCGGACCACGTGATCGCTGATGCCCTGCATCATGATGTTGGCGGCCTGCATCGCGCCGGTGCGCCGACGCGGCGGATAGGTCAGGTCGGTGATCAGCAGGTGCAGGCTGCCGCCGTCGTACGCTCCGGCGTAGCAGGCGCCGGCCTTGACCAGCCCGCAGGCGAGCAGCCCCCACCACTCGCCCGACCGCTGCGTCGTCGGCGAGCGTGCCGCGGTGAACTCGGCGATTCCGCGCTGCGCGCCCCAGGCCTTGAGGCTGTCGACGGTGCGCAGCAGGCGGTCGGGGATCGCCGACGCCGGATTGGCCCAGCCCCACAACCACGTCGCGCTCGCCTGCGACTCGGTGCCGAGGACCTGGGCGCTGAACGCGAGGCGGTTGCCGAAGCGCAGCAGGCCGTCGTCCATGGCGAACGACCAGCGCGCATCGCCCGCCAGCTTGTCGAGATGGAGCCGCTTCTGCACCGAGGCGAAGACGTGGGCGTCGAAGAGGCTCTGCAGGTCCATGGGCGGGACTGTTCGGGCGCCGCCGATCGCGCAAGGAGTCCCCGGGCCGACCTGCGCAGCCTTCAGCCGCCGGCCGCCGCCAGGCGCAGATCGTCGACCAGCGCGCGATACGTCGCGTCGCGCGACGCCGGATCCGGGGCGCGCAGCACCGCCGACGGATGGAAGGTGACGATCACCCGCGCGCGCACGTGCGGCGCGTCGACCGGTCCGCGTTCGCGGGTCACCGCCACCGCGCGGCCGAGGATCGCCTTCGCGGCGGTCGCGCCGAGACAGGCGATCACGCGCGGCCGGACGATCGCGAGCTCGGCTTCGAGCCACGGCCGGCACGCGTTGATGTGCGCGCCGCCGGGGCTCTTGTGCTGGCGCATCCCGCGCACGAGCTGGAAGCGGAAGTGCTTCACCGCGTTGGTCAGGTAGGTGCGCAGGCGGTCGATGCCGGCGTCGGCGAGCGCGCGGTCGAGCACCTGGCCGGCGGGCCCGGTGAACGGACGCCCGGTGCGGTCCTCGTCCTCGCCGGGCTGCTCGCCGACCAGCACCAGCGCCGCGTCGAGCGGGCCGGCGCCGAACACCGTCCGCGTCGCCGGCCCGCACAGCTCGCAGCCGCGGCAGCCGGCGGCGGCGTCGCGCAGCGCGGGCCAGTCGGCGGTCGCTGGGACGAAGCGCGCCGCCGAATCGGGCTGGGCGTCGCGCATGGCGGCGACGCGCGCGGCCGAGGCTTCCATCAGCGCGTCGATCTGCGCCGCCTCGGGCAGCGTCGCCCAGTGGCGGCGCGGCATCTGCGCGAGCATCGCCCGCGGCTTCGGCCGCGCCGGGTTGTAGATCGACGCGTAGTAGGTGATCCACAGGTCCTCGACGGCGTCCTCGACCGGAGCTGCCTCGCGGCCGACGCCGGCGCCGAACGTCAGCGTCGCGCCATCCCACCAGCAGCTGCGCCCGGGCGTGAGGATCGCCCAGCGCTGCCCGCCGAAACGGTCGACGAAGAACGGCGCCGCCGCGGCGAGCACGTCGTGCTCGGGCGCATGCCAGGCGACCCAGCGCTCGCCATCGGCGTCGATCGCGCGGCGGAAGCGCACGTGCGCGTACATCCAGTAGATGTCGCGCTTGACCGCCTTGGCCATGGCCGACGCGCGCCGCGCGTCCTCGTCGAGGTCGTGGTCGATCAGCAGCGGCTCGCCGTGCGTCAGCCGCCAGAGCAGGCGGTAGAGCAGCGCCCAGCGGCCGGGATCGCGGTGCAGCGCGACCTGCTCGGCCAGCGGGCGGAACGCCGGCGGCGGCGCGCCGACGCGGGTCGCGAGGGCGACGGGCTGATCCGCGTCGAGACCGAGATCGAGCTGCGCCTGGTCGACGCCGCGCCAGCGCACGTCGTCGGGCGCCACCTGCGCGCGCAGCAGGTCCCAGGCGCGCCGCCGCCAGCCCGCGTAGTCGTCGACCGCGGCGTCGATCACCGCTCACCGCCGCCGGCGAAGAGGTCGAGCTCGAGCTGGCGCGGCTGCGCGCTCGTCGTGCCCAGCGTCAGCGCATCGAGCTCGCGCGTCGGCGGCAGGTGATCGCTGGCGATGAGGAACGGCCGCGCCTTGGCGACGCGCACGCGCAGCGCGCGCAGGTCGGCGAGGCACAGCCGGTGCTGGCGACGGATGGAGATGATGCGATCGACGCTCTTCACGCCGCAGCCGGGGATGCGCAGCAGCGCCTCGCGCGGCGCCGTGTTGACGTCGACCGGGAAGAAGCCGCGATGGCGCAGCGCCCAGTCCAGCTTCGGATCGCGCTCGAGCGGCAGGTCGGCGCCTGGTTCCAGGACCTCGTCGGCGCGGAAGCCGTAATGCCGCACCATCCAATCGGCCTGATAGAGCCGGTGCTCGCGCGCCAGCGGCGCGGCGACGAGCGGCAGCGACGGATCGGGATGCGGGATCGGGCTGAAGGCGGAGTAGTAGACGCGCTTCAGGCCGTGGCGCGCGTAGAGCTCCTCCGCCTTGCGCAGGATCGTCGCGTCGCTGGTCGGGCTCGCGCCCACGACCATCTGCGTGCTCTGGCCCGCCGGCACGAAGCGTCCGCGTCCCGGTTCGGCGCGCGCGGCGTCGATCCCCTCCTTGAGCGTCGCCATCACCGCCTCGGTCGCCGCGTGGGTCTTCGCCGGCGCCAGCGCGCGCAGGTCGGCGTCGGTCGCGAACTCGATGTTGGCGCTGATCCGGTCGGCCCACCGCCCGGCCTCGAAGAGCACGTCGGCGGACGCGCCCGGAGCCGCCTTCAGATGGATGTAGCCGCCGAACGCGTGCTCCTCGCGCAGGCGGCGCGCGACCTCGGCGAGCTCGGCCATGGTGTGGTCGGGACTGGTGATGATGCCGCTGGAGAGGAACAGGCCCTCGATGTAGTTGCGGCGGTAGAAGTCGATGGTCAGGCGCACGACCTCGTCGGGCGTGAAGCGCGCGCGCTCCGTCGCGCTGGTGGTGCGGTTCACGCAGAACCGGCAGTCGTAGACGCAGTGGTTGGTCAGCAGCAGCTTGAGCAGCGACACGCAGCGCCCGTCCGGGGTGAAGCTGTGGCAGATGCCCATGCCGACGCCGTTGCCGAGGCCGCCCGCCGGACGCTCGCGCTTCACGCCGCTCGAGGCGCAGGACGCGTCGTAGCGCGCGGCCTCGGCGAGGATCGCGAGCTTGTGGCGGAGGCTCTCGTCCATCGTGCAAGAGTCCGTTCGGACCGTATCGGTGCAACGTCAACTACGGCTCTGCCCTCGCTCGCACGCCGATGAGCGCGCACCGTCAGTCCAGGTGCTCATTAAGAGCGCTTCCCTGCTCAATTTCTGATCCAATCTCGCGGTCCGACAGCGAGACGCCTCCGATGTCCGACACCATCCTCGACCTGCTCGACGCGATCACCGAAGCCCGGGTGGCGAATCCCCAGCTGCGCCCGTCGGTGCTGGCGGCGCTGCGCTTCGCCAGCGGCGACGGCCTGCTGCGCGCGGCGCGGCTGGTGACCCTGCGCCACGACGGGGTCGAGCGCGCGATCATGGCCCACGGCGAGGCGTCGCTGAGCGAGGAGGAGGATCGCCGGCTGGTCGCCGAGATCCGCGAGGCGCGCGCGCCGCTGAGCCGCGGCGCGATCAGCGTGCTGCCCCTCGGCAAGGGCAAGCGCCTGTACGGCGTGCTGATCCTCGAAGGCGCCAACGCCGAGGTCGCCGCGTTCCTCGCCGACCAGTTCCTGCAGTGGTGCGCGATGGCCGAGTTCGTGTCGATCGAAAAGGCCGAGCTGATCGACGAGAACCACCAGCTGCGCGAGGAGATCAAGCAGCAGTACGACGAGAAGAACATCGTCGGCGTGTCGGGCAGCTTCCGCCGCGTCGTCGAGAACGCGCTGCGCGTCGCCGGATCGAACGCGACCGTGCTCGTCCACGGCGAGACCGGCACCGGCAAGGAGCTGGTCGCGCGCCTGATCCACGAGCGATCGAACCGCGCCAACGGCCCGTTCATCCCGGTCAACTGCGGCGCGCTCTCCGAGTCGCTGCTCGAGTCGGAGCTGTTCGGGCACGTGAAGGGTGCGTTCACCGGCGCGATCTCCGACCGCAAGGGCCGCTTCGAGGCTGCCAACGGCGGCACGATCTTCCTCGACGAGATCGGCGAGGTCTCGACCGGCATGCAGGTGCGCCTGCTGCGCGTCCTGCAGGAGATGGAGATCGAGCGCGTCGGCGACCACCGCGCGCACAAGCTCGACGTGCGCGTGGTCGCGGCGACCAACCGCGTGCTCGAGGACGAGGTGCGCAAGGGCTCGTTTCGCGCCGACCTGTACTACCGCCTGAACGTCGTCTACCTGCACATCCCGCCGCTGCGCAACCGGCCGGAGGACGTCCCCCTGCTGGTCGAGCACTTCCTCGGCCGCGCCTGCCATCGCAACTGCAAGTTCATCGAGACGCTGTCGCGCGATGTCATCGAGACGCTGTCGCGCTATCCGTGGCCGGGCAATGTCCGCGAGCTCGAGAACTGCATCGAGAAGATGGTGGTCATGGCGCCCGGCCGCGAGCTGACCGCCGACCTGCTGCCGATGACCGTGATGGCCTACGACCCGCACCAGGAGAACGACCGCGCCCACGGCCTGGCCTCGTTCGAGGCGCGGCTCAAGAACTGGATGCAGTCGGAGACCGCCGCGTGCATGGCGCGCGCCGGCGAGGACCTCTACAAGAACGTGCGCAACAAGTGGGAGCGCTACCTCTTCGAGGCGGTGCTCGACGCCGCCAAGAACAACAAGAGCCGGGCGGCGCAGGTGCTGGGCATCACCCGCAACACGCTCAACCAGCGCCTGGGCGAGCTGTGCGACGTGAAGCGCGAGTGGGCGGTCGACTAGGGGGCCAGGCAAGCGCGTCGCTGCAAACGCGTCCGCGTACCCGCCTTCGCGCGCGGCGGCGATCCACCAAGCTGTTAAAACCAGCGGTCTCATTCCTGGAAGCCGCCTAGGTTTCCGCAAACACTCCGCGCAACGGCCCGACGAAAGCGGGCCCCATGCGATCGCACAGGAATGGCCATGCCACGAGCATCCGTCATCAGGAAGAGGCCGACCCACCCGAAGACGCTGGTGAAGGTGCCCAGCGGGGTGCGAGGACTGGACGAGATCACCTTCGGAGGGCTGCCCAGGGGCCGGCCGACCCTGGTCTGCGGCGATGCCGGGTGCGGCAAGACGCTGTTCGGCATGCAGTTCCTGGTCCGCGGCGCCCTCGACCACGGCGAGCCCGGTGTGTTCGTCGCCTTCGAGGAGAACGCCGACGAGCTGACCGCGAACATGGCCTCGCTCGGGCACGACCTGGCGGCGCTGACCGCGCGCAAGCGCGTCATCATCGACCACGTCAACGTCGAGCGCCACGACATCGAGGAGACCGGCGAATACGACCTCGAGGGCCTGTTCGTGCGGCTCGGGCATGCGATCGACACCATCGGCGCGAAGCGCGTCGTGCTCGATTCGCTCGAGGCGCTGTTCGGCATCTTCAACAACGTCGCGATCCTGCGCGCCGAGCTGCGCCGGCTGTTCCGCTGGCTGAAGGAGCGCGGGGTCACGGCGATCATCACCGGCGAACGCGGCACCGGCGTCCTGTCCAAGAACAACCTCGAGGACTACGTCGCCGACTGCGTCATCCTGCTCGACCACCGCGTCAGCGACCAGATCTCGACCCGGCGCCTGCGCATCGTCAAGTACCGCGGATCGCGCCACGCGACCAACGAGTTCCCGTTCCTGATCGACAAGGACGGGATCGCCGTCCTGCCGATCACCTCGGTCGGCCTCGAGCACGAGGCCTCGAGCGAACGCGTCCCGACCGGCATCGCGCGGCTCGACACCATGCTCGGCGGCAAGGGCTACTTCCGCGGCAGCAGCGTCCTGCTGACCGGCACCGCCGGCACCGGCAAGAGCAGCCTCGCCGCGCACTTCGCCGCGGCCTCGTGCCAGGCGGGCAAGCGCTGCATCTACTTCGCCTTCGAGGAATCGAGCAGCCAGATCCTGCGCAACATGCGTTCGATCGGCATCGACCTGCAGCAGTGGATCGACGCCGGGCTGCTGCAGATCCACGCCGCCCGCTCGACCGCGCACGGCCTCGAGATGCACCTGCTCGGGATGCACAAGGCGATCACCGACTTCAAGCCGGCGGCGGTGGTCGTCGATCCGATCTCGAACTTCATCGCCACCGGCGCCTCGACCGAGGTCAAGGCGATGCTGACGCGGCTGATCGACCTGCTCAAGAACACCAAGATCACCTCCCTGTTCACCAGCCTGACCTTCGGCGGCAGCGACCACGAGGCGACCGAGACCGCGATCTCCTCGCTGATGGATACCTGGATCCTGCTGCGCACGTTCGAGCAGGACGGCGAGCGCAACCGCGGCCTCAGCATCCTCAAGTCCCGCGGCATGCCGCACTCGAACCAGATCCGCGAGTTCGCGATGTCCGAACGCGGCATCGAGCTGGTCGACGTCCATCTCGGCCCGGACGGCGTGATGATGGGCTCGGCGAGGCTGCGCCGACAGGCCGACCTCGACGAGCGCGAGCAGGCGGCGGCGCTCGAGCACGCGCGCCGCGCGCGGCTCCTCGAGCGCAAGCGCCAGGCGTCGGAAGCGCACATCGCGGCGCTGCGCGCCAGCTTCGAGGCCGAGCAGGACGAGGTCGAGGCCATCCAGGACGCCGAGCGCGCGCGCGCGCACGCGCGGCAGTCGATACGCGGTCAGCTCGCGCGCTCGCGCTACGCCGACCGGGTCAATGGCGATGCGCGCCGGACGACGTCGGGGACCAGGACATGAGACCAGCAACGAAGCGATCGCGCCGCGCCACCGCGCCACGACTCCCGGACGCGGATTTCTGGGAGCTGCGCCTCTACATGGCGGGCCAGAGCGCCAAATCGATCACCGCGTTCGCCAATCTGAACCGGATCTGCGAGGAGCACCTCGCCGGGAAGTACTCGATCGAGGTCATCGACCTGGTGAAGCAGCCGCGCCTCGCCGCCGGCGACCAGATCCTGGCGATCCCGACGCTGGTCCGGCGACTGCCCGAGCCGATGCGCAAGATCATCGGCGACCTGTCGGACACCGAGGCGGTGCTGGTCGGGCTCGATCTGCGGCCGCGGCGCTAGACCGGCCGATGCGCGCCAGGCGGCGATCGTCGAAGCTGCGCATCGTCGCGGGGACCGCCGCCACCGAGCGCGATCGGCCGTGGCGGCTGAAGCTCTACATCGCCGGGCTCAGGCCGGAGTCGCACCGCGCCCTGGCCAGCGTCCAGGCGCTGCGCGCCGAGCTCGGCGCGCGCCTCGAGCTGACGGTCGTCGACGTCTACCAGCACCCCAACCTGGCGCGCGAGCACGACATCATCGCGCTGCCGACGCTGGTCGTCGAGTCGCCGTTACCCGTCAGGACTTACATCGGAAACCTGTCAAACGTCAGCCGCGTATTATTGGCCCTGGGGATCAGGAATTCTATCAATGGACCCTAGTCACATGAACCAGCCGCTCCCCGATCCGAGGAGCCTGCTCGCCGAGATCGAGCGGCTCAATGCCCAGCTGAGCGATGCCCTCCAGCTCACGGAGGCCATCCGCAGCGGCGCGATCGACGCGCTGGTGGTGCCTGCGCACGCCGACGGCGGCATGGACAAGGTCTTCACCCTCGAAGGTTCCGACCAGGCCTACCGGACGCTGATCGAGGCGATGAACGAGGCGGCGATCACCCTCTCGAACGACGGCACCGTGCTGTACTGCAACGGCCGCACGGAGGAGCTGCTCGGCCATCCGCTGGCCGAGATCGTCGGCGAATCGTTCCTCCAGTTCGTCGCCGGCGAGGACACCGCGGTCTTCGAGGCGCTGTTCGCCAACGGCGCGAGCGGCTCGAGCCGCGGCGAGGTGTTCCTCGTCCGCAAGGACGGCACCCGGGTCTGCTCGCTGGTGTCGATGAAGAGCCTGCAGCCGAACGGCGTGCCGGCGGTGTGCCTGATCGTCGCCGACCTCACGGACCAGAAGCGCGACCAGGAGCTGCTCGCCGCGGAGCGGCTGGCGCGGTCGGTCATCGAGCAGGCGAGCGAGGCCATCGTCGTCTGCGACGGCGCCGGGACCGTGCTGCGCGCGAGCCGCGGCGCCGAGCGGCTCTGCGAGCAGAATCCGATCTTCAAGTCGTTCGATTCGGTCTTCGCGCTGCGCCGCCGGCTGACGCCGCCGGGCGCGCCGCTGTCGGCTCCGGTCGATTTCATGCGCGTGCGCTTCGCCGACCTGTGCGGCAAGGACCTGCACGGCATCGACGCGCGGCTCGTCGGCCGCGATGGCGAGAACATCGATCTGCTGGTCAGCGTCGGATCGCTGCGCGGAACCGACGGCGAGGTCTCGGGCTGCGTGTTCACGCTCACCGATGTCAGCCAGCAGAAGCGCATGGCCGAGGCGCTGGTCACCTCGAACCAGGACCTCGAGCAGTTCGCCTACATCGCGTCGCACGACCTGCAGGAACCGCTGCGCATGGTGACCAGCTACCTGTCCCTGCTCAGGCGGCGCTGCGCGACGCAGCTCGACCCGAAGGCGCAGGACTACGTCGAGCACGCGGTCAACGGCGCGAAGCGCATGCACGACCTCGTCCGCGGCCTGCTCGACTTCTCGAAGGTCTCGAAATCGTCGGCCACGCCGTCGGCGCTCGATCTCGACGCGATCCTGGCCGAGGTCATCGAGACGCTGCAGCCGTCGATCCAGGAATCGGGCGCGACCGTCACGGTCGACCCGCTGCCGCGGATCGTCGCCAACCGGCTGGCGATGATCCAGCTCTTCCAGAACCTGATCGGCAACGCGCTGAAGTTCCGCGGCGACCGCAGCCCCTGCGTCCACGTGTCCGCCTCGCGATCCGCCGACGGATGGACCTTCTCGGTCAAGGACAACGGCATCGGCATCGATCCGGCGCAGCAGGGCCGCCTGTTCACCGTCTTCCAGCGCCTGCACACGCGCGAGGAATACGCGGGCACTGGCATCGGCCTCGCGGTCTGCAAGAAGATCGTCGAGCGCCAGGGCGGTCGCATCTGGATCGAGTCGCAGCTCGGCCAGGGCGCGACGTTCTGCTTCACGCAGCCGGAGGCGCCGGCGACGGCGCTCGGCGTGGCGTCGCCGTCCTCGGCGGCCTGAAATCGGCTGATCACCGGGCATCCTCGATGACGACGGCGACGTCGCGGAGCCATGGCGTCGACCTGCGCCTGAACACCCACACGGAGTCGCTCGACTACGAGAACGGCTTCGGCGAGGTCATCCGCGAAGCCTTCAGGCGGCGTCACGGCGTCGACATCTCCCGCGACGCGTTCGACCGCGCCGCCTGGCGGCGGCTGCGCGGCGAGCACCTCGACCAGCTGATCACCGAGGTCTCGACGGCGGTGCCCGGCCGCGGCGCGCAGATGCTCGTCCAGCTGCAGGACGACTTCGCGCGCGGCCCCGAGGAGATCTGCTTCCTCGAGACGTTCTGCGATTGGCGCGGCTGGATCGAGCGCGGCCTGATCGACGTCGCGAACCTGGCCAAGGCCCCGCTGCGCGAGCCGTTCTACGCCGCCGCGGTCGCGCACTGCCGAGCCCACGGCGTGCAGACGATGCTGACTCCGGCGATGCACTGGGCGGCCGACGCGGCTGGTCCGGCTGACCGGCGACGGCTTCACCGACCTCTGCCCGTCGGCGTGGCGGCTGCCGGCGCGCGCCGGCAGGTGACGCCGGGCGATCGCCGCCGACGCGAAGGGCCTCAGGTAGCGCCGCGACCGCGTCGCTCGCGCTCCTGCGCGCGCCACCGCGCGATCGCGGCGTGGTCGCCGGAGAGCAGCGCGTCGGGCACGGCGACGCCGCGGAACTCGCGCGGACGCGTGTAGCAGGGATGATCGAAGCCGCCGCCGCCGGCGAACGAGTCCTCGGCCGCCGACCGCGCGTTGCCCAGCGCGCCCGGCTGCAGGCGCGTCACCGCGTCGACCAGCACCAGCGCGGCGAGCTCGCCGCCGGAGATCACCAGATCGCCGATCGAGAACGGCTCGGGCCGGTAGAGCTCGTTGATCCGCTCGTCGATGCCTTCGTAGTGCCCGCACAGCACGATCAGGTGGGTCTCGCGCGCCAGCTCCTCGACCCACGGCTGGTCGAGCCGGCGTCCCTGCGGGCTGGTCATCAGGAGCCGCGGCTTCGCCGAGCGCGTCATCAGCCAGTCGATGCAGCCCGCGATCGGCGGCGCCGCGAGGACCATGCCGGGGCCGCCGCCGAACGGACGGTCGTCGACGGCGCGATGCCGGCCGCCGGCCCAGGCGCGCGGATCGACGGCCTGCGCCTCGATCAGCCCGCGCCGGCGCGCGCGGCCGACGATCGAGGTGTCGAGCCAGTCGTCGCACGCGTCGGGGAACAGCGTGACCAGGTCGATCAGCAGCGGCGCGCGACCGGGGGTGCTCGCATCGCTCACCAGTCCGAAACCCCTTCCGTCGTCGCGTAGAAGACCTTGCCCGCGCCGGCGGCGCGCAGCACGTCGACCACCGCGACCACGCGACCGTGCGCGACGGCCGCATCGGCGTGGAGCGCGACGCGCGGCGCATCCGCGGCGATCAGCTTCAGCTGCGCCAGATCGACCGGCTCGCCGCCGACGCTGACCGCGCCATCCCGGCTGATCGCGACGCTCAGCGCGGCGGCCGGCGCTTCGGCGGTGCCGGCCTTGGGCAGCGTCACCGCCAGCTCGCGATGGGCGGCGACCTGCCCGGCGAGCAGGAAGAAGCCGAGCAGCAGCAGGGCGATGTCGACCAGCGGCGTGATCGGCAGCACCGTCAGGAAGAGCAGCGCGTTGTTCGGCCCGTGACGGCGGCGCAGTGCCATGTCAGCTTCCGCTTCCGGCGCGGCGGGGCATACGTGCGGCGTGCTCGCGTCGCATTCACTTCACCCGCGCCAGCAGCACCGGCAGGTCCACCGCCGCGTGCTCGAGCTGATCGGTCAGCCTGCCGACCAGCGCCGACATGGCGACGTAGGCGAGGAACGCCGGGATCGCGACCACCAGCCCGGCGACGGTGGCGCTGAGCGCGCGGCCGACGCCTCCCGCCAGGACCTGCATGGTCACGTTCTCGGTGGCCGATGCCGCCTGGAACGCCTCGACCAGTCCGGCGGCGGTGCCGAGCAGGCCGAGCAGCGGCGCGACCTGGCTGGCGGCGAGGACGACGCCGAGCCCGCGTTCGAGCCCCGGGACCTCGCGCTGCGCCGCGTCGATCGCGACCGCGCGCACCGTGTCGGGACCGTGCGCGCGCACGGCGGCGCCGGCCAGGAAGACCCGGGCGAGCGGATCGGAGGCGTCGACGGCGCCGTCGACCGGCCGGCCCTTGAGGAGCGCCTCATGGCACGCGGCGCGGGTCTCGCCGAAACGACGGCGCATCGGCAGCAGCCGCCACAGCCGTTCGATGACGACGGTGAGCGCGGCGATGGACGTCGCGAGGATGGGCCACAGGATGAAGCCGCCATTCGCGACGATGACGGCCACCAGATCGAGCATGCCGAGCATTCCCCGTTGAGGGCGGGATGGTCGCCCTCGCCTCGCTATTGGCAACCTCGCAGCAATGGGGTAGGCTTGTCACAAGTCGAATATCGGCGCCGAGATCCGTCAGTCATATTCCCCGGATGATGTGAGCGAGCAGGACTGCGATGGCCGAATCCGTTCCCGTGCTCGTCGGCACCGCTGGCCTATCGGCCGGCGAATGCTTCATGCTCCATGACGGCGTCGACATCGTCATCGGCCGCAGCCGGTCGTGCGACATCAGCATGCGCCGCATGTCCGCGTACCTGAAGGCTCCCGCGGAACAGCGCGATGCCGACCACGATTTCAATACCGTCAGCCGCCGCCACCTGCGGCTGCAGGTGCGCGGCACCGTCGTCCGGCTGCAGGACCTGTCGACCAACGGCAGCTTCTGCAACGAGCAGCCGCTCGAGCAGCAGCGCGAATGCGATCTCGCGACCGGCACGTTCACCCTGCGCCTGGGCACGCGCGAGAGCTTCCAGCTGGTGATGCTGCCGAAGGACGACCCGCGCCTGGCGCCGAAACCAGCCGCCGCGGTCGCTTCCGAGGAGCCGGACACGCATAGCCGGACCGACCGCGCCGACGACTGAGCCCGGTCTGTTTTCCTGATAGGTAATTGATCGCGGCCAATTGGCCCGCGGCGTGCGTTACCGGGATTCAGGAGCGCCCCATGAACGCGGTCGCCATCAGCCTCATCGCCGCCCCAGCCGACCGTCCCGCGGAGCACCGCGCGAAGCCCAACGAAGCGGGCCGCGACGATTTCGCCTCGGCGCTGTCCGGCAGCGAGCGGCCCTCGCCCGAGCGCGACCACGAGGCCGAGCCCGATGCGTCGGCGCACGCGCGACCGCAGGCGCCGGTCGCGGAGGAGCCCGTCCGACCCGAACCCTGCCTCGATGCGACGACGGTCGATCCGACGGCCGTCGATCCGGCCGTCGCGGCGATCGCCGCCGCGCTGCTGGCGCTGGCAGCGCCGTCCACCACCCACGCCCCGACGGTCGCGACCGCTGACGCAGCGGACGCGATCGTCGCCCCCGTCGCCGCCGGCCCGAACGCCGGCGGGATCGTCGTCCCGGCCGCGTCGATGACGACCATGTCTCCCGCCGAGGCGCTCGACGCGATCGCGGCGGTGCTGAGCGGCACCACGCGCGATGCCGTCGATGCCCGTCCGGTCACGCCGACCCCGGCGGACGCCGCGGCGGCCATGCTCGAAGCCGCGCCGCCGGCCCTGGTGGCCGTCGCCGCGACCAAGACGACCGCGGAGCCGGCCAGGCCGGAGAACGCCCCGGTCGACGCCGCGCCGATGCCGGTCGAGCACGCCGTGCCCGCGGTCGCATCGACCCTCGCCGGCGGCTCGACGCAGACGGGCGGACAGCAGCAGCAGCAGCAGCAGCAGCAGCCGCAGGACCAGCCCGACGCCCACGCCGCCCAGCAGGCGCCAGCCGCGCCGGCGACGGCGATCGGATCCGAAGCGCCGGGCGCGCGCGTCGATGCCCCCGCCAACCCCGTCCAGGCGATCAGCGGTGAGCGCGCGACGGCGACCGTCGCCGCGACGACCGACGCCACTGCCGCCGATCGGGCGGTCGCGCAGCAGGTCGCGCGCGCCGTCGCGAACCACGGCGGCGTCCAGGGCAAGCCGCTGATCCTGCGCCTGACGCCGCCCGAGCTGGGCACGGTCCGCGTCGAGATCGTCGAACGCGCCGGCCAGGTCACCGCCCGCATCCACGCCGAGGACGCCGCGGTGCGCACGGCGATCGAACGCTTCCTGCCGCAGCTCAAGCAGGACCTGCGCGCCAACGACGCGCCGATCCGCGATGTGGTGCTCGCCGATGCCTATCAGCAGCAGGGCCAGCAGGAGCGCGATCGTTCCCAGGAGAGCGGCGAACGCGGGCAGCGGACGGCGCGCGGCTCGGCCTTCGCGCTCGATGGGGTCGCGCCGGCCGACGATGCGCTGCCGACCAGCGCACGTGCGCTCGGCGGCCGCGTCGCCGACGACATGGTCGACGCGCGGGCCTGATCGGAGCCGAACGCTCGCGGCGCGAAGCGCGAGGCGCGAAGCGCGAGGCGCGAAGCGCGAAGCCCAGAGAACGCGTAACCGGCTCAGCCGCCGATGCCTGCGCCTCCGCGCCCCACGCGGAGGCGCAGGCGCGTCCACGCCGCTCCAGCCGCGCCGGAGAGCGCCTGCGCGGCCGCGATTCCGCCTCACGTCCCCCTCCGCATTGGCACGCCGCTGGCGTTAGTGACCACCAGTAGGAAACGACCATGCAAAGAGCACTGACCTCGGGCGTGTCCGGAATGCTGAACAACCAGCTCGTCCTGGACGTCACCGCCAACAACCTGGCGAACATCAACACCACGGGCTTCAAGTCGAGCCGGGTGTCGTTCTCCAACGCCCTGATCCAGAGCGAGTTCACCGGCTCGGCGCCGGGCTCGTCGATCGGCGGTCAGAACCCGCGCCAGGTCGGCCTCGGCATGCAGACCGCGGCCATCTCGCTCGACATGCGCCAGGGATCGCTGCAGACGACGGGACGCAACCTCGACCTGGCGATCCAGGGCGACGGCTTCTTCGAGGTCACCGACGGCACGCGGCCGTCGTACTCGCGCGTCGGCAACTTCGGCTTCGACAGCGACGACAACCTCGTCGACCTCGGCACCGGCTACAAGCTGATCGGCAACACCTACAACCTCGCGACCAATCCCGACGGCACGCAGAGCATCCTCGCGATCAACACCGCGCTGAACATCCCGCGCGCCGAGGCCTTCCCGCCGAAGCGCACCGAGACCATCGAGCTGCAGGGCAACCTGTCGAGCGCGGCGGGCGCGCTGCGCGGCTCATCGCTGCAGGCGCTGTTCCCGCTGGTCGAGAGCAGCACCAACAGCGCGGCGAGCGAGGATACGCCGCTGGCCGACCTGAGCCTGTTCAAGGGCGGACCGCAGCCGGCCGCGCCGGCCGACGAGATCACCATGCACGTCTTCGGCACCAGGCCGAACGGCGAAGCCTACGCCGGCTCGTTCCAGATCCGTCCCTGGGACACCCCGACCGTCGCCAACGGCAAGTCCGGCTCGGTCGGCGACCTGATCAGCAAGATGAACGCGGTGCTGGTGCAGGGCAACGAACGCTTCGGCACCATGCGCCTCGACAACGGCAACCTCATCGTCAGCAGCGTCGGCAACGGCGATGGCTTCTCGCTGTTCTTCGGCGAGCAGGATCCCCTCGGCACGACGCTGCCCCTCGCCGACCTCAGCGACGCGGTCGGCTTCAATTTCACCGGCACCACGACGACGGTGGACACGCACACCGTCCTCGCCGCCGACGTCGGCCTGCTCAACCCGACCTTCACCATGCCCGCCGTCGACTACAGCGCCCAGGGCACCGCGGCGCTGCGCGTCTCGGTCAAGGTCAACGGCATCGAACGCGGCTCGCTGACGATCCCGGCCGCCGACTACACCACCACGCCCACGGCATTCTCGCTGGCGAGCCTGCCGCACGTCGCGACCGGCGACGTCGTCACCTACGACGTCTCGGGCACGCTGAACCTCGGCGCGTCCAACATCACCTGGGCGACGATCTACGCGCCGGACGCGGCGCCGGCGAACCTCACAGCGGACATCGACGCCGATGGCCTCCCGGACATGTTCGAGGAGAACAGCGCCACCGACGTCAACGCCTGGGTCTACGAGAACGACACCAACACCACCTTCGACTGGTACCGCGCGCGCTTCGCGCCCGAGACCGTCTCGAGCTCGATCGAGGTCTTCGATTCGCAGGGCGGCCGCCACACCGTCGAGTCGCGCTTCATCCGCACCGGCACGCGCACCGATCCCGCGACCAACGCGCGCATCAACAGCTGGGACCTGATCGTCGGCACCACGCCGGGCGAGGGCGTGATCATCGACGACCTGGTCTGCGGCATCGAATTCGACCAGGAGGGCCGCTACACCGGCGCGCTCGGCACGACCCTGCACGGCACGTCGATGAACGACACCGACTACGTCGGCAACCCGGCGAACGGCACCATCCAGATCGACTGGGCGACCACCGGCCCCACCGATCCGGCGGTGATGCGCATGGACCTCGGCGCCGCGAACACCTTCAAGGGCCTGACCAGCTTCGGCTCGGACTCGACCGCCGCCGCGCTCAACCAGGACGGCTACACCGACGGCAAGCTCGACTCGCTCTCGGTGTCGACCGAAGGCGACATCACCGGCCTGTATACCAACGGCGTCAGCCGCAAGCTGGCGCAGATCACCCTCGCCACCTTCCGCAATCCGGCCGGTCTGTCGCAGGAAGGCAACAACCTGTTCCGCGAGTCGGTCAACTCGGGCTCGCCGACCCGCCGCGTCGCCGGCCAGGGCTCGGGCTTCGTCACCGCCGGCGCCCTCGAGGGCGGCAACGTCGACATCGCCACCGAGTTCACGCGCATCATCACCGCCCAGCGCGGCTTCCAGGTGAGCGCGCGCGTCATCCAGACCACGGACGAGATCCTCGAGGAGCTCGCCAACCTGGTGCGCTGATCGGCCCTGACGCGACGACGACGCGCAGCCGGGGGCGGACGCCTCCGGCTGCGTCGTCGGCGGACGCGATCGGGTTCGCGGCGCGCGTGGCCGGCGATGCGTCAGGCGATCGGCGCCGTCGCCACGGCTGCCGCTCGCCGCCGCGACGCCGAGATGATGGCGAGCAGGCACCACGCAAGGCAGCTGAACCCCGCCAATGCGATCGGCACGACCATGAGTCCGATGCGCAGGCCGGATGCCTCGGCCACGACGCCGACCGTCCAGGTCAGCGTCGTCGCCCCGACGGCGGAGCCGAGCGCCGCAATCGCGAGGATCAGCGGGACGTGCCGCGGCCGGCGCCGCGCGAGGGCGCCGACCAGCGCCGGGTACTGGATCCCGGTGCACACCGCCGTGCCGACGATCGCCACCGCGGTCAGCGCGAACGATCCCCCATATCCCAGCGCGAGCATCAGCAGCGCGCAGGCGATGCCGCCCGGCGCGATCGCCAGCGCGCGCGCGCCCCAGCCGTCGGGCATCGACATCAGCGCCAGCCGCACCGCCAGATAGACCGCGGAGGTCGCCGACAGGATCCACACGGTGGGGAATGGCGGCTCGCCCGGCGCGTCGGCGAGCAGCGTCGGCCCCCACTGGTACAGCGCGTGGTCGGCGCCGGCGTGCAGCCCGATGAGCAGCGCGAACACCACCAGCTCGACCGGTCGCGGATGGGCTTCCGATGACGGACCCTCGAGCGGTCGCGGCACGCGCGACGGGAGCGTCGGCACGAGCAGGGCCGCCGCAGCGAGCGGCACGCCGCACATCGCGAGCAGTGGCCTGAATGCCGCGGCGTCGTCCGGAGCCGGGCCAGCGACGACGCCGACGATCAGCGGCAGCGTCATGCCCATCCCCGCGGTCACGACCAGCTGCGCGCACAGCAGGCGGCGCGGCTGGTCCGGCCGCGTGCTCGTCAGCGCGCTCGCCGCCGCCAGGCCGCACCCGCTGACCGCCGCGCCGAGCACCGCGATCGCCAGGACGAGCGCCGGCCAGGCGGTCACAGCCGCCACCAGCGCCGTCGCGCCGCCGGCGATCGGAAGCGCCGTGCGCAGCACGATCCCGGCGCCCCAGCGGCTCACGGCATGTCCGGCGAGGAGCGCGCCGACGCACCCGGCGCACAGCGACGCTCCGATCAGCGTGCCGACGTCGGCCGGCGACCGCGACGCGGCCGCGGCGAGCCGCGTCGCGAACAGCGCGGGCAGGAATCCGGGTGCCGCGGTCGCGGCGATGATCACGAGCAGCGCCACCAGGGCGCGAGGTCCCGCCGCGGCGGGCGCGACCAGGGCGCGATCGTCCATCGACGGTCCGGCGCTCACGGAATATGTCCTACCTATCGCCGAGCCGGGTCAACGTCCAGCCGGTCGCTCGCCCCCATCAGCCCGATGGGAACAGCAGCCAGCGCAGCCCCACCGCCAGCAGCGTCAACGCGCCGAAGGCGACCCAAGCGCCGCCGCGGCTCAGCGGCGATGAGAACGCGAGCATCGCCCCGACCAGCCAGCCGAAGACGATCCAGCGTTCCGGACGGTGCTGCGCCCAGCCGAGCGCCAACGCCGGCAGCGCGAGCATGGCGACATACCAGAGGATGCGGATCGCGATCGAGCGCCGCACCTCGCGCCGGCTCTCGTCGGTCATGGCGCCGCCGCCTTCAGTTCCGCCATCACCTTGAGCAGCCGCCGGCGATCGACCGGCTTGTGCGCCAGCGTCGCCGTCAGGCGCAGCCGGCATGCGCCGGCGGGCACGGTCGGCGGGCGGATGGCCGGCGCGAAGTGGCCGCGCGCGCGCAGCGCCGCGGACAGGTCGAGCGCGGCGCGCTCGTCGCCGACCACCACCGGGACGATCGGCGAGCGGCCCTCGGGCACCTCCCAGCCCTGGGCGCGCAGCCCCTGGCGGACCTCGGCCGCGGCGACGAGCAGCTCGGCCGGCAGCTGCGGCCGGTCGCGCAGCAGGTCGAGCACCGCGACCGCGGCGCCGGCCGACGACGGCGCCAGCGCGGTCGAGAAGATGAAGGCGCGACCGCGGTTGACGATCAGCTCGACGAGATCGCGGTCGCCGCAGACGAATCCGCCCTGGGCGCCGAGCGACTTCGAGCAGGTCCCGACGCGCAGGTCGGGCACCACGCCGAGCTCGGCGCACAGCCCGCGCACGCCCGGGCCGAGCACGCCGATGGCGTGCGCCTCGTCGACCACCAGCAGCGCGCCGCGCGCGTGGCACAGCGCCTGGATCGCGACCAGCGGCGCCTCGTCGCCGTCCATCGAATAGACCGATTCGACGCAGACCACGCGCCGCCGCGCGCCCTCGCTGCGGTCGAGCTGGCGCGCGAGGTCGGCGACGTCGTTGTGCGCGAAGCGCAGCAGCGGCACCGAGGCGAGCTTGGCGCCGTCGTAGGTCGAGGCGTGGCAGGCGCGGTCGACGATGATCGCGTCCTCGGGCGCGGCGACGAGCGCGACCAGCGTCGCCAGGTTGGCCTGGTAGCCGCTCGAGGTCAGCAGCGCCTCCTCGCAGCCGAGCCAGCGCGCCAGGCGCTCCTCGAGCCGCCGATGGCAGCGCAGCCCGCCGGCCAGCAGCCGCGCCGCGCCGGCGCCCGCGCCGTAGGTGCGCAGCGCACGCGTCGCCGCGTTCTTGACGGTCAGGCGGTTGGCGGCGCCGAGGTAGTCGTTGCTCGCCCAGTTGACCAGCTTGCGGCGCGCGCCATCGGCGTGGAGCACGACCACGCGATCGTCCGGCGAGTCGATGACCGGCCGGACGCGCAGCCGCGACTCGGCGCGCAGCGCGTCGAGCTCGGCGGCGAGCTGCGCGCGGACCTCGCCGTGCGTCGGTGAATGCCCGTGCATCGCCGCAGGCTGGCCGCAGGGCGGGGTCAGGCCAGGGGCGGGATGCCCGCGCCGGGACGCGACCGCCGAGCACGGCGCATGCGCGCCCGCACCGCTCGCCCCCGAGCCCCCGGCCCCCTGCGGATGCCGTGGCCGCGCGGCCTGCTAGGCTGCGGCGCCATGATCCATCTCGGCGTCAACATCGACCACGTCGCCACGGTCCGCCAGGCGCGGCGCGCCGCCGAACCCGATCCCGTCGCGGCGGCGGTCCTCGCCGAGCTCGGCGGCGCCGACGGCATCACCGTGCACCTGCGCCAGGACCGCCGGCACATCCAGGACCGCGACGTGCGCGTGCTGCGCGAGACCGTGCGCGGCGTGCTGAACCTCGAACTCGCGGTCGGCGAGGACATCCTCGGCCTCGCGCTGGCGATCCGGCCGGACCAGGTCTGCATCGTGCCCGAGCACCGCCAGGAGATCACCACCGAGGGCGGCCTGCGCGTCGCCGCCGACGACCGCGCTCTGGCCGGCGCGATCGACCGCCTGCGCGCCAACGGCTCGCTGGTCAGCCTGTTCATCGAGCCGGAGCCCGAGACCGTGCGCGCGGCCAAGGCCATGGGCGCCGATGCGATCGAGCTGCACACCGGCAGCTGGGCCAACGCCTGGAACGCGTCCAAGGGCGACGAGCGCGCGCCGGCCCTGGCGACGCAGGTCGCGCGGCTCGAACGCGCCGCGCACGTCGCCGCCGAGATCGGGCTGCGCCTGCACGCCGGCCACGGCATCACCTACGCCAACGTCGGCGCCCTCACGCATCTCTCCCTGCTGCGCGAGATGAACATCGGCCACTCCATCGTCAGCCGCGCCGTGCTGGTGGGGATGGAACGCGCGGTCCGCGAGATGAAGGCGCTGATCGACGCCGGCTGAAGGCCGGGGGCTCGAAGCGCGAGGCCGAAGCGCGAAGCCGCGCTACGCGCTCATCCGGCGATCGCGAAGCCGCCGACGATCGCCAGCGCGGCGAGCAGGTGCTGCACGACGTGCGCGATCATCGCCGCCTCCAGGCTCCAGCGCGCGCACAGCCATCCGTAGGCCAGCGCCGGCAGCCCGGCGGTCAGCGCCTGCGCCAGCCACATCCGGTCGCTGCCATCGCGCGTGGCGTGCGCGGCGACGACGATCACGGCGACGATGGCGGCGGCGAAGAGCCGCTCGCCGAGGATCGCGGGCCCATGGCGGCGCCGGATCGCGAGGAGCACCGACAGCACCACCGACAGCGCGCCCCAGCGCCAGAGGATCTCGTCGCAGACGCTGAGCGCGGCGAGCGCCAGCGGCCACAGGGCGACGGTCGCCGATGGGCGGGCGGCGTGATCGAGCCCCGGCAGGAGGAGCAGCCCGGCGACGACATCGAGCGCGGCGATGCCGACGCCGATCAGCAGCGCGGCACCGACCTCGGGGCCGCACCAGCGCGAGCCGATGCCGGCGACGTGCGAGCGCAGGTTCGCGATCGGCGCCAGCGAGGTGCCGGCGAGCGCCGCCAGCGCGACGAGGACGGCGTGCTGCACGATGGCCAGGGTCGGCGATGCCCCCGGGCCATCGACCAGCAGCACCGGCACGACGGCGACGGCGACCGCCAGGCCCGCCAATCCCAGGACGGTGAGGGCGATGAACGAGCGCATCGGGGCCGAGTCTGCACCGCCATGCGTCGACCGTCCACACGCCAGTCGTCAACTCGCCGCGGTCGACGCGCCGCCGGAATCGCGAATGTCTTTTCCCTTGCCGGCTGACGCTACCCCCGAGCCTGCGGCAGCGGAGTCATCATGCCCCAGTTCAGCGGCAGCATCGTCGCCATCGTCACGCCGTTCATCGACGACAAGGTCGACTTCGCCAGCCTGAGGAAGCTGATCGACTGGCACATCGCCGAAGGCACCCAGGGCATCGTCCCGTGCGGCACCACCGGCGAGAGCTCGACGTTCACCCACGAGGAGCAGCACCAGGTCATCGGCGAGGTCGTGCAGCACGTGCGCGGCCGCGCCTTCGTCATCGCCGGCGCGGGATCGAACAACACCAAGGAGGCGGTCAGCCTGGGCAAGGCGGCCGAGCGCCTGGGCGCGGACGGCATCCTGACCATCACGCCGTACTACAACAAGCCGACCCCCGAGGGCCTGTTCCAGCACTTCAAGGCGGTGCGCGAGAACACGCGCCTGCCGATGGTGCTCTACAACGTGCCCGGCCGCACCGGCGTCAACATGCTCGCCGACACCGTCGCGCGGGTCGCGGAGCTGGGCAACGTCGACTCGGTCAAGGAGGCCAGCGGCAGCTGCGACCAGGTCCACGAGCTCATCGCCCGCGGCGTGCGCGTGCTCTCGGGCGACGACGGCATGACCCTGCCGTTCATGGCGCTCGGCGCCGCCGGCGTGATCAGCGTGGTCGCGAACTTCGCGCCGCGCCTGATGCGCAGCCTGACCGACGCCATGGCGAAGGGCGACTTGGTCGGCGCGCGCAAGGCGCACGCGATCGTCCTCGAGCTGGCCAAGCACGCCTTCAGCGAGACCAATCCGATCCCGGCGAAGACCGCGGTCGCGTCGCTCGGCTTCTGCCGCGACGAGTTCCGCCTGCCGCTGGTGAAGATGACGCCGGGGAAGAAGGAAGCGCTGCTCGCGGCGCTGAAGCAGTACGGGCTGACGAAGTAGTCCGGCCGATGTCCGTCCGGCCCATGTCCGTCAGCCGATGACTCCTCCCGCCGTCGCGGATCGCGCGGCCACCGGCTTCAACCGGACGTGGCTGATCCTGCCGTCGTGCCTCGCGGTCGCGCCGACCCTGCTCCTGGCGATCAGCTACGGACTCATGCGCGCGATCGACGCCTTCGCGCTCCCGTACCTCTGCTGCTACATGGCCTACCAACTGTACGCGCTCGTCGTCCTGGGGCCGCTGACGGCGCTCGGCGTCGATCAGGCCATGCTCGTGACGCAGCCGGGAGGCATCGGTCCGCCGACGCCGACCGGCTTCGCGCTGATCATCATCGCCTACGGCGCGGTGGCCGTCCTGGTCAACCGCCTCGTCGGCGTGCGCATGCGCTCATGCGCGCCCGTCGCCGCGCCTGCGGTGGCATCGTGCTGACACTCGCCGACCGCTTCACGCTGGCGCGCATCGTCCTGGCGCCGCTGATCGTCGCCGCGTACCTGCTGCTGCCGGTGCAGTGGATGCTGTGCTTCTGGACCGCCGGCTGGCTGTGCGGGCTCGCCGAATACACCGACTTCGTCGATGGCCGCGTCGCGCGCGCGCGCGGCGAGGTCAGCGATTTCGGCAAGCTCGCCGATCCGTTCTGCGACGTGTTCTACCGCATCGCCGTGTTCCTGGTGCTGCTGCTGCCGGCCGGCGGGGTCGGCTATGCCGTCGCGGCGGTGGACGGCGGACGCGTCGAGCGGTTCGGGAACAGCTACGACATCGTCGCGGCCGACGGCATCCACCAGCTGGTGTTCGCCGTCGGCTTCACGGCGGATGGCGCGGCGATCCTCGGCGCGGGGCTGATGCCGTGGCTTCCGGTGCTGCTGATGACGCTGCGCGAGATCGTCGCCGGCGCGCTGCGCTCGATGACCGCGACCAAGGGTCTGGTGCTCGCGGCGCGCGCGTCGGGCAAGCTCAAGGCGTGGGTCCAGGGCGTCACGCTGATCACCCTGCTCGGGCTGCCGGCGTGCTGGTGGGTGCGCGCGCAGTGGCACCTCGAGGCGGCGTTCTGGGCGAGCTGGGCGTGCGCGGCGCTCAGCGTCTATTCGATCCTCGAGTACATCTGGGTGAACCGCGGCACGCTGCGGCAGCTGGTCGAGCGGCGGCGGGTCGAGCCGTCCTGAGCTGAGCCGCGCCGGCGTCGGATCGACGCGCGTCAGCCGCGATCGGCGGCGTCCCGGCCCGCGCGATAGGCGCTCGGCGCGCAGCCGACATGGCTGCGGAAGCGGCGGCTGAAGTGGTAGATGTCGCAGAAGCCGAGCCGCTCGGCGATGGCGCCGATCGCCAGGTTCGAGGTGCGCAGCAGGATCTTGGCGCGGTCGAGTCGCGCGCGCATGACGAACGCGCGCGGGCTCGCGCCGGTCGCGGCGCGGAAGCGGCGCGCGAAGACATCGACCGCGAGCCCGGCGCCCTGGGCGAGTCCCGCGACGCTCCAGGCGCGCTCGGGCTGCTCGCGCACCGCGGCGATCGCCGGCGCCAGCCCCGGATCGATGCCCGCGGCGGAACGCTCGCACTCGGCGAGCACGCAGGCCAGCCAATGGTCGGCGATGGCCTGCTCGCCGCGCTCGAACGCGGTCACCAGGCGCTGGGCCAGCGCGGCGACGAACACGATGTCGTCGACGCGGCGATGCAGCCGCGGCAGGAGCCGCTCGTTGGCGCGCAGGTCGACCATCCGCCCGCGCGCGTCGCGCCAGCCGATGTTGGCCCACAGCACGTCGAGCGGGCGCTTCGCCTCGCCGGTGCCGAGGCAGCGCCGCCACAGCCGCTGCACGAAGACGTCGCCCGCCGCGCACGGATAGGTCTGGCCATCGCCGGTCCAGGCGCCGCGCCCGTCGATCACCACCCAGAGGTTGGCGCAGGTGCGGAAGCCATCGGGATTCTCCCAGCGCCATGGCGCCACGCACAGCGTGCGCGCGGCGAACTGCACCACCGGGCTGCCCTCGTCGACCATGACGGATTCGTACCAATCGGTTCCGATTCGTCCATCCGCGCCCTCCGACCGGAGCCATGATCGGATGAAGACCGTACCAGGAGCACCCATGCCCAGCGCCGCCACCGCGACCCCGTCGACCGCCTGCACGCCGCAGCACATCGCCTCCTACCACGCCGACGGCTGGACCGTCGTGCGCGGCCTGGTGCCCGCAGCGCGCGCCGCCGAGATGCGCGACCACTTCATGCGCCGCCGCGCCGAGGGCGCCAAGCCGGGCGACATGTCCGCCGAGCACCTGCTGCCGGACGATCCGCTCGCGCGCTTCCCGCGCATGATCAACATGCACGGCTGGGACGCGCCGACCGCGGCCTGGGCGGCCGATCCGGCGGTGGTCGCCGCGGCCTCGGCGCTGATCGGGCAGCGCGCCCTGCTCAACCAGACCATGCTCTACTTCAAGCCCCCCGGCGCGCGCGGCCAGGCGCTGCACCAGGACCAGCAGTACATCTGCAAGGATCCGCTGATCGGCGCGTGGTGCGCGCTCGACCGCGCCGACCGCGCCAACGGCGGCATGGTCGTGGTCTCGGGCTCGCACCGCCTGGGCGTGCAGCCGGTGCGCGCGGCGACCGCCGCCGACGACTCGTTCACCGGCGGGGCGACGGTCATGCCGCCGGGCTCGCGCGAGGTCGGCGTCGACCTCGATCCCGGCGACGTGCTGTTCTTCGCCGGCGCGACCATCCACGGCTCGCACCGCAACACGACGACCGACCGGTTCCGCCGCGCGTTCATCTGCCATTACGTCGGCGACCGCGCCGTCGACTTCACGCCCCAGCCGGGCACGCACATGACCCATCTCGCGCCCTAGTCGGCGCGATGCGATAGGCGATCAGCTCCGCTCAACGCGGAGCCAGCACCTGCGCCAGCGCGCCGATCCACGCCGCATCGAACGCGCGCTTGCGTGCGGTGCGAGCCGGCGGGGCGACGCGCGCGGGGACCACGCGGCGCGGCGCGATCGCAGCCGCGTGGCGATGGCGGTTGCGCGCGAGCACCCGGTAGAACCAGCACAGCGGCCCGCGCAGGCCGATCAGGCGCGCCGCCAGCGCCAGGGGCCGCGCCCAGTCGATCGCGCCCGCCAGGTGCAGCGCGGCGTCGCCGCCGCCGAGCACGCGGCCATCGGGCAGCAGGAGCTTGAACTCGCCCGGCACGCCGGCGAGGTCGAGGCGCGCGCGCACCGCGCGTCGCTGCAGGGCGGCGCAGCGGTAGCCGCGCCGCACCAGCCAGGGCTTGAGGCGCGCCGTCCAGCGCCGGCACAGCGCGCACTCGGCGTCGTAGCAGATCCACGCGTGATCGGTCATGCGTCACCCCGCTTCCCGCCCAGGCCGACCAGCCGGCGCACCTTGGCGCCCAGGCGGAGGAATTGGACCAGCGCCGCGGTCGGCAGGCGCGAGACCTCGCCGTACCAGCCGGACATGGTCTCGAAGAAGTCGAGCAGCGCGCCGACGCGCTCGCGGGTGTGGGCCTCGCCGGCGCCGGCCTTCTGCGCCTCGGCGGCGCATTCGCGCAGCAGCGCCAGCGTCGGGTCGAGCTCGCGGCGTTTGCGCTGCTCGGTGATGACGCGGAACATCTCCCAGACGTCCCTCATGCTCTCGAAGTGGTCGCGGCGGTCGCCGAGGACGTGCGCGACGCGGACGATGCCCCAGGCCTGCAACTCGCGCAGGCTGGTGGAGACGTTCGAGCGGGCGACGCCCAGGGTCTCGGCGATGTCCTCGGCGTCGAGCGGCTGCTTGGACATGAACAGCAGCGCGTGGATCTGCGCCACCGTGCGGTTGATGCCCCAGCGCGATCCCATCTCGCCCCAGTGCAGGACGAACTTCTCGACCAGGGGCGTCATCCTGGGTGGAGCGGTCTTTTCTGTCATGACAGAAATATCCGACGTCGACCTCGAGGGTCAAGCGCGGGGCCGCGCCGGGCAGCGCGGACGGCGAAGCCGAGGCCGCGCCCGACGCAGCGTGGCGCCCCTCCGCGGCGCAGCCGAGCCGACGGCGGATGACAAGCGGTGACCCCGGCGACACCCGGGCGCGGTTGCGGATCCGACGTGCCCGCGCAAGGTACCGCGCTGGGAGCGATACCATGCTGCTGCGCCTGATCGCCATCGCCGTCTGCGTCGCGACCCTCTCCGGTGGCGAGACCATCGCGCTGGTCTCGAGCCTGCCGCACACCGGCAGCGCCGGCGGCCAGGCGAACTCGATCGTCAACGGCATCCGCATGGCGATCGACGAGGTCGGCGGCGAGGTGGCGGGCTTCGCGCTCACCCACATCCAGCTCGACGACGCCACGCCCGAGCGCGGCCAGTGGGATCCCAACGCCGAGGACACCAACGCGCGCAACGCCATCGCCAACCCAGACGCGATGGTCTACATCGGCACGTTCAATTCCGGCGCGGCGAAGATCGCGATGCCCAAGCTCAACGCCGCCGGCCTCGCCATGATCAGCCCCGCCAACACCTACACCGGCCTGACCAAGCCGGGCAAGGGCGCGGCGAACGAGCCGGCGGTCTACCGCCCGAGCGGCACGGTCACGTACTTCCGCGTCGTCCCCGCCGACGACATCCAGGGCCTGGTCGGCGCGCAGTGGGCCAAGGAGATGGGCGCGAAGAAGGCGTACGTCCTGCACGACAAGGAGCTCTACGGCCAGGGCCTCGCCGAGGTCTTCCGCGCGTCGGCCGAGAAGCTCGGCATCGAGGTGGTCGGCTACGACGGCATCAACAGCAAGGAGCCGAACTACCGCTCGCTGGTGACCAAGATCCGCGTCAAGGGCGCCGACACGGTCTACTTCGGCGGCACGACCCAGACCAACGGCGGCCAGATCGCCAAGGACCTCGTCGCCGGCGGCCTGGACGTGAAGTACATCGTGCCCGACGGCTGCTACGAGAGCGCCTTCATCGAAGCCGCCGGCGCCGCGCTCGAGGGCCGCTGCTTCCTGACCTTCGGCGGCGTGCCGCCCGAGGAGCTGACCGGCGCGGGCAAGACCTTCGTCGACGCCTACGTCGCCAAGTTCGGCGGCCGTCCGGAGGCCTACGCGGTCTACGGCTACGAGTGCGCGCGCGTCGCCATCGACGCCATCCGCCGCGCGGGCGTCAAGGACCGCGCCGCGATCAACGCGGCGATCGCGGCGACGCGTGATTTCCCCGGCGTGCTCGGCACCTGGTCGTTCGACGAGAACGGCGACACCTCGATGACGGTGATGAGCGGCAACACCGTCAAGGACGGGAAGTTCGCGTTCGTCAAGCTGCTGGGGCAGTGACGGGAAGGACCGCGGGAACACCGGCGGAACGCGCGCGATGGACGGCTGGCTGATCCTGCAGCTGCTGATCGAGGGCCTGTCCTACGGCATGATCATCGCGCTGATCGCGCTCGGCTACACCATGGTCTACGGCGTGGTCGAGCTGATCAACTTCGCCCACGGCGACCTCTTCATGCTCGGCTGCTACGCGGCGCTGACGCTGGTCGGGGGCCTCGGGCTGGCGACGGCGACGCCGGCGACGCTGTGGTGGGCGCTGCCGCTGATCGCGATCGCCTGCGCGGCGTTCGGCGCGCTGATCAACCTCGGCGTCGAACGCGTCGTCTATCGTCCGCTGCGCGGTGCGCCGAAGGTCACCGTGCTGGTGACCGCGATCGGCCTGTCGTTCGTGTTCATCAACCTCGGCCTGTTCTGGGGCGGCGCGCCGATGGAGGTCTTCGGCGGCGGCCGCGCGCCGTCGTCGCCCAAGGACTTCCCCAACCTGATCGGGGACACGACGGTCTACGACGGCGTCGTGCGCATCGCGCTGAAGGACGTGCTGGTCGTGGCGGTGACCGTGCCGCTGCTCATCGCGCTGACCTGGCTGGTCAAGGGCACGAGCCTGGGCCGCGCGATGCGCGCGGTGGCGCAGGCCCCGACCGCGGCGCGCCTGATGGGCGTCGACGTCGACCGGGTCATCGCCATCACCTTCGCGGTCGGCGGGGCGCTCGCGGGCATCGCCGCGGTGGTGTACGGCCTGTACATCACCAGCGTCTCGTTCGACATGGGCTTCCGCATGGGGCTGTACGCGTTCACGGCGGCGGTGCTCGGCGGCATCGGCAACCTGCCGGGCGCCGTGCTCGGCGGCCTGGTGATCGGGGTGGCGCGGTCGTTCAGCGACGTGTTCCTGCCGACCGAATGGACCAACGCGATCATCTTCCTGGTGCTGATCCTGCTGCTGGTCTTCCGGCCGACCGGCCTGCTCGGCTCGACGGCGCGGGAGAAGGTGTGAACCGCCCGCTCGCCTGGATCGCCGCGCTCGCGCTGGTCGCCGCGTTGCCGTGGATCGACCTGCTGCTGCCGCCGTATTGGCGTCTCGGCGGCGACGTCGGGCCGATCCTCGAGCTCGCGATCGCGGCGCTCGGGCTCAACCTGCTGGTCGGGAACGCCGGCCTGCTGAACCTCGGCTCGGCGGCGTTCGTCGCAGTCGGCGCCTACGCCTTCTCGATCCTCACCACCGTCGTCTATCCGTTCCAGATCGGCTTCGCCGGCGGCGCGATCGGCGCGATGGCGGTCTCGGCGCTGGTCGGCGCGGTGATCGCGGCGCCGACCCTGCGCCTGCGCGGGGATTACCTGGCGATCGTCACCCTCGGTTTCGGGGAGATCGCCAAGGACCTGGTCACCAACCTCGACGTCATCACCTCGGGCGCCGAGGGCCTGACGCTCGAACCGGCGAGCGGCGCGCGGGCGTGGCTGTGGCCGTACTACCTCGCGCTCGCCATCCTCGCCGTGCTGGTCGTCGCGCTGACCAACCTCGACCGCTCGCGCTTCGGGCGCGCGCTGGCGGCGGTGCGCGAGGACGAGCTGGCGGCGTCCGCGAGCGGCGTGCCGGCGCGGCGCGCCAAGCTCTGGGCGTTCCTGGGCTGCGCCGCGCTGTGCGGCCTGTACGGCGCGCTCTACGCGAACCGCCTGCGCTTCAGCGGCCTGCCGACCAACTACGATTTCCAGCTCTCGCTGGTCATCCTGAGCGCGGTGATCCTCGGCGGCATGGGCTCGATCCCCGGCGTGATCATCGGCGCGTTCATCATCGGCGGTCTCAACTCGATCGTGCTCGCCAAGGTCGGCGACCTGCTGGTCCGGCTCGGCCTGCCCAACGACAGCAACTCGCTGGCGTCGCCGACCAACTGGAAGTTCCTGATCTTCGGCCTGTGCCTGATCCTGATGATGCGCTTCCGCCCGGGCGGACTGGTGCCGGCGCGGCGCGTCGCGCCCGCGCCGCGAGCCTCGGGCGACGGAGGCGCGCATGGCGCTGCTTGAGGTCGACGCGCTGACCGTGCGCTTCGGCGGCCTGACCGCGGTCGACCGCGTCGGGTTCAGCGTCGACGAGGGTCAGATCGTCTCGCTGATCGGACCCAACGGCGCGGGCAAGACCACGCTGTTCAACGCCGTCACCGCCGTGCATCCCGCCAGCTCCGGGCGCGTGCGCTTCGCCGGCCAGGACCTTCGCGCGCCGCTGTCGTTCGGCGCGATGGCGAGGATCCTGCTCATGGCGCTCGGTGTGGGTGCGCTGGTCCAGGTGTGCAGCGACATCGAAGGGCTGTGGCAGGTCGCGGTCGTCGACCGCTTCGACTACGGGCAGCAGGCGTGGGCGGTGCGCGATGCGTGGCACGCCGCCGTCCGACACCTGCGCGCGCAGGGCCCGTGGCCGGCGCTGGTCGGCGGCATGGTCGGCGCGGCCGCCGCGTTCAACGCCTGGCGCACCGGCCGCCTCCAGCCGCTGCGCGCGCGCCGGCTCGGCATCGCGCGCACCTTCCAGAACATCCGCCTGTTCAGCGAGCTGTCGGTCATCGACAACGTCCTGGTCGGCCTCGCGGGCGCCCCGTACGGCCCACTCGCGGCGCTGCTGCGCCTGCCGCGCTGGCGCCGCGGTGAGACCGCGATGCGCATCCGCGCGCGCGACCTGCTCGCCTTCGTCGGGCTCGAACGCTTCGCCGACGTGCCGGCGGGCGGCCTGCCCTACGGCCATCAGCGCCGCCTCGAGATCGCGCGCGCGCTGGCCGGCGATCCGCGGCTGCTGCTGCTCGACGAACCCGCCGCCGGCATGAATCCGGCCGAGGGCGCCGATCTCATCGAGCTGATCCGCGCCATCCGCGCCCGCGGCGTCACCGTGCTCCTGATCGAGCACCACATGAACGTGGTCATGGGCATCTCCGACCGCGTCGTCGTGCTCGACCACGGCGTCAGGATCGCCGAGGGCGATCCGAAGACGGTCAGCTGCGACCCGAAGGTCATCGAGGCCTACCTCGGCAAGGAGGAGGCGTGAACGAGCCGCTGCTGTCGGTGACCGGCATCGCCGCCGCGTACGGTCCGATCGCGGCGCTGCACGAGGTCACGCTGCGCGTGTCGCCCGGCGAGATCGTCGCGCTGATCGGCGGCAACGGCGCCGGCAAGACCACCACGCTGGCGTGCATCGCCGGCCTGCTGCGCCCGACGCGCGGCCACATCGCCTTCGCCGGCGGCGATCTCGCCGGCGTCGCCCCGCACCGCGTGGTCGAGCGCGGCCTGGCGCTGGTGCCCGAGGGCCGCCGCATCTTCCCCAAGCTGAGCGTGTGCGAGAACCTGCTGCTCGGCGCCTACACCCGCCGCGACCGCGCCGCGATCGCCGACGACGTCGAGCGTTCGTTCGCGCTGTTCCCGATCCTGCGCGAGCGCGCGTCGCAGGCGGGCGGCACGCTCTCCGGGGGCGAGCAGCAGATGCTCGCCATCGCCCGAGCGCTCATGTCGCGCCCGCGCCTGGTGTGCATGGATGAGCCGTCGATGGGCGTCGCGCCGATGCTCGCCGCGAAGATCTTCGCCGCGATCCGCCAGCTCAACGCCGAGGGCCTGTCGGTCCTGCTGGTCGAGCAGAACGCGCGCATGGCGCTGAAGCTGGCGCACCGCGGCTACGTCATCGAGACCGGGCGGACGACGTTGTCCGATTCGGCCGAACGCCTGGCGGCGGATCCGCGCGTGCAGAAGGCGTACCTCGGCGAGTGCGCGGTCTGAAGGT
>DASPLE010000014.1:0-16995 GCA_035627695.1 Planctomycetota bacterium
AGCATCTCGAGCGCGTTGTCGAAGCAGGCGGTGTCGGAACCGCCCTCGACGATCACCGGCGAGAGGTCCTGCACCGACTCGCCGAGCTCGGGGTGCTTGAAGAGCGCCTCGCGCGCCTTCATGCGGTTGATGTTGCCGCGCAGGGTGTTGATCTCGCCGTTGTGGGCGACCAGGCGGAACGGATGGGCGAGGTCCCAGGTCGGGAAGGTGTTGGTCGAGTAGCGCTGGTGCACCATCGCCAGCGCCGACACCGCGCGCTCGTCCGACAGGTCGGGGAAGTACGCGGCGAGCGTCTCGGACAGGAACATGCCCTTGTAGACGATGGTCTTCGCCGACAGCGAGCAGACGTAGAACTGGTGGTTGGCGCCGATGCCGTTCTGGCGCAGGACGTTCTCGGCGCGCTTGCGCGCGAGATACAGCGTCAGCTCGAACTTCTTCGGCGCGACGCCGGCGCGGCCGACGAACACCTGCTTGATCATCGGCTCGTTCGAGCGCGCCTGGCGGCCGAGCGTGGCGTTGTCGGTCGGCACGTCGCGCCAGCCGATCAGCTTCATGTCGTAGTCGGCGACGGCGCCGTCGAGCGCCTGCATGCACGCCGCGCGGGTCTTCTCGTCGCGCGGCAGGAAGACCAGGCCGGTGCCGTAGTCGCCGGAGATCGGCAGATCGAAGCCGGCGACCGCGCGGTAGAGCGCGTCCGGGATCTGGATCATGATGCCCGCGCCGTCGCCGTCGCGCGGATCGGCGCCGACCGCGCCGCGGTGCGTCAGGTTGCACAGGATGCGGATCCCGCGCGTGATGATGTCGTGGCTCTTGCGGCCCTTGATGTTGGCCAGGAAGCCGACGCCGCACGCGTCGTGCTCGTGCTGGCCGTCGTACATGCCCTGCGCGGGCGGGAGACCGTTCATCATCAGGTGCGTCATGTCGTGCTTCTTCTCGTTCGGGCTTCGGAAAATCTGTCTTCGGGACTGGTTCAGGCGCGTTCGGCGAGCAGCGACTGGGCCCGGGCGCGCAGGTCGCCGGTCGGGATCAGCGACTCGTAGGCCGCCGGTCCGACCATCGGCCGGCTGTCGACGCGGCGGTCGCGTTCCCACAGCGAGGCGACCGGATTGAGGCCGGTGGCGAGAACCACGCCGACGCGCCCCTCGTGCACCGGGATGTTCAGCAGCGGCTGGCCAGGCCTGCCGACCAGCAGGATGCCGGGGAAGCGCGCGGTCGCGCAATCCTTCTCGAGCTGACGCAGCGCGGGCAGCGCCGCGACCGGAACCTCGCGGTAGGACGCGGTGATCGCGCCGGTGCCGGTGGTCGCCGCGCGGCCGACGGTCGTCAGGTTGGCGCGGATGAAGACCTCGTTCGGCGACAGGGTCGTCGCGTCGTAGCGGATCATCTCGAGGAAGTGCTGGGGCTCGCCGGCGGTGATCTGCAGCAAGCCGCCGAACACCGGGTAGCTGGGGATGCCGCGCGCCAGGAACAGCCGCGCGATCGAGATGGAGCACATCGTGCCCAGGCCGACGTGGCCGGCGGGGACCTCGCGGCCGAGGATGTCGTCGCCCTCGCCGACCAGCAGCACGCGCGAGCCGACCGCCAGCCCGGCGCGGTAGACCGACTCGACCTCGCCGACCAGCGCCAGCACCAGTTCGCGCGGGATGACGTAGGCGTTGATCGAGACCAGCCCCGACTGCGCCTTGAGATCGAAGGACAGCTCGCAGACCGTCTCCTCCATCTTCGCCTGGATCGAGCCGAGGCGGCGGGCGACCGTCAGCTCGCGCGCGATGTCGGCGCCGGGCTCGGTCAGGCGGTAGCCGCGGCGGCCCTGGCGGTCGATCAGGCCGTAGTGGGCGAGCTCGGCGAGGTAGAGTCGCAGCGTGCGTTCGCTGATCTCGATGCCCTGCGAGAGCAGGGAATCCATGATGTCGCGGCTGGCGAGGAGTTCCTTCCAGGGCTGCTCGCGCAGCGCGGCGAGGATCGGCAGGAAGCGCTCGCCGTGCTGGCGGAGGAGCTCCTTGAGGTCGACCTCGGGGACGACCTGGCCGCCGCCGAGCGGGAACAGCTCGTCATCCTCATCCGGATGCGGTAACGGCAAGTTTTCCTCAACCATGGCGGGCTCGATCGGCGCGGAGGGGCGTTATCGGCAAGAGATTGCCGTTCCTGCGGCGCGTGGGAATACCTGGGCAGGACGACTTTGCAAAAGGAAATGTGCGGCTGCGGTCACTGGCGACGGGCTAGCGGCATAAATCCATTCAAATAAGCAAGCTGAGGTGATGCCGGAAGCGCATGGGTGATGGCGATCACGGCGCTGCGCCGGGGTGCCACGGCCGAGCTCGGGGTGCTGGGCGAGTGTTGCGGCAATATCGCCGCTGAAGTCACCGCCGGCTCAGCTGTGCTCGGCAGACGCATGCCGGGAACCGGCCATGCGTAGGTCCCGTTTCTGCGCGGCGAAGTCGAGATCACGTCCGTTCGAGCGCCACCGCCGCCAGATGGCCACCGAAGCCCAGCCCGATCTTCCACAGCCGCCTCGCCGGCGCCTCCAGCGCCAGGGCGAGTTCGACGGCGGCGCTGGCGCCGAGGCAGTGGCCGATGACCGGCTTGCAGGTCAGGCGGGCCGCAGCCGCCCACGGTCCGGCGTCCAGGGCCGTGCGTTCATAGGCGTCGCCTTGCGCCGTGCCGGTGCCGTGCGTGACGACCAGATCCGGCGCCGGGGCCGCCGCCCACAGCGCCTCGAGGGCGCCAGCGAGGGTCCTCGGATCGGCGAAGCGCGTCGCATGGCCGGCATCCCCCAGGCGCACGCCGGCGACCAGCCGCCACGGACCGATGTCGGCCAGGGCGAGCATGCCCGCGCCGGCGGCGGGTGCGAACCCGGTGTCGTCGCCCGCGAAGGCGCTCGGTCGCCGGTCGCCGCAGGTCACGCCGAGCGCTGCGAAGCCGGCCATCAGCCACGGCGCGTCGAGCGACGCGTCGGCGGCGCCGATCAGGGCGCGCGTCGCCGTGCCGCGCTCGATCAGATCGGCGGCGTCGAGCAGCGCGTACAGCCCGGTCGAGCACGCCGCCGCGGTCGGGCACGGCAGGTGGATGCCGATGCCGAGTCGCGACGCGAGCCGCAGCGAAAGCATGCCCGGCAGCGCCGCCGGCAGGCGCGCCGGCGCGCCGGCGAGGGCCGCCGTCAGGCCGGCGATGTCGCCTTTCGAATCCGCGCAGGCGAAGGCGAGCGCGCCGTCGCGCCGGGCGATCGCCGCCCATGGCGTCCGCGATGCCTGCTCCGCCAGCGCCAGCGCGTCGCCCCCGACGCGGCCGTGCCAGCCGATGGCATCGTCGTGGATCAGGGCTGGCGCGCCGTCGCGGCACGCGCTCCAGGCGGCGCGCGCGTCGCCGGCGGCGCAGGTCGCGTCCCACGCCGCCACGGCGACCCGCGCGTATCTCGACAGCGGCGTGGGCGGCATGGCCCGGCGATGATCGCCGACGCGCGCACGCGGCCAGGGCCGATGCGCGGATGGGTCGATTGCGCGATGCGCATGACGTGCTCCCGCGATGACGCATCGGTCTCGTCGTTGGCGGCGTCACGCAGAGCGTTTGCGCGCAGATGAACGGCCTCCACGCGCCTTGCGGGCGCCGGCGCCCATGGCACCTTCCGACGTGCGGGCGCGCACGGGAGATGCCATGGCCGACAGCAGCAAACCGGTGCTCATGGAAATCACCAAGGAGCAGCTCGAGACCGGCCTGCGCGGCGTCCCGGTCGGCTACTGCACGACCAGCTCCGTCGATCCGCAGAAGGGCCTGTTCTACGTCGGGCAGCCGGTCGAGATGCTCGCCGACAAGGATCCCGAGGACGTCATCCACCTGCTGATCGAGAAGCGCTGGCCGACCGCGGCCGAAGCCAAGGCCTTCCGCGCCGAGCTGAAGCAGCACGCCGACGTCGATGTCCGGGTCTTCGCCTCGCTCAAGGCCCTGCCGCGCGAAGGCCATCCGATGAAGTGGCTGATCCATGCGATCAACGCGCTCGGCATGCTGGTCGGCAAGCCCGACTACCGCCGCGACTGCATCGCCCTGATCGGCCAGATCCCGACCGTCACCGCCGCGATCTTCCGCATCCGCGCGGGCTGGGGCGAGCCGATCGCGCCGCGCGCCGATCTCGGCTACATGGAGAACTTCGTCCACATGCTCGGCGTGCCCGGGCTGGACGCGGCGCGCACCGCACGGCTGACGCGGCTGATGCGGGTCTTCGACATCCTGCACTTCGACCACGGCGGCGGGAACCTCTCGACCTTCGTCGGCAAGGCGGTCGCGTCCGGCGAGGCCGACATGTACGAGAGCATGGCCGCGGCGATGGCCGGGCTCGCCGGGCCGAAGCACGGCAAGGCCAACCAGGAGTGCCTCGAGTTCGTGCAGGAGTGCGTCCAGCGCGTCGGCGGCAAGCTCGATGCCGCCAGCGTCAAGGCGATGATCGAGCAGAAGCTCGCCAACAAGGAGCTGGTCTACGGCTTCGGCCACGCCGTCCTGCGCGTCGAGGACCCGCGCGCGCGCGCGCTGCGCAAGGTCGGCGAGGAGCTGTGCCCGAACGACACCAACTTCCGCATGGTCAAGCTGCTCAGCGAGGTCGGCCCGTCGGTCCTGCAGCAGAAGACCAAGATGAGCGACCCGTATCCGAACGTCGACAGCGCCTCGGGTTCGCTGCTCATGGCCTGCGGCCTCACCGATCCCGACTACTACACCGTGCTCTTCGGGCTCAGCCGCGTGGTCGGCATCGCCGCGCAGATCGTCTACGAGCGCTGCGAGGCGCGGCAGGGCAAGGGCACGCCGATCATCCGGCCGAAGTACATCTACAGCCCGACCGGCACCGCGAAGGGCGAGGCCGAGGCGACGTCGTCGGGATGACCGAGTTCGAGCGCGACGCTCAGCGCGGGATGCGCGCGCGATCGACCACGACCGCGCCGAAGGCGTCGGCGATCTCGCGCAGGCGGAACTCGTGCAGGTCTTCGGCCTGCACGTACGCCCACATGAAGTAGCCGTCCTTCGACGGCTGCAGCTCGGTCTTGATCATGCACTCCGGATCGCTGTACCGCCACGTGTAGTGGCCGGTCTGCGCGAGGCCGAGCTCGGCGAAGACGCCGGCGAAGTAGTCGAGCTTCTCCGCGAAGTCGACCACCTCGTCGCCGTCGACCGAGATCGCGAATTTTCGGACGGAGATCGTGGGCATTCGCTGGTCAGCCTAGGCAATCGCTCCAGGTGTGGCAAGGGAGCCGGGATGCTGTGCAGAACGTCGACATGCGCAGGCTGCTGGTGATGCAAACCGCATAGCCGTGCGCACCTGCACGTCGGACGGCGGCCCGGCGCGGCCAACCCGAAGGGGGAACGCCAGGGGTCGCCGACGATGCGGGCGCGAGCGCGAGCGCGTGCCGGTGGGCATCCGTGTCGAGCGCCGAGCTCCGAGCCCCGAGCTGCCAACGTCGAGCGCGCCGAGCGGCGCGTTCCCGTTCAGCGCGTGAAGCGCGCCGTGCTGCCGCCGATCTGGCGGTTCGCTTCGCGCGTCAGGTCTTCGAGGTCGCCGCGCTGCTGCGCATCGAGCCGCGCGACCGCGATCTCGCCGAGCAGCCGCAGCGCCTTGGCGGCGCGCGCGTCGACCTCCAGCAGCAGGCGCGCCAGGCGCAGCCGCGCGCGATCGGCGTCGGCGTCGCCGCGCAGGATACGGGTCTCGAGGTCGCGACGCGCCTCGTCCCAGCGCTTCTGCCGGATCAGCGCGTCGACCGCGGCGAACGGCGATTCGGCGACGGCGCTGGTCGTCGTCGGCGCCGGCGCCGCCGCATCGCCGAGGATCGGCAGGCCGTGCGCGTCGAGGCGCGGCGCGCTGGGCGCGCTCGGCTTCTGCGCCGCCGGCTGCGCCGGCATCGGCACCGCGCGGAACATCCCCGCCTGGTTGGCGTCGGCGGCGGCGGGAGCGGCGCGGACGACCGGAAGGGCCGTGCGTGGCGTCGCGGCGTCGCGCGCCCGGTTGAGAGCCTGCGTGCGCCAGGCGCGGTCGGCGGCGTCGAGTCCGCCCGCGTCGATCGCGTGCAGGAGCGCGTACGCCTCGCGCGGGTCGCCGTCGATCAGCGCCTTCGCCAGGAGCAGGCGTGCGCCGTCGCCGGCGCGACCGGGTTCCCGCGCCGCGCGCTCCAGGTGCGGCCGCGCGTCGGCGCCGCGGCCGGCGCCATGCAACGCCGCGATCAGCTGGTCGCGCTCGCGCGGCGGCAGCTCCCACAGGCCGGTCTGGACCTCGATCCGGGCGTGCAGCAGCACGGCGCCGGCGACATCGCCGGACGCGAGGCGGCGGCGCAGTTCATCCAGTCCGCGCGCATGGATCTGAACGGGATCGGCCATGGGCTCAGCGTGCCGATCGGCGGTAACGACGGCAAGTTCCCGTAGCGGCGCGGCCGCGCGCGCGACGTGGCGCGAACGATGCGAATGTGCCGCACGTGCATGAACCGGGGCACGGCGCGAGGAAGACGCCGGGATGCTCGCCGCTTCGTCGCCTCAGCCCGGCAGACGGCCGCGCCATGCCCACAGCCCGAGCGCCGGATTGGCGACGAAGAAGAACCGCTCGCCGTCGTCGGTGCGGTGCCAGCCGGTGGTGCGGCCATCGGGGCGGTAGCGCGCGCTCAGCGCGGCGACATCGCCGTGCCGGTAGCCGACGCCCTCGACTTCCGCCGCCTTCAATCCGCCCGCGGCCCAGGTGATGGCGAAGCGACCCTCGCTGGCCCCGTGGATCAGGTGCGCCGCCGCCGAGAGGTTGGCCCGCAGGTCCGCGTGGTCGCGCACCTGGGCCATGGTCGTCGGTGTGCCGCGGTAGCCGTACGCGCGGATCAGGCGGTCGATCTCCGGATCCTCGCCGAAGCCGTGCACGCCGGGCGCGAGGATCACCAGCTCGCCGCCGTCGGCGATCGCCAGACGCGTGCGGTAGACCGCCTTGTTGCCGAGCCACGTCGTCTGGAACTCGTGCGGGTCGAGGAACACCACGCACTTCTTCGGCGCCTCGTCGAGCATGGTGAAATTGCACTGCAGGGACAGCGCGCTCGCGGCGACGAAGCAGTCCTCGTCGTCGCCGACGAACACGCCGCGGGTGACGCTGCGGCCCTGCTCGTCCGGTCCGACCACGGTCAGCACGTAGACGAACGGCAGGTGCTTGCAGAAGTGCGTGCGCGCCGCGTCGAGCAGGCGGCGCACCGGCGTGTCGGCGCGGCCCATCATCCGCTCCATGCCGTAGGCCGCGCCGATGAAGTGGCTCTCGTTGATGCCGGCGGCGCCGCCGGCGCCGATGAACAGGTTCTTGTTGTGGTTGGCCATGCCCGCGACCTCGTGCGGGACGACCTGGCCGATCGAGAGGATCAGGTCGTGGCCGCCGTGGGCGATCAGCTTGTTGAGCTGCGCCGGCCACGGCTTGTCCCACACGCCCTCGGTCGCCGCGCTGACGAAGGACGCGTCGAGCGTCCCGACCGTGACGACGTCGTTGCGCCAGTCGTGGTCGCGGAACCGCGCGCGCGCCACGTCGGGGTACATGCGCGCGATCTCGGCGTCGGTCATCGGCCGGTGCGTGCCCAGCGCCGGCAGCACGTCGACCAGCGCCGCGCCGTAGACGTCGTGCACCGCGCCAAGGACCACGCCGGCGCGCGAGTGCGCGCGCGTCGCGTCGGGCGGCACCGCCAGGACGCGCGTCCGCGAGCCCAGGGTCTTCAGCGCATCGCGCACCAGCGCGCGCAGCTGCGCATCGCCGATGACGGTGGTGGCGGAGCCGTGCGAGAGGAAGGTCGGCATGCGTTTCAACCCTGGGCGAAGAGGCGTGTCTCGAACGCGGCCAGGCGGGCGCGCTGGTCGGCGTACGCGTCAGCGTAGCGCGCGCGCGGCGCGATCGGGCGCGTCGCCGGCGCAGGGGGGTGCGAGCCGAGCCGCTCCCCGGCGTAGACCGCGGCGCCGCGCAGGCTGGTCTCCGCCTCGTCGCAGACGTGCAGCGTGCGGCCGAGCACGTCGGCCAGGCGCTGGAGCGTCGCCGGCGAACGCTGGATGCCGCCGCCGACGACGAAGCGCGCGCGCTCGTTGCCGGGCAGCGCCTCGACGATCACCGCCAGGCGCTGCCACGCGGCGTCGGTCAGCGCGTGCATCAGGTCGAGCGCCGTCGTCGCGCCGCCGAATCCGGCGATCGCCGCGCTGACGTCGTCGCGCCACAGCGGCGCGCGCTCGCCGTGCAGGTAGGGGGCCGCGAGCAGCGGGCTCGGCCCGGGCCGCGCGCGCAGCGCGCGCTCCAGCGCCGGGCCGTCGTCGATGCGCAGCTCGCGCAGGCACCAGGCGCGGACGTTGCCGGCGTTCGAGACCGCGCCGCCGATCAGCGTGCGCGCCGGGTCGACGCGGTAGCGGAACAGGCCGAAGGGCGCCGTCGCGCCGTCGTCGACGACCAGGCGCGCCGCGGCGCTGGTGCCGGCGGTGATCGCGCCCACGCCGCGCCGCGCCGCGCCGGAGCCGAGGTTCGCCGCCGCGCCATCGCCCAGCGCCGGGTAGAGCGCCGCGCCCGCCAGCAGCGGGAAGCGCCGCGCGAGGCGCGTCGGCGTCAGCGCCGCGTCGTCGATCACCGGCAGCGCCGCGGGATCGACGCCGGCCGCCGCGGCGATCTCCGGATCCCAGCCGCGGCTGGCGTGCGCGAACAGCCCGGTGCCGCTGGCCATCGCCGTCGACGCGCGCTCGACACCGGTCCAGCGCGCGGCGAGCCACTCCGCCGGGCCCAGCCAGCGCCGCACGCGCCGCACGGTCGTCGGCTGCGCGCCCGCTAGCCAGCGCAGCTTCGCCGGCCAGAACGACGGTCGCACCATGCAGCCGGTGCGCGCGTGCGTCGCGCGCTCGTCGAGCTCGTCGCGCAGCGCCCGCGCCGCCGCCGCCGGCCTGGTGTCGGCCCAGGTGATGATCGGGGTCAGCGCGGCGCCACCGGCATCGACGCCGATCAGCGAATGCCAGAAGCACGAGATGCCGATCGCCGCCACCGGCACGCGCTGCCCGGCGAGCGTCGCCGCGATGCAGCCCTCGATCGCGCGCTGCACCGCCGGCGGATCGAGCTCGGCGGCGCCGTCCGCGCCGCTCCTCAGCTTCACCGGCTTCTGCGCCAGCGTGCGCGCGAGGCAGCGGCCGCGCCGGTCGTAGAGCGCGCTGCGTACCGACGACGTGCCGAGATCGAGGGCCAGGATCCTCAGATCGTCTGGCACAGGAATCCGCCATCGACCTGGATGTCCGAGCCGGTGACGAAGCCCGCCGCCTTGGCGCTGGCCAGGAACACCGCGGCGCCGACCAGCTCCTCCGGATCGCCGAAGCGCTTCATCGGCGTGTGGCCGAGGATCGACTGGGCGCGCGCGGTCGGGCTGCCGTCCTCGTTGAACAGCAGGCGGCGGTTCTGCTCGGCGGGGAAGAAGCCGGGCGTGATGGTGTTGACGCGCACGCCGTGCGGCGCCCATTCGCGGGCGAGGAACTGGCTGAGGTTGAGCACCGCCGCCTTGGCGGCCGAATAGATGCCGACGCGCGACAGCGGCAGGTGGGCGCTCACCGACGCGATGGTGATGATCGAGCCCTTCTTGCGTCGGCACAGGCCGGGGCCGAACACCTGGCACGGCAGCAGCGCGCCGGCGACGAAGTTGAGGTCGAGGTTGGCCTCGATGTCCGCCAGCGCGAGCTTCTCGAACGGGCGCTCGGGCGTGACCGTCGCCTTGGGATCGTTGCCGCCGGCGGCGTTGACCAGGATGGTCGGCGCGCCGACCGCGCTCTCGATCGCGACCTCGGCCTGGGTCAGCGCCTCGGAGCGGTGCGCGTCGCAGGCGATGAACTCGGCGACGCCGCCGGCGGCGCGGATCGCCTTGACCCGCTCGTTGCCGCGGTCGGCGTTGCGCCCCAGCACGGCGACGTGCGCGCCGGCCCGGGCCAGTCCGCTGGCGATCGCGCCGCCCAGCGCCCCGGTCGCCCCGATGACCACCGCCACCTCGCCCGTCAGATCGAACAGCTGCATGGGATTCTCCGCGCGCGGATCATGTCCGGGCCGATCGCGGTCAAAGCCGCATGCGGGCGGCGTGCCGGAAGGTGCGGCAGCGTCTCTGCCGACGGCATGCCATCGGCGCGCGCCGGCGTTCGGCTGCGCGCCGGCGCCGCGTCAGCCCGCGTGCTCCGACGCGCCGAGATTGCGGCAGCGTTCCTCGACCAGCAGCCCGGCGGCGCGCAGCCGCGTGGCCAACGCCCCGCGCTCCGCCGCCTCGCCGTCGAGCGTGCAGCGGATGATCGTCCCGCCGGCGTACGCCAGCAGGACCGACCGCTGCACGCGGTCGTAGTGGACCGGGCCATCGCCCGGGCGCTGGCTGTATTCGCGCTGCCAGGCGACGATCACCCGTTCCAGGCCGCGCTCGCCGCAGGCCCTGACGAATGCCTCGACATCCGGAACATCCAGGTCGGTCATTGGCGGCGGGCATGGTGCCCGTAGCCTGCGCGGCGACCAGGGCCGGATGCTACCGAAGATGCACCACAGCGATGAACGTCGTACGTCGCCGGTTCCGCAGACCGTCGACGAGGCGGCGTTGCGTCTGGGCGCGTGCAAACGCCTGCTGGTCCTGACCGGCGCCGGCATGAGCGCCGACGCCGGCGTCCCGACCTTCCGCGGGGAGGGTGGGCTGTGGCGCGGCCACGACGCCGCCAAGCTCGCCGCCCCGGAGGGCTTCGCCGCCGATCCCGAGCTGGTCTGGGACTGGTACCGCGAACGGCGCATGCAGGTCGCCGCCTGCGAGCCGCACCCCGGCCAGCGCACCCTCGCGCTGCTGCAGAAGCACTTCCCCTGGCCGGGACGCGTGCTGATGGCGACGACCAACGAGGACGACCTGCTGGAACGCGCCGGCGTCGCCGGCGTGCTGCACCTGCACGGCTCGCTGTTCGACACGCGCTGCGCCGACGCCTGCGGATGGCAGGCGCGCGACAGCGCCGACAACGGCCTGAGCCTGCTGCCGTGCCCGATCTGCGGCGGCGCCCCGCGACCGGCGTCGGTGTGGTACGGCGAGGCGCTGCCGCGCGGCCCGCTCGAGGACCTGGCGTCGTTCAATCCTGACGGGTGCCTGCTGATCGGCTCCTCGTGCCTGGTCCAGCCGGCGGCGGCGATCCCGCCCGAGATGGCGGTCGCGGGGCTGCCGGTGGTCGAGGTCAATTCCGAGGAGACGCCGTTCTCGTCGATCGCCACCGTGCACCTGCGCGGCATGGCCAAGGACGTGCTGCCGCCGCTGGTCGACCTGCTGACGTCGAAGACGGTGCAGGATCAGCGGCGGAAGCTGACCTAGGCGGGATTCACCGGATCTCGCGTTCCGCGTCGGCGATGGTCGCGGCCGGATCCTCGCCCCGTTCGAGCGAGCGCACGACGACGACCTGCGCCGCGGCCGGCGCCTGCCCGCGACCGGCGCGTCCGGACCACCACATCACCGCCCCGTCGTCCGCGCGCCCGCGCGGGATGATGGCGATCGCCTCGACCGCGCCGTCGGCGCTCGGGACGACGATGATCCGGTTGGCCTCCTCGATGCGCATGCAGGTGCGGTCGGCGGCGATCTTCGCGCGCAGCTGCGCCGCGTCGGACGGCTTGTTCTTCGCTTCGTGCCACAGCATGTCGCCGAGCGAGCGCGCGGAGATGCCCATCTCGATGTCCAGCATCGGCGCCCGCGTCAGCCAGATCGTCTGATGGATCACGCCGATCATCGCCGTACCCGAGGCGAAGATCGTGAACAGGCCGAGCAGGGCGGAGAACGTCCAGCGCGGGCGCCATCCACCGGGTCCCGCCGACAGCCGCCGCGCCAACGCGTGCGCTCCCAGGGCCAGCGCCAGCAGGCAGGCGACCGCCGTGCCGGAGGCGACCCAGTCGATGCTCATCGCGGCGAACGACTCGCGGATGAAGGGGATCCAGCCGAAGGCGAGGGCGAACGGCAGCTGCACGATCCACACCTGCATCGACATGACGACGAACACCAGGACCAGCGCCACGATCAGCGCGTTCACGGCCCGCCTCATGGCGCGACCTTCCCGGCGCGTCCGTCGTGGATCTGCGCGATCGGCAGCTGCTCGATGCGGCCGTCGGCGAAGATCGTCCAGCGCTTCCCGGCGTAGACCCCCGGCTCATAGGACAGGATCGCGTCGCTGTCGCGCGCGCGGCCGCCGACGTAGACGAAGCCCGCGCCGCTGGCGTGCAGCGTCCGGGACGCTTCCGGCGGCAGCTCCGCGGCCAGTTCGTGGGGCGGGAACGCGCCGCCGTGGGCGTCGCTCCAGGCCCAGAGCGCGTCGCGCCACGCCTCGATGCGCTGGCGCCGGGGATCGACGGAATCGATCAGCGCGTGGGTCGCCCCGCGCCGCTCCCACGCCCCCGGAGTCATCAGTTCGCGCGCGCCGGAGATCATCGTCAGCACGACCATCGCCGCGAGTCCCCACAGCGCGGTCATCGCCAAGGCGCGGCGGTAGTTCAGCCGCGGGAGCTTCGGCAGGTCCTGCGCGAGCGAGTTCCAAAGCCAGCGGACGATCGTCGCGCAGATCAGCAGCACGACGAGGAAGAACGAGATGGTCTGGAAGCGCGCCTCGGCCAGTTCGTCGAGCCGCACCACGGGCATGCCGGCATGCAGGGCCGGTGCGGCGCACAGGATGATGACGACGGCGAAGGGACGGCGCATGCCGCACCCTAGACGGCTCGGCGCCCGATTGCCAACCGCCTTCCTGACCCGTTCCGATCAGGGCAACCGTGCCGTATACTGCAGGCGACCATGGATCTCCTGCCGCGTTTCATCGCCGCCTGCGATGGCCTCATGCCCGAGGCCGGAGCGACCGTGGTCGTCGCCGTCTCCGGCGGCGCGGACAGCATGGCGTTGTGGGATCTGCTGACGCGCGCGGCGCGCTGGCGGCTGGTGGTCTGGCATCTCGATCACGGCCTGCGCGAGGAGGCCGCGCTCGATGCCGAGCTCCTGCGCCAGCGGGCCGCGCGTCAAGCCGCCGACGGCTTCGCCGCGTCGACGCTCATGCTCGAACGCGAGGACATCGCGGCGCGCGCGGCTGCCGGCACGTCGTCGATCGAGACCGCGGGTCGCGAGGCGCGTCTCGAACGGCTGCGCGCCGCGGCGCGCGCGACCGGCGCGGCGGCGGTGGCGATGGCGCACCATCGCGACGATCAGGCCGAGACCGTGCTGGCGAACCTGCTGCGCGGAGCGGGCCCGGTCGGCCGCGGCGGCATGCCGCCGACGCGCCGTCTCGCCGACGGCGTCGCGCTGGTGCGCCCGCTGCTCGGATTCACCCGCGCCGAGCTCCGCGCTCACCTCGCCGCGCACGGCATCGCCTGGCACGAGGACGCGACCAACGCCGATCGCCGCTTCCGCCGCAACTTCCTGCGCCATTCGGTGCTGCCCTCGTTCGAGGGCGCGGCGCCGGGCTTCACCGAGGCGCTGGCGGCGATGGCCGCCGACAGCCGCGCGCGGGTCGCCGAGACCTCGGTGATCGCCGACGCGTTCTGGGCGGCGGCGGCGACCGATCGCGATCGCCTATGCCTGGGCGGCATCGACGCGCTCGAGCCGGAGATCCGCCTGCTGGTCTGGCGCCGCCTGCTGCGTCGGCTGAAGCTGCCGATGGCCAAGCGCCACCTGCGCGCGCTCGATCGGCTCGCGACCGGCGATGCCGGGCGGCGCTACGCGCTGGGCGATGTCGAGTTCCAGCGCGTGCGCGCGGCGTTGTCGTGGAGCGTGCGCGGCGCGCGGCCGGATCAGCGCCAGGTCGCGGTGCCGGAGCTCGGGGAATTCAGGCGCGGTCGCGAGCGCCTGCTGGTCCGCGCCGCGCCGCCGCCCGAGGATCCGCGCGCGCCGGGCGACGTCGCGTGGCTCGACGCGGCGCGCGTGCGCTTCCCGCTGGCCTGGCGCCTGCCGCTGCCCGGCGAACGCTGGCGGCCGCTCGGCGCGCCGGGCCGTCAGCCCGTCGCCAAGACCATGGCCGAGCGCGGCATCGGCAGCCGCGCGCGCGAGAACCACGCGCTGATCGCCGATGGCGAGGGCGCGGTGTGGGTGCCCGGCGTCGCGACCTGCGAACGCGCGCGCATCGACGCCACGACCACGCTCGCCCTGCACCTGACGCTCAGCGGCGCGGCGCTGGCGTCGACCGACGCCGCGGATTATCGTGACGAGCGATGACCACCGCCAATCAGCACCGCGATGTCACCGCCGTCATCCTCGCCGCCGGCAAGGGCACGCGGATGGGCTCGGACAAGGCCAAGGTGCTGCACGAGCTGGCCGGCACGCCGCTGGTCGGGCACGTGCTCGACGCCTGCAAGATGCTGCGCCTCGCGGCGAGCGTGGTCGTGGTCGGGCACCAGCGCGAGCAGGTCGCCGCCGCGGTCGCCCCGTACGGCGCGGCCATCGCGGTGCAGGACCGGCAGCTCGGCACCGGTCACGCCGTGCTCTGCGCCGAGCCGGCGATCAGCACCGACGCGGTGCTCGTGCTGTGCGGCGACACGCCGCTTATCCCGGTGGCGCTGCTCGACGAGCTGCTCGGCCGCCACCAGCGCGCGCTGGCGGCGTGCACGGTGGTCGCCGCGCGGATGAAGGACCCGGGGAAGTACGGGCGGATGATCACCGGGCCCGACGGCCGCCTGACGCGCATCGTCGAATGGAAGGACGCGACCGAGGCGGAGCGCGCCGTCGATCTGATCAATTCGGGCATCTACGTCTTCCACGCGGGCGACCTGTTCGGCGCGCTCAAGCGCGTGCGCAACGACAACGCCCAGGGCGAATACTACCTGACCGACGTGGTCGGCATGCTGGTCGCGAGTGGCAAGCCGGTCGAGCTCGTCGTCACCGACGACCCGGGCGCGGTCATGGGCGTCAACACGCCGCAGGACCTGGCCGAGGCCGAACGCGTCTACCTGCAGCGCCAGCGCGGCCCTGGCTGACATCGAGGCTCGAGGCTCGAGGCTCGAGGCTCGAGGCTCGAAGTTCGAAGCTCGACGGTCGCAGCTCGAAGCTCGCCGATCAGTCGAGAGCGTGCGGGTTGATCGCCAGCGCGGCGGCGCGGTGCTCGTCGGCCTGGCCTGTTTCACCGGCCGCCTGGTAGACCGCCATGGCGGTCGCATGCAGCTCGGTGCTGCGCCAGATCGTGGCCAACGTCCGCTCGATGACCGTGCGCGCGTCGTCGGTGCGGCCGGCCTTGAGGTAGGCCCGCGCGAGCAGCGTCCCGGCCTCGCCGTTCGGGCGCAGCGCGTGGTTGCGTTCGGCCAGCTCGACGGCGAGGCGCGTGGCCTCGGCGCCGTCGCGCTCGAGCCAGTGGCCGAGGGCGTGGCCGGCGGCGGCCTCGGGCAGCAGCGCGAAGCGTTCGGTGAACGCGGCGTCCGATCGCGCGCGCAGCTGCGCGGCCTCGTCGTGGGCGCCGGTCGCCTCGAGCAGCGGTGCGAGCGCGTCCATGAACTCGGGATCGCCGGTGCGTGCGATCAGGTCGCGGTACGCGGTGATCGCGGCGTCGGTCTCGCCCAGGGCGGCGCGGGCCTCGGCGATGTGCTCCTCGACCAGCCACCAGCCGGGGAAGCGCGCGTCGGCGATGCGGTACTCGGCGAGGGCCACGGCGTGGTCGCCCTGGTCGAGGGCGATGAGGCCGCGCTGCAGGCGCAGCCAGGCCGCGGTGTGGCCGGTGCGCTCGGCCAGCGTCGACTCGGCCTGATCGAGCAGCAGCTCGGCGCCGGTGAAGTCGCCGGACTTCCAGCGCACCTGCGCGAGGTTGAAGAGGTTGCCCGGCGTGGGATCGAGCTCGATCGACCGGCGGAAACCGGCTTCGGCCACGGAGTAGTCGCCGCGCGCGAAGGCCACCTGCGCGCGCAGGTCGGCGATCGCCGCCAGGTCGCGGTCCTTGAGCAGGAGGCAGCGTTCGAACGCGGCGACATCGGCCTCGACGCGATCGATGCGGTGCAGGGCGAGGGAGAGCCGAGCGCGGGCCTGGAAGGGCCCGGCGCCGGCGGGCGCGAGGGCGAAGGCGCGCTCGATGCCGGCGTCCGCCGCGAGGTAGTCCTCGAGACGGCCGCTGAGCTGGGCGCGGCTCAGGTGCATCTCGCCGAGCATCTGCAGGTCGAGCCACAGCCCGGTCCGCTCGGCGCGGCGCGCGAGCCAGGCGAGCCGCGCGTCGAGGTCGTCGCGCATCGCGACGTAGGCCGGGACCGCCATCGCCGCCCGCTGCGCGCGCTGCCGCGTGGACCGCGTCGGCGACAGCACGGCGACCGCCAGCGCCGCGCCGAGCACGACGAGGATGACGGCGGAGGTGCGCAGCGGGACGGCGATGGTGGTCATGGCGATGTCCGATCGTTCAGAACGGGGCTGCGAGGTACGGGAACTCGGTCAGGAACGGCTTGTCGTTGGCCGCCGGGTTCAGCGGCAGGCCGGCGAACGTCGTCACCGGATGGACGTCGAGGTCGAGCAGCACGACCGCCAGCGTCAGATCGATCGCCTGGTCCTGGAGGCGGCGCCCGTTCGGGAACCCCGCGGCCGTCGTGGTGTCGATCTTCACCGTGTCCGGGATCACCAGCGGCCCGCCCTGCTCGAGCGCCTCGTTGGTCGAGCACGGCGTCAGGCCGAGCCCGGTGAGGTCGTCATCGAGCGCGGCATGCAGCGCGTTGAGCCGGGTGGTGAACTCGGGCACCCACAGGCCCGCGGTCTGCGCCGCGAGGTTGGTCTTGTTGTAGGATTCCTTCCTGCTGGTGCCGACCAGCGCGGTGTTGATCGCCGGCATGCCCATCATGTCCTCCTGCGAGTTCACCTCGCCGCGGAGCTCCTCGAAGACGAAGGCATCGGCGACGGGCGCGTCGTCGTCGTCGTCATCGTCGTGGCCGCAGCCGACGGACAGGGCGAGCGCGCCGGCGATGCCGGCGAGGGCGAGGAGGCGGATCGGGAAGTCGTTCATGGTTGGCTCCGCTTCACAGGCGCTTGGTGGTCGAGGGGATGTCGGGCAGCGACGCGATCGCGGCGGGCGCGC
>DASPLE010000015.1:0-10373 GCA_035627695.1 Planctomycetota bacterium
GCGGCTGCGCCGAGCGCATTGATGATGATCGCTCCGATACCGAGGCCGTACGCGGCGTCGCGTCGGTCATCGACGGCGACGGCGATGCCTGGCTCATAGGGATGGACTCCGGACATGACCACAGCGTCATCAGAGGGCGCCCCGTGGAAGCCCGCGCAATGCGTTCGGCTTCGCCCTATGGCGCCCGTGCTGGATCACGTCGCGGAACCTGTTGTGCCCTACGCAGGCGCTGCGAGCCGTCGCTCGGCCGCGCGCTACGGTGCCGCCGATGAACGACTGGATCCGCTCGGTGATGACGTCGCTCGGCTATCCGGGTCTCGCCCTGCTGCTCTTCCTCGAGAACGTCATCCCGCCGATCCCGTCCGAGGCGATCGTGCCGCTGGCCGGCTTCATGACCATGCAGGGCGAGATGACCTATCTCGGCGTGGTCGTCGCCGGCTCGCTCGGTTCGCTGATCGGGTCGCTGCCGCTGTACTGGCTCGGCCGCGCGATGGGCGAGGAGCGCCTGCGGCGCTTCGCGAGGGGCCGCGGGCGCTGGTTCGGCCTCGCCGAGGACGATATCGACCGGTCGAAGCGCTGGTTCGACCGCCACGGCGGCTGGGCGGTGCTGCTCTGCCGCCTGGTGCCCGGCGTGCGCTCGTACATCGCCATCCCCGCCGGCTGCGCGCGCATGCCCCTGTGGCGCTACCTGGCGTGGTCCAGCGTCGGGGTCACCGCGTGGATCGCGATCCTCGCGTGGGTGGGCCGGCTCCTGGGCAGCGACCACGAGCGCGCCGACACCTACCTCAGCGTGTTCACCTATGTCGTGCTCGGCGCGCTGCTGATCAGCGCGGTCGCCTGGATCGTGCGGCGCCGGCGCGGCGCGCGGAAGCCGGCGGCGTAGCCGGTCAGGGCATGTCCCGGCGCGACCGCGCCGCTACGACGGCGTCCAGCGAGGGCGCTGCGTGGACGCGACGACCGTGCCGCTGATCAGCGTGAACGCCGTGCAGGCGCTCGGCCTGTCCTGCCTCGGCTTGGCCCTCGGCACGTGGATCGTCCGCCGCGTCGCGATCGTCGATCGCCTGAACATCCCGGCGCCGATCGTCGGCGGCCTGCTCTTCGCGCTGCTCGGGCTGGCGCTGCGCGGACGCTGGCTGGACATCGAGTACGAGCTCTCGCTGCAGCCCGTGCTGATGCTCGCCTTCTTCACGACCATCGGGCTCAGCGCGAGCCTGCGCCTGATCCGCGTCGGCGGCCGCCTGGTGGTGTGGTTCCTCGGACTGGCGGTGATCGGCGCGATGGCGCAGAACGGCGTCGGCATCGCGATCGCCAGCGCCTTCGGCCTCGATCCGCTCTACGGCATCATCGCCGGATCGATCGCCCTGACCGGCGGGCCGGGCACCGCCGCGGCGTTCGGCGACACCTTCGAGACCACGCATGGCGTCGAGGGCGCGAAGACCGTCGGCATCGCCTGCGCCATGTTCGGCATCGCGGCGGGCGGCCTGCTCGGCGGCCAGATCGGCGGAACGTTGGTGCGCCGGCATGGCCTGCGCGGCGCCGCGGCGCCCGTCGCGGTGGCGGATGCGCCGGTCGAACCGGAATCCTCGCTGACCGCCAACGTCGTGGTGATCGGCGTGGCGATGGGGCTCGGCACCCTGATCGGCATGGGCTTCCAGCGCGCCGGCATCAACCTGCCCGGCTACATCGGCGCGATGATCGCCGCCGCGGTGCTGCGCAACGTCGACGACGCCACGGGCTGGTTCCGCATCTCGCCGCGGCGCGTCGACGAGCTCGGCGATGCCGCGCTGTCGGTGTTCATCGTCATGGCGATGCTCGGGCTGCAGCTGTGGAAGCTGGCGCACATCGCCGCGCCGATCGTGGTCATCCTGGTCGCGCAGGTCCTGCTGGTGTGGGCGATGTGCCGCCTGGTCTTCCGGGTGATGGGCCGCGACTACGAAGCCGCGGTCATGTCCGGCGGATTCTGCGGCTTCATGCTCGGCACCGCCGCCAACGCCATGGCGTGCATGACGGTGCTGCGCGACAAGTACGGCGCCGCCCCGCGCGCGTTCATCGTCGTGCCATTGGTGGGCGTTTCGCTCATCGACTTCTTCAACGCGCTGATGATCACGCATCTCGCGCACTGGTTCCGCTAGGCGGGTGTTGAGCCTTGGACGAAGCGCGCGCCGCCCGGACGCGCCTGGATATCATCACCAGTGGCCAGAGCGATGCCGATACGGCCCATAGCCGCGACGCTCGCGCTTGAAGGCAACCTGACTGGATAGGCTTACAAGACGGCTAATGGACCCCGGGCATAGTGCCCGGGGTCCGCTTGTTTTCGGACCCGGGTGAGGCCCGGCGGCGTGCCGGACCCGTGTGGCGGCTCCCGACGATGTGTGGTGCGCTTCCGGTGCCGCGGCCAGGCGACGGTTCGCATCGGGATCGCTCACCTAGGATCGCCCCGTGCGGCACCGCCGCCGGGAGATGCCATGGCGGTCAGCATCAGCAGCCTGGTCGTGCGCCTGACCGGCACCGTCGCCAGCGACGTGACGGCGATCGAGATCGACGGAGCCGCCGTCACCATCGACCCCGACCGCACCTGGAACCACCAGGTCGCCGTGCCGGTCACCGGGGCCATCCGCCACGTCGCGGTCACGGCGATCGCGCCCGACCGAACCGAGACCCGGCTGGTGGCCGTCGAACGCATGCCGACCGCGCCGTCAGGGATCGGCTGAGCCATGAGCCCGACCACCTCCGCAGCGAGCACCGCCGCCCCCGGCGGCGCCGCGCCAGCCGATGACCGCGCGACGCCTCCGGCGGAACCAGCGGTCATCGCCCCCGGCGCCCTGGTCGTCGCGGCGGCGCTCGCGGCGCCGCTCGCGCTCGCCGGCTGCGGTGGCGGCGGTGGCGGCGGCGCCCCGGCGGCGCAGCCGACGCCGCCCGCGACGACCATCAGCGCGATCACCGTCCGCGTCACGACGAGTGCGCCGGCCGCGATCCGCGTCGCGAACGTCGCCGGCGACGGCGCCGGCGCGGTGCGCTTCCGCCTCGGCGCCGATCGCGCGGCCGATCCCGGGCTGCACGGGCCCGAGCACGTCTACGCCTTCACGATCGATGTCGCCGCCACCGATCCGGCGGAGGGCACGGCGCAGGGCTGGGTCGAGGTCCGCATCAACGCCGACCCCCTGCCCGCGGCGGTCGCGCACGTCGACGCGGTCGGCAGGATCCGCCACCTCTTCAACCGCGCCTGCTTCGGCGCCTCGGCGCAGGATCTCGCGCGCTGGCAGGACGTGCCGTATGCGCGGATCGTCGACCAGCTGGTCGACGGCTGCCGCACGACCGCCGTGCAGCCGCCGCCCGCCTGGCGCGACGAGCCGATCCCGACCAGCGCCGAGCTCAACGCCATGACCACCGCGCAGCGCGATGCGCGCGACCGCGCCAAGGGCGACCGCATCCACGCGATGAAGGCCGGCTGGCTCCGCGAGATGGCGATCACGCCCAGCCCGCTGACCGAGCGGATGACGCTGTTCTGGCACAGCCACTTCGTCACCGCGAGCTGGGACCTGTTCGAGCCGCAGCCGACCTGGCGCTACCTCGCGCTGCTGCGCGCGCACGCGCTCGGCAGCTTCGCCGAGCTGCTGCACGCGATCGCCAAGGACCCGGCGATGTGCCTGTTCCTCGATTCGGCGAGCAACGTCAAGAACAAGCCCAACGAGAACTTCGCGCGCGAGCTGCTCGAGCTGTTCACCCTCGGCGAAGGCCAGGACTACGTCGAGAACGACATCGTCGTCCTGGCGCGGTGCTTCACCGGCTACGGGCTGACCAGCCGCAAGATCTTCGCCTTCAACGCCGCCCAGCACGACACCGCGGCGAAGACGCTGTTCGGGTTGCCGGTCGACGCTGGCGGCGAGGCCGACGGCGACCAGGCGCTCGACCTGATCCTCGCCAAGGACCGCTGCGCGCGGTTCATCGTCGACAAGCTGTGCATGGAGTTCATCGGTTCGGTCCCCGGCGACGCGTCGGCCTGGGCCGCGTCCTTCAAGGCCGGCGGCTACGAGATCGCGCCGCTGCTCAAGACCATCCTGAAGAGCTCCGCCTTCCTGAACGCGCCGCGCGGCGGCATGCACCGCTCGCCCGCCGAGCTGCACGTCGGGCTGTGGCGCGCGGTCGAGCTCGAGCCGTCCGAGTGGGGCGGCGAGCATTGGCAGCTCAGCGAGGAGGATCAGGACCTGCTCGATCCGCCGAACGTGCGCGGCTGGGTCGGCGGCGGCACCTGGATGACCTCGCGCACCCTGCTGCGCCGGCGCGAATTCCTCGGCTGGAAGCAGTGGGACCTGTGGAACCGCCACAATCCGCGCCTGCGCCGCATCCTGCCGACGCTGCTCATGGCGATCGATCCCTACGACACCGCGCGGCTCGACCCGGCGGCGTACCCGCACTGGGATCGCGTCGGCGGGCCGTTCCGCGCGCTGCTCGTCGACCCCGCCATCCACCTCAAGTGAGCCGGAGCCCGCCATGCCCACCCGCCGCGAGCTCCTGCGCGCCGCCTGCGCCGCCGGCGTCGGCGTCGCCTTCCCCGGCCTGCTGCACGCCGGCGGCGTCGCGCCGACGCCGGATTGGGAACGCTCGCTGATCGTCATCGAGCTCGACGGCGGCAACGACGGACTCAACACCATCGTCCCCTGGCAGGATCCGGTCTACCAGACCAAGCGATCGAGCCTGCGCATCGGCCAGGTGACCGGCCTGGGCATGGCGACGTTCCGCACCGGCGCGGCGACCACCGCGACCGGGCAGCTCGGCCTGAACCTGGCGCTGGCGCCGCTGCTCGACCTGTGGTCGGCCGGCGAGATGGCGGTGGCGCTCGGCCTCGGCATGGCCGCGCCGAACCGCTCGCACTTCCGCGGCATCGACATCTGGAACACCGGCACCAGCAGCTCGGCCACCGCCACCGACGGCTGGCTGCAGCGCGCCGTCGGCGGCGCGGCGACGCCCGGCGCCGAGTTCGCCGCCCACGCCGTGCTCATGGCGCGCGCGAGCTCGAATCCGATCGCCGGCGCGGGCGTGCGCACCCTGGCGATGCAGTCGCCCGAGCGCTTCATCGCCGACGCGGCGCGCCTGGCGCCGCTGGCCATGCCCGCTTCCAACGCCGCGCTGCAGCACGTCGTCCGCACTAACAACGATGTCGTCGCCTCGCGCCAGCTCTTCGAGGCGAAGGTCGGCACGCCGCCGTCGTTCAGCGCGACGTTCCCGACCGGCGCGTTCGGCGACCAGTGCCGCTCGGTGGCGCAGATGATCGCCGCCGGCCTGAAGATCCCGATCTACAAGCTGCACCTGAGCGGCTTCGATACGCATTCCGACCAGGCGGACCGGCACGCGGCCCTGCTGACGCAGCTCGGCCAGGGCATCGCCGCGATCCGCGCCGCGCTCGACCAGAGCGGCTGGTGGACCCGCACGCTGATCACGACCTATTCGGAGTTCGGCCGCCGCGTCGAACAGAACGGCAGCGGCGGCACCGACCACGGCACGGCGGCGCCGCACCTGGTGTTCGGCCACGCGGGCAACATCAACGGCGGCCTCTTCGGCGTGCAGCCCGGCCTCGCCTACCTCGACGGCCGCGGCGACCTGCGCGAGACCAGCGACTACCGCCGGCTGTACGCGACCGCCGTGCGCTTCCTCGGCTACGACGCCACGGCGGCGCTCGGCGCGACCTTCGACCGCATCGGCGAAGGCGCGGGCGAAGCGACGCCGCTGCTCAAGCCGTAGCCGCGGACTCGGCGACGCCGCCGACGCTGCCGGGGCTCAGGCGTTCGTGATCGATCGCGTCCTGGCGCACCTCGGCGGCGGTGGTCGTCACCGGCTGCGGCGCCGGCGCGCGATCGTCGTCCGCGGCTACGGCCGGAACGCGAGCGGAGCGCAGCAGGCGATAGGCGCCGTACGCGGCGAGCGCGCCGACGGCGACCAGCGCGATCGAGGTGAGCAGGGCTGGGCGCGATGACTCGGGCATGGGGTCTCCGTCCGGTCCCCGTGGATACCGCATCGACCCGCGCATCGGCGCCGACGATCGGCGAAGCTCAACGCGGACCGAGGCCGATCGGCGGCGTCAGGCGCGGCCGCGCATGCGCCGTGGTCTTCGCGGCGACCGGGATCGCCGGCGTGCCGGCATCGAGCCACGCCCACAGGTAGCGGCAGGCGACGCTGCGGTAGGGCCGCCACCGCTCGGCTATCGCCGCCGAGCGCTCCGGCGTCGCGTTGCGCTCGCCGTACAGCAGCCCGATGGCGCGGCGCAGGCCGCCGTCGCCGGGACTGAAGACGTCGGGCCGGCCGAGCACGAAGATCAGGTACATCTCGATCGACCACGGCCCGAAGCCCGCCAGGCGGCGCAGCGAGGCGGTCGCCGCCGCGTCGTCGAGCTCCCGCACCGCCTCCAGGTCGATCTCGCCCGACGCGACCCGCGCCGCCGCGGCGGCGACGTAGCGAGCCTTGGCGCCGCTCAGCCCGCTGGCGCGCAGCGCGTCGAGCGGAAGCGCCGCCACCGCCTGCGGCGTGAACTCGCCGACCAGCGCGTGCACGCGACCCCAGATGGTCGCGGCGGCGCGCGTGCTCAGCTGCTGGCCGGCGATGATGCGGCAGATGTTGGCGAAGTCCTCGCGCTCGACGTGCGGCGCGAGCGGCCCGACGGCGCGTATCAGCCGGGCGAACCGCGGATCGGCCTTGGCGAAACGACGCGCGGCGCGCGCGACTATGGCGGGATCCATGACCCGATGGTCCGCGTCGGACGTGGGAATCCAGCGGGCGGAATCGCGCTTCGCGCTTCGAGCTTCGCGCTGCGAGCCTCGCGCCTCGCCGCCTCAGCGCGTGCGCTGCTGCTCGACCGTGTCGTCGGCCTCGGCGTCGGGATCGCGTTCGATGGCCTCGCGCAGCTTGCGCAGCATGGCCTCGCCGCTGAACGGCTTGTCGATGAAGATGAAATCGCGGTCGAGCACGCCACGGTCGACGATCACCTTGTCCATGTAGCCGGACATGTAGAGCACGCGCAGGTCGGGCACGATCTTGCCCATCTCCTCCGCCAGCTCGGGACCGTTCATCTTGGGCATGACCACGTCGGTCAGCATCACGTCGAACTGGTAGTCGGCCTTCTCGGCGACGGCCAGCGCTTCGGGACCCGAGCCCGCCTCGAGCACGGTGTAGCCGTTGTCGGTGAGCATCTCGCGCAGCATGTCGCGCACGTCGATCTCGTCCTCGACCAGCAACACCGTTTCCTTGGTCGAGTTCATACCGTTAGCCCTCGGGCGCAGGATTGGCGCCACGCGTCGTCGATCGAGTGACCTTAGGAGGATCTTCAACAAGCGCGGCCTCAGCCGGACAAGTCGTTGCGGCGCACCGCGATACGACGAACCCCCTCTCAGGCGCAGACGACCGGGCAGGCGTCGTCGGGGAAGCCGTCGCCGACCACCAATGGCCGCGGCAGCCAGCCGACCGGGCGCGCCACGCGTTCCGTGGCGTCGACGTAGATCGCGCTGAAGGCGACGCGCATGACGTCGGTCTGGTTCGGCCCGGCGCGGTGCGCGGTCCAACCCTGGTGGAAGGTCGCCCCGCCGGCGCGCAGCGGCGCCTGGACGCGCTCGCTCCACTCCAGCTCGGGCGCCTTGTCGAACAGCGACCGCGGGTCGACGATGATCTGGATCGGCAGGCCGGTGCGCCGGTGCGAACCCGGGATGAAGCTCATGCAGCCGCGTTCGACCGGGACGTCGTTGAGCGCGATCCAGATCGACACCGTGAACGCCTCGTCGCGCAGCGGCCAGTACGGCTTGTCCTGATGGAATTCGGAGGCGGTGCCGTTCATCGCGTCCTTGATCAGGATCTGGTCGTGGAACAGCCGCATCGGCCGCCGGGCGAGACGCTGCACCGCCGCCAGGACGCGCGGGTGGAAGGTGAGGTCGCGCAGCACCGCGTCGCGCGGCCAGACGTTCACCAACTGCCGGAACACCTCGCCGGAACGCGCCGGCGCGTCTCCGGCGTAGGCCACCGCCGCGGCACGGAAGCGCTCGGCCGCGTCGGCATCGATGAGGTCGGGGGCGAGGGCGAAGCCGTCGACCGTGAAGCGCTCGCACGCGCTGGCGCTCAGGGACGGGGCGTCGGTGGCCACGGGCATGGCGATCTCCCACTGCACTGTAAACGTGTGCATGGAAAATCATCCGGGAGCGCTCCCTGCCGATCCGGATTCCCTTCCGGCTGCTCGGGCCTCCAGCCCTCCCCCCGTCGGCCTCAGGCGACCCGGGCCGCGGCGTCCTGGCGCCGGCGCAGGACGAACGGCGCCTTCCCGGCCGCCGTCCGCTCGAGCCGGTCGACCACCTCGATCCGGACCCCGACCGCGGCCGGCAGGCGGGCGCGGGCGCTGGCCAGCGCGCGGTCGACGTCGCGCGCCTCGAAACCCGGTTCCGGGATGATCAGCAGCCGCAGGTCGCCGGGGGCCTCCTGGACGATCTGCCAGCGTTGGACGCGCCGCGCATCGGACAGCAGCGCGCTCAGCCCGGTGATCCGGCGCTGGTCGGGACCATCGACCCAGGCGCCGTCGAGCCGGCCGATGATGCGCGGAACCGGGCGCAGGCCGAAGCGGATCTCCTCCAGCTGCGCCAGGGTGGTGCCCGCGGCGACGGCGATCAGGTCGCCGGTGCGGAAGCGAACCAGCGGCATGAGGGTGTTCCACAGGCTGGTGCCGACGATCTCGTGCAGCGCCTCGCCATCGCGCTCGGTGACGAACGGCAGCTCGATCCACGCGTACCCGGGCAGGAAGCGGTAGCCGTCGCCGAGATCGGCGGCGAAGGCGACGCGTTCGGCCTGGCCATAATGGTCGACGATGCGGCAGCCGAGCACCTGCTTCGCCAGGGCCACGGTCGCGGGCTCGAGGACCTCCGAGGAGGTCAGCGCCAAGGGGATGTGCAGACGCAGCCCGGCCAGGCGCATGAGCGCGCACAACGCGTGCAGCGACGACGGGAACGCGCTCAGGCACCTCGGCCCGTACTCGGCGAGCGCGGCGACATAGGCGGCGACGTTGTCGAGGCCGAGCGCGTTGGCGCCCATGACCAGCCGCCGGCCGCCCTCGACCACGCGCCACGCCTGCACGCCGCCGGAGATCGGATCGCCGCGCAGCACCGCGATGCGGTCGCTGCGCGCGTCGACGCCGGCGCTCGCCAGCACCCCATCGATCATCGCCTGCTCGAGCGGCAGCGCCGCGAACGGGCGACGCAGCGCCAGGGGCGTGCCGGTGGTGCCGCTGGTGGTCGCCGGAACGCCGAGGCGGCGGCCGAGCCAGCGGCTGCCGGCGACGAAGTCGGCCTCGCGCCCGCGCACCTCGGCGCTGGTCGGCATCGGCCATGCCGACAGCGGTCGACCGGCATGGGCTCGACCGTGCGCGCTGGTCGCCGCGGCGGCGAGGACCCGGCGCAGGCGCGCCGCGGCGAAGTCGCGGCGCTCCGTCAACGACGCGCGCTCGAGCGCCGCGAGCCGTTCGCGCAGCGCCGGGTAGCGCCACGGCGTGCGCCGCGCGAGGTCGGCGAGGAGGCGGCTGCGCTTGATGCGCGCGAGCGTCCACATGGCACGGATCCTTCCTGGACAGACGATGCGCACGACCGCGCCGCGACGAGGCTACCTGCCCTTATTCCCGCTCCGATCCGCTCCGTTCCGTTCCCATCCGATCGCCATCAACCGGGCGCGCCGAGCTCGGCGCGGTAGCGCGCGAAGCAGCGCGCGCCGGCGTGCAGCCGCATCAGCGCGCCCTCGGCGATCGCCGTCGCGACCTCCGGATCGCGCGCCACCGCCGGCGCGATGACCTCGGCGTTCCACGCCTGCGAGTGCTTGACGTCGAGCACGGAGTGGACGGTGAAGTAGCGGCGCAGGTCGGCGGAAAAGCCATGGCGCATCAGCGCCGCGTCGACGTGGCCGACGCGCGTCGGCGCGGTCAGCTCGATGACGCCGAGCGCGCCGACCGAATGCCACGCGTATCGTCGGTTCGCCGCCAGGCCCATCATCAGGTTCGACAGCGTCAGGCTCTCCCAGACGGTGTCCTCGACGGTCGGCTTCAGGTCGAGGTGCACGGCGAGCAGGCGCAGCATGCGCCCGTGCATGGTCTCGACGGTCCCGCGTCCCATCTCGTCCCAGTAGTTGCGCGCCATCTCGAGCTTGGCGCGCTCCGGCAGCTTGACCTGGGTCATCGCCACGAGGTCGTCGAAGCCCGCCTCGCCGGCGACCTCCTGGTGGAGGAACCAGCGCAACTGCGGCCAGGTGGCGTGCTGGGCCAGCCACGGATGGAGCGGATCGCCCTGACCCGGTCCATTCTCCTTGAGGGCGGCGAACCAGCCGAGGAAGGCCTCGGGCGCGCGCGGCGCGGCCGCGGCCTC
>DASPLE010000016.1:0-6881 GCA_035627695.1 Planctomycetota bacterium
GACCGCCGCGTCGTAGTCGGCTTCGGCGGCGCGCACCTCCTCCGGCAGCCGCGGCACGAGCTCCGCCCAGCCGGCGACGCGTTCGCTGACCGGTCCGTTCCAGTGCGCGCGCAGGAGGCCGCCGCCGTCGTCGATGCGGAACGCGCTGGCCTCCTGGCCATCGACCAGCAGGCGCACCTCCCAGCCGGTCGCCTCGCGGCGGTCGCACACCAGGCGCGCCGGTTCCCGCGCGTCGAGCGACTCGTGCAGCCGCGTATAGGCGACCTCGGCGCCGGCGCGGCGCTCGAGCCGCGCCAGCGGCAGGAAGTACGCCCAGGTCGGGATGCTGTCGGCGGCGGCGGCGAACGGAGCGACATCGCCATCGACGCCGGCGACGCACCCGTCGTCGCTCCAGCCGGCCTCGGTCATGCGCTCGCCGTCGTCGTACCAGAACGAGCGCCAGCCGCCCGGCGCGGTCCGATCCAAACGGATCTGGAACGCCATGCGCAGATCCGCGTCGCCCAGCCGCATGACGGTCAGCGCATCGACGACGACCTGGTCACCGTCGCGGCCGACCCAGCGCGCGTGGTAGCCGGCGTCGCGGCCATCGATGGCGAAGGTCGCGTGCAGGTCGTCGACGCCGACCTCGGCGCCCTCGGCCGCGCACGCGAGCAGGAGCATGCTCGGCAGGATGCGATGGGTCATGGCGTCCACCTCGGCTGCGGGATTACCGCGGCGCCGCCGCGCGACAACCCGGGACGTCAGCCCGGCGACGCGCCGTCCATCGATCCCATCGGGATCCCGAACACCCCCGTCGCGACCATCTTGACCACCGCGAAGCCGCACATCGCCACCGCCTCGCCGGCGATGAGGCCGATCGCCGCCGGCACCAGGCGGCGGTACAGGCCGACGCCGCCGTAGCGCAGGACCAGCGACTTCACGAGCCACGCGGCGAGGAACGACGCCCACGCCGCGCCACCGGCCCAGCTCAGGCCAGCGCCGATGGCGAGCGGATGCAGCGGCCACCAGGTCAGCAGGATGCGCGCGACGCCGCAGGCTCCGGTCACCGCGGCGCCGGCGCCGTACGACCACAGCGCGCCGGCGCGATCGACCGCGACCGTGCCGGCGAAGCGGGCGTCGATCGCGACCAGCTCGTTGCTCGCGGGCCACCAGCCGTCGCAGTGGCCGTCGCCGGTGTACGCGTGCCAGAGCTTCGACGCGCAGGCCACCGCGGCGCCGATCAGGGCGACGACGATCATCGCCACGCCGACGCGCCGCGCGGGGACGCCGGCGCGGTCGGCGACCATCGCCGCGTTGGCGGCGTAGGGCAGCAGCGCCTCGCGCGACGAGCCCAGGCACATGCCGATCAGCGCGAGCGGCACCAGCGCCGTCGCCGGCAGCCCGAAGCCGACGCTGGCGTGGACCAGGTCGTTGACGCTGCCGGGCAGGGTCAGGTACGGCACGCCGAGCTCGGCGACGATGCGCGCCATCACCGTCAGCAGGGCGAACACGCCGACCACCGTGGCCAACGCCGCGACCAGCGGCGCGCCGTGCAGGACCAGCCACAGCGCGATTCCGCCCAGCGCGGCGATCATCGCCCACAGCCACGGCGCCGCCGCGCGCGCCAGCGGATCGCGGCCGCGGCCGATCGCCGCCAGGGCCACCAGGCCGTACCAGCGCCGGCCCAGCCACAGCACCAGCGGCGCGATCGCGATCATCGCGCCGACGTCGAACTGCCGCGCGTGGTCGGCGTCGATCGGCACGCCGCGGCCGCGCAGCCACATCGCCAGCAGGTTGCCGCCGAGGAACACCGCCCACAGGGAGAAGCTCAGATCGACCGGGACGAGGAACGCCAGGCCGATGAAGCCGAGGTAGAGGAACGGGTGCGTGAGGTGCCCGTGGTCGAGCGCGTCGGTCCACGGCGCGCCCGCGAGCAGCGGCCCGAGATCGAGGTCGAGCGCGATCGTGAACGGCACCAGGCCCGACTGGTGCAGCCCGCGCCAGGTGATCACCGCGCAGGCGCAGCCGGCGGCGATCAGGAAGGCGCGCGCGCGCAGCACCTCGGGCAGGCCGCCCGGCGGCGCGTCGATCAGCTGGACGAGCACGCCGCCGATCGGGTACGGCAGGCGCTCGTGGTGCAGCCACTGCTGGCGCACCAGGAAGGCCAGCGCGATCGACGCCACGACCACGCCGATGAGCAGCGGCGACCACGCCAGCGCCGGCATGAGCCACGCCGACCACGGCACCGGCGACGGCGCCTCGACCGCGAGCACGGTCGCCCCGTCGGCGGCGCGGTCCTGCGCGCGCAGGCCGATCAGCGCCGCGGCGGTTCCGCCCGCGGCGACCACGGCGTGGTGCTCGATGCCCTGGGCATCGCGCCAGCGCACCGTGCCGCCGGGCTCGACACGCGCCGGCGCGAGGCGCGCGCGGCCGTCGAGGTAGCCGTCGATCACCGCCTTGTACGCCGGGTCGTTGGCGTCGATCGGCCCCGCCGGGGGGATGCCGAGGAACAGGTCGCCCGGCGGCAGCCAGCGCCAGTCGTGGCCGGCGACCGGCGGATCGAGGCGCTGCTTCAGCGCCGGCAGGTCCTGCCGTTCGAGCAGGCGGGCCGGTCCGGCGACCACGCCGCTCCAGAAGCGCGCGAAGCCGCTCGACGCGACGCCGCCCACCGCCAGCAGCAGCGCGGTGATCACCGCCAGCTCGCCGCGCCGCAGCGAACGGCGCCCGAGGAGCGGATTCACCAGCGCCGTCAGCACGAGCATCGCGACCACGACGATCGGCGGCAGGTAGTGGTTGAAGAGGAAGGTGTTGTTGAGGTGGAAGTCGTTCCACGTCGCCAGCCACGCCAGCGGCAGCGCGATGCCGACGCCGATGAGCACGGCACGCGCGCTGAAGGCGCGCCCGGGCGGCGGGTCGCGCGCGGCATCGGTCGGCGGCAGGTTCGGCGGGGCGTCGGTCATGGATCCCAGCAGGGTACGCGACGTGCATCCTCCTGTCGCCGCCGCGCGCGACGGCGGGCCACGCCGCGCCGCGCTCAACCGGGCAAAGCGTTCACATAGGGCGGCATCGGGATCGCGAACACGCCGGTGACGATGATCTTGGCGAGGCCGAAGAGGCACACCGCCGCCGCCTCGCCGGCGATCAGGCCGATCGCCCCCGGAACCAGGCTGCGGTACAGGGCGACGCCGCCGTAGCGCATGACCAGGGCCTTGATCAGCCACGCGAGCAGGAACGAGCCCCAGGCCAGGCTGCCGGGATAGCCGATCGCCAGCCCGATGCCGAGCGGGTGGACCGGCCACCAGGCGAGCATGAAGCGGGCGATGCCGCAGAACCAGGCCAGGCCGGCGCCGACGCCGTAGGCCCACAGGTCCTCCGAGCGCGTCGCCGTCGCGCCCGCCAGGCCGGCCTCGCTCGTGCGGTGGGCGACCTTGTCGATCTCGTACTGCGACGGGCGGAAGCCGTCGAGATGGCCGGCGCCGTCGTACGCGTTGAACAGCATCGAGGCGCCGGCAACCACGGCGGCGACCACCGCCACGGCCATCATCGTCACGCCGAGCCGGCGCATCGGCACCGCGGCGCGGTCGGCCAGGCTGGTGGCGTTGACGGCGTACGGCAGCACGGCCTCGCGCGGGTCGAGCAGCGTCATGCCGATCAGCGCCAGCGGCATCAGCGCGCCGGCCGGCAGGCCGAAACCGAAGGTCGCGTACATGAACGAGGTGATGTCGTGCGGGAAGCCGAGGTGCGGCACGCCCGCCTCGGCCAGGGTGCGCGCGATCACCAGCATCGCCGCGGCGAGCGTGGCGATCGCCAGCACCGCGGTCAGCGCCGGCGTGCCGTTCGCGATCAGCCACAGCGTCATCGCCACCAGCCCGGCGATGCTCGCCCACAGCCACGGCGCCGCGGCGCGCGCCAGCGGATCGCGGTTCAGGCCGAGGCACGCCAGCGCGACGCGGCCGTACCACCCGCGCCCCAGCCACACGACCAGCGGCGCGATGGCGATGAAGCCGCCGAACCCGACCTCGCGCACGTGGTGCCATTCGACCGCGTAGCCGTCCCCGCGCAGCCACATCGTCACGAGGTTGGTGAGCAGGAAGAAGAACCACAGGCTGAAGGAGACGTCGAGCGGCACGAGGAAGGCGAGCCCGACCATGCAGAAGTAGATGCGCGGCAGCATCAGCGCCCAGTAGTCGTAGGCGCGCGTCCACGGCTCGCCCTGGAACGCGGTGTGCAGCTCGACGCCCATCGGGATCGTCACCGTCACCCAGTCCATCGCCGCCAGGCCGCGCCAGGCGACGACCAGGAAGGCCAGCGCCGCCGCGCCGCGGAACGCGCGCGTGCGCATCACCGGCGGCAGGCGGCGTCCCGGCTCGGGATCGTCGATCAGGCTGAAGGTCGCGGCGGCGATCGGGTACGGCAGGCGTTCGTGGTGCAGCCATTGCTGGCGCACCAGGAACGCGGCGGCGACGGAGGCGACGATCAGGCCGACGATCATCGGCGCCCAGGCCAGCGCCGGCGCGATCCAGCTCGACCACGGCACCGACGGCGCGGGCGTGATCGACAGCACGTCGACGGGGCCGTCGGGCGTCGCGATGCCGGTGCCGACGCGATGTCCCGCCAGCGCGCGGCCGGCGGGCGCGTCGAGGTCGAGCACGTCCGCGCGCGGGTGCGCGCGGCGCGCGTCGCCGGACAGCGCCAGCTGCTCGCGCACCGCGCCCGAGCCGTCGCGCCAGGTCACGCGCGCGCCGTGGCCGACGCGCGCCGCGCCCACCTGGGCGCGGCCGTCGAGGTAGCCATCGACCACGCGCTTGAACTCGGCGTCGTTGGCGTCGATCGCGCCGGCCGGGGGGATGCGCAGGAACACCTCGTGCGGCAGCGCCAGCGCGCTGGTCGCGTTCGCCGCCGGATCGCGCGCGACGCGGTCGGCGACGTACTGGTCGGGCGTCCATGCGGCTCCGTCGCGCGCGTCGTAGCGCTCGGCCGGCGCCAGGCGGCCATCGCCGTCGGCGTCGAGGCGCGCGAACTCCGCGGCGGCGCCCGCCGCGACCCGCGCGCGGATCGCCGCGCGGGCATCGTCGCCCAGCGGCCGTTCCAGTCCGAGGCCGGGCTTGCGCACCAGGTGCCGCGCCGGGCCGGCGACGGCGATCGGCCAGTAGCGCATCAGCCCGCTCGACACCACGCCGCCGATCACCAGCAGCAGCGCCGTCACCACCGCGAGCTCGCCGCGCTGCAGGCGGCGCGCGCCGAGCAGCGGATTGACCACCAGCGCGATGACCAGCAGCACGCCGGTGACGATCGCCGGCAGGTAGTTGTTGTAGAGGAACGCGTTGCGCAGGAACCAGTCGTTCCACGGCGTCAGCCAGGCGATCGGCAGCGCCAGGGCGACGCCCAGCGCCACGGCGCGGACGGTGAAGGCGCGCGGCTGCGGCGTGGCTGGCGCGGTCGGCGCGTCGCTGCTGGGCGGTGGCGGGCGGCTCATCCGGGAAGGGAGTGGTATGCCGCCATCGGCATGCCGAGCCAGCCCGTGAACAGGATCTTGGCGACGGCGAAGGCGCACACCGCCGCGCCCTCGCCGACGGCCAGGCCGATCGCCGCCGGCACCAGGCGGCGGTACAGGCCGACGCCGCCGTAGCGCAGCACCAGGCCCTTCATGAGCCACGCGGCCATGAACGACGCCCAACCCTGCTCGGCGCCGTAGCAGAGCGCGAAAGCCAGGCCGAGCGGATGCAGCGGCCACCACGCGAACGCCATGCGCGCGACGGCGGTGGCGGCCGTGGCCAGCGCGCCGATGCCGAACGCGGTCAGCTCGGTGCCGTGCTCGGCCGCGACCTCCGCCGCGCGGCCCGGCGCGTCCGAGGTGCGCCAGGCGAGGCGGTCGAGCTCGTACCAGTAGGGCGCGTAGCCGTCCGAGTGGCCCGAGCCGGCGTACGCGTACCAGATCGTCGACGCGCAGGCGATCACCGCGCCGACGATCGCCACCGCGATCATCGTCGCGGCCAGGCGGCGCGGCGGCGCGGCGACCTGGTCGGCGAGATGGCTGGCGGTCGTCGCGTAGGGCAGCGACGCCTCGCGCGGATCGGTCAGCACCATGCCGAGCAGCACCAGCGGCAGCAGCGCCGCGACCGGCAGGCCGAAGCCGACGGTGGTGAAGGCGACGGTGTTGATGTTCTCGGGCCAGACCACCAGCGGGATGCCGCCCTCGGCGAGGCCGCGCGCGATCACCAGCAGCAGGCCGAAGAACGCCCCGACCATGCACACCGCCGCGCCGACCGGCGCGCCGTGCGCGATCAGCCACGCCGCGATCAGCGCCATGCCGGCGATCACGCCGTAGAGGTACGGCACCGCGGCGCGGACGTGCGGGTCGCGATGGCGACGCACGCACGCGGTGAGCACCGCCCAGTAGTAGTGCCGGCCGAGCCACACGATCAGCAGCGCGAGCATCGTCCACGAGCCGAAGCCGAAGACCTTGGTGTGGTGGCTGGAGACGTCCCATCCGGAGGAGCGCATCCACATCGTCAGCAGGTACTGGCCGAGGAAGCACGCCCACAGGCTGAAGCTGATGTCGAGCGGAACGAGGAACGCGAGGCCGATGAACGTCAGGTAGAAGGTCGGCTGGCGCACCCACCAGTGGCCGTGCCCGTGCCACCAGGGCTCGGCGTCGATGACCCGCCACAGCTCGATCTCGAGCGCGAAGTGGAACGGCATGCGCCCGGGGAACACCGCTTCCAGACCGCGCCAGACGACGATCGCGAAGGCGATCCCGCCGGCGATCCAGAACGCGCGGCTGCACAGCACCGGCGGCAGGCGCGAGCCCGGACGCGGATCCTCGATCAGGCTCATGGTCGCCTGCGCGACCGGATAGCTCAGGCGTTCGTGGTGCAGCCACTGCCGCCGGACCAGGAACG
>DASPLE010000017.1:0-42712 GCA_035627695.1 Planctomycetota bacterium
GGCTTCGGGCTTCGGGCTCGGGCTCGCGGCTCATCCATCGTCAGCGCTCATGGAACCGGTCTTGCGCACCGCCGCGGGCAGCTGCCCCGGGCCTGGCCGGGTCGCGCCGCGGCCGGTCCCGAGGTAGCTTCCTGCCTGGCGCGTCTGTCCGCCGTCAGCGATTCCTTCCGCTGCGTCTCAGATCACCGGCACCTCGTCACATTAAGTCTACCTCAGCGCATGCCAACGTTGGCAGTATCACGATCCGACACCTCGGAGCTCCGCATGTCCACCGTCCGCCTGTTCGCTGGCGCGTTCCTCATGGCCCTCGCCGGGCTCGCCGCCGTCGCCGCCGAGGAGCGCATGGTCACGCTCTGCGACTTCGAGAGCTACGACGGCGGCAAGTACCCGCCCGACGGCGCCGGCGAGGTCACGACATCCACCGACTGGAAGGTCGACGGCGCCTCGTCCCTGCGCATCGATCCGGGCATGTCGGCGGTGGTCGAGCGGATGGCGCGCAAGGACTGGAGCGGCTTCACCACCCTGCGCTTCCACTTCCGCAACCCGACCGCGCAGACCATCTCGGTCGGCTTCGAGCTCGCCGACCAGCCGGCGAAGGGCTACTGGGACCGCCACCAGAACGCGTTCGGCGTCGAAGCCGGCGAGCACGTCGTCGATGTCGACCTGAGCGGCGGCCTGTGGCGCAGCGAGCTGAACCGTCCGTACCGCGGCGACGTCAAGACGCCGATGGAGCTCACGCAGATCACGCGCTTCATGCTCAACAACAGCGGTCAGGGACCGCTGTTCGTCGACGCCGTGCAGCTGGTCTCGGTGCCGCGCCTGACCTGCGACGGCGGCTTCGCGTTCGACTTCGGCCGCAGCGAGTCGCAGGTCATGGGCCAGTACACCGGCGTCAACGAGACCACGGCCTACGACGCCTCGCGCGGCTACGGCCTGACCGGCGGCGCGCAGTCGCTGAAGTGGGACATGGCCTACCCGACGACGCTGCTCGGCGACAGCCTGCACTGGCAGCGCGGCTTCCGCGTCGACCTGCCGAAGGGCGGCACGTACCTCGGCATCGTCGCGTTCGAGCGCGGCGGGTTCTGGGGCGGCAACGAGGCGACCGCCTACGCCAGCCTGACGCTGTCGGCCAACGACACGGTCGTGCACCGCGACGAGTCGAGCCGTGACGCCACCCACTTCGCCTTCCAGGACGTCGAGATCGTCGACCCGCAGCGCATCGTCGACGACCTCATCCTGCCGGCGGCGGGGTGGAAGCGCTTCGCCTTCGACGCGGCGACCGGCGGCAACACCTTCACCGTCGCCGTCCAGGACATGGTGGGCTTCCCGATCCGCGTCGCCGGGCTGATCCTGGCGCCGGACACCGCCGAGGGGCGCGCCTTCCTCGACGCGCACGAGCAGCTGCAGCGCCAGGCGACGCTGACCATGTTCACGCCGCAGGACCGCGGCCGTCGCGGCGAGGGCCGCGCGAAGCCGGCCAAGGACCTGGTGTGCGTGCCGATGGCGGTCGGCGACGAGGTCTATCCGCGCGACTGGCCGGCGAGCGGCCGCGGCGCGGCCAGCGAGGTCGTCGCCGTGCGTGGGCAGATCGCCGCGATCCAGCTCGGCGTCTACGCGACGCGCGACCTGAAGGTGACGGTCGAGGCGAAGGCGAGCGGACCGGGCACGCTGCCCGAGCCGATCGTATCGTACGGCCGCTACATGCCGCAGCGTCCCTACGGCACCGGCGCGATCTGGCTGCAGATCAACCACTTCCGCCCCGAGCCGACCTTCACCGTCGGCGCCGATCTCAGCCGGGCGGTGGTCGTCGAATTCGCCGTGCCCGCCGATGCCAAGCCCGGCGATTACGCGTGCGACATCGTCGTCGCCGGCGGCGGCACGTCGGCCAAGGTGCCGGTGAAGCTGCGCATCGCCGCGGCCGAGCTCGCGCCCATCCCGATCCCGGTGGGCATGTTCGCCAACGCGCTGTCGTTCGGCCCCGACATCGTCGACGAGGCGACCTGGTGGCGTCTGCAGGAGGGCCTCCTGCGCGAGCAGACCGCCGCCGGGCTGACCCTGGTCACCGGCGGCGACGGGCTGCCGCTGCACGTCGCGGCGGACGGCACGGTCTCGGGCGACGCGGCGATCCGCTACCTGAAGCTGGCCAAGTCGCTCGGCGCGCTGGCGGCGGTGAACTACGGCGGCTTCCTGCCGCATGTCAGCGAACTGCGCGACAACGCCGCCGCGGTCGCCAAGGGCATCGCGGCGCTCGAGGCGAGCGGCGTGCTGCCGCAGTACATCAACAGCTTCGACGAGCCGGTGACGCCGCCCGAGATCCAGGGCGCGATCGCCGCCATCGGCGACGCGACCGCCGCGGGTCTGCGCACGGTCGGCTGGACGAGCGCGCACTGGGATGATCCCGAGTGGCTGCGTCTGATGAAGGCCAGCCACGCCGCGGCGTTCAACGGCCACGACGCGTCGATGTTCGCCAGGATGCGCGAGCTCGGCCGCGAGCCGTGGGCCTACAACAACGCGTCGGACCGCTACGCGTTCGGCATCCACCTGTGGCGCCAGATCAAGCTCGGCTGCGCCGGCCGCGCCGAGTGGATCGGCCTCTACGTCCAGGGCTACGCCTTCCACAACCTGGACGGCCGCGAGCCGGCCGACGCGATGTTCGCGGTGCACAAGCGCTTCGGCGTGCTGCGCACGACGAACTGGCTGCGCGCGCGCCAGGGGCTGACCGACGCGCGCCTGCTGCTCGCGCTCGAGAAGCGCGCGCCGAAGGATCCGATCTTCGCGCGCATCGGCCTCGACGGCTACCACACCGACCGCGCCGCGTGGCCCGAGGTCGAGCTCGATCGCCTGCGCGCGGACGTCCTCGCGCGTCTCGGCGAGCTCGCCGGCGCGGCCCGCTGAGGACGAGACGACACCGCGGCTGACGGACCGGCGGGGCGGAACGAGGAGTCCGTCCCCGTCCGGCCCGCCGCGTCGCGGGCAGGCGCAGCGACGGCGGCGATCCCGGCGCTCGCGTCATGCGGGGCGAAACGCCTGATTGCGATGATGCGCCTTTCAGGTCAGGCTGGTGCAACGCCTCGGAGTGCGTGCATGCCCGACCAGGAACCTTTTCGAGCCGTGAACCAGCCGGCCTTTCCCGATCCGACCCTGGTCGAGAATCCGTCCGAGCGCTGTCCCGTCGTCCTGCTGCTCGACACGTCGGGCTCGATGAAGGGGGCGCCGATCGCCGAGCTCCAGCAGGGGCTGGCCGCGCTGAAGTACTCGCTGGCCTCGGACACCATCGCGATGCAGCGGGTCGAGCTCGCCATCGTGACGTTCGGGCCGGTGCAGGTCCTCCAGGATTTCACCTCGCCGACCACCTTCGACCCGCCGCAGCTGCCTGCCCGCAGCGACACGCCGATGGGCGCGGCGATCACCCGAGCCCTCGAGCTCCTCGCCGTCCGCAAGGAGCAGTACCGTGCCGCCGGCGTCGGCTACTACCGGCCCTGGATCTTCCTGATCACCGACGGCGCGCCGACCGACGACTGGCAGGAGGCGGCGAGACTGGTGCACGCCGGGGAGACGGCGAAGAAGTTCATGTTCTTCGCGGTCGCGGTCGAGGGCGCGGATCTCGCCGTGCTCACGCGGATCGCGCCGCCCCAGCGCCCGCCGGTGAAGCTGAAGGGGCTCGCCTTCACCACCATGTTCCAGTGGCTGTCGTCGAGCCTGAAGAGCGTCAGCCGATCGCGCACCGATCAGGTGGTGCCGATCGAGAACCCGACCGAAGGGCCGAGAGGGTGGGCATCGACCACGTGAGCTGGCGCTACGCCGGCGCCAGCCGCATCGGCACCGCGCACGTCGCGCTCGCGACGCCCTGCCAGGACGCGCACGCCGTCGCGACGATCAGCGATGCGCGCGGCGGTCCGGTGCTGATCGCGGTGGTCGCCGACGGCGCCGGCAGCGCCGCGCGCAGCGAGATCGGCGCCGGCCTGGTCTGCGCGTCGGTGCAGGCGGGGATCCACCGCTTCGTCGAGGCGGGCGGGGATCTCGCCTCATGCGCCCGTGCCGAGGCCGCCGCATGGCTGACCGCCGCGCATGGCGCGGTCCTCGGTTACGCGTCGAGTCACGACGTCGACGCCCGCGAGCTGGCGTCGACCTGCCTGATCGTCGCCGCCGGCCCGACCGCCGCGGTCTGCGTGCAGATCGGCGACGGCGCGATCGTGGTCGACGACGGTGACGGCTTCGCGCCGGTGTTCTGGCCGCAGCGCGGCGAATACGCCAACACGACGAGCTTTCTCGACGCCGCCACCATCGCCGACGCGGAGTTCTCGATCATCGCGCGACCGCTGTCGCGGCTCGCGATGTTCAGCGACGGCATCCAGATGCTGGCGCTGCACTACGCCACGCGCACGGCCCCGGCGACGTTCTACGCCGGCCTGTTCGCGACGCTCGAGGCGCAGGGGCCCGGCCATTCGCCGTCCCTCGACGAGGCCTTGGGCCACCTGCTCGATCGGCCGTCGATCCTGCAGCGCACCGATGACGACCGGACGCTGGTGCTCGCCAGCCGTCGTCCGGCATGAAGCGTCGTCGCACCGCGTGCGCCGAGCCGGACGGATCCTCGCCGGTCCGCGTCCTCACCTCATCGACCGGCGACGTCATCCCCATCGGCGCGCAGATCCGCGCCGGCGGCGAGGGCGCGGTCCACCACGTGCATGGCCGACCGCGCGTGGTGGCGAAGCTGTACCATCGTCCGCCCAACGAGAGGAAGGCGCGCAAGCTGACGGCGATGGTGCGGCTGGGCACCGATCGCCTGAAGAAAATCAGCGCCTGGCCCCTGACCACGCTGCACGAGGAGGACGGTACCCTGCGCGGGTTCCTCATGCCGTTCATCGAGGGTCGACGCGAGATCCACCACCTGACGTCGCCGCCGATCCGCAAGCACTACTACCCGCAGGCCACGTGGGCGTTCCAGATCCACGTCGCGCGCAACCTCGCCGCCGCGATCGACACGCTGCACGACCACCGGATCGTCATCGGCGACATCAACGAGGGCGGCTTCCTGGTCGGGGAGGACGGCACCCTGCGCGTGATCGACTGCGACTCGTTCCAGTTCACCGACGGCGCAGACCAGTACCTGTGCGAGGTCGGCATCCCCGACTACACGCCGCCCGAGCTGCACGCGGCGGGCAGTTTCGACCGGGTCGTGCGCACCGTCGACCACGACCGCTTCGGCCTCGCGGTCATCGTCTTCAAGCTGCTGTTCCAGGGTCGGCATCCGTTCATGGGTCGCTTCACCGGCGACGGCGAGCCCGACCTGGCGCGATTCATCAGCGAATTCCGCTTCGCCTACGGCCGCACCGCGATCCTGCGCCACATCGCTCCACCGCCGTTCTCCCTCGGCATCCGCGCGCTGCCGCGCGGCGTGTCGTCCCTCTTCGAGCGCGCGTTCAGCGAGCGGGGCAGGACCGTCGGCCGGCCGACGGCCGAGGAATGGCATACCGCGCTGACGGCGATGGCCACGAGCCTGGTGACCTGCCGCGAGAACCCCGCGCACCGCCATGTCGGCGGCCCGGGCGGCTGTCCCTGGTGCGCGCTGGAGGAGGACAGCGGCATCGTCTTCTTCTACGGCCGCCTGCGGGGCGACGACGGATGGGAATGCGATTCGCGGCCGTGGCAGCACGCTTTGAAGCGCCTGCCGGAACTGGTGCCCGTGCGAGGCGCGTGGACGCCGGCGCGGGTCGCGGGCACGGCACTGCCGCCCGATGTGCTCCTCAGCGTGCGCCTGAACGTCATCGGCGTCTGGCTCGCCGCCGGAATGTTGGTGCTCGGGGGCGGTTACCTGATGATGCTGGTCACTCAGGGGTTAGTCGGGATCCTGGGACTCGTTGGGGTGACTGGAGGCGTCTGCTGCTTCCGGCTTATTCCCGGCTCCTCCGCCCTCGCTGCCGAGATCGCGCGCCGGCGACATCGTCTGCAGGTCGCCGAGTCCGCGTGCGCAGCGGCGCTGGACGCCGTGCGCCGGTTCGAAGACGCCATCCACATGGGCCCCGATCGGCCGAGCTCGGTCACGATGTACGTGGATAGGCGGTCCGAACTCGAAGCCCATCTCCGGCGCTATGCCAACCTCGAGGGCGAGCGTCGCGAGGCGCTTGCCGCCTTCGAACGCGGCAACCGGCAGGCGCAGCTGCGGGCCCATCTCGACGGCTGCGGACTTCGCGCGGCCAAGCTCCCGTGGCTCAAGCCGGTGCAACTCGCGATCCTCGAGTCGTCCGGGGTCGCCACTGCTGGGGATATCGAACGCGCAGCGATCGAGACCTGCTTCGGGACGGAAAGCTCGCTGGTCGGCAAGCTGCTCGCGTGGCAGGACGCCATGGTCGCTGCATTCCGCTTCGACGCGACCAAGCCGTCCGATCCTTATGAGCGGGGGCGGATCCTTCAGCGCTTCCGTCAGATCCGCGGCGAGATCGAGCGCGACATGCGCGCGATCTGCGACGAGCTCACGCCTGGCGCCACCGAGTTGCACCGCAGGCACCACGAGCTGCTCGACGAGCTCGCCAAGGCTCGGCAGGCGGTCGACCAGGCTCGAGGAGATGTCGCGATCGCGCTGGCGGCCGAACGCGGGGTGCTGCGTCGGCTGGCGCAGGCGCAGGCCGCCCGACTGGACCAGGAGGCGAAGGCGAACGCTGCGCTTCGGCATTTGCGAGGCCCGTAAGTCGAGCCGTCTGCGGATTGATAGAACGGTCAATGTCACCAGGTCTTGGACCGCGCCGTCGGCGGCTCGCCACCGCAGGGCGCCCGGGTCATCCCTGGATCCCACGTAAGGTCCCCGCCACCGTGTGGCACCGGGAGGCATGGAAACCGCCGTGACCGCCCCGTCCGACCTGCCCGCCGTGCTCGACCCCGCCAGCGAACGCTACTTGCGCTACGCGCGCACGGGCGACCGCGCCGCGCTCGAGGCGGCGCTGACGCCGTACCTCGACCGCGCGTACACCCAGGCGCGGCGTTTCCTGGGCGATGGCGACGAGGCGGCCGACGCGGTGCAGGAGGCGGTGCTGCAGCTCATGCGCACCGCGGGTTCGTACGACGGCAGCGTGCCGTTCGGCGCGCGCCTGGCGCGGCTGGTGCACATCGCCTGCCTGCGCCTGATCCGCAGCAAGGTGCGGTGGCGGCGCCGCGATCCGAGCGCCGATGTGGTCGAGCCGCCGCGTGGCGATGACGAGGAGATCGGCGCCACCGTGCGCAGCGCGGTGACGGAGCTGCCGGAGCGCGACCGCGCCGCGATCGATCTGCACTACTTCGCCGGGCTGCCGCAGCGCGAGGCGGCCTCGGCGCTCGGCATGAGCGAGAACGCCTTCGCGGTGCGCGTGCATCGGGCGCGCGAGCGGCTGCGCGCGATCCTCGCCCGGCGCGGCGTCGCCGCGACCGCGACCGCGGTCGTCACGGCGCTCGCCTCGGCGCCGGCGCATGCCGCCCCGTCCGTCGTCGTCGCGAGCGTCGGGACGCTGCTCTCCACCGGCGTCGCGGCGCTGCCGGCGACCACGATCCCGATCGGTGCGGCCAGGCGCCTCGCGGAGGTCGTCGTCGCGCACCCGCTCCTGCTCGCGTTCGTGACAATGATGGTCGTCGCGGCCGGCGCGCTCGCCGCGCTCGCCGCGCTCGGCGAGGATGCCCGTCCGGAGGCGGAGCCGGTTCCGGCGCCGAAGGCCGAGGCGCGCTTCTGGCGGGGCCCGGCGAAGGAGCTGCTCCCGTACATCGACCCATCGCAGCCGATCGCCGCGGCGATCGATCTCGACGCGTTCCGCGAGCTCGGCGTCGCCGCCGAACCGGGCGGGCTCTTCGCCGACCCGCTGATGGCGCCGGTCATGGCGCACATCCGGGAGCAGCTCGAGGCCCTCGTGGTGTACGAGCCCGAGGTCCCGCCGATCTGGCGCGGGCTGGCTTCGGCGCGTGGAGCGGTCGCCTGGTCGGGATCGCAGGCCATGCACGCCTTCATCGCCGATGTCGGCGACGGCGATGCCGAGGCCAGGCGTTGGAGCGAGCTGGCGCTGCGCGCGAATTGGGCCGACGAGCACCACGTGTCCCCGGAAGCGACCAGGGCGGGCTTCCGCGGCTGGCAGGTCGGCACCACCACCGGGATCCCGGACGTGCTCTTCCTCGGCTTCTCCGGCAGCCGGGTGGCGCTCGCATCGCGGGGCGGGCTCGATGACGCCGCGCGACGGGTCCGGCTCGAACCGGAACCGCCGTCGGCATGGCTCGAGGCGCCGCTGCGCGCGCGCATCGATCTGTCGCCGGTCGTCCGCGTCGCCGATCAGCTCGACCGCGACCGGAGCGATCCGCTCGGCCTCGGTCGGTGGCTGCCGGGTTGGCGCACCTCGACACCGGGCGTGGTCGTCAGCGCCGCGCCGCTGGGGACGTCGTGGAGCTTCCGCTCGACGCTGACCGGCTGCGCCGATCTCCCGCTGCGGCCATTGGCGCCGACGTATGCGGGGCTGATCGATGACCAGACGCTGGCCGCGATCGGCGTCGCGCTCGATCGGATGGCGCTGCCGCGGCTGCTCGGCGCGATCATCGGCGATGAGCGACGTGCCGGGAAACTGACCAGCGCCTGGTTCGGCGGCGGTCCCGAGGCGCTCGCCGAGCTGTTCACCGGCGACCTGGTGATCACCGCCCACGCCGCCGCGCCGTTTCCCCAGGTCACGGTCGTGCTCGGCATCCGTGATGCGCAGCGCATGGAGGCGGTGGTCGTGAAGGCGATGGAGGCCCTGCGTGGGCGGGCCGGCGCCGAGCCGCGTCGATGGACCGCGCCGTCGCCTGCCGGCGTGATCAGCGTCGCCCTCGGGCGCGATCGCCTGGTCCTGACGACCGCGGACGGGCGTCTCGCCGCCGCGCTCAGGCCGGCGGTCGGCGCGACGGAGGGCCCTGCGCTGCTCGCGACGGCGGATCTCGCGACGCTCGCCCGCACCTGGCTGCCGTTGGCGTACGCGCAGCTGCAGCCCGAGCTGATGCTGGGCAGCGATCGCACGCTGGTGTCGTCGATGGCCGGCGCGGCGATGCACATGGCGCTGAACCTGAAGCAGGACTTCGCAGGGGATCGGACGTCGCGGCTCTCGACGATCATGCGCCGGACGTGGAGCAAGGATCCCCGCATCGACTCCGGCAACCTGCTCCGCGGCCTGACCGGCGTCCTCGACGAGATCGTCGACACCTGCTTCGCCTACTACAGCGATGCACGCTGGTCGCCCGAAGGCCACTACGAGCAGGGGCGGCAGTCGTACGTCGTCTACCGCTCGCCGCGCGGCTTCCATCTCAGCTCGTGGCCGTATCAGCGTTCCTCGGATTGGCTCCGGCCGCTCGACGCGGCGGAGCTGGCGCCGCGGCTGCAGGGTCTGGCGCACGTCATCGGTCCCGAGCCGGAGAAGCTCGCCGTCCTGCCGCTGAGCACCGAACCGCCGATCTTCGATCAGCGCTGGCTGCCGCCGGTCGAGGCGCTCGCGCGCCATCTGCCGCGCTACCGCCTCGCCGCGACCGCCACCGCCGACGGGCTCGACGTGCACGAGGAGGTGCTGCCGCTCGCCGCGTTGTCGGCGGCCTTCGGGGCGATCACGGCGCTGCAGACCACGCGGTACTCGCTGCCGCGCGCGATCTACCTGGCCATCGACCGCCGCCATGCCGCGGCCGTGCGCGACCGGCACCTGCCCGAGATCGAGGTGCTCAAGCGGGTGAGCGCGCTGACCTGGAACCGCGAGGCGCAGCCGTTCGCGGGCAGGCCGGCATCGCCATCGGCGCCGAGCGGCCTGGTCGCCGAAGGGTCGATGACCTACGGCGAGTTCGCGCCGTTGTTCGCCGGGCGCACCCCGACCGCCGCCGAGCTCGACGCGCTCGGCACCTGGCAGCAGGCGAGCGCGTTCGCGCGCTGGCGGGTCCCGCTCGAGGATGGCTGGTACGCCTACGTCAACACGCTCGGCGTGATCATCACCTCGGACCCCGACCACGCCTGGATGGAGAAGCCGATCCGCATCGAGGTGACGCCCGACGCGTCCGCGCCCTCGGCGCCGGTCCGCGATGCGCCTCCGGCTGCGCCGGAACCGCTCAGCGATTTCTGAGGACCACGCAGCCGCTGCGCCGCCGATGCCTTAGGCCTTCAGGCGGATCTCGGTCGGCGCCGTGACCTCCGGGTGCGCCTTGGACTGCTGCTCGGCGCCGCCCGCCTCGTGCTGGCCGGCGGTCGCCTCGGCACTCTTCATCAGCAGCCTCGCCAGGGCGAGGAAGCCGCTCCAGTTGCCGGGCTTGCGGATGAAGCTGTCGGAGGACACCTCCGCGGTCGCGGTCAGCGAATCGTAGTCCTGCTTGGAGGCGAAGAGGTAGATCGGCGTCTGGTTGAAGACCGCCGAGCCGCGCAAGAACTTCACCAGCTCGGCGCCGGTGACCATCGGCAGGTGCGAGTCGAGCAGCACGCAGTGCGGGGGCGGCAGGTCGCGCGCGGTCTCCTTCACCTGGAAGTAGTGCAGGGCCTGGTCGCCGCGCTCGATGACCATCAGCTCGACCTCGTGGCCGCACTCGAGCAGGGCCTCCTTCAGCAGGACGGCGTCGCCGTCGTTGTCCTCGACGTAGACCACGGTCGGAAGGTGCGTCGTTGTCATGGAGCGGACCGTAGCGAGCGCGGACGCGCGGCGACGGGTTTCCCGGCGATCCTGATTCGCGGACGCGTCCTATCGCCGGCGGGACACGGCGATGATCATCGCCAGGCCCATGCCAGCCGCGCCCATCGCCAGTCCGCCGCCGCAACCGCGCGGCTCGGACCCCGGGGCCCTGCTCGAGGGAGGCGAGGCCGCCGGCGAGGCCCAGCCGCGGCGCACGTTCTCATCGGGGACGAGCGCGAGGCGGCCGTCCTCGAACACCGGCTGCGTCCAGGCGAAGCACTGCCGGGCCACGCCGCCCGCGTCGATGCGCGTCCAGGTCGCCTTGGCGCGCAGCCAGGCGCGGTCCGGCGAGCGCGCGCAGCTCGCGGTCAGGCCGTCGACGGCCGCGACCACCGCGCCGCCCGGGCCGATGAACTCGATCCTGCCGCCGGCTATCGGCGCCGGCGACGCGGGCGGCAGGAACGGGCGGATGGTCCCCAGGGCGAACTCCGCCTCGGTCGCCGCCGCGTCGATGCGCACGGCATAGGCGTCGCCGTCGACGGTCAGCTCGGCGAGGTGCACGCCGCTCGACGCGTAGAAGTCGCCGCGGTCCATCGCCGCGCAGATCGCGTCGCTCCCCAGGGTCGGCGCCCGGACCATGACCCAGCCGCGACCGGGATTCGACAGGTCGTCGCGCAGGCTCTTGAAATGGTGCGCGTCGTCGGACGAGACCCCGTAGATGACCATGCCGTCGTCCAGCAGGTCGTCCCACATCGTCTCCGTCGACGGGTGCGTCGCGTCGCCCGGGTTGTTGACGTGCGGATGGCCGTTGTAGAGCTCGAACAGGTAGCAGTTCTGCGCCGGGCGGATGTCCGACGCGGAGACGCCCCAGCTCCAGTTCGGATGATTGACGATCGCGACGCCGCCCGCGGCGCGCGTGCGGTCGGTGTTGCGCTGGATGATCTGGGCCGACGTCCCCGTCGCGTTGAACGCGACCAGCGCGTCGATGCCGAGCGCGGTCATGTGGACCTTCGCGCCGGTGATCTCCTCGCCCGGCACCAGGATGAAGTCGTCGCGTCGCGGCGTCGGCAGGGCCACCGTCGCCGGGTCGATGAAGACGTTGTGCTCGCTCAGGCAGAGGAAGTGGTAGCCGCGATTGAGGTACCAGGTCGCCACCGCCGCCGGCGTGCTGTCGGCGTGGTCGCACATCGTCGTGTGGGTGTGGGTGTTGCCACGCCACCAGCGGCTGTCGGCGGCGCTGACCTGCGACGGCGTGGCGGAGGCGAGGAGGACGACGGCCATGGCGATGGAGCGCATCATCCGAGCCTACGCGCGCTGATCGGCCGAGGCGAAATCGTTTCATGCGCGTCAACATCGCGCGTCCGGAGCAGCGGGCTCCGCCCGTGAGGCGCGGTGAAAGAGAGGATGACCCGCTTGGATTCCACCCTCCGCCGCTATCGTCCGCTGCCCCTCCGGAAGCGCACGTGCCCAATACCACGCAGAACCACATCCCGACCATCGTCTACGTCGAGGACAACGCCGGGGACGCGATCCTGCTCGAGGAGGCGCTGCGCGAGCGCAACCACGCCGCCCAGCTGGTGGTGATCGACCAGGGCGACAAGGCGCTGCACTACTTCAAGATGAAGGAGACGGCGCGCGATCTGCCGCCGCCGCATTGCATCCTCCTCGATGCGCATCTGCCCCTCGTGACGGGTGGCCAGCTGCTCCGCTTCCTGCGCGCATCCAGGGTCTACGACGACACCCCGGTCTACCTCTTCGCTCCGGAGCGCGACTACGCAGATATCCGCCAGACCGGCCTCGTCTCGAAGGAGAGCTTCATCACCAAGGCCACCAACTGGGATGGGATGCTCCAGCTCGCCGACCTGCTGATGAGCAGCGCGCATGCCAAGGATCAGCAGACACCGGCGTCGGCGACCGATTCGCGGCCCGAGGTGCATGCGGAAGGCGTGCTGCGCCGCCACGACACCAAGGAGGAGCGCCGGCGGGTCGAGGCGGGCCCCGGCGAGCCGACCTAGGTCCGGTCCGCGACGTGTCGTCGAGCATGCGCCTCGACGCGACGGTGCGCGACGATCGCGAAGCTCGACGCTTGTAGAACCTCCACCGGAGCCGGACACGCGCGGCGAGCGCGCACCCGAGCGTGCGGGCCAATGAAACCCCGCGCGCTCAACATCCTCTGCCTCGTCCTTCTCATCGGTCTGGCGATCTGGTCGCTCGTGCTCTGGCGCGACGGCAAGATCGAGCTCGCCATCTATGCGGCCGTGTGGGCGCTGCTCGCTCCGAAGCTGGTCCGGAGCCTGCTGACGGTCTGATCGTCGCCGAGTCCGGTCCAGTCGATCGACGCCGCGGGATGGGCTCTGCCTGCGGCGTCGATCCTCACGGGCGTGCGTGGTCAGATGCGATTCGTCCAGGTCCCTGGCGCCGATCACCCAGGTCGGCGCATCGCCTGGTCCGCGGTCCTGCACACGATCAACATCGGCAGGGCGCCGCCGTATCGGCTCTCATGCCCGCACTTCCGCCGCTCGCCCGCGCCGTCCCGCTCATCTGCGCCATCGCCCTGCTCGCCAGCGCCCATGCGTCGGAGTTCGTGTGGATCGAGGGCGAGAGCGACGCGAACGCCAAGGTCAACCGCCACCCGGGCTGGTACGACCAGGTCAAGAAGGGCGCGCTCTCCGGAGACGAGTGGCTGCACAACTTCGGCGCCAGCGAGGGCACGGCGGAGTACCGCTTCGAGGCCACCGCCGGCGAGCACCACTTCTGGGTGCGCGCCAACAACATCGCCGGCGCGGCGTTGTCGTACCAGCTCAACGGCGGCGAGTGGCGGGCGATCGACTTCAGCAAGGCGATCGAGTCGACGAACATCGCCGCCAACGACGCGCCCGACATGCGCTTCATCAGCTGGACGCCCGCGGGCACGGTGACGCTGAAGGCCGGCGCGAACGTCATCGCGTTCCGCATGCATTCCGGCAACAGCAACCACGGCGGGCTCGACTGCTTCGTGCTGAGCCGCAAGCCGTTCGCGCCCAACGCGCGGATGAAGCCGGGCGAGAAGCTCGGCCTCGCCATGCCCGGGACCTGGGCGTTCGAGCCCGAGCCCGACGCGTTCGATCCCACGGCGATGTTCGACCTGCGGTCGCTCAACGAGAAGGTCGCCGGCGAGTCGGGCTGGCTGAAGCGCACGCCCGACGGCGACCTCGCGCTGGGCAACGGCAGGAAGGCGCGCTTCTGGGCGATCAACGCGACCATCGGCGACGACCTCGAGCGCGCGCGCCAGCATGCGCGCTTCCTCGCCAAGCGCGGCGTCAACATGGTCCGCCTGCACTGCGCCGTGCATCCCGGGCCCGGCCAACGGATCGACGAGATCAACTACGGCCAGATCGAGCACGTCCACCGCAGCATCGCCGCCTACCGCGAGCAGGGCATCTACGTGACGCTCTCGCCGTTCTGGGCGGTGTCGCCGCTCGGCGAGCCGTGGGGCATCCACGGGCGCACCGGCGGCGACTGCTTCGGCCTGCTGTTCTGGGACAAGACCATGCAGGCGGGCTACAAGGCGTGGATCCGCGCGCTGTTCACCCATCCCAATCCGCATACCGGCGTGCCGCTCGCCCAGGACGCGGCGCTCGGGATCTTCCAGATCCAGAACGAGGACAGCCTGCTGTTCTGGACGATCAACGGTCCGACCCTGGACCAGGCGAACCAGCGGCCGCAGGAGCGGCGCGCGTTCATGGCGCACCACGGCGCCTGGGCGAAGGCCAAGTACGGCTCGCTCGACAAGGCGCGCGAGGCGTGGAAGGGCGACGCCGCCGAGGGCGACGACTTCGCCAATGGCCTGGTCGCGTTCAAGCCGATCTGGGAGTGGGGCGGCGACGTCTCGGCGTCGAACCGGCACAACGACCAGATGCAGTACTTCTCGGAGACCATGCACGCGTTCAACAGCGAGGTGGAGCGCTTCGTCCGCGACGAGCTCGCCTGCCGGGTGCTGATCAACGCCGGCAACTGGCGCACCGCCAACCAGGTCAAGATGCTCGACCTCGAGCGCTGGAGCTACACCGCCAACGACGTCATCGGCCTGAACCGCTACGTCAACGGGATCCACGACGGCGATCGCGTCGGCTACCTGATCAGCGTCGGCCAGCACTTCACCGAGCACACCACGCTGCGCGCGCCGCGCACGCTGCCGGTCAGCGTGAAGCAGGTCGCCGGCCTGCCGTTCATCATCTCGGAGAGCACGTGGGTGCCGCCGATCAGCTACCAGGCCGAGGGGCCGTTCCTGGTCGCCGCGTACAGCGCGCTCAACGGCATGGACATCTACTACTGGTTCGCCATGGGCGGCGATCCGGGCTTCGACCGCACGATCAACAAATGGCAGTGCGCGAATCCGGCGATCATGGGCGGCTGGCCGTCGGCGGCGCTGATGTTCCGCAAGGACTACATCGCGCGCGGCAAGCCGGCGGTGCACGAGGAGCGCCGGCTCGACGACCTGTGGCCGGCGCGCGGCATCCTGATCGCCGAGGACGAGGGCTTCGACCCCAACCGCGATTCCGCGATGCCCAAGGAATCGACCGTGCAGCAGGGCGTCGATCCGCTCGCCTACCTGGTCGGTCCCGTCGAGGTGGTGTACGGCGGCGACCCGGCGAAGAACGCGGTCGACGACCTCGCCAAGCGCATCGACGTCCAGAACAAGACGGTGACCAGCAACACCGACCAGCTGCGCTTCGACCACGGCCGCGGGATCTGCACGCTCGACGCGCCCAAGGCGCAGGGCGTCACCGGCTTCCTCGCGCAGTCGGGCAGCTTCCCGCTGTCGACGGTGTCCATCGAATCGAAGGCCGACTACGCGACGATCCTCGCCGTGGCGCTCGACGACAAGCCGCTCAAGCAGTCGGCCCGCATCCTGGTCAACGTCACCAGCGTGTGCCGGCCGTACGGGTGGAAGGTCACGCCGACGTCGTTCGCGTACGACAAGCGCCCGGTCGACGGCTTCCGCATCGACGACACCGGCTCGACGCCCTGGAACGTGAACCTGGTCCCGGCGACGCTGACCGTCAGGAACCCGAAGCTGAAGAAGGCGACGCTGCTCGATCCGAACGGCATGGCGGTGCGCGAGGTGGCGGGGCGATCGGCGGGAGGGGCGTTCACGATCGAGCTGCCCCCGGACACGCTGTACCTCGTGCTCGAGTAGCCGCCGCCGAACCGATCGCCGCGGGACGTCCATGCTGCCGGTGGCAGCCGGTCGACGCGCTCTTCTCATCCCGCGACGCGCGCCGATGGTCGCCGCATGATCCCGCCGCGCGAGGAGCCGACGACCGGAGCGCCCGCGCCGCGACGCGCCTTCAGCGTCCGCGCCGTCGCGATCGGCATCCTCCTGGCGCTGGCGCTGGCGTGGCTCGCGCCGTGGAACGACTGGTTCCTGCGCAACGCCTACCTCTTCAACAACTTCCTGCCGCCGGTCGTCTCGGCGCTGCTGCTGCTCGTCGCCGTGGTCGTCAACCCGCTGCTCGGCCGGCGCCGGCTGGCGCGCGGCGAGCTGGCGGTGATCGCCGCGCTCGTCCTCGCCGCAGGGGGGCTGTCGTCGATCGGCTTCGCGCGCTACTGGACGATCGCGGTGACCGCGCCGGCGCGGATGCTCGCGCGCGAGCCCGGGCGGGCGCTGCGCGTCCCGCTCGACGACCGCGCGCGCGCGCGCCTGCGCGACGAGCTCGCGGCGACCATGCGCGGCGACTTCGCGCGCCAGGACGCGGATGGGAACGGTGCGCTGGACCGCGACGAGGCGTGGGGCGGCGCGGCGCGCGTCGCCGGCGACGACCGCGACGGCGACGCCCGTCTGTCGGTCGAGGAATACGTCGCCGCGCGCCTCGCGCGCGATTCGCGCGCGTCGGCGACCTGGCGCTGGGCGCTGCCGGCCGACCTCTTCCTCGGCGTCGCCGAGGCGGGTCCGGGGGATCCGGACGATGCCGAGTTCCGCCGCGTCGTGGACGGCTACCTCGACGGCGCCCACCAGTCGTCGCAGCCGCGCGTCGAGCACCGCGCGCGGGTCACGTGGCGCGGCGCCGATCAGGCGCTGCACGAGCGCGAGCTGGCGCTCTCCGGGGCGGTGCGCGAGCGCTTCCCCCGCGCCGGCGCGATCGACCTCGACGAGCCGTTCGGCGACGCGCTGCTGCGCGCGCGGGCGGGCGATCGCGTCGACACGCCCGCGGGTCCGGTCGAGGTGCTGGCGGTCGAGCCGCCGCCGCCGGTGCCGTGGGACGCGTGGCTGGGCGTCGCGCTGGGCTGGGCGCCGCTGATCGTCGGCCTGTGCCTGGCCTCGGTGTGCGGCGCGTTCCTGGTGCGGCGGCAGTGGATCCACCACGAGCGGCTGGCCTACCCGATCTCGAACGTCACCTACGCGCTGCTCGACGATCCCGCGCCCGGCCGGCGGGTGCCGCCGGTGCTGGCGACGCGCGCGTTGCGCATCGCCTTCGCCCTGTCGTTCGCGATCGTCTCGTGGCGCGCGCTCGCCATGCTCGGCTGGGTCCCGGTCAGCGTCGCGCTCGAGCTCGACCTCGTGCCGCTGTTCGGGCATCAGCCGTGGGTCTACGGCCTCGACCACTGGTGGCTGATGAGCCCGCGCGTGTACTTCACCTTCATCGGCCTGGTCTTCCTCGTCCCGACCGAGGTCGGCTTCAGCCTGTGGTTCTTCTTCGTCGCGCAGTGGTTCGTGACCATGCTGTTCCGCTCGACCGGCCACGACCTGACCTGGCACCACGCGCGGCAGTTCGCGTTCGGCTCGTGGACGACGATCGCGCTGCTCATCCTGTGGCTCGGCCGCGCCTACTACCTGCGCGTGCTGCGCGCGGCGCTCGGCTTCTCGCGCGACCCGATCGCGCGCGCCGCCGCGCCGTGGGCGTGGGGCGTGATCGTCGGAGCGGCGGTGATCGCCGGCTGGATGGTCGCGCACGGCGCGCCGCTCGGCGCCGCGTGCGCGGTCAGCGCCGGGCTGCTCGGCCTGCTGCTGGTGGCGGCGCGCGGCATGGCCGAGACCGGCGTGCCGATCATCGTCTTCCCGCAGGTCCTCGACGGCTACATCCACGCCACCGTCGGCTTCGGATTGCCGCTCGGCGCCGCGATGCCGCTGGTGCTGCTCGGCATGTGCCTGAGCGACAGCCGCGAGGCGCTGCTGCCCTACGCGCACAGCGCCGCGCATCTCGCCGACCGGGTCGACGCGCCGGCGCGTCGGCTCAGCGCCCTGATGATCGCGGTCGCCATCGCCGCGGCGGCGATCGGCTGCGCGGCGATGATCTGGTTCGCGTACCACGGCAGCGGCCACTCGCACCCGAGCATGCCGTACGCGACGGTCATGGACGGCGCGGCCTGGCGGACCGAGGACGTGCCCGGCCGCGCGGAGATGGTCGCGACCTCGCGCGGCGAGGATCTCGTCGCGATCGGCCTCGGCGCCGTCGTCACCGGCGCGATCGGCATCGCGCGGATGCTCCTCGCCTGGTGGCCGTTCCATCCCCTCGGCCTCGCCTTCGCGATCGGCTACGGCGCGCAGGCGGGATGGTTCTCCTTCTTCATCGCCTGGCTGGCCAAGCTCCTGACCCTGCGCTACGGCGGCGTGCACCTCTACCGCCGCCTGGTTCCCGCCGCGATCGGCCTGGCGATGGGCGAGGCCATGGCGCTGTGCGTCTATTCGCTCGCCAAGGCGATCGTCTTCGAGGCCACCGGCGCGCGGATGCCGGCCTACCACTACGCGCTGCCGCCCTGACGCGTCGCCGCCACGAGGCGTGGCGGTCTCCGGCGTGTGCGAGGGCGCGAGTCGTCAGCCTGCTTCGGCGCCGGGTTGCGCGCGACGTGAGGCGAGCAGGCGGAAACTCATGTTCACCCGATCGGCTTCGCAGGGCTTCGTCGGCGCGCGCGCGAGATCATCGCCAGGTAACGACGCCCGCAGGAGAATCGCGTGACGAAACTCGCAGATGCCATCGCCGGCCTCGCCGCGGCCGTGCTCGCGGCGACCGGCGCTCTCGGCGCAGACATCGCGCTGGTGCATCCACGGCCGCTGGTCGGTTATGATCCGGACTGGTCCACCGACACGCCCGGACGCTGGCTGGCCTTCACCGCCGCCGTGGACCCGACGAACGGAGCGACGCTGGCGACGACCGACGTGTTCCTGCTCGATACGTCGACGGGGTCCTATCGGAACGTGAGCGCCGAGGCCGGGCTGCCATCCGGGGCGAACGAGCGCTACACCTCGCTCAGCGGCGACGCGCGGTTCGTGGTGTTCGTGATGGCGGAGACCGATGGCCTCGAGCGGGTCGTGTGGCTCGACCGATCGACCCGCGCGCGAGATCATCGCCACGAGCGGCGATGCCGCGGGCTCGAGGGGGCTGCTGCTCCATCCGCATGGCGTCAGCGACGACGGACGCTTCGTCGCCTGGCGTCCGCGGATCCTCACGCCCGACAGCGAGCCCGGACATGAGGAGTACGTGTACGCCTACGACGTCCATGACCGGCTCGCGCGGACGACGCGCCGCATCGCGACCTACGATCCGCCATCCCGCTACGAGCCCGTGGACGGGCCGCTGCTCAGCGCCGACGGCCGCGTCGTCGCGTTCGTCACCGAGCGCGCGCTCGTCGCCGACGACGGCAATGGCGCGATCGACGTCTACGTCTACGAGACCGCCACCGGCACGATCCAACTCGGCAGCCGCACCGATGCGGGCGACGTCTCTGCCGAAGGCTCGTATTTCCCCGCGGTGAGCGCCGACGGCCGCTACCTCGCCTTCGTCACCGCCCCTATCTCTGGAACCATCACCGGTGCGAGGCGCATCCACGTTCGCGATCGCCTCATCGGCGGGGTCCGCTCGATCGACGCGGGCATCGACCTGTACTTCAACGGCAATTACGGATCGCAGAACCTCGGCATCGACCGCGTCGGACGCTTCGTCACCTGGGAGAACGAGTACGCGCGGGGTGGGCGTCAGATCTTCCGCTGGGACCGCAACCTCGACGCGGCCGTCGAGGTCCTGCCGGAAACCATCGGCGACCTGACCCCACGCGAGGCGCGCCACCCGCGGATGTCGGGCGATGGCCGCCGGATCTTCTTCGTCACCGACGCTCTCGACGCCGACGCCGGTTCGACCTGGGTGGCGACCTTCGCGGATGGCGCGACCGCGCCGTTCGCCCGGATCAACTTCCAACCCGCTGGATCAGCCACGCCTGCTGGCTATGTCGCCGATACCGGCCTCGTGTTCGGCTCGCGGGGCAACGGCCTGACGTACGGCTGGAGTTCAGCGAACGCGAGCGGGCGGGACCGCGATGATGCGCGCTCGCCGGACCAGCGTCACGACACCCTCGTGCACATGCGCGTGCCGACGTGGGAGATCGCCGTGCCCAACGGGATCTACGACGTCCAGGTGACGAGCGGCGATCCCAGCTTCATCGACAGCGTCGTCGACATCCTCGTCGAAGGAGCTCCGATCGTCGTCGGCCGGCCGACCGCCGCCCGGCGCTGGTTCTCCGGCCATCGCCGGATCACGGTGGGCGATGGCCGGATCAGCCTGCGCGCCGGCCCGACCGCGGCGAACGTCAAGCTGTGCTTCGTCGACATCCACCGCGTCAGCGGCGTCGCGACGGCCTTCGCCGCGAAGGTGAACTTCCAGCCGGCGTCGACGACCGTGCCGATTGGCTACGTGCCCGACAGCGGCGCCGTCTTCGGCCCGCGCGTCAACGGATTCACGTACGGATGGAACCGGTCGAACCCGACGACGCGCGACCGAGGCATCGAGATGGACGAGCGCTACGACACACTGATCCACACCCAGCGTGCGGAGAACCCCGATGCGGTGTGGGAGATCGCTGTCCCGAACGCGCCGTACGAGGTACGGGTGGTCATGGGCGACCCGGCGTTCGCCGACAGCACCCATGACGTTCTCGTCGAGGGGGCGCGCGCCTTCACGAGTCCGTGGGTCGGCGTGGGCGGTTGGCTCGACGACACCGTCGACATCGAGGTCCGCGATGGACGCGTCACGCTGCGCAACGGCCCGGACGCGCGCAACGCGAAGCTGTCGTTCATCGACCTGGTCGCAGTCCCGACCGGGCCAGGCTGAACCGCCCTTGGCTAGGACTACGGTCAGTCCGATGAGGGCGGAGGTTCAGGCCTTCAACGACGCCATGTCGATGACGAAGCGGTAGCGGACGTCCTGGCGGAGCATGCGCTCCCAGGCCTCGTTGATCCGCTGCATGGGGATGACCTCGACGTCGGACGCGATGCCGTGCTCGCCGCAGAAGTCGAGCATCTCCTGGGTCTCGGCGATGCCGCCGATCGCCGATCCGGCGAAGCGGCGGCGGCCGAGGATCAGGCTGAAGACGGCGGTCGGCAGGGGCTCGTACGGCGCGCCGACCGTGACCAGCGTGGCATCGACCTTCAGCTGCGCGAGGTAGGCGTTGATGTCGTGCGGCGCCGACACCGTGTCGAGGATGAGGTGGAACGTGCCGTGGTGGCGCCGCATCGCGTCGCCGTCGCTCGAGACCACCACCTCGTGCGCGCCGAGCGCGAGCGCATCCTGCGTCTTGCGCGGCGAGGTGGTGAACAGGACGACGTGGGCGCCGAACGCGCGCGCGAACTTGATCCCCATGTGGCCGAGGCCGCCGAGGCCGACGACGCCGACCTTCTGGCCGGGTCCGACCTTCCAGTGGCGCAGCGGCGACCACGTGGTGATGCCCGCGCACAGCAGGGGCGCGGTCGCCGCGAGGTCCATCCCCGGCGGGACGCGCAGCACGAACGCCTCGTCGACCACGATCGAGCGCGCGTAGCCGCCGTAGGTGTGTCCGCCGAGGTGCGGATCGGGGCTGTTGTAGGTCAGGACCACCTTCGGGCAGTACTGCTCGAGACCGGCGCCGCACTGCTCGCAGCCGCGGCAGGAATCGACCATGCAGCCGACCGCGGCGAGATCCCCCGCAGCGAAGCCGGCGACGTCGCCGCCGACGCGCGTGACGCGGCCGACGATCTCGTGGCCGGGAACGCACGGGTAGATGGCGTTGCGCCACTCGTCGCGCGCGGTGTGGAGATCCGAATGGCAGACGCCGCAGTAGAGGATCTCGATCTCCACGTCGGTGGGACGGGGCTCGCGGCGGGTGATCGACAACGGCGCGAGCGGCCCCGCCGCGTGGCTGACGCCGTAGGCGGGGACCGGCGTCGGGTTCTTGTCGACGGTGGGATGCGACGCGACATCTGCGGTGAGGGTCGTCATGGCGGGATCCGATCGGTGTCGAGGTGGTGCGCGTCGCACCGACCTCGGTCGACGCGACGTGATCAGAGGTCGATTCTAGCCTCTCCCGCCGGGTGCCACGTCGTCATCGCGGCATCCTCCTCGCAGGCGCGCGCGCCGCGCGGATCCGCTGAGTCGAATGACGTCGGTGCGCGCCGGAGCAGCGAGCGGCGGCTCGACCTGAGGCGCATCGCGCATCGACGCGCGCGTTGCAGACGCGTCGGATCGACCTACCGGGCGGCCGATCTTCGCGTAATTCGGCCGGACGAGGATCCCCATGGCGAACAGCGTCGGCTACCACGAACCGTTCGAGCGCCTGCCCGACCAGGTGCGCGACATGCATCGCGCGCTGACATCGCTGCAGGAGGAGCTGGAGGCGGTGGACTGGTATCGGCAGCGCGCCGAGGTCTGCCACGATGCGCAGCTGCGCGACATCCTGCTGCACAACATGCGCGAGGAGGTCGAGCACGCGGCGATGGTCCTCGAGTGGCTGCGCCGCCAGTCGCCCGACATCGACCGCCACCTGCGGACCTACCTGTTCACCGAGAAGCCGATCACCGAGATCGAGCACGAGCACGAGCCCGACCAGGAGTAGCGCCAGGACGTCGCCCATCGTGGCGGCCCGCTGCCACACAATGGTCTGCGCGACACCACTCCACATCCCGAGGGGAAACCGCATGGCCAAGGTCCACGTCGTCTTCTACAGCATGTACGGCCACGTCTGGCGCATGGCCGAGGCCGTCGCGGTCGGCGCGCGGTCGGTCGGCGGCACCGACGTCGCGGTGCTCCAGGTCGCCGAGACCCTTCCCCGCGAGGTGCTCGACAAGATGCACGCGACGCAGGCGAAGCAGGCGTTCGCCCACGTCCCGATCGCCAGGCCGGAGCAGCTGGTCGAGGCCGATGCGATCATCTTCGGCATCCCGACGCGCTACGGCAGCACGCCGGCGCAGATGCAGGCGTTCCTCGACGCGACGGGCCAGCTGTGGGCGAAGGGGGCGCTGATCGGCAAGGTCGGCAGCGCGTTCACCTCGACGGCGACCCAGCACGGCGGCCACGAGACCACGATCATCTCCTTCAGCAGCTTCCTGTACCACCAGGGCATGGTGATCGTCGGCTGCCCGTACGCGGCGAAGGGGCTGAGCGTCCTGGACGAGATCAGCGGCGGTTCGCCGTACGGCGCCGGGACCATCGCCGGCTCGAGCGGCGAGCGCCAGCCGTCGGCGAACGAGCTGGAGATCGCGCGCTTCCAGGGCGCGCACGTCGCGCGCATCGCGGCGGCGCTCGTCGCCGCCGGCATCGGCAGGTAGGCGGGTCCCGAGGGGGGGCGAGCGGTGCGACCGCATCCGCGCGCGCGACGCGCCGCGCGGGGGCGCGGGACCCGCTCAGCCGCTGGTGCAGCGCGCGGCGATCGCGGCCATGCCGGCATCGCGCGCGGTCATCTCGTCGGCGTGCATGATCGTCGTGCGCGCCTCCGCGAGGTCGGTGACGATTGCGACGGCCGCCGCGCCGCAGGCGTAGACGCTGATGATCCTGCCGAGGCCCGTCTCGTCGGCTCCTTCGAGCGCGTCCTCGTTGACGATGCGGTCGACGGTGGAGATCCCGCCCCGGTCGCAGCGGGTGTGCCGCGCGACGAGCTCGCTCAACCGGAAGCCGGCGGTGCTCAGGGTCTCGAGCGCCATCCGGGTGATCCGCAACCTGCCGAGCGGGAAGTCGCGCGTCGTGGTCGTCGACATGGTGGCTCCTTGGCATGCCGGAGCGTACGCCGGTCGGTGAGCGACGGATGAACGCGTGATAAGCAGCCGGTGTCGGCGCGTTCGAGTGACGCCCGGGGCTCGCGACTCGATCGCACAGGTCGGGCCGGTCAGGGAAGCGCGGTATCAGGTGCCGATCGGACGTCGTGGCGGTCCTGCGCGGCCCGTCGCTACGCGCGGCGTACTCGGGGCCTTCATCGATGCTTCATGGCCCACCCCATCATCCCGCTCCGTCACCCCGGCCATCACCACCCCCCGCGTCCGCTCTGCGCGACCGACCTCCCCAGGAAACATCCGCCCATGAAGCTCGTGAAGTCCCTCTCCGTGATCGCGCTCGGAAGCGCCTGCATCCCGGCGATCCACGCCGTCTCGATCAGCGATGACGTGGTCAAGCTCGGCGTCGGCGTGCGCCTGCAGACGCGCGCGCAGGTCGCGGACTCGGACGCCGCGAACGGCGACGAGTTCAACGTCCAGAACGGCGGCACGGGCAGCAACGACCCGGTCGACTTCTCGATCCGGCGCGCGCGGCTGATGTTCACCGGCAGCTATGGCGCCGACTGGAAGTTCAACGCCACGCTGCAGAACGACAACGTCGACAACACCGGCGCCAGCAACGCCAACCGCGCGACCGCGATCCGGTACGCGTGGGTCGAGCGCGCCTTCAAGATGGACGGCGATATGGCGCACCTGGTCAAGGTCGGCCTCGACAAGCCGTTCTTCAACGCCGCGGACGTCATGAGCTCGAGCCGCATGCTCTTCCCGACCAAGCCCGCGACGGATAGCGCGACGCCGTCGACGATGCGGCCGCGCGGCGTCGGCCTGTCCTACAAGTTCGCCCATCCGATGTTCATCATCGGCGCCGACATCCAGAACAACGTCACCGCCAAGCCGGCGACGGGGTTCTTCGGGAACGCCGAGGCGCAGGATATCGACGAGGGCCTCTTCTACAGCGCTCGTGCCGAGTTCACGCCGCTGTTCGACGCCGAGTGGTTCGACGCCAAGCGCAGCGAGTCGTATGTCGGCAAGGAAGGCCACCACCTGATGATCGGCCTGAAGTACGGCGCCAATGACGAGGCGATCGGCGGCGCGGCGACGGTGTCGCGGACGCTGACGACGACGACCGGTTACGGCGCCGACGTGCTCTTCCACTGGAACCAGATCACCTTCTCTGGCGACTACTTCGCCTTCAACACCGAGGTCGAAGCCGCCAACACCCCGACGACGGTGGTCGAGACGGACGTCGATTCGCAGGTCATCTCGGCGCAGGTCGGTTACGCGTTCCCGCTCGGCGGCGACTACGTGCTCGAGCCGGCGCTGCGCTACGCGATCATCGACCTCGACACCGACATCGACAACGTCGCGACCAACTACAGCGGCGTGGCCGATGCCGAGCACGGCTTGTCCGGCGACGAGATCGAGGTGGGCCTGAACCTCTACCTCGACGGCCACAACAACAAGCTGAGCCTCGCGTACTCGATGTGGAACGCGGAGGACGGCGACGCCGACGCCAACGTCGTCCGCCTGCAGCACCAGCTGAACTTCTGATCGACGGCGTCGAAGCGGCGCCGATGGCCATCGCGGCCGTCGGCGCCGGATCTCGCTCTCGGTGCACGGTGAAGGCGCTGCGCCCGAACGGCGTCGGTCAAGCCGAGATGCCGTGACGCGCCCGGAAGTGCCTCCACAGGCGCGTCGTCATGGTCGGCGCATCCTTGTCGCTCTCGACGATGACCGTCTCGCGGTTCGGGCCGCGCCTGATGAACGACTTGCTCGTGAGCGGATTCACCGAGCGGGTCGCCACGAACGCCTCGTGGGTCTTCTGCTGGCCGAAGACGTAGATGCGCCCGTCGTGCAGCTCCTCGGCGTAGTACGGCGCGAACGCTCCCTTCTCGACGTAGCTGCCCGGCGTCGGCGGCGTGCCGGGCGCTGCCGTCGCGCGGGGCTCCGGGGAACCTCCGCAGCCACCGAGGACGAGCGAGACGAGAAGGGTGCTGGTGACGGCGGCGCGCATGACGGGCTCCTGTGCTGGAGCATCGTGCGCTGGTCGGTGAACGGAGGATGAGCCGTCGATGAAGCCGCCGTGAAGCGCCGCCTCAGGCGCTGGCGACCAGCGTCGGCGCCGGGGCTTCCTTCTTGGTCGCGCGCCGCTTGCGCTGTGCCGCGGCCTTCGCGCGCGCCTGGGACGCCCGGCGCTTCTTCCTCTTGGCGGCTCCGGCCTTGTCGGCCTCGTCGGGCTCGCCCGCGCGCTTCAGCCACCGGACGACCGCGCGCACGCGGTCACGGCACTCCGCGCCGGCCATGCCGTCGTCGCGCAGGCGTTTGGCGAAGCGGCGGAAGTTCTTCGGCTTCGCGATCCAATCGGCGAGCGCCCCGGCGGCGAATTCCTCGATCGGCAGCCCGATCGCCTCGGCCATCGCCGCGACCGCCGCGGCATGGCGCTTGGCGAGGATCAGCCGGATGGGTTCGGATGCGGACATGACGAGGCTCCTGGGGAGGCAGAGCCTAGGCCCGCTCGGCGGCCGGCCTGTGAATTCCGAATGAAGAGCCGCACGCGCAGCCCACCGCGGCGTCACCGATCGCCCGACGGTGGCGACGCGAGGCCCCCCACGCCGTCGCGCCGGCGAGCGCCCTCTTGCCGCGATCTTCATCATTCCTTCATGGATGCGCCTACCGTTGCCAGCGCCCGGACCGCCCACCGCCAGCCACGAGGCACCCCATGCGACTCGACCGTCCGCTCCGCCGCCTGCTCTCCGCCGCCGCCGTCGCGGCCTGCATCTCCCTCGGCCATGCCGCGGTCGAGCTCGATGAGGCGCTCCCCGAGTACCAGCCGACCACCGGCGTCTCCGGCAGCCTCGCCAGCGTCGGGTCGGACACGCTCAACAATCTCATGACCTTCTGGGCCGAGGGGTTCCAGGAGCTCTACCCGACGGTGAAGATCGAGATCGAAGGCAAGGGCTCGTCGACCGCGCCGCCCGCGCTGACCAAAGGCACCGCCCAGCTCGGGCCGATGAGCCGCGAGATGAAGAAGGAGGAGGTCGACGCCTTCGAGAAGAAGTGGGGCTACAAGCCGACCGCGATCGCGGTCGCGATCGACGCGCTCGCGGTGTTCGTGCACAAGGACAACCCGGTGACGAGCCTGACCATGCAGCAGGTCGACGCGATCTTCTCGAGCAGCTACAAGCGCGGCGGCACGAACGCGGCGACGTGGGGCGACGTCGGCCTGACCGGCGAGTGGGCGGCGAAGCCGATCTCGCTGTACGGCCGCAACAGCGCCTCGGGCACCTACGGCTACTTCAAGGAGCACGCGCTGAAGAAGGGCGACTTCAAGTCGTCGGTGAAGGAGCAGCCGGGTTCGTCGACGGTCGTCCAGGGCGTGGCCAACGACCTCGGCGGCATCGGCTACTCGGGCATCGGCTACCTGGTATCCGGCGTGCGCGCCGTGCCGCTCGCCGACAAGAAGGAGGCGGTCGAGGCGACCTACGTCAACGCCGAGAACGGTTCGTACCCGCTGTCGCGCTACCTGTACGTCTACATCAACAAGAAGCCGGGCAGCGCGCTCGATCCGCTCACCGGCGAGTTCCTCAAGTTCGTGCTGTCCAGGGGCGGGCAGCAGGTCGTCATCAAGGACGGCTACTTCCCGCTGACGGCGAAGGTCGCCGAGGGCGTCCACGAGGCGTTGAAGTGACGCGTCGCCCGCCGGCGATGTCGGGGATCGGCCACCTGGGCGACGCCGCGGCGTCGCCGGCGCGACGGGGATAGACGATGGCGGACGGCGCGACGACGGGACCCGACATCGACGCCGCGCGCTTCTCGACGGCGCGCGCCACCCTCGCCGCCGACCGCTTCATGACGGTGTTCATCAAGACGGGCGGCGTCGGCGTCATCATCGCGGTCTTCGGCATCTTCGTGTTCATCCTGTGGAAGGTGATCCCGCTGTTCCGCCCGGCGCGGGTCGAGCTGGCCTCGACCTACGGCCTCGGGACGATCGCGCCCGCCGACGTGCTGGCGATCGGCGTCGACGAATGGGGTTCGACGCCGTTCGCGTTGCGCCGGGACGGGGTCGTCGCCTTCGCCCATGGCGAGGACGGCCGGGCCGTCGCCGAGATCGCCACGGGGATGACCGTCGCGTGCGCCGCGCTCCGGCCGCAGGATCTGCTGCTCGCGGTCGGCGGCGACGACGGTCGCGCGGCGATGGTGCAGATCGAGTACGCGGCCGAGGTCATCGACGGCGTGCGGTCGATGACGCCGAGCATCGCGGTGACGCCGATCGGCGGATTGCCGGCGGAGCCCATCCGCGCGATCGCGCACGGTGGCGAGGGCGACGCCGCCGTGCTCGCGGTCATCCAGGGCGCGCCGGGTGGCGCTCCGTCGGCGCGCGCCGCGCTGCTGCCCGAGGCCGGCGAGGACGGCGAAGCCCTGACGCCGACGATCGTCGACCTGACGGCGCGCATCGACGGCGAGGCGCGCCACATCCTGGTCGACGACGACGGCGAGAACGTGGTCATCGCCAACCACAGCGGCTGGTGCTGGTCCTTCGCCCGCGACGACGACGACTTCGTCCTGCGCCAGACGCCGTTCCGGCCGTTCGGCGACCGCGCCGACGCGACGATCGCGAGCATGGGCTGGCTGTTCGGCGACGTCTCGCTGGTGTTCGCCGGCGGCGATGGCGCCAACCGCGTCTACAGCCTCTACCCGCACGCCGGGGGCGGCCGCCTGTTCGGCCGCACCAAGGAACTCGACGCGCTGCCCGGGGCGGCGACGGCGTACGCCCATGGCACGCGCAACAAGAGCTTCCTGCTCGGCGCCGACCGCGCCCTGTCGCTGCGCTTCGCGACCACCGAGGACGTACGCTGGGAGCGCGAACTCGACCACACGCCGATCCGCCTCGCCGTCAGCGGCAAGAACGAGCACATCGCCAGCCTCGGCGATGACGGCCGCATGCGCGTGTACCACCTCGCCGATGCGCATCCCGAGGGCGGCCTCGCCGCGTTCTTCTCCGCGATCTGGTACGAGGGCTCGAGCGCGCCGAGGTACGAATGGCAGTCGTCGAGCGCGACCGACGACTCCGAGCCGAAGCTGTCGCTGGTCCCGATCATCTTCGGCACGCTCAAGGGCACGTTCTACGCGCTGCTGTTCGCCGTGCCGATCGCCCTGCTCGGCGCGATGTACACCGCCGAGTTCATGTCGCCGCGGCTCAAGCAGGTCGTCAAGCCGGCGATGGAGATCATGGCGTCGCTGCCGTCGGTCGTGCTCGGTTTCCTCGCCGCGCAGTGGCTGGCGCCGGCGATCGAGACCCGGGTGCCGGCGATCCTCGTGCTGATCGTCCTGCTGCCGACGGTCGCCTGCGCCTTCGGCTGGGCGTGGTCGCGGCAGTCGCCGCGGATGCGCGCCCGCCTCAAGCCGGGCTCGGAGTGGCTGGCGCTCATGCCGGTGATGCTGCTCACCGCGTGGGCGTCGTGGCGCATCGGGACCTGGCTCGACGGCGCGCTGTTCGGCGGCGACTTCCGCGCGTGGTGGCCGCGCGTCACGGATTCGCCCTTCGAGCAGCGCAACTCGCTGGTGGTCGGCTTCATGATGGGTTTCGCGGTCATCCCGATCATCTTCACCATCGCCGAGGATTCCCTGGCCAACGTGCCGAAATCGCTGCGTTCGGCGTCGCTGGCCCTGGGCGCGACCCGCTGGCAGACCGCGATGCGCGTGGTGACGCCGACGGCGTCGGCGGGCATCTTCTCGGCGCTGATGATCGGCTTCGGCCGCGCGATCGGCGAGACCATGATCATGGTCATGGCCACGGGCAACACCCCGATCATGGAATGGAACATCTTCAATGGCCTGCGCACCATCACCGCGACCATCGCCGTCGAATTGCCCGAGCATCCCGAGAACAGCACGGTGTTCCGCACCCTGTACTTCGCCGCGCTGCTGCTCTTCCTGCTGACCTTCGTCATCAACACCGCCGCCGAGCTCCTGCGCCAGCGGCTGCGCGAGAAGTACCGCACGGTATGAGCGATCCCGCCGCATCCCCGAGCGAGCCCGTCCGGGCCGTCCGCCGCGCGAACACCTCGCCGGCCGGCGAGCCGTTCGTCTGGCTGACCGCCCTCGGCGTGACCGTCGGCGTGGCCATGGTCGTCGGGCTGCTCGGCGTGATCATCGCCAACGGCGTCGGCGTCTTCTGGCCGCGCCGCGTGGTCGAGGTCGCCTACGTCGACGGCGGCAAGCCGGCGCGGCTCCTGGGCGTGGTCGCGCTCGAACGCGAGAAGCGCGCGATCGGCGCGTCCGGGACCGAGACCCAGTACTACGTTGCCAACCGCGAGTACCGCGGCATGGCCTTCGTCTTCGTCGACGACGCGGCGGTGAGCGAGCGCTCGTATCCGCGCGACGTCGTGCGCATCGAGCGCGAGAAGGACGGCGAGGTCATCGGCATGCCGGTCGAGCTGCGCCGCCTCGGCGAGGCGCCACTGGCGGCCAACGATCCCCGCTTCCCCGCCGCGCTCGACCACGCGGTCGCCGCCGCCGATGAGCGCAGGGGGGCCATCGCGACGCTGCTGGCCGAGAAGGGGGCGATCGACGCGCGCATCCAGCAAGGACGTCTGCGCGGCGGGGACGACGGCGAGCGCGCGCGTCTCGAGGAGCGGTCCATCGCGCTGCGCGAGCGCGCGGCCGAGCTGCGCAAGCGCGAGGCGCAGGAGGTGCTCGTCCTCGATCTGATAGGCGGCGACGAACGCCGCATCCGCGCCGACGCGATCGTCGACTGGTACTTCCCCAACCGCCTCGGACCGATGGAGCGCGTCGGCCACTTCCTCGGCGCGATGTGGGCGTTCGTCTCGGGCACGCCGCGCGAATCGAACACCGAGGGCGGCGTCTTCCCGGCGATCTTCGGCACGCTGGTCATGACCGTGATGATGAGCCTGTTCGTCGTGCCGTTCGGCGTCCTGGCGGCGATCTACCTGCGCGAATACGCCGCGCAGGGTCCGTTCGTGCGGGCGGTGCGCATCGCGATCAACAACCTCGCCGGCGTGCCGTCGATCGTCTTCGGCGCCTTCGGCTTCGGCTTCTTCGTCTACGTCCTCGGCGGTCGGATCGACGAGCTGTTCTACGCCGACCGGCTGCCGACCTCGACCTACGGCAACGGCGCGATCATCTGGGCGGCGCTGACGCTGGCGCTGATGACCCTGCCGGTGGTGATCGTCGCGACCGAGGAGGCGATCGCCGCGGTACCGCGCGGCGCGCGCGAGGGGTCGCTGGCGTGCGGCGCCTCGAAGTGGCAGACCATCGCCAAGATCGTCCTGCCGGCGTCCGTGCCCGGCATCCTCACCGGCGCGATCCTCGCCATGGCGCGCGGCGCCGGCGAGGTCGCGCCGCTGATCCTGGTCGGCGTGGTCAAGCTCGCCCCGAGCCTGCCGCTGAGCGCCTCGTACGATCCGGGCGACGTCATCCCCGGCGTCCACACCAGCGCGAAGTTCATGCACCTCGGCTTCCACATCTTCGACCTCGGCTTCCAGTCCCCCGACTCGGACGCCGCGCGGCCGATGGTGTTCGCCACCACCCTGCTGTTGATCGTGCTGGTGCTCGTGCTCAATCTGAGCGCGATCCTCCTGCGCGACCGCCTGCGCCGGAGGTTCGCCGTCTCGGCGTTCTGACACCATGAAGGCCAGCCCGATGACCATCGAACGCACCGCCGCGGACTCCTCCGCCGTGAGACCGGCCGACGGCGATCCAGCGCCGATGACCGCGCCCACGGCCACGCCCAGGGCCGCGCCGACGGCCGCGATCAGCCCCGCCGATGCCGGCGCCGCCGCGCCGCCGCTGAGCGCGCCGGGCTACCTCAGCGTGCGCGACTACGATTTCTTCTACGGCGCCCACCAGGTGCTCTTCGCCATCAACCTCGAGATCCCCGCCCGGCAGGTCACCGCCTTCATCGGGCCGTCGGGCTGCGGCAAGTCGACGCTGCTGCGCAACTTCAACCGCATGAACGACCTGGTCGACGGCGTCCACCACCGCGGCGACATCGTCATGGGCGGCGAGACCATCTACGACCCGACGCTCGAGGTCACGAGCCTGCGCAAGCGCGTCGGCATGGTCTTCCAGAAGTCGAACCCGTTCCCGAAGTCGATCTACGAGAACGTCGTCTACGGCCTGCGTGTGGCCGGCGGCTACGCCAAGCACGACCTCGACCAGGCGTGCGAGGTGGCGCTGCGCGCCTCGGCGCTGTGGGACGAGGTCAAGGACCGCCTCCAGGCGAGCGCGCTCGGCCTCTCCGGCGGCCAGCAGCAGCGCCTGTGCATCGCCCGCGCCATCGCCATCCGCCCCGAGGTGCTGCTGATGGACGAGCCGTGCTCGGCTCTCGACCCGATCGCGACCGGCAAGATCGAGGAGCTGATCGTCGAGCTCAAGCAGCGCTACACGGTGGTGCTGGTGACCCACAACATGCAGCAGGCGGCGCGCTGCTCGGACAACACCGCCTTCTTCTACCTCGGCCGGCTCATCGAATACGACCGGACCAGGACCATCTTCACCACTCCGTCGGTCAAGCAGACCGAGGACTACATCACCGGACGGTTCGGATGAACGCGGCGGCACTCCCATGACCCAGATCCGCCATTTCGAGCTCGAGCTCGCCGAGCTCAAGCGCTCGATGGTCAGCATGGCCGACCTCGTCCAGCAGCTGATGGACGTCGCGCTCGCCACGCTGATGAAGCCGTCGATCGAGGCGCGCGAGCGGGCGCGCGCGCTCGAGGACCGGCTCGACGCGCTCGAGACCGCGATCGAGGAGCGCTGCCACACCATCATCGCGCTGCAGTCGCCGATGGCGCGCGACCTGCGCTTCCTGATCTCGGCGACGCGCATCACCGCCGACCTCGAGCAGATCGGCGATCTGATCGAGAGCGTGGTCAAGCGCGCCCACTACATCGCCCGCCACACGCCGATCGCCAATCCGCCGCAGGTCGAGCAGCTGGCGCTGACCGCGACCCGCATGATCCGCGAGGCGATGGACGCGTTCGTCACCGGCGACCTCGACATGGCGCGGCGGACGATCGCCGACGAGGACAACGCCGACGCGCTCACCAAGGAGTGCTACAAGGCGATCCAGGACGCGATGATGGCCAATCCCGCCTCGATCCGCGAGTACACCCACCTGCTGCGCGCGGCGAGCTCGCTCGAGCAGGCGGCGGACACCGCGGTCGCGATCGCCGAGGAGGCGGTCTACATCCACAAGGGCCAGCTGGTGCGCCACAACCACGACGAGCTGCGCGCCCAGCCGCGCGGCCCCTGAGCCCGAACGGACCGCCCGCATGAGCACCGCGCTGCGTCCCCACCCGAACACCGCGAGGCCCCGCGCCATGTCCCGCATCCTGGTCATCGACGACGAGCCGGACATCCAGACGCTGCTGCGCTACAACCTCGAGCGCGAGGGCCACCACGTCGTGGTCAGCGCCAACGGCAACGACGGCCTGCAGGAGCTGCGCCGCGGCCACTTCGACCTGATCCTGCTCGACCTGATGCTGCCCGACCGCGACGGCCTCGAGGTCTGCCGCATCATCCGCGCCGACCAGCGCCTGGGCGCCGTGCCGATCATCATGATCACGGCGAAGGGCGAGGAGAGCGACGTCGTGGTCGGCCTCGGTCTCGGCGCCGACGACTACGTGACCAAGCCGTTCCGGGTGAAGGAGCTGGTCGCGCGGATCAAGGTGCGCCTCAGCCGTCATCGCGAGGACAAGCAGGAGCCCGATCGCAAGCGCCTGCAGATCCGCGGCCTGGTCATCGACCCGATGAGCCACCGCGTGACCGTCGATGGCGAAGCGGCGGCGGTGACGCTGACCGAGTTCCGGCTGCTGCACTTCCTCGCGACCCACCCGGCCGTGGTCTACAGCCGCTACGAGCTGCTCGAGCGCATCGGCGACCAGGAGGCGGTGGTCACCGACCGCACCGTCGACGTGCACATCCGCAACCTGCGCATGAAGATCCGCCCGTACGACCCGCTGATCGAGACCGTGCGCGGCGTCGGCTACCGGTTCAGCGACGTCGAGAGCGGCGTATGACGTTCCCATGATCCGCGATCCCCGCCCGTGCGCGCCGTGGCGGTTCCGCTGAAGGGCCCGCCGCGCATCGCCCCGTTCGCCGGCGCCGCCCTCGCCGCGATCGCGCTGGCGGCGATCGGCGTGGCGCTGCTCGCCTTCCAGGGCCGCGAGCTCGCCGACACGAGCCGCGACGTCCTCGAGCGCGAGATCGCCGCCGACGCGACCTTCGCCGCCGCGCTGATCGCGCGCATCGACCTCGCCGGCGGGCTGCCGCCGCTCGACGGGCGACGGATCACCGTCGTCGCCGCCGACGGCCGCGTCCTCGCCGATTCGGCCGAGTCGCCGGCGGCCATGGACAACCACGGCAGCCGGCCGGAGATCCTCGCCGCGCGCGGCGCTCCGGGCTCGACCACCGTGCTGCGACGGCGCAGCGAGACCATGGGCCAGACCATGCTCTACGCCGCCAACGCGCTCGCCGACGGCCGCGTCGTCCGCGTCGGCGCTCCGTTGCCGGACGACGCGGTCGCCGTCGCCGTGCCGTTCCCGTCGGTGCTCGCGTCGACCGGCGCGATGCTCGTGCTCTGCTACGTGGTCTTCCTGTGGCACCGGTGGCGCGCGCGCGCGCGGGCGATCGAGCTGCGCGACGTGGCGGCGGACTTCACGCGCGGCCACTTCGCCCGCCGCGCGAGCCTGACGTCGAACGACGCGTTCGGGCAGGTCGGGCGCGAGCTCAACGCCCTCGGCGAGCGGCTGCAGGAGACGCTCGCCCACGTCGACCGCCAGCGCCGCCTGCTCGACGGCGCGCTCGGCGCGCTGGACGAGGGCGTGGCGTGCGTCGACCGCCTCGACCACGTGATCTACGCCAACGCCGCGTACCGCGCGCTCGCCGCCGGCGGACGCGACGTCGTCGGCGACCTCTACTACGAGCATCTGCCGGCGGCGCGGCTCGAGGGCCCCTTGGCGTCCGTGCGCGATCTCGGCAGCGCGCCGCGCGCCGCGGCGGTGGTCGAGTTCGCCCATCACGACCGGCTGCTCGCCGTGACCGCGGCGCCGGGCGGTCCCGACACGCGCGTGCTGATCGTGCGCGACCTGACCGGGCTGCGGCGCCTGGAGGGCGCGCGCCGCGACTTCATGGCCGCGGTCAGCCACGAGTTCAAGACGCCGCTCACCACGATCGCCGGATTCGCCGAGACCCTCCTCGACGGGGCCCTGGAGACGGATCCGGCGACGGCGCGCCGCTTCATCGAGACCATCGCCCGGCAGGCGGAGCGCCTGAACGAGCTGGTCCGCGACGTGCTCGCGCTGTCCCGGCTCGAGCAGGGCTCGTGGGTCCCGCGGCTCGAGGAGGTGGACGTCGTGCGCATCGCCGAGGCGGTGCTCGAGGACCACCAGCCGGCGGCGCGCGAACGCGGCATCCGGCTGCATCTCGAGGCGCCGGGGGCGCTGCCGGCGACGACCGACCAGGAGGTGCTGCGCCAGGTGCTCGGCAACCTGCTGTCGAACGCGGTGCGCTACAACCGCGCCGAGGGCCAGGTCCGGCTGCTCCTCGCGGCGCGCGACGACGGCCGGCTCGCGATCAGCGTCGTGGACACCGGCATCGGCATCCCGCCGGAGCACCAGGCGCGGGTCTTCGACCGCTTCTACCGCGTCGACTCGCACCGCAGCCGCCAGACCGGCGGCACCGGGCTCGGCCTGGCGATCGTCAAGCAGTTCGTCGAGCTGCTCGGCGGGACGATCGCGCTCGCCAGCGATGCCGGCGGCACGCGCTTCGACGTCGTCCTGCCGAGCACGGCGCCGGCGCCGGCCTGAGCCGGAGCCGCAGCGGGCGATCCCGGGCGCGACGGCGGTGGTCGCCGGCTGGTCCAGCCCGTCGTCGGATGGCCGTCCGGTGCGTTCGCTTCTGACCGCCTGCGGATTGTGGCGTGGATCAGGGCCCTAGCCTGGGCCGCCCCTGGACACGTCCTCACGCCGATCAGCGAGGTCCTCCGATGGCAGACGTCCTGGTCCGCAACCACGTCGTGATCCGCGGTCGCGGCCAGCCGATGCTGCTCGCGCACGGCTACGGCTGCGACCAGAACATGTGGCGCCACGTCGCGGCGGCCTTCGCCGGCGACTACCGGGTGGTGCTCTTCGACCATGTCGGCGCCGGACGCTCGGACCTCGCCCAGTACGACGAGGGCAAGTACGCGACGCTCGACGGCTACGCGAACGACGTGCTCGAGATCTGCGACGCGCTGGCGCTGCGCGACGTGGTCTTCGTCGGGCATTCGGTCAGCGCGATGATCGGCGTGCTGGCGGCGGCGCGGCGGCCCGAGCTCTTCGCGCACCTGGTGCTGGTCGGTCCGTCGGCGCGCTACATCGATGACGACGGGTACGTCGGCGGCTTCGCCCGCGACGATATCGACAAGCTGCTCGATCAGCTCGACAGCAACCACCTGGGATGGTCGCGCGCGATGGCTCCGGTGATCATGGGCAACGCCGACCGCCCCGCGCTCGCCGAGGAGCTGGCCGAAAGCTTCTGCCGCGCCGATCCGGCGATCGCGAAGGCGTTCGCGCGGGTGACCTTCCTGTCCGACAACCGCGACGACCTCGCGCGCGTGGTGACGCCGGCGCTGGTCCTGCAGTGCTCGCACGACGTCATCGCGCCCGAGACGGCCGGGCGGTTCGTGCACGAGCGCCTGCGCGGCAGCCGCTTCACCCAGCTGAAGGCGACCGGCCACTGCCCCAACCTCAGCGCGCCGGACGAGACCGTCACCGCGATCAAGGCGTACCTCGCGTCCGCGCGGTGCCCGGTTGCCTGACGCGCGGCGCGTGCAGCTCGAGGCCTACGCCGCGCTCGAGGACCCGTACGAGGACGCGCCGATCGGGTACTGCACGACCGATCACGCCGGACTGATCACGCGTATCAACCGGACGCTGCTCGAATGGACCGGCTACGGCGCCGACGAGGTCATCGGTCGCCGCCGCTTCGCCGATTTCCTCGCCATCGGCGGGAAGATGTTCCTCGAGACGCACCTCGCCCCGGCGCTCCACCTGCACGGGCACGTCTACGAGGTGGCGCTCGACCTGGTGCGCAAGGACGGCGCCGCCATCGCGACGCTGGTCAACGCCGTGCAGCGGCGGGACGACCTCGGCCACGACCTCTTCAACCGCATCACCGTCTTCAAGGCGACCGAGCGCCGCCGCTACGAGCAGGAGCTGCTGCTGGCGCGCCGCGAATCCGAGCAGGCGGCGAAGGACCTGGCGCGCACCATCGCCGAGCTGTCGCGCGCGAACGAGGCGCTCGCCCGCGTCAACGAGGAGCTGTCGCAGTTCACCCACGCCGCCAGCCACGACCTGCAGGCGCCGCTGCGCGGGGTCTCCATGTACGCCGAGCTGCTCGCCGCGCGCTATCGCGGCGCGCTCGACGACACCGGCCGCCATTATCTCGCGCAGCTCGAGTCCGGCGCAACGCGCATGCGCGAGCTGGTGCGCGACCTGCTCGACCTGTCGCAGGCCGGCGGCGCCGCGATGCGGCGCGCGCCGACGCCGCTCGACGAGGTGCTCGCCGAGGTGCTGCAGCTGCTCGACGCCGATATTCGCCAGGCCGAGGCGCTCGTCGCGAGCGATCCGCTGCCGGTCGTCACCGCCGATCGCCGCCAGCTGGCGCAGCTCCTGCGCAACCTCCTCGCCAACGCGCTGAAGTACCGCCACCCCGAGCGGTCGCCGCGCATCCGGATCTCGGTGCGCAGCGTCGACGACCACTGGGAATTCGCCGTGAGCGACAACGGCGTCGGCTTCGCGATGGAGCACGCCGAGCGCATCTTCGAGGCCTTCAAGCGGCTGCACGGCTCGGACATCCCGGGAACCGGCATCGGCCTCGCCCTGTGCCGCAAGGTGGTCGCCGCGCACGGCGGGCGGATCTGGGCGGAATCGACCCCCGGCGAAGGCTCGATCTTCCGCTTCATGCTGCCGCGTGACGAAGCGGCCTGACGCGGCGAAGCGCCTGGGCGAGCAGCGGTTGCGATGCCGGACCACGCCGACGTCGTCCACGGCGAGGGTCGTCGCGAACCCCGGTGCCGATACCGGCTGTAACGCGGACGCGTCGGGCGGCATTGCTCGGTCACCATGCCCCCATCCCCCGCCCGCCGCGCCGCCGCCTCCTCCTTCCACCGCCGCGTCGTGTCCATCGCGTTGCTCGCGCTGGTCCTCGCCGCGCCGCGCGCGTCGGCGCAGGAGCATGGCTGGTGGGCCCAGGTCAACCAGGACGGTCACGGGCGCAACGCCGGCGCGCAGGACCTGGCCGGCGAGCCGCGCGTGCGCTGGGCGCGAGCGCTGCGCGGTTTCGCGACCGTCGACGGCGTCGCCGGCCAGCGCTCGAACAACCTGGCCGTGCGCGACGGGCGCATCCTGCTGATCGTGCCCGCGACCGGCCGCGACGCCGTTCCGACGACGACCAACACCGAGCACCGCGCGACGTACGGGATGCTGTCGCTGGCGACCGGGGCGGTCGTGCACGCGGCGCTCAGCCCACAGCAGGGCGGCGGCGGCCTCGTCACCGGCGGCCTCATGGACAGCGACACGGCGACCGGGCTGGTCAACCTGCACTGGCGGCGCGACGGCGTCGCGTTCACCGGGCACGGCAGCGACCACCCGGGCTGGTACCGCTTCGACGCCGCGACCGGCGAGGTCCCGGCGGGCTCGCGGCCGCTCGTGCCGCTGCGACCGGCGTTGTGGAAATCGTTCCTGAATTCGAACTCGAGCGGCTGGTTCACGATGAGCGACGCCGATCCGTCGGTGTACGCGATCGGCGGCGGCGGCGGCCACGTGCCGATCGGCGAGTACGGCGGCACGGGCGTGCACGACGGCGCCGGCCCGCTGCAGGTCCGGTCGCTGAAGATGTACGCGCCCTTCGTGGTCGACGGTCCGCGCGTGTACGCGCTCGACGTCGTCGACGCCTCCCAGGACCTGCACCAGGGCTACGGCGTCCGCATCTCGGCCAGCGAGTGGGTCGGCGAGCCGCGGGTGAACCAGCAGCGCTGGACGCACGTCGATCGCGACCGTTCGTTCCTCGCCTTCGGCGCGAACCATTGCGACGGAGCGCCGCGCGCGGTGTGCCTCGGCGAGGACGGCCGCATCTGGTACTACGGCTTCCGCACGGTCGGCGCGGGCATCGCCCAGGCGCCCGATTTCGCCCGCGGCATGCTCGTGGCCGGCGTCCGTACGGTCGACGGGCAGCGCGACATCGACGTTCCGATCGCCCACGACCCGCGGCCGGAGAGCACGTACGTGGGCTGGCGGCTGGCGCGCGCGCTCTTCCCGCAGATCGCCGCGCGCGGCGATCGCGTCGTGGTCTTCCAGCCGCAGCAGTCGCGGTTCGGCGCGCCGATATCGAGGGCGCACGTGTTCGCCGTGGACACCGCGACGCGTCGCGTCGCGTGGCGTCGCGACTTCGCCGCCGGCGCGTTCCTCACCGACACGCTGACGGCGCAGCAATCGAGCGGGCGCTACAGCCCCGAGCAGGCGGTGCAGCTGGTCATCGCCGGCGGCAGCGCGTGGCTGGTCGAGCCGAGCGTCGCGGCCGGATCGCTGCGGCTGCGCGCCTTCCGCTTCGCGCTCGCCGACGGCGTCATGTCGACGACGACGCTCGATCCGCGCGACGATCGCGGCGTCGCGATCGCGGTCCCGGCAGGGGTCCCCGTCGCGCTGCGCGAGGTCGCGGCGGTCGATGGCGCGCTGGTCTGCCACGTCGACCTCGGTTCGGCGGACCAGGCGGTGGTCGTGGTCGATGGCGCGGCTGCGGCGCCTTCCGCCCTGCCGCCGGTCGCCGTGATCAGCGCGCCGATCACCGGCTTCCCGGTGCTGCCGACGCACCGCGACTCGCCGGCCGCGCCGACCGATCGCTTCGACACCGGCGCGGCGATCGCGTTCTCGTCGGCCGGCAGCTGCGCCGCGGACGGCGGCGCCGTCGCCTGTCGCTGGGACTTCGGCGACGGCGCGACATCGACCCTGGCGCACCCGACGCACGCCTACCGGACGTGGGGAGCGGCGCCCGCCGTGGTCCCTCGTGTCGTCACGCTCACCGTGCGCGATGCCGCGGGGCGCGAGCGCAGCGCGATGCGGACGCTGGCGATCCGCGACGTCGGCGGCGCGCGCACGATCGAGCTCGCGCCGACCGCCGACACCTGGGTCGACGAGACCGCGAGCGCCGCCGGCCGCGTCCACGGCCTCGAGGCCGCGCTCGTCGTCGGCACCTCGGCGACGCGCATCCGTCAGCGCGCGTACCTGCGCTTCGCCCTGCCCGCGACGCTCGGCCCGGTCTTGGGAGCGAGCCTGCGCGTCTACGCGCCGCCCGGGTTCAGCCTCGACAACGTCGTCGCCGCCCGCGCCGTCGATGGTCCGTGGAGCGAGACCGGGACATCGTGGGGTGGCGCGCCGGCGCCCGGCCGCGTCGTCGGCGTCGCCGGCCTGCGGCGCCTGCCGCCGTACGGATTCTACCTCGACATCCCGATCGCCGACCACGTGCGCGCCGCCGGCGCGGGCGGAACCGTCTCGTTGGCGCTGGAGCTGCTCGAGGCGGGCGGCGACCGGTTGACGCTCGATGCCCGCGAGGGACCCAGGCCGCCGCGGCTGGTGGTCGTGCACGGCGACCCGGGATACCCGGCGCCGTGGATCGCGCGGCAGCCGACCGCCAGCGCGGACGGCAGCGTCACCGTGCTGGGAGGCAGCGCCCTCGGCGAAGCCGCCCTGCGCTACCACTGGGAACTGGTCGACGGTCCGGGATCGATCGCATTCGCGCCGAACGACACGAATCACGCGAAATCGACATCGGCGAGCGCCGCATCCGCCGGGCCGTACCTGGTGCGCTGCGTGGTCTCTGACGGGTTGCGCTCGGTCGCGAGCGCGGCGGTCTCCGTGTCGCCGCCGCCGCGCGTGGCGGTCACGATCGCCAGCGTCGCCAACGGATCGAGCTGGGTCCTCCCGGCGACGGTGCGGCTCACCGCCAGCGCGACCGCGACCTACGGCGGTATCCGCGAGGTCCGCTACTATGCGGGCGGCGTGCTGGTCGGCGCCGCCACGGCGAGCCCGTTCCTGGTCGAGTGGCGCGATCCGCCCGTCGGCGGCCATCCGCTGACCGCGGTGGCGTTCAGCGCGTCGGGGATCACCGCGACCTCCGCGGTGGTGAACATCCGCATCGCCTCGACGACGAACCGGCCGCCGAGCGTGGCGCTCACGAGCCCCGTCGCCGCCGCGTCGTTCACCGTCGGCGCGCCGGTCGCGCTCGCCGCGCTCGCCGTCGACGACGGCGCCATCCGCCGCGTCGAGTTCCTCGCCGACGGAGCGCTCGTCGCCACCCGGATCGCGCCGCCGTGGCAGGCGTCGTGGAACGGGGCGGCATCCGGTCGGCACGTCATCACGGCGCGCGCCGTCGACGATCAGGGGGCGACGAGCACCTCGACGGCGGTCGCGATCGCCGTCGAGGCGGGCGCGCCGCCGCCTCCGGGCGACGTCGGCCCGCCGATCATCGCCGGCGTCGCGGTTAGCGGCATCGCCAGCGACCGGGCGACCGTGGCCTGGTCGACGGACGAGCCCGCCGACGCTCGCGTCGAGTACGGACCGACCATCGCGTACGGCAGCGTCACGCCACCGACGATCGCGCTGTCGGTCTCGCACCAGCGGATCCTGACCGGCCTGCTGCCCGATACGCTGTACCACCTGCGCGTCCTCAGCCGCGACGCGGCCGGCAACCCCGCGATCGGCGGCGACGTGGTCGTGCGCACGGCCGCGGCGCCGCCGCCGACGTCCGGCGCGATCTCGGTCGCGATCAGCAGCGTGCCGACCGGCATGAGCTACCTCCAGCCGGCGACGGTGCGTCTCGCCGCGCGCGCGTCGACGACGTCCGGCGTCATCCGGGAGGTGCGCTACTACGCCGACCGCGCGCTGATCGGCGTCGCCACGGCCAGCCCGTACGTCGTCGAGTGGCGCGATCCGCCCGTCGGCGGCCATCCGCTCACCGCCGTCGCGGTCGCCGACGACGGCGCCATGGCGACCTCGCCGGTCGGGCACATCAAGGTGTCGTCGGCGGCCAACCGTCCGCCCGCGGTGCTCCTGACCTCGCCGACGCCGGGCGCGGCCGCCGTCGGCGACGTGGCGATGACGGCCCATGCGGTCGACGACGTCGCCGTCGTCCGCGTCGACTTCTACGCCGGGACGACGCTGGTGGGGACGTCGGCGCGGGCGCCGTACGCGGCGCGCTGGACGGCGCCTCCGCCGGGACGCCACGTGCTGTCGGCGAAGGCGGTCGACACCGCCGGCGCGGTGACGACGTCCGCCGGAGCCGCGATCACGGTCGAGGAGCCGCCGCCGACCGCCCCGTCGTCGGACGGCTGATCACGGCTCGTAGCGCAGCAGGGCCCAGCGTGGATCATCCCACGTGCCGCCCTGGAAGACGAAGACGCCGGGGGCGGGCGCCCAGGTGACGCTCTGCCACGCGGCCTCGCGTCCGCGCTCGAGCGTCGCCGGGTGTCCGCGCCAGCGGTCGGTCGCGGGCTCGTAGATCCAGGTCGCCGAGCCGACCAGGGCGAGGAACACGTCGTGGCGTCCGGCGTAGTCGAAGCCGGGCCCGACCGCGGCCTCGGGTGCGTCGGCCAGTCGCGTCCACGCGTGATCGTCGGGTCCGTACGCCCACAGGGCGCGGCTCGGTTCGAGCCGCTCGCCGCACGTCGCGAACAGCACGACGCGCCGGCGGCGTGCGTCGTACGCCGCGCCGGCGCCCGCGGCGTGGACCTCGCGCGCGCTCGGGTGGTCGGGAAGGGCGGTCCAGCGCGCGTTCGGCGTGTCGAGGTCGAGCCGCCAGGTCTGCGTGCCCGCGTGCGGCCGGTCGCGGAAGAGCAGCAGGGCGTTGCGGTCGGGATCGTGCACGAGCGCCTGCGCTCCACCGCCCGGGGGATGCGGATCGCCCGCATCGGCGACGAGGGACCACGCGCCGCGCGCGACGTCGAGCGACCAGGTGTCGGTCGGCGCGGCGATGAGCCCGCCCGGCGGGGCGGCCGAGAGGTTCAGGCCGTTGCAGACGAACAGGGCGTCGAGTTCGGGGGCGAGGGCGAATG
>DASPLE010000018.1:0-23289 GCA_035627695.1 Planctomycetota bacterium
TGACACGCCGTCCAGTGCCCTGGGTTCCAGCCGGCACAAGCTCAAGGACGAGGACCTGCCACTGATCCTGGAGCGATTCAAGAAGTACGACATCCGCTATCTGTTCATGATCGGCGGCAACGACACGATGGACACCATCCATCGCATCACCGAGCACGCGACGTCGGTCGGCTACCCGATGACCGGCATCGGCGTACCCAAGACCGTCGACAATGACCTGTTCGGGGTCGATCACACGCCCGGCTACCCGAGCGCCGCGCGCTACGTCGCGCTCAGCGTCCAGCAGGGCGGCCGGCTGGCGCGCGACATGCAGCGCGTCGACCAGTTCTGCGTCTTCCAGACCGTCGGCCGCAGCGCCGGCTGGCTGCCCGCCGCCGCCGCGCTCGCGCGCCGCGCACCGGGCGACGCACCGCACATCATCCTGATGCCCGAGCGCCCGTTCGACCGCGACAAATTCCTCGCCGCGGTGAAGTCGGCGCACGAGAAGCACGGCTTCGTCTCGATCGTGTGCGGCGAGGGCATCAGCTACGCCGACGGCACGCCGGTCAGCGCATCGCGCGTCACCGACAACTTCGCGAACGTCGAATTCGGCGCGATGGGCGGCACGAGCGCGGCGATGATGCTGCACCGCATGATCAGCGACACGTTCGGATGGCGCGGCGAGTTCCAGGTCACCGAGTCGCTGCAGATGTCCGCCGACGACCGCTCGGTGAAGCAGGACCACGCCGAGGCCTACGCCTGCGGGCGCGAGGCGGTGAAGCTGGCGATGAAGGGCGCGAACGGCGTGATGGTGACGCTCGAGCGCGCCAGCAAGCCCGGCCGGCCGTACCGCGCCGGCTTCGGCACCATCCCGCTCAAGGAGGTCGCCGTGCACGCGCGGCCGATGGACGACAAGCTGATCGGCCCGGACGGCATGGACGTCAGCCGCGCCTTCATCGACTACGCGCGCCCGCTGGTCGGCGAGCTGCCCGTCTACGCGTCGCTGAACTTGGCGAAGGCGAAGCCGGCGAAGCCGCCCAAGGAGAAAGCCGCGCGCGGGAGCCGCGCATGAATCCGACCCAGGACCGCTACGCGCGTTTCGGCCTGGTGCGCGACATGCTGCGCACGCCGGACATCGTCGCCGGCTACCGCCTGCCGGATGTCGGCGACGTCGCCAAGCGCATCGCCGCGGCGGGAAAAGTGCTGCTCACCGGCGAGGGCTCGAGCCGCATCTTCCCGGCGAAGCACGTGATCATGCAGGCGCGTCGCGCCGGCTGGCCGCTGGTCATGCACACCGAGGCCGCGCGCCAGGCGCAGGAGTACGCGCTCACGGGCTGGGCGGTGTTCGCCGCCTCGAACTCGGGCCGCACCAGCGAGGTCATCAAGCTCTTCCAGGAGCTGCGCGCCAAGGGCCACGGCGACCTCTTCGGCCTGACCGCGACCCCGGGATCGAAGCTCGGCGAGGTCGCGCACGCCAACTTCGTCCTCGGCTGCGGCAAGGAGGACGCCGTCGCCGCGACCAAGAGCGTGGTCGAGCAGGCGCTGTTCTACCACGCGCTGTTCGAGCGCGTGGCCGGCGGGAACGCGCTCGCCGCCGGACTCGCCGCGACCGGCGCCGCCTGCCGCGAAGCGCTGACCATCGCCATCGATCCGACGCTCGTCGCCAAGGGCGCGAAGGCGGGAACGATCTACTTCGCCGGCCGCAACGACGGCATCGCCGAGGAGCTCGCGCTCAAGACCAACGAGATCACGCGCAAGAAGTCGGACTTCCTCGAGGGCACCTACGCCGCGCACGGCGTCGAGGAGGTCATGGACCGCAACGACGTGGTGATCTGGATCGATCCCTACGACGACGCGCAGACCAAGTTCATGGACGTGCTCGTCAAGGGCGTCGGCCTGACCGTGATCGCGATCTCGTCGCGCGAGACGCCCTTCCCGACCGTGCGCATCCCGGAAAGCCCCTTCCCGGGCTACGTCCAGATGTGCGCCGGGTGGAGCGTTCTGGTCGAGATCGGCCTGCAGCTCGGCATCGACCTCGATAAGCCGCAGCGCGCGCGCAAGGTCGGCAACGAGTTCGTCGGCTGAGCACGGGCGTCGGGCTCCTCGAAGCTCGGAGCTCGAAGCTCGAAGCTCGGAGCTCGGAGCTCGGAGCTCGCAGCTCGCAGCTCGCAGCTCGAAGCTCGAAGCTCGAAGCTCGCAGCTCGAAGCTCATCGAACGTACGTCTCGCAGGTGAACGTCAGCGTCCTGACCTCGCCCGGCGCCAGATCGAGCTCCCAGCGCACCTCGCTGTGGTTGTTCGGCGCGCGGTAGCCGTTGTCGTTCCAGTCGTCGGCGCGGAAATCGGTGAGCCTGACCGTTCCACCGTCGGATGGCGCGCTGGCGCGTCCGCCGAGCGCCACGCCGACACGGGTGCGCGAACGTTCGGCGCGCAGATTGCTCACCGTCACCGTCGCCGTCTTGCGCACCATCGCGTACGGGTAGCCCGCCCACTCGAGCGCGCTGGGCACGCGCTCGGTCTCGGTCTCGGTGAAGTCGCCGCACATGTCGACCGCGACCGTCACCGGCAGCAGGGATGAGCCGCGGATCGGCGTGTAGGTCAGCAGCTCCTGGCCGAGAGGTACGTTGCCGCGCAGGATCAGCGCAGCGCCGGTGGTCCACGGCGCCTGGCCGACGTTGGTCAGCTCGAACTGGTGCCAGACGCGATGCTCGGCGAAGCGCAGGGGCGACCGCGGATCCGCCGGGTCGCGCTCCGGCGCGCGCGCCCCCGACTGCGCATCGCGGACGATGGCGATGTCGAGCGTGTAGAGGTGGCTCAACGGCGCGGTCATCTGCCACAAAGGTACGGTCGCGCGCATGCCCTTGCGCAGCGTGGTCGGCGGCACGCTGTGGACGAACAGGTCCTGCTGGCGTTCAGCGGCCAGGTCGGGCGCCAGGTCGGCGACGTCGGCCTCGCCGTCCTGCCGCTCGCCGGCGCGATTGGCGAAGCTGCCGCTCGCGTACTGGCTGTTCATCAGCGACGGCACGGCCGCCGCCAGCGCGCTGCGCAGCGTCGCCTCGAGCGCCAGCGGCGAAACCGTGGTCCTGAAGCGGAAGTTGGGCACGCCGACCACCAGGTCGATCGGCGCGGCGACGATGTCCTCGGCCTCGTTGAGCAGCTCGCCCTGCAGCGCGATGGTCGCCTGGTCGACGAGCTCGCCGGAGACGCGGTAGGTCGGGATCCAGCGCACGCCTTCGCTGAAGTAGAGGAGGCGCAGGTCGACGCGGTCGCCGGCGGCCTGCGCGCCGAGCGGGAACGCCAGGCGTTTGACGCGGGTGAAGACCTCTTCCTGGCGCGCGATCGTCGTCGTCAGCGCCGGCCCGCTGATCGTGCGCACATCGCTGGTCGGCAGGACCATGCGCCCGCCGTCGGTGTCGATCACGACCAGCGCGCCGCCCTGCGGCACCAGCTCGCGCACCGCGCCGTCGACGCGCCCCGGCACGGACGACTCGCCCTGGAACGAGGACGCCTGCGCCCAGACCGCCGACCTCGACCCCGCGGTCTCGGCCGGCTCGGTCGCCGGCAGATCGAGCACCTCGACCACCGTGCCCGAGAGCGCGGTCGGCGCCGACGCCAGCCCGAGCGTCACCGCCTTGCCGACGTTGGCGCGCAGCAGCTCGAGCGTGGTGACGCACGCCGTGGTCCGTTCGCGCCGCTCGCGCGTCTCGGCCCACTGCGCGGTCATCGGCACGGCCCCGCCGTCCGCCGCGGTCGCCCAGAACGTGCCGAGCACGGCGCCATCCGGGACCTCGTCGGTGAACACCGTCCCGTCGCCGTCGGCGATGCCGTGCGCGGCCTTGAGGAACAGCGCGTAGCCGTCCTTGAACACCACCACGCGTTCGGTGGCGATGGTCAGCCGCGCGTCGTCGGCGCCGTGCGCCGACATGGCGCCCAGCGCCAGCAACGAGAACGGGATGACGAAGGCCTGGCGCATGCGTGGCTCCTGGACCCACGCTACCCGGCGTCCGTCGGACGCGCGTAAGCGCTCGGTAACGCTCAGCCCGATGCGCCGCGCCGGCGCGCGCGGTAGTGCGCCGGCGACAGCCCGACCGCGGCTTTGAACGCCAGGCTGAAGCTCGGCACGCTGGTCCATCCGAGCCGTTCGGCGATGTCCTTCACCGGCAGGTCGCCGGCCAGCAGCAGCTCGCGCGCGCGGTCGAGGCGGCAGCGGTTGCGGTAGGCCGCCGGCGCGCAGCGCATGCGCGCGGTGAACAGCTTGCGGAAGCGCTCGAAGCCCAGGCCGTGCTGGCGGCAGAGGCGGTCGAGGACCGCGCGACCGCCGCCCTCGTCGCGCAGCACGCGGCACGCCTCGTCGATCAGCGCGGCGTGCGGGTCGGCGGCGGCGCCGGTCCGGTCCATCGCGTAGAGCTCGGCGAGGATCGCCTGCAGCTCGACGGCGCAACGCGGCACCTCGTGCTCGGCGCACGCGCCCAGCGACTGGTGGAACTGGTCGACGCGCCGCACCAGCGCGAGATCGACGCCGGGGCGCAGCACGGCGCGGTCGAGATCGATGACCCCCAGGCGCGCGATCAGCTCGGCGAACGCCCCGCCCGCCTCCACCCAGCATTCGCCGTACGGCCCCGGCTGGACGAGCGACGTGTGGCGCCGCCCGGGGGGACGCTGGAAGAGGTCGCCGGGCCCGAGGCGATGCGTCGTGCCGGTCCAGTCCTTGAGGATCACGCTGCCGCGCAGGATCCACACCGCGACGTAGCTGGGATACGCGGCGTCGACGATGTCGCCGGGCTGCTCCTCGTTCCAGAAGCCGCAGCTCATCACGTCGCCGGGCGCGCCGAGGCTGCGCACGGTCTGGCGGATCCTGAGCAGGCCGGATGGGACGGTCGGCTGGTGGGACACTCCCGCCGACGCTAGGCGGCTCCCGCACGCGCGCGAGCGGCCGGCAGCGCGGTCACGCGCAGGCCGGGCCCGCGCTCCAGGCGCCTGACCGCGGTCGCGTCGATCGTCCCCGCGCCGAGGCGGCGGCAGTTGTCCGCGCCGGCGATCGCCGCCAGGCGCAGGGCGCCGGCGGCGTCGCCGTCGCACAGCCCCGCGATCAGGCCGGCGAGGAAGCAGTCGCCGCTGCCGACCGCGCTCACCGCCGCCACCTTCATCGCCGCGATGCGCCGCGCGCCGGCGTCGTCGACCATGATCGCGCCGGCATCGCCGAGGGTCACGACCACGCGCTGCGCGCCGCGGCGCCGCAGCCGATCGGCCGCGCGCACGATCGCCGCGCCGTCGCGCAGCGGTCCCGCCACGCCGCGCAGCTCGTCGCGGTTGGGCTTCACCAGCGCCGGACGCGCCGCGATCGCCTGCGCCAGCGCGGGGCCGGCGGCGTCGACCGCGGCGCTCACGCCGGCGGCGTGGGCGAGGCGCACCGCGTCGGCGTAGAACGAGTCCGGCACCCCCGGCGGCAGGCTGCCGCTGAGCACCAGCCACGAGAAGCGGCCACCCGCGAGCAGCCGGCGGATGCGTCGCAGCAGGCGCGCGGCATCGGCGCGGGCGACCGGGGCGCCGGCCTCGTACAGCTCGATGTGCGCACGGTCGGGATCGACGATGACCGCGCAGGTCCGGGTCTCGCCGGGAACGGCGAGGAACGCGTCGCCGATCCCCTCCTCGGCCAGCGCGCGGCGCAACGTGCGACCGGTCGCGCCACCGACGAAGCCGGTGGCGACCGCGCTGCCGCCCAGGCACGCATAGGCGCGCGCCACGTTCACGCCCTTGCCACCGGCGCGCACCAGCGTCCGCGCCGGGCGGTTGACCCCGCGTCGCTTCAGTCCTGGCACCAGCCAGGTGCGGTCGAGGGCGGCGTTGACCGTGACCGTCAGGATCGCCGGCAGCGTCATGCGCCGGCGCGCCCCGCCGCCGCGAGGCCGCCCTCGCCGGTGATGACGTAGGGGCAATAGGTGAAGCCGTCGCAGTCGACGCCGCGCAGGCGCGCGACGCGTTCGGCCATGAGCTGCGCCGGGATGCAGTCGACCGCGAACTGCCAGCCCTCGGGTGTCGCCGGGACGTCGAGCGCCAGGTCGGCCGCGCCGTCGAGCGCATGGCCGATCAGCGCGACCCGCACCTCGTGCCGGCGCAGGTCGGCGACCAGATCGAGATCGGCGCGGCGCAGCCGGGCCGGATCGAGCCACAGCGCGACGCGCAGATCGCGGCGGATGATCTCCTGCGGGCCGTGGCGGAAGTGGCCGGTGGTCAGCGCCGTCGCCGGCGCCTTGGCGGCCTCCTCCCACAGCAGGCGCGTCTCGCTCGCGCTGGCCAGCGAGGCGTCGCGCGCCAGGAAGTAGGTCGACGCGTCGCGCGCCAGCCACGGCGAATCCGCGATCGCGGCGCTCCAGCCCGGCAGGCGGCGTCCGGCCTCGGCGAGCGCGGCGGCGATCGCGTCCCGCCGCGCCGCGTCCCAGCGCCCGGCGGCGCGCTCGATGAGCGCCGTCCCGGCGACGGCCAGCGCGCTGTACATGCCGATCGAGATCGCGTGGTCGAAGGTCGCTCCCAGGCCGATGACCACCTGCGCGCCGCGCGCCAGGGCGCTGGTCGGCGTGTTGGTGATCGCCACCACCGGCGTGCCCGCGACGCGCGCGCGCTCCACCAGCCCGACGATCTCGACGCTGGCGCCGCTGCGCGAGAGCACGATCAGCGCCTGCCCGGGAGCGAGCGCCGCGAAGTGCAGGAGATCCGACGCGTCGGCGAGGGTCGCCGGGATGCCCAGCGCGGCGCAGCGCGCGGCCACCGCCATGCCGGCGTGCCAGCTGCTGCCGATGCCGGTGATCACCACCTGGCGCGCGGCCGCGACGATCGCCGCCGCGGCGCCCAGCGCCGGATCGCGGTCGACCCGCGCCAGCACGCCGGCGAGCTCGGCCGGTTCGCGTTCGATGTCAGCGAGCAGCTTGCTCATGCGCCTCTCCGATCGGGGTGACGATGCGCAGCTTGCGCTCGACCAGCGCCGCCGCGGCGGCGGTCGCGACCGGGAACGTGCGGCGCAGGTCGATGTCGTCGCTGGCCGCGAGCGTGTCCTTGAGCGCGCGCATGAAGGCGTCCTTGATCTCGGTCGCCAGGTTGATCTTGCACACGCCGCGCGCGATCACCGCTCGCCAGTCTTCCGCGCTCAGGCCGGATCCGCCGTGCAGCACCAGCGGCACCGGCACCACGGCGTGGATCGCCGCCAGGCGGGCGAGGTCCAGCGCCGGCTCGCGCTTGTAGAAGCCGTGGACGTTGCCGATCGCGACCGCCAGCAGGTCGACGCCGGTGTCGCGCGCGAAGGCGTGCGCCTCGTCCGGCGCGGTGAAGCCGGAGCGGTCGTCGGTCTGGCCCAGCTTGGGCACGTAGCCCAGCTCGGCCTCGACCAGCACGCCGGCGGCGTGGGCGTAGGCGACCAGCGCCGCGCTCAGGCGCACGTTCTCGGCGAACGGACGCTCGCTGGCGTCGATCATCACCGAATCGAAGCCGGCATCGACGCAGCGCCGCGCCAGCGCCGGATCGGTCGCGTGGTCGAGGTGCAGCCACGCGCGCACGCCTTCCTGCTGCGCCGCGGTGCGCGCCATCGCCGCGGTCATGGCGAGACCGAGGTAGTCGATGGTCGACGGCGACGCCTGCAGGATCAGATCCGCGCCGGTCGCGCGCGCCGCGGCGAGCACCGCGCGCAGGGTCTCGACGTTGTAGAAGTTGGTCGCGAGCAGCGCGCCACCCCGGGCGCGGCGCTCGGCGATGGCCTCAGCCAGTCGCATGCATGGTCTCCAGGAGCTGGCCGCGGATGCCGCCCGCACGCAGCAGGCTGGCGCGGGCGCAGCGGTCGCCCAGCGCGAGGCAGCTCGCCGGATCGGCGCCGTCCAGCCAGGCGCGCAGGAATCCCGCGTCGAAGTTGTCGCCGGCGCCGATCGCGTCGGCGACCTTGCCATCGGGCGGCGTGCCCTCGCGCTCGGCGACGCGGCGGCCGTCGGCGAACAGCACCGAGCCGCGCGCGCCGCGCTTGACCACCACCAGCGGTCCCTGGCGCGACAGCGCGCGTCCGGCGGCATTGACCTCGTGCTCGCCGCTGATCGCCAGCGCCTCGCGCTCGTTGGGCATGAACACGTCGACCAGCGGGAGCAGCGCGCGGATCGCGTTCCAGTCGCCGCCGGCGGCCCAGTTCGGATCGATCGACACGGTCGCGCCGGCGCGACGCGCCGCGCCCAGGAAGCCGTGCCACGCCGGGCGCAGCGCGCCGAGCAGGTAGAACGCGGCGACGTGCCAGTGCCGGCACGACGCGGCAAGCGCCGGCGTCAGCCGCGACGGCTCGGTGCCGTCGAGCGCGCCGCTGACGGTCAGGATCGCCCGGTCGCCATCGCTGCGCGCGAGCGCCACGCCCAGGCCCGTCGGCAGATCCGGTCGCACGGCGATGTCGGCGTCCGGCAGGTTCTCCTCGGCCAGGCGGCGTCGCACCACGGCGCCGAGGTCGTCGTCGCCGACCGCGCCGACCAGGCGCACGCGTCCGCCGAGCTTGGCGAACTGGGCGCAGACGATCGTTCCCGATCCGCCGAGCTCGAGCGCGTAGCCGGCGAAGAGCTGCTCCTCCTGGCCGTAGCGCGGCTTCTCGTCGCCGCGCATCACCAGGTCCACGCACAGGTCGGCGATGCAGCCGAGGTCGAACAGGGATCCGCCATCGCCGTCCGCGCCTCGTGCCGCCGCGAGCCTCGCGCTCCGGGCGTCGGGCTTCGCGCTCCGCGCCGCGCGCTTCGCGCGACCGGCCGTCACGGCTTCACCAGCTGGCGCAGGTACCAGCGGATGACGTGGCGCGGGCCGCCCTCGACCGGCGCGTACGGACCGGGCCGGTAGCGCGGCGAGGCGACGCCGGCCTGGTTGTCCTCGCACAGGCGCACGTCCTGTTCGCCGGTGACGGTCCAGAACCAGGCGACCTTGGCCGGATCGTAGTCGACGCCCTCGCGCGCGTCGGCGTGCACGAACCAGTCGAAGCGCACCTCGCAGCGGTCGGCGGCGCGCGGCGTGACGCGCATGGTCATGAGGTGGTCCGGCGGCGCGTCCATCCACAGGTTCGGGTACATCACGATCGAATAGATGCCGACGTCCTCCGACGGCAGGCGGCCGAGCAGCGGCGCGACCCGCGCGCCGTCCTCGCTCATGGTGCGGAAGCCCGGCGCGAACGGGTAGCGCGCGCTGTAGTGCCAATCGCCGTTGGCGTCCTCGTAGTCGACGCTGTCGAGGCCGACCCCCTGCGCCCGCCAAGCGGCGCGCGCGCGCTGGTGCTCGGCGTCGACCTTCTCGCGCGGCTCGTGCATGCCGCTGCCGATGACCGCGCGGATGTACTCGGGATGGCCGGAGTGGCAGTGGTAGCACTCGCGGAAGTTCTCGGCGAGCAGCTTCCAGTTCGACGCGCAGTCGTAGGTCTTCGACACAGCGACCTTGAGCCGATCGGTCTGGTACGCCGCGAGATGCGGCTCGAACTCCGCCCGCCAGGTCGCGAGGTCGGGAGCCTGGTCGGAGAAGGCGACGAAGACGAAGCCGGCGATCATCTCGCAGCGCACCTTCGCGAGGCCGTAGGCGGCGCGGTCGAAGTCGGCGGGCATCATGCGCGCGGCGCGCAGCTCGCCGTCGCGGCCGTAGACCCAGGCGTGGTACGGGCAGACCAGCGCGCGCGCGTTGCCCGCGTGCTCGGCGCAGATGATCGAGCCGCGATGCGTGCAGACGTTGGCCATCGCCCGGACCACGCCGTCGTCGCCGCGGATGACGATGATGCGGTCGGTGCCCAGCTGATAGGTGACGTAGTCGCCGGGGTTGGCGATCTGGCAGCCCATGCACACGTACAGCCAGTGGCGCCGCCAGACCTTCTCGAGGTCGAGCGCGAACAGCTCGGGATCGGTGTAGAAAGGCCGCTCGAGGCTGAAGCCATCGCGCACGCCGTCGATCAGCGCGCGCACGCGTGGGCTGAGGTCGGCGCCGCCGGTGATCGGGGTCGGGCAGGGGACGGATCGGCTGCGCATGGCATCAACCCGCCGCCGCCAGCGCGCGCGGCCCGTGCCCGCCGGCGGCGAGCGACTCCGGCAGGTGCGCGCGATGCGTGCTGACCATCTGGTCGAGCATCGCCTCGGCGTCGCCCTGCGTGCGCGCGGTCAGATCCGCGATCAGCGCCTGCACCGCCAGACGGCGGTCGCCGGCGAGCGCCGCATCGGCGCACAGGTCCTGGGCCGCGATGACCCGGCCCATGATCGCCGCGATGCCCGCGGGCAGGTCGCCGAGCGCGAACGGCTTGAAGCCGGCGCCGTTGACCAGCGCGGTCGATTCGAGGATCGCGCCCGCCGGCAGGTTCGCGACCTGGCCGCGGTTGGGCAGGTTGATCGTGCACAGCAGCTCGCGGTCGCCGCGCAGTGCCAGCATCAGCTCGGCGAAGAAGTGCTCGTCGCTGAACTGCTTCGCGTCGGCGTGCAGGTCGGCGGTGGCGATCGGCGCGCGGCCGTAGGCCTCGTCCTCCATGCGCGTCTGGACCTCGTCGTAGGTCGCCGCGTATCTCTCGAAGTCGTGGCACGCGTCGACGCCGAGGGTCTTGCCGTAGTAGCAGCCTGTGCCCGCCCAGCCCGGGACGAACTCGGTGATGTGGCCGTCGCCGACGCACGGGTACGCGCCGAAGGCGCGGAACAGCTCGCGCGTGTACGGCCCGCCCGGCAGCGCGTCGTCCTTCAGCGCGCGCACGCGCGGCCAGAGGTCCTCGCCGCGATGGGTGAGCGCGGTGATGAAGGTGAAGTGGTTGACGCCCGCGGCCTCGTACCACACCTCGCGCGGCGGCAGGCCGAGCGCGTCGGCCAGCGCGCGGTGGAACCACTTCACGCCGGTGCACAGGCCGACCGTGCGCACGCGCGTCGCCTTGGTGATGGCGCGGCAGATCACCGACATCGGATTCGAGAAGTTGACCAGCAGCGCGTCGGGGCACAGCCGCTCCATGTCGCGCGCGACGCCGATCATCGCCGGCACCATGCGCAGCGCGCGCGACACGCCGCCGTAGCCGAAGGTGTCGCCGGTGGTCTGGTTGATGTCGAAGCGCCGCGCGTCGATCACATCCCGGATCCACGCCGGACGACCGCCGACACCGATGGTCGAGACCACGGCGCCGCAGCCGGCCAGCACCTCGCGGCGATCGGTCGAGGCGCGTACGCTGATCGGCGCGCCATGCGCCTCGGCGAGGCGCCGGCACAGCCGCTCGGCGACGTCGAGCGCGTGCGGGTCGATGTCGCCCAGGCGCACATCCCAGGCGCCCCCGACCCGCACCAGGCTCTCGAGGATCCCGCGCGTGAAGTAGGTGCTGCCGACGCCCAGCAGGGCGATGACGCCGAGTCCGTTGTCCATGGCCGCTCCCGGCCAGCCAGGCTAGGTCAGGGGCGCCGGGCGTCGTTGGCGGGCGTGGTCGTCGGCGTATCGGTTCTGGGCGAGCGAGGCGGGTTTACGCGCGGCCCGACGCTTCGGTCTCGGGCTTCGAGCTTCGAGCTTCGGGCTTCGGGCTTCGAGCTTCGAGCTTCGAGCTTCGGGCTTCGGGCTTCCGGCTTCGAGCTTCGGGCTTCGGGCTTCGGGCCGGCTCAGCCCGCGAGCGGATTCCCGCGCAGCCCCGCGCGCTGCGCCAGGTCGAGCACCGCGAAGCTCGCGTCGGTCACGGTCTTCTCCCAGGCCACCTCGCCGCGCGCGATGCGGTCGAGGTCGTCCTCGAGCCGCGCCGTGTAGCCCAGGTCGATGAAGCTGCCGGCGAAGTGGCTGACCAGGAAGTCGGTCACCGCCATGCCGAGATCGGTGGCGTGCAGCAGGCGCTTCAGCTCCTGGACGTAGCCGCGGTCGAGGATGGTCTTGAGGATGTTGGCGTACGTGCTCGGCCGGCCGATGCCGTCGCGCTCGAGGCGCTTGATCAGCGAGGCCTGGGTGAAGCGCGGCGGCGGCTTGGTCGACTTCTTCTCGCTCACCAGGGCGATCAGATCGAGCGCGTCGCCGACGGTCAGCAGCGGCAGCTCGACGTCCTGCTCCTCCTCGGCGTCGGGCGTGTCGGTCGCACCGGCCGGGCCGGCCTTCTTCTTGCGCGCCTTCTTTTTCGCCACCTCCTCGGTGTCGTCACCGGTCAGGCGGCGCCAGCCGTCGAACAGCACGACGCGGCCCTTGGCGCGGAACACGCCCATCGGTCCGCCGTTCCAGGTGCCGGGCGCGCAGGCCACGTCGAGGGTGGTGATCTGATCGCGGCCGGTGGCCATCTGGCTGGCGACGAAGCGCGTCCAGATCAGCCCGTAGAGCGCGCGCTGCGACGCGTCGAGCGTCTCGGGGCCTTCGAGGCCGGTCTCGGGATGCGTCGGCCGGATCGCCTCGTGCGCCTCCTGGGCATTGGCGCTCTTGGCGGCGTGCGCCACCGGCTGCTTCGGCAGGTACTTCGCCGGGAAGTCGGCGGCGATGATCGCGCGCGCGGCCTGGATCGACTCCGGCGCCAGGGCCACCGAGTCGGTGCGGTGGTAGGTGATGTGGCCGCCCTCGAACAGCGACTGCAGCAGCTTCATGGTCGCGTCGGGCGCGAGCTTGAGGCGCACCGACGCCGCCTGCTGCACGGTCGCGGTGATGAACGGCGGCGGCGGATGACGGTCGCGCTCGCGGCGATCGCAGGCGTGGACGACGAAGCGCTGCTTGCGGCACCACTCGACGGTGCGCTCGGCGACGGTCGCGTCGATCAGGCGCTGGCCGAGCGGTTCGCCCTTCCACTGCGCCAGGCGCGCGACGAATGCCGGCGTGACGCCCGCCTTCTGCAGCGTGGCCGCGAGCACGTGGTACTCGGCGGCGGTGAAGCGCTGGATCTCGCGTTCGCGCTCGGCGACCAGGCGCAGCGCGACCGACTGCACGCGCCCGGCGCTGCGCGCGTCCTTGCCCAGCCGGCGCAGGGTCGGGCTCACCAGCCAGCCGACGACGCGGTCGAGCACGCGCCGCGCCTGCTGCGCGTCGACCAGATGGCGGTCGATGAGCCGCGCGTTGGCCAGGGCGGCGGTCACCGCCGGCTTGGTGATCTGGTTGAAGACCACGCGGCGGTAGCGGCGCTCGCCCAGGACCTCGGCGAGGTGCCAGGCGATCGCCTCGCCTTCGCGATCGGGGTCGGTGGCGAGCAGCACCTCCTCGGCCTGGTCGGCGAGACGGCGCAGGTTGGCGAGGGCGTGACCCGCGCGTTCGAGCGGCAGGTACTTCGGCAGCACGCGGCCGCCGGCGAAGCCGACCGCCAGGTCGCCGGACATCGGCAGGTCGCGGACGTGGCCGTAGCTGGCGGCGACCTGGTAGCCGGGGCCGAGGAAGCCGCGGATCTTCGCGGTCTTGTTCGGGCTTTCGACGATGACCAGGCGCACGGCGCCGATGGTGGGCGGCTACGCCCGGTTGCGAGTTGAGATTCGAGCGGTGAAAACCGGAAGCCGCGAAGCGCGAAGCCCGAAGCCCGAAGCCCGAAGCCCGAAGCCCGAAGCGCGGAGCCCGAAGCCCGAAGCCCGAAGCGCGGAGCCCGAAGCCGGACCGACTCAGCCGTGGATGACCTCGCCGCGCGCGGCGAGGCAGGCTTCCATGATGCCCTCGGGCAGCGTCGGATGGCCGTGGATGAGATGGCCGACCGACGACAGCGTCATCTCGCCGGCGACCATCAGCACCCCCTGCTGGATCAGGTCGGTGGCCTCGGCGCCGACGATCTGCACGCCCAGGATCTGCTCGGTCTGGGCGTCGGCGACGACCTTGAAGAAGCCCTCGGTCTCGCCGGCGCAGCGCGCGCGGCCGAGCGCGAGGTACGGGAACTTGCCGACCTTGACCTTGGTCCCGGCGGCGGCGGCGGCCTTGTCGGTCAGGCCGACGATGCCGACCTCCGGATCGGTGAAGATGTTGCCTGGGCAGGTCGCGGCGTCGGCGAAGCGCGCGTGGCCGCCGAGGATGGTGTCGACCGCGGCGATGCCGTCGTGCGACGCGGCGTGGGCGAGCTGGATGCGGCCGTTGCAGTCGCCGATGGCGAAGATCGTCGGGATCGCGGTGCGGCAGTGGCCGTCGACCTTGATGGCGCCGCGCTCCACCTTGACCGACAGCTCCTCGAGGCCGAGCCCGGCGCCATTGGCGCGGCGGCCGACGGCGACGCACACCTCGGCGGCGCGCAGCTGCTCGCCGCCAGCGAGATGCACCACGCACTCGGCACCGGACGCGTCGACCTTCTCGACCTTGGCCCCGGTCTTCACCGTCACGCCGCGCTTGGTCAGCGCCTTGGTGACGACGTCGGCGACGTCCTTGTCGGTCATCGGCAGGACCTGGTCGAGCGCCTCGACGACCGTCACCGGCACGCCGAACTGGCTGTAGATCGAGGCGAACTCGCAGCCGATCACGCCGCCGCCGATGATCAGCAGCGACCTCGGCAGCTGATCGCGGAACAGCAGCGCGTCGGACGGGACGACCTTGCCGGCGACGAACGGCAACGCCGGGATCTCGATCGGCGACGACCCGGTGGCGACGATGGCGTGGCCGAAGCGGATCTCGCTGACCGTGCCGTCCTTGGCGGTGGCGGTGAGCGTCGCCGGCCCGGTGAAGCGCGCCGTGCCCGGGATCAGCGCGATCTTGTTCTTCTTGAAGAGCATCCCGATGTTCTTGTTCAGCGTGTCGACGATGCCGCGCAGGCGCTTGTGCAGCGCCGCGGCGTCGAGCTTGGCTTCGCCGACCACGACGCCGAACTCGCCGGCGTGCCGGATGTGCGACAGGGTGCGCGCCGTCGCGACCATCGCCTTCGTCGGGATGCAGCCCCAGTTGAGGCAGGTGCCGCCCAGTTCCGCCTTGCGCTCGACGACCGCGACCGACAGGCCCTTCTGCGCGGCGCGGATCGCCGCGACGTACCCGCCGGGGCCGGCGCCGACGACCACCACATCCACGTTCACCTGGGCCATGACGAGCGCCTCCGTTGGGACGGGGCAGCGTGCGATCGCTGGGGCGACGATCAACACCGCCCGGCGGGCGATCGACCGCGCACGGTCGACGAACGGTCAATCGCCGGCGGAGACCGCGCGATCGAACGTCCAGGTCAGCGACAGCGCCAGCACCGCCGCGGCGAAGGAGCCGCGCAGCGCGTCCATCGCGCCGAGCTCGAGGCCGATGGCGAGGCGATCGGTCGCCGCGACGCGCGCGCCGACGGTGGCCTGGCCGATGACACCGCTGTCGACCTCGATGCCGCCGCCACCGGCCGCGCCGCCTTCGAGCGCGGCGATCAGCGCCACGCGCGGCCACGCATCCGCGTGCGCCGTCAATCCGACGAGTCCCTCGGCGTAACCGCCCGCGCCGCCGCGCCACGCGGCGAAGCCGCGGCCGGTCGCGCTCAACCACGACGTCAGCGGCTTCTCCAGACCGACGCCGACCAGCTCGATGTCATCGGCGTACGCGTCGCCGTTCGCGCGATGGGCCGACGAGCGCGGCAGGTAGGTCTTGTTGATCACGCTCAGATGCCACGTCTCGCCGTCGGCGCCGGCGACGCGCGCGCGGGCGACGCCGCGCGGCAGGACGACCGCATCGCTCTCCCAGGCGACGCCGAGCGCGAACGCGTCGGCCGAGAGTTCGCCGTCCGGCGCGACCACCCGCCCGACGCCGACATCGGCGACGACGCCGCGATGGCGCGCGACCAGCGCCGCGCGCGGCTGCAGCAGGAGCCCGCCGCCGGTGTCGACATCGCCGCCGCCGCCGGCGCCGCCCAGCGCGACGAGCTGCAGCGACAGCGGCCCGATCAGCGGCTGCTCGTAGCCGACGCCGCCGAACACGTCCATGTAGCCGGCGATGCCGCCGCCGAGCGCGCCGTCGGCGACCAGGGCGAGGAACACCCGCTCGGTGACGAAGCGTTCGAGCCGCACGCCCACCAGCGCGAGATCGTCCTCGAGCTCCTCGCCCGAGCGCAGCCCCGGCCCGTCGCAGCCGCACGGCCGCCACCACGACGCGGTCACGGCCAGACGCGTCCGGCGCGTCGCCGCGGCGACGAGATCGGCGACCGCGCCAGCGCGCGCCAACCCGACGATGCCGTCCTGGACGGCGATGCCGATCGCGACCCCGGTCGATTCGATGTCGCCGTTGGGGAACGCGACGTGCGCGACCTCGCCGCGCAGCCACCAGTCGCGCCAGGCGTTGAAGCCGATGCCGGCGTGCGGCCGCAGCATCAGCCCGCCGCCCTGCTCCGCGTCGCCCCCACCGCCACCGCCGGCGAAGCCGCCGACATCGAGCTCGAACCGCCGCCAGGCCGCGCGCCAGCCGAGCGCGCCGCCCAGGGTGAAGAACCCGCCGCGCTCGCCGGTCACGGCGCCGAAGCCGCCGAGTCCCACGTAGAGCCCCGGCAGCGCGGCGACCGGCTCCAGGACGTCGACCAGCGCGTGCGCCAGGCCCATGTCCTCGCCATCGTGCAGGCGCACGACCTCGCCGCCGAAGCGCCAGCGCAGGGCATGCGCGGCGACGTGGGTTTCGCCGGCGCAGGCGAACGACGAGATCAGCGCGAGGGCGGCCAGACGGGACATCGGTCGCGATCGTGCAGCGCCGGTCCGACACCGCCACCGCGCGCCGGGTGTCGCGCTTCGAGCCTCGAGCCTCGCGCCTAATGCCCCTTCTTCACCGTCAGGCCGCGTGCGATGGCGAGCTCGCCATACGACTTGGTCGGGTCGCCGTAGCGGTTGCCGGCGCGGTCGCGACCGCGCGCGAGGTAGATCTGGTGGTTGGAGTGCGTGACGTTGTGGCGGGTCGCGGCGCTGATGTAGCGCATGGTGTAGCCGCAGCGCCGGCGGCCGCTGGTGTTGGCGTTCGAGCCGTGCATGAGGTGGCTCTCGTGCAGGCTCGCCTGGTTCGGCTCGAGCACGATGTCGACCGCCTTCGCGGCGTCGTACTTGCCGCGCTTGATCTCGATGTGGAAGACGTTGGCCGTCGTGTCGCACGGCTCGTACTCGCTGTAGCCGCCGAGCGCGCCAGGGATCACGCGCATGCAGCCGTTGTCCGGCCCCGACGGATCGATCGCCAGCCACACGGTGACGACCTCCATCGGCACCAGCGCGTCGCCCCAGTACGCCGAATCCTCGTGCCAGGGCACGCGCTTGCCGTCGGTGCCGGGCTTGCAGATGAAGTGGCTCGAGAACAGCGCGATGTCCGGACCGAGGATCGGCTCGACCAGGTCGAGGACCGCGTCGTCGAACAGCCAGGTGAACAGCGTGGTGTCGACGAAGTGGGGCACGTCCATGCTCTCGGGGCGCTTGCCCTCGGGCAGGTCGGCGAGCATGTCCTCGAAGTGCGCCTTCAGCCCGGCGAACGCCGTCGGCGACAGCACCGGCTCGCGGATCGTCAGGTAGCCCTCGCGGCGGAAGGCGGCGACCTGCGCGGCATCCAGGCGCGGCTTCGAGCGGGAATCCGGGCGGGCGGCGGTGGCGCTGGTCATGCTGTCCTCGTTTGACGGGGGTATGGCCACTATATCCGGTATTTCGTGCTCTCTTTCTTGTCCGTCGTTGACCCGGTATACGCTCCATTGACCTGAGAAGGACACGAGAGGGACGTGAGACGGCTATGAAGCGGCTGCGCATCGCCAACTTCGTCCCGGCGGGGCAGCACTGCCACTTCGCCCACCAGGTCGTCAAGCCGACGCACAGCAGCGAATCCCACCGCCACGACTTCCTCGAGCTGTTCTGGATCACCGAGGGCAGCGGCTGGGAACGGATCGGCGACGTGCGCCGGCCCGTGGCCCAGGGGTCGCTGGTCTTCGTCGCCATGGACGACGACCACGGCTTCGGCGCGGAACCGGGCACGAGCTACCGCATGACCAACCTCGCGTTCCGCGCCGAGGCGTGGCGCGAGCTGCACGAGCGGACCCTGCAGGGCGTCCCCGATCCTTTCGCCGCCGGCGCGCGTCGGCATCTCGCCCTGTCGGCGGAGGAGCTCGCGGCGCTCGGAGGCTTCGCCGCCGAGCTCGAAGCCGGCGCGCGGACCCGCGCCGCCCTCGATCGCTTCCTGCTCAACCTGCTCTGGCTGGTGCGCGCGCACCTGACCGCGCCGACGGCGAGCGCGCCGCCGGCCTGGCTGGCGCGCGCGCTGGCCGCGCTGGCCGACGATCCGCGACGCCTCCAGGCCGGCGCGAACGCGCTGGTCGCGGCGACCGGCAAGAGCGCCGAGCACGTGGCGCGCGAAGCGCGACGCCATTACGGGCGCACGCCCACCGACCTGGTCAACGACGCGCGCATCGCCTGGGCCGCGCGCCGCCTGACCGAGAGCGACGCGCGCATCATCGACCTGTGCCTGGATTGCGGGCTCTCGAACCTGGGCCATTTCTACCGGCTGTTCCGCGCCCGCGTCGGCGAGACGCCCCACCGCTGGCGCGCGCGGCACCGCGGGATCGTGTGACGCGATGAGCGTCGCCGACGTCTGCCGTTTCGCCCCGTCGACCACGGGACCGGCGCATCCCGGCACGCTCCTGGCCGCGCTGCTGTGCTGGCTCGACGCGCGCTCGCGCGGCGCGCGGGTGGTCCTGCGCCTGGAGGATCTCGATCCGCAGCGCTGCACGGCCGAGCACGCGGCGCGCATGATCGACGACCTGGCGTGGCTCGGCGTGGAGTTCGACGCCGTCGAGCGCCAATCGGACCACGGCGATCGCCATGCGGCGGCGCTCGACCGCCTCGCGGCGCAGGGCGCGCTGTATCCGTGCAGCGCCGGCCGCGGCGATCTCCAGGTCATCGGCCGGCGCTCGCCGGACGGCGGCTGGGCCTACGACAACCGCGCCCGCGACCGGCCGCTGCCGCCCGGCGGCTGGCGCGCGTGCGGCGAGCCGCTGCGCGCGCGGCTGCCCGACGGACCGATCGCGCCGCGCGACGAGGGCGGTCTCGATCTGGCGCAGGACGCCGCGCAGGCGATGGGCGATCCGGTGGTGCGCCGGCGCGATGGCGCGATCGCGTACCAGCTGGCGGTGGTGGTCGACGACGCCGCGATCGGCGTGACGCGCGTGGTGCGCGGGCGCGACATCGCGCCGTCGACCGCGACGCAGGTCGGGCTGCAGCGGCTGCTCGGCGTCCCCGAGCCGGTCTACCGGCACCACGCGCTGCTGCTCGAGGAACGCGGGCGCAAGCTGGCCAAGCTGCACGGATCGGTCGGCACGCCGCAGCTGCGCCCGCGGTATCCGGCGGAGGCGCTGTGCGGCTTCCTCGCCCATGCCTGCGGCCTGGCGGCCAACGACGCGCCGGTCACGCCGCGGGCGCTCGTCGACGGGTTCGCCTGGGAGCGCGTCGCGGTGGATGACCGCCTGGTGCGCTGGGATGGCCAGCGCCTCGCGCTCGCTCAGAGCCGGTAGCCGAGCGCCAGCATCAGGAACAGCCCGCGCTGCTCGAGGTCGGTGATCGCCGTCGCTTCGGGCGTGCCGACGTCGAGGCCGATCGATGAGGACGCGCGCTCGACCAGCCAGCGCGCCTCGGCGCCGATCTGGAAACGGCCGACGGTCCAGTAGCCGCCGACGCGCGCGCCGTACTCGGTGAGCATGCCGCGATCATCGCCGTGGTAGGAGCCGGATTGGGCGGCGTAGCCGAAGTCGAGCTCGAGACGGCCCAGACCGACGAAGCCGGTGGCCTCGACATGCCAGCGCGACGACAGCGCGTGCGCCCAGCCGAGCATCAGGTCGCAGGTCCAGGCGCGCGAATCGACGTCGAGCTCGCCCGCGGCCGCGTCCAGCGGCAGGTCGCTCTCGCAGGTGCGCCAGCCGAGCTCGATGCCGATCAGCGGTCCGCCATAGGCGCCGAGCGCGCGTCCCGAGGTCAACGCCTGGAACGCGGCGTGCTCGCGCTCGTCGTGATCGCCCTGCGCGTCGAGCGCCTCGCCCGATGGCCCGCCGGTGCCGGGTCGCGTGCGGCCGTCGATGCGGCTGTCGCCGTGGCCGATGCCGCCGATCAGGCGCAGGTCGGCGATCGTGGGCTCGGCCGCCGCGGCGAGCGCGGACCACGAGATCATCAGCATCGGAAGGGCGTGCGACATGCGCCGCAGGCGTACGTGGCGGTGACGGCATGGTCAACCGCGCCGGTGGCGCGCGTCCGCTCGGGGCCACGATCGGCGCATGCGCTTCCGCTGGCTGACGCCGCCCGCGCCGGCGGCGATCGCGATCGTGCGCGTCCCGGCCGTGACCGCCCTGATCGACCGGCCGTTCCCGGCGGTAGGCGCCGCGCGGCTGGCGACGCTGGTCGACCGCGCGGGCGGCGCGGTCGACGAGGTCGTGGTCGCGCGGATCGCCGACGACGCGATCGATCTGATGTGCCATGGCGGACCCGGCGTGCGGCTCGCGGTGACGGCGTGCCTGGGCGGGCACGGGCTCGACCAGGACGACGGGAACGGTGGCGATGGAGGCGATGGAGGCGATGGAGGCGATGCGCGTTGGCGGCGCCTCGCCGCCGCGCCGTCGCCAGCGGCGGCGCGCTGGCTGCTCGCGCATGGCGACGGCGCGCCGCCCTTCGCCAGCGCGTTCCTCGTCCGTCCGCCGCTGGTGCTGATCAGCGGCCCGCCCAACGCCGGCAAGAGCACGCTGCTCAACGCGTGGTGCGGCCATGCGCGCGCGCTGGTGGCCGACCTGCCGGGCACGACGCGCGATCTGGTCGCGGCCGACGTCGACACCGACGGCTGGCGGCTGCGGCTGGTGGACTCCGCGGGCCTGCGCGCCACCGGTGAGCAGCTGGAGGCCGCGGGCCAGGACCTGGCGCGCGCCGCGCGCCGCCAGGCCGATCTGGTGGTGGTCCTCGACCCGGTGGACGCCCCGGCCGCGGGCGAGACGCGGCCGGACGACCTGATCGTCGCCGCGCGCGCCGATCGCGGCGCGCCACGTCGCCGGCATGACGTGATCTGGTCGGCGCATGGCGTCGCCGGACGCGACGCGCGGTCGCTGCTGGCCGATCTGCGTCGAACGGTGCTGATGCGTCTCGGCCTGCCGGTCGGGCCTGATCACGGGGCACGCGGCTTGCCCGGTCGGGCTCGCGGCTAGACTCGGCGGCGCTGGCGCACCGCGCCGGTGATCGTCGAGAAGGCGATCGTTCCACGACGGGACGGACATGATCGATATCGGGCTTTTCCGCCAGGATCCGGCGGCTTTCCGCACCGCGTTCGCCGCCCGCGGGGCGCCGATCGACGTCGATGCGCTGGCCGCGCTCGATGACCGCGTGCGCGCCCTCAAGAACGCCGCCGAGACGCTGAAGGCCGAGCTCAACGCCGCCTCCAAGGCGATCGGCCAGGCGGCGCGCGACGGCAAGGACGTCGCCGCGGCCAAGGAGCACGCGCGCCAGCTCGGCGACCGGCACAAGGCGGCGGACGAGCAGCGCGCGATCGCCGAGAAGGAGCTCGAAGGCCAGCTCCTGCTGCTGCCGAATCCGTGCCTGCCCGAGGTGCCGGTCGGCAAGGACGCGCGCGACAACCGCGTCGTCGCGACCTGGGGCGAGAAGCCGGCGTTCGCGTTCAAGCCGAAGGCGCACTGGGATCTCGGGCCCGCCCTCGGGATCATGGACTTCGAGCGCGCGACCAAGATCAGCGGCTCGGGCTTCGTCGTCCTGGCCGGGCTCGGCGCCAAGCTCAGCCGCGCGCTGGTCGCGTTCTTCCTCGATCGCCACGGCGCCAACGGCTACCAGGAGCTGGCGGTGCCGTACCTGGTCACGCCGCCGACCATGCAGGGCACCGGGCAGCTGCCGAAGTTCGCCGACCAGCTCTACGCCTGCCGCGACGACGACCTGATGCTGATCCCGACCGCCGAGGTCCCGATCACCAACCTGCATGCCGGCGAGATCCTCGAGGCCGCCGAGCTGCCGCGGAAGTACACCGCGCACACGCCGTGCTTCCGCCGCGAGGCGGGCGCCGCCGGCATCGGCACGCGCGGCATGACCCGCGTCCACCAGTTCGACAAGGTCGAGCTGGTGTGGCTGACGACGCTGGCGCGCGCCCCCGAGGAGCTGCTGACCATGCGCGGCCACGCCGAGGCGCTGCTGCGCGAGCTCGGACTGCATTATCGCGTGCTCGAGCTGTGCACCGGCGACACCGGGTTCTCCAGCCGCCACACCTTCGACCTCGAGGTGTGGAGCGCCGGCACCGACAGCTGGCTCGAGGTCTCGAGCTGCTCCGACTTCGGCGACTTCCAGGGCCGGCGCGCGAACCTGCGCTACCGCGCGGAGAAGGGCGCCAAGCCGCAGCCGTGCGCGACGCTCAACGGCAGCGCGCTGGCGCTGCCGCGCTGCCTGATCGCGCTGATCGAGACCTACCAGCAGGCCGACGGGTCGGTCACGGTGCCGCCGCCGTTGCGACCGTACCTGGGCGGGGTCGAGCGGATCGCCGCGCCGGCGAAGAACGCGACGGGGGCGGCGTGAGCACGTCGAACGTCCGCCGCTGCGTAGCCCCGCGTCATGGCCTGCGACACGCTACGATGGGAGCGCCGCGATGAGCGACTCCATCAAGCACGAATGCGGTCTGGCGATGGTGCGGCTGAAGAAGCCGCTCGCGCACTACCGGCAGAAGCACGGCACGGCGCTGTGGGGCCTGAACAAGCTCTACCTGCTGATGGAGAAGCAGCGCAACCGCGGCCAGGACGGCGCCGGCGTCGGCGTCCTCAAGATGGGCATGCCGTCGGGCGCGCGGTACTACGAGCGCCACCGCGAGTGCGGCCCGGCCAGCCTCGACCGGCTGTGGAAGCAGATCCACGAGGATCTCGACCGCCTGCGCCGCGACCACGGCGACAAGCTGGACGACGACCAGGCGCTGAAGCGCGCGTATCCGTGGCTGGGCGAGGCGATGCTCGGCCACCTGCGCTACGGCACGCACGGCGGCAACTCGATCGACGTCTGCCACCCCTACGAGCGGCCGTCCAACTGGCCGAGCCGCTACCTGACCGTCGCCGGCAACTTCAACCTGACCAACACCAGCGAGATCTTCGACATGCTGGTCGGCCTCGGGCAGCACCCGATCGGCTCGGCCGACACCAGCACGGTGATGGAGAAGATCGGCCACTTCCTGGACGAGGCGAACGAGGCGCTGGTGCGCCGCCTGCGCGGCGACGCCGGCGATGATCTCGCCAAGCGCATCGGCGACGAGCTCGACCTGGGCCAGGTGCTCAAGCGCGCCGCGCGCACCTGGGACGGCGGCTACCTGCTGTGCGGCCTGGTCGGCCACGGCGTGTCGTTCGCGCTGCGCGACCCCAACGGCATCCGCCCCGGCTTCTGGTACGAGGACGACGAGGTGGTGGCGGTGGCGTCGGAGCGCGTCGCCCTGGTCACCTGCTTCAACGCCGCGCCCGAGCGCGTCCCCGAGATCG
>DASPLE010000019.1:0-85237 GCA_035627695.1 Planctomycetota bacterium
GGTGGTGCCGCGGGCGCGGCGGGGTGCTGGCATCATCATCGACACCGGGCGCCGCCGCGGCAACTCGCCCGCGGATCACAGCCCGGACGGTCGCGATCACAGGAGCACGTGGTGCCGCAAACGTGCGGTCGACACGCCCCGGGTCGCGTCCGGCGTCGCCGCCGGGTCCGTCGATCCCGATGGCGACACGGGTTGCGGCACGCGAAGAAGGCGGCGAGGGCGCCTGTGGCGGAGGCGCCGGGCCCGCCACCATCGCGCCGATGCTCGATCGGGGACGCATCGCCGACTACCTCGCGACCAAGGCGAGGCTCGCCGCCGCGATCTCGGATGCGGCGAGCGGGTTCCAGCCGTCGATGCGCGAGCGCTCCGAAGGGCTCGCCCGATCGTGCAGCATCGACGGCGAGCTCTGGACCTACTCCACGACGGTGAACGGCTATTCGTTCTCGAGCCCGGACGGCGCGCTGAGCGTCACGGTGTCGCCGGACGCGGGGCGCAACGCGTGCTTCACCTCCGACGAGCTCGCCAACTGGATGCGCGCCGGCGGCGGCCACGACAACATCACCGCGTTCGTGGTCGACAACTGGCTGATGCGCGCCGAGATGGAGCAGGCGGTCGAGCGCGCGCCGGACCAGCGCGGCTGCTGGCGCCTCCCCGGCTGAGCCCGGCTCAGATCACGCGCGCCGGCGGCTCGTCCTCGGCCATCATCAACGCGTCCAGCTCGCGCGGCTCGATCGGGCGCAGCGCGCCGGCGGCCAGATCGGACGGCAGCTCGAAGCGGCCGATGCGGTCGCGGTGCAGGCCGACGACCTCGCCGCCCAGCGCCGCGATCATCCGCCGCACCTGGTGGTAGCGGCCTTCGCTCAGGTGCAGGGTGGCCAGCGACTCGCCGTCGGCGATCGTCCGGTCGAGCACCAGCTTGGCCGGCATGGTCGGCTTGGGATCGCCCTCGAGCTGCATGCCCAGCGCGCAGCGCTCGATCGCCTTGCCGCTGAGCTGGCCGCGATAACGGATGCGGTAGCGCTTGATCAGCTTCTTGCGCGGGTTGGTCAGGCGGTGGATCAGCTCGCCGTCGGTGGTGACGACCAGCAGGCCGCTGGTGTCGCGGTCGAGACGCCCCGCGCTCTCGAGCGGCAGGTGGGCCCACGCCAGCGGGACCAGCTCCTCGATCAGCGGCGCCTCGCGCGGGTCGTGGCTGCACGCCCAGCCGACCGGCTTGTGCAGCACCAGCGTCGCCTCGTCGGCGCGGCGCGCGACCTCGTCGCCATGGACGCGGACCACCTGCCCGGTGATGCGCGCGCCGCAGTCCTTGACCTTGAGCCCATCGACCGTGACGACGCCGCCGCGGACCAGGTTGCGCGCCTCGCTGCGCGTGCCGAAGCCGCGGTGCGAGAGCCAGGCGTCGAGTCGTTCAGCCACGTCGGACCTCCAGCACCTTGAACCCGGCCGCTTCGCTCAGCGGCCGCAACGCCCCGTGGCGCGAGAGCTCAGCTTCGTAGGGCAGCCGGCGGTTGGCCACGATCAACCAGGTCGACCTTGTCGCCGAGGCCGCCGCGGCGGCGCGGAACATCGCCTTCGCAGGCCCGAAGTCGACGGCGACCCCGGTGTGGAAGGGCGGGTTGATCAGCACCAGGTCGACGTCGGCGGCGGGCGCCGGTTCGTACGCGTCCCACCAGTGGAGGACCGAGCGATCGGCCAGGCCGAGCTGGCGCAGGTTCCACGTGGCGCTGGCGATCGCGCGCCGGTCGCCGTCGGCGAGGTGCGCCGTGGCCGATGGCCAGAGCCGCAGCGCCGCGATCGCCAGATGACCGATGCCGCAGCCGAGGTCGAGGACGCGCCGTGGCTCGCTCGCGTGCCCGGCGAGCGCCGCGAGCAGCGCCGCTGTGCCCTCGTCGAGGGCGTCGCCGCTGAAGACGCCGGCCTGCGCGTGCAGCGCCACCTCGCCGCCGAACGCGCTGGCGAGCGCGGCGGGCGCCAACCGGATCACGGTGGTCGCGCTGTGCTGGCGCAGCCGCGCGACCTCGTGCCGCGTGAAGGATGCGATGCGGCCATGCGCGCGCTGCGCGAGCGGCGTCGGCGCCTGGCCGAGGAGATCGCCGACGCGCGCGATCGCCTTGGCCGCGCCGAGCTGGTTGTCGCCGCACAGGATGAGCCGGCCGCCGACCGCCAGCATCTCCTCCGCCGCCGCGGCATCGGCCAGGGTCCCGGCCCAGCCCTTGCCGACGTGCACGACGGCCTGCGTCCAGCGCTGGCCCGTGCCTTCCGGATCGTCGAGCACCGGCAGCCCGGCGGCCGTGGCCCGCAGGGAGTCGGCGCGCTGGTGGAGGATCGCTCCGCCGCCACGCAGCGCGACCGCCGCGGTGCCGCCGAACTCGAGAACCGGCGCGGATCCCAGCACGCCCGCATCGCCGAGCGCCTCGGCCGCGGCCATCAGAGCGCGTCGGCGGCCGGCTCGCCTTCACCGCGCAGCTCTTCCAGGCGCGCCGCGTAGCGGTCCAGGAGGCCGCGCGCCTGCTTCATCGCCTTGAGACCCGCCTCGAAGCGGGTCAGCGACTCCTCGAGCGGCAGCTCGCCCCCTTCGAGGGCGGCGACCGACTCCTCGATCTGCGCGAACAGCTCTTCGATCGAGGGCGGCTTCGCCATGGGCGGGACGATAACGGCGGCGGGGACGACGGCATCTGCCGCCGCACCGGTCCTGCGACCCGCTGGAACGGCAGGCGGTCGTCCAGTCCGCACCATCCGGCGTGAACCCGGGTCGAGGTCGCGAACAGCGCGGCCAAGTGGGTCTTGCCCGTCCGCTCGCTCCGGTCTAGCTTTTCAACGGTGTTCCGGTCCCTCACACACGTTAGCCGATCCTCCCGCGCTGGCGCAGCCGGCGCGCCGCCTGCGCGCCATGGTCAGCCCATGCGGCTGCGTGCGTCCCCGATGTCGGCCAGCGCATGAAATCGGGACTCCAGATCAGCGAAGGCAACCTCGGCCCGGTGCGCATCCTGCGCCTCCAGGGGTACCTCGACGGCCATACCTTCGTCGACCTCGAGCGTCGCCTCGATGCGCTGTTCAAGGACGGCGGCGGCCGGGTCGTGGTCGAGCTGTCCGGCCTGAGCTACATCGCGAGCGCCGGCGTCGGCGTGTTCATCAACGGCCTGCACAAGGCGCGCGCCGGCAACGGCTCGCTGCAGCTGTCCACGCCGAGCCCGAGCGTGCGCGAGATCTTCGCGATCCTCGGCCTCGAGTCGGTGTTCGTGATCCACGACAGCGTCGAGGCGGCGATCGAGGCGGCGAAGGCCTGACGTCGTCGCGCGGCCGGCGCGCGAGCGCCGCCAGCCTGGTCCCCGGCGTCGTTCCCGCCGTCGGGACGTCCGGGGTTCACCGCCTGCCGATGGTCGGCCGCGCCTTCGAGATGCTGCCGGCGCCCTTGCCCTTCTTCTTGCCCAGGCCGATGCGGTCGAAGACGTAATCGACCGTCTTCTTGTCGACCTGGTACGACTCCTGCAGGTAGTGCCGGATGTATTCGATGTCGAGCTTCTGCGCGTGCAGGGACCGCGCGAGCTTCTCGAGGTCGCGGGTGTTCACCGCTTCAGCCCAGGCGCCGGCTGCGCCGGCTTCGCGGGCTGCGCGGCCGGAGCCGCGGCGCCGGCGGTGGCGCCGGCCGGGGCGGGCGCGGCGAGCAGCTCGTCCTCGATGTTGTGCCCGAGCGCCTTGAGGCGCTTGGCCATGTCCTCCTTGTCCTGCGCCCGGTCGTAGGCCTCGTGCGCGTCGACGGTGTCGTTCTTCACGTGCTTCTCGAGCGCGTCGTTGAGCAGCTGCATGCCGTACTTCGTGCCGATCTGCATCGCCGACGGGATCTGGTAGGTCTTGCCGTCGCGGATGTTCGCCGCGATGCCGGGCGTGACGATCAGGATCTCGAGAGCCGCGACGCGACCGCCCCCCTTCTTCTTGAGCAGGTTCTGGGCGACCACGCCCTTGAGCGAGCCGGCGAGCATCAGGCGGATCTGCTCCTGCTCCTCGGCGGGGAACTGGTTGATGATGCGGTCGACGGTCGACGCCGCCGTCGACGTGTGCAGGGTGCCGAACACGAGGTGGCCGGTCTCGGCGGTCTCGATCGCGATGCGCGTGGTCTCGAGATCGCGCATCTCGCCCACCAGGACGATGTCCGGGTCCTCGCGCAGGGCGGCGCGCAGGGCGGCGGAGAAGCTCTTGGTGTGGGCGTGGACCTCGCGCTGGTTCAGCAGGCACTTCTTGGCCGGGTGGACGAACTCCACCGGGTCCTCGATGGTGATGATGTGCGCGGCCTTGTTGGTGTTGATGTGGTCGATCATCGCCGCCAGGGTCGTCGACTTGCCCGAGCCGGTCGGGCCGGTGACCAGCACCAGCCCCTTGTGGTAGTTGGTCAGCTTGACGACCGCCGGCGGCAGGTTGAGGTCGCTGACCGACAGGATCTTGTCCGGGATGCGGCGGAAGACGCCGCCGGGACCGTTGCGGTCCATGAAGAGATTGCACCGGAATCGGCCGCAGCCCTCGAGGGCGTAGGCGAAGTCGGTGTCGTTGGTCTCCTCGAACTGCTTCCGGTTCCGCTCCGGCGCGATCTCCATGAGGATCTGCTTCACCTGCTCGGCGCTCAGCTTCGGGATGCCGGTCATCTCGATCAGATCGCCGGACGAGCGGATGCGCGGCACGTGCTCGCTCGTCATGTGGATGTCGGCGGCCTTCATCTCGGTCATGCGCTTGAACAGCTGATCGATCCAGGGCATTCGTCGCTCCGCGGGGTCTCAGGTGAAAACGGCGGCAAAACCAGGCCGTTCAGCATCGCGCCGAACGTGTCACGGAGTGTAGCCCATGATGCGCGCCGATGCAAAGCGATGCGGACGTAGCACGACCGCGATGTGAAAGACCGGGAAAAACCGCCATTCTCGCGAGTTTGGTATAGACAACCGTTATTCAGTCGTAGAACGGCGCGCTATCCACCTCTTCATCAAGGAGAAGATGCATGGCCAAATCGAAAGCCGCCCCCAAGAAGGGCGCGTCCGCCAACAAGTCGAAGCCGGCGGCGTCGCCGCTGTCGAAGCCCGGCAAGAAGGGCTACACCAAGGGCCAGCTGATCGCGCATCTCGCCACCGCCGTCTCGGGCAAGGGCCTGGGCGACGTCAGCAAGAAGCAGGCCGCGGCCTTCGTCGAGGAACTGTCGAACGTCCTGTTCACCTACGCCGCTCTCGGCGCCGCCCTGCCCGGCGTTGGCAAGGTCGTCCTGCGCCAGATCCCGGCCAAGCCGGCGCGCACGATCATGAGCTTCGGCAAGGAGATCAAGGTCTCCGCCAAGCCCAAGACCCAGAAGCTGGTCTTCCGCTTCTCGAAGGATGCGAAGCAGCGCTTCGCCAAGTGATGCGTCCGCGACGCGTCTGACGCGTCGATAGGTACGGAATGCGACGACCCGGCGGGAATCCGCCGGGTCGTCTGCTTTTTCGGGGGCCAGGCACGCAGGCAGAGGCGCGGAGAGCCCGGCGCGAAGCGCGAAGCGCGAGAAGCCTTCAGCCCGCCAGCGCCGCCCGCTGCGCCTTGAACAGCTCGGCGATGCCCTCACCGGCCGCATCGAGCATCTTGTCGAGGTCGCCGCGCGCGAACGAATCGTGCTCGCCGGTGCCCTGGACCTCGATGAAGCGCGCGTCGGCGCCGGGACGCGCCATCATCACCACGTTCATGTCGACGTCGGCCTTGCTGTCGGCGGCGTAGTCGAGGTCGCAGACGATCCGGCCGGCGACGACGCCAACGCTGACGGCGGCGATCTGGCCGCGCAGGTAGGCATCGATCGAGGGCTTGTTCTGGCGCTTGGCCAGCGCCGTCAGGGCGTCGTGCAGCGCGACCCAGCCGCCGGTGATGGCGGCGGTACGCGTTCCGCCGTCGGCCTGGATGACGTCGCAGTCGATCGCGATGGTCACCTCGCCCAACGCGTCCATGTCGACCGCGGCGCGCAGGCTGCGCCCGACCAGGCGCTGGATCTCGACCGAGCGGCCGTCCTGCTTGAGGCCGTCGCGGCGTTTGCGCGGGCTGGTGCTGCCGGGCAGCATCGAGTACTCGGCCGTGACCCAGCCGCCGCGCGAGCCGCGGCGGTGCGGCGGCACCTCGTTCTCGATCGAGGCGGTGCACAGCACGCGGGTCTCGCCGAAGGCGACCAGGCACGAGCCCGCCGGGTGCTTGACGAAGGAACGCTGGAAGGAGACGGGGCGCATGTGACCTCGCTGGGGACGGCGCGGCGGCCTCGTCCGGTTGGTTCGTCAGGATTCGGCGCGCGCGGCGGCGACGACCCGATCGCGATCGGGCGCCATCAGCAGGCGCATGACCGCCTTCTGGGCGTGCAGGCGGTTCTCGGCCTGGTCGAAGATCACGCTGCGCGGGTGCTCGACCGCCTCGTCGGTGATCTCCTCGCCGCGATGCGCGGGCAGGTCGTGCATCACCAGGCAGTCGGGACGCGCGGCGGCGATCAGCTTCCCGTCGATGCGGTAGCCGGCGAAGGCCTTGGCGCGATCGCTGGTCTCGGCCTCCTGGCCCATGCTGGTCCAGACGTCGGTGTAGAGCACGTGCGCGCCGCGCGCGGCCTCGGCCGGATCGCGGACCTCGGTGACGCGCGCCGCGTCGGCGCCCAGTCCGGCGCGGAAGGCGGCGTCGAAGCCGTAGCCCTGCGGGCACGCCAGGACCAGCTCGCTGCCGCCCAGGATGCAGGCGCGCGCCAGGCTGCGGCAGACGTTGTTGGCGTCGCCGATGAACGCGACCTTGAGCTTCGCGGTCGTGCCGAGGTGCTCCTTGATGGTCAGCACGTCGGCCAGCGCCTGGCAGGGATGGAACAGGTCGCACAGGCCGTTGATGACCGGAACGGTCGCGTGCTTCGCGAGCTCGAGCAGCGTCTCGTGCTTGAAGGTGCGCAGCATGATGCCGTGGACCATGCGCGAGAGCACGCGCGCGGCGTCGCGCACCGGCTCGCGCACGCCCAGGCCGACCTCCTCGCCGCGCAGGTGCAGGGCGTGCCCGCCGAGCTCGTGCACGCCGACCTCGAAGCTGAGGCGCGTGCGCAGCGACGGCTTCTCGAAGATCATCGCCAGGGTGCGCCCGGCCAGCGCGTGCTCGGCCACGCCCGCGGCGCGCCGGCGCTTGAGGTAGACGGCCACCGCGAGCAGGTCGGCGAAGCCCTGGGGCGACACCCCGTCGAGGCTGATGAGATGCTTGTCCATCGTCGTCCAGGAGTCAGTGGGCCGCGGCGGCGCCGGTCGCGCCGTCGTCGTCGAGGTGCATCTCGGTGCCGATGCCCTCGGCGGTGAAGATCTCGAGCAGCAGCGCGTGCGGACGGCCGGCATCGACGATGTGGATCTTGCGCACGCCGGAACGCAGCGCGGCGATGCAGCTCTCGACCTTGGGGATCATGCCGCCCTTGATGACGCCGGCGTCGACCAGGCGCCGGACCTCGCTCACGCCCAGGCTCGAGAGCAGGGTCGACGGATCCTTCGGATCGGTGCAGACGCCGGGCACGCTCGAACAGAACACCAGCTTCTCCGCCTCGATCGCGGTGGCGACCGCCAGCGCGACGTCGTCGGCGTTGGTGTTGAGCAGGCGGCCGGCCGGATCGACCGAGAGGAACGGCACGATCGGGATCAGGCCGCGCGAGGCGCAGCGGCTGAGGCGCTCGACGTCGACCGTCGTCGGCTGACCGACCAGGCCGAGCTCCGGATCGAGCACGCGGCCGTGCACCGTGGTGTGGTGCGGCGGGCACATGCCGATCGCCGCGCCGCCCAGGTCGAACACGCGCGCGACCAGGTGGTCGTTGAGGCGCTCGACCTCGCGCGCGACGATCGCGATGGTCGCCTCGTCGGTGATGCGGCGTCCGTTGTGGAAGGCCGGCTTCAGCCCGGCCTCCTCCATGGCGCGCGAGATCGCCTTGCCGCCGCCGTGCACCAGGATCGGACGGATGCCGACCTGCTCGAGCCAGACCAGGTCGGTCAGCAGGGAATCGAGCACCGCCGGCTGCTCGATTGGCTCGCCGCCGAGCTTCACCACCAGGTAGCGGTGATGGAACCGCTTGATGAAGGGCAGCGCCTCGATGAGCACCTGCGCCTTGCGCGTGGCTTCGTCCACGATGCCTCTCCGCAGGAAGCGCGGGATCCTAGGGCATACGCGGGCGTGTCGAGGCCGGAGGCGCCCGACCTCAGGGCGCGACGGGCAGATCCAGGAGCCAGCGGTGCAGGGCGGGCGCGAACAGCGCGGACGCGAGCGCCCCCAGCGCCAGATACGGGCCGAACGGGATCTCGCGCTGGCGCGCCAGCAGGCGCATCGGGATGCCGATGACGGCGCCGCACACGGCCGCCAGCGAGAAGGCGTAGATCACGCCGATCGGTCCGAGGAACGCGCCGACCGGCGCCAGGAACTTCACGTCGCCGAAGCCCATGGCGTTGCGCCGGAAGGCCACCGTGCCGATCAGGCCGACGAGGTAGAGCGACAGCCAGCCGGCGAGGCTGCCGAGGACGGCGTTGGCGAGATGGGCCGCGCCCGCCAGGCGCGCGACGGCGCCGCTCGCGCCGTCGCCGGCAGCGGTCGGGAGCGGCGTCGCCCACACCAGCGCCAGGGCGATCGCCGCGGGCGGGACCGTCGCGCCCATGAACCACAGCACGCCGATGCGGAAGCCGCGATGATCGTCGTCCGACCAGCGCCACGGCAGCGGGCAGTACGTCGAATAGATGCGCCGCGCGAGCGGCAGCGACAGCGCGAGGAAGGCGAGCGCCCCGGCGACGATCCCGCCGAACCACCACAGGAAACGCGCGGGCGTCCCGACGAAGGCGCCCAGGGCGCTGCGGCGCGCCAGCCAATCGTCGGGCGCCCACTCGAATTGCAGGCCGATGCCGGTGGCGACGGCCACGAACGGGGCCGCGACCTGGAAGCTCTTGGTCAGCTCGTCCGGGATGATCATGTGGTCGAGATCGATCAGCGCCGAGACCAGCAAGTACCACACCAGCACGGCCAGCGCGCCGACGGCCATCGCCACCGCCCACGACGGGATGCCCGTGCCGCGATCGACGAAGGTCAGCCACGGCGCGACGTACATGCCCGGCGCCGACAGCACGCGCCACGCGATCAGCGCGGTGAGCGTCGCGACCAGCAGCTCCATCCACACGTAGCGCGATCCGTAGCGCGTCCCGCACCAGCGGCAGCGCCCGCGCAGCAGCGCGTAGCCGATCAGCGGCAGGTTGTCCGACCAGCGCAGCCGCGTGCCGCAGCTCAGGCAGCGGCTGGGCGGCGCGACCACGCTCTGGTTGCGCGGCAGGCGGTAGACGCAGACGTTCAGGAACGAGCCGACGAAGGCGCCGAACACTCCCGCCATCGCGATCGCCAGCCAGGCCATCCGCTCATGGTGGACGCGCCGCCGGCGAACGTCAACCGCCGCGCGGCATCGTTTTCGCCGGTGTGATCAGCGCGCGCCGGGCGCGGCGAACAGCGCCTCCGCGCGCGCGCGCGCCGCCGGCGGCAGCTCGTCGAGACGCCCCGCGCGCACCGCATCGGTCATCGCCGCGCGCGTCGCGGCACCGACACCGGGCAGCGCGTCGACCATCCACGCTTCGGCCTCGGCGCAGGGCACGGGCGCAGGCGGCGGCGTCGCGCCCGGCCAGACGCTCGCCACCAGCCCGATCAGCATGACGGCGCCGGCGCCCGCCGCCGCGCGCGCGCGATCGTTCACGGCGACGCGTGCCCGGGGCGGACGATGCGCGCGATGCGCTCGCGTCCGGCGCCATCGGCGAACGTGGTCGCGGCCATCCCGGCCCGTTCGGCGAGCGCGCGCACCGCGGCGCCCTGCCTCCAGCCGTGCTCGAGCCACAGGATGCCGGACGGCGCCAGCAGCCGCGCCGCGTCGCCCACCAGCCGCGCCATCGCCGCGAGCCCGTCGTCGGGCGCGAACAGCGCCTGCGCCGGTTCGAAGGCGAGCTCCGGATCGCACTCGCCGCGTTCGGACTCGGCGATGTAGGGAAGATTGGCGACCACGGCGTCGTAGGGCCCGACGCAGCCGCTCGCGAGATCGCCACGGCGCCACGCGACCTCGAGCCCCAGCGCGGCGCCGTTGGCGCGCGCGAAGGACAGGGCGGTCTCGCTGATGTCGCTCGCCTCGACGGCGCAGTCGCCGCGCGCGTGGCGGATGGCCAGCGCGATCGCGCCGCTGCCGGTGCCGACATCGAGCACGCGGCACGCCCCCGCCGGCAGCTCCGCCAGCGCGCGATCGACCAGCTCCTCGGTCTCGGGTCGCGGCACGAGCACGCCCGCGCCGACGCCCAGGCGCAGCCCGTGGAACTCCTGGTTGCCCAGCACGTAGGCCAACGGTTCGCGCCGGCCACGCCGCTGGACCAGCTCGCGCAGGCGCGCGACCTCGTCCGGGGCGAGCGGCATGTCGAACTTGGTGTACAGCTCGAGCCGCGTCAGCTTCAGCGTCTCCGCGAAGATCCATTCCGCTTCGCGCCGCCCGTTGGCGATGCCGCGCGCGGTCAGGTATTCGCCGCTCTTCTGGACCAGTGGCTGGAGCGCAGGCGCGGGCTGCATCCCACCACCTTCGCCGGAGGTGGATCCACGCAATGCGGGCAGGAGCCGACATGCCGCGGCGCCGCGGATTGACAGCGCGCGGCACCTCTCCACGATGTCGGCCCTCCGCAGGCTCCCATCGTCTAGTGGCCTAGGACAACGGATTCTCAGTCCGTGAACAGGGGTTCGACTCCCCTTGGGAGTACCAGATAAGGCCGCAATCCCACCCGGGTTGCGGCCTTATTTTTTTGCGTCGTGACGCGCGAGGGCAACCGCATCGTCTCATTCTCGGCCCTTCTCAGCGGACGCCCCGCAGCGAGCCTGCGACGCGTGCTGGTGCAGCAGCACTGACACCCGGCGGTGCGCATTCCGCCGGGGCCTCAGCAGGAGAGACGTCATGGCGCGCTGGATGGACGACCATTTCAAAGGCGAGCCGCCGATGAAGCCGCTGATGAAGCCGCTGATGAAGGCGCCAGAGCCGCCGCGTCGCCGCTCACGGTGGGCGGCGTGGGTGATCGTCCTCCTCGCGCTCGGCGGCATCGCGGGCGCGTGGGCGGTCGGCTGGATCGACGCGTCGGCGATCCGCGAGCGCCTGGCGGCGATCCTCGACGAACCGCCCGTCGCCGCCTCCATGGCTCCCGCGCCGACGTCGGCCACGGATCCCGCGGCACCGGCGGCGGCTCCCACGGTGGCGCCGAAGGGGCTGTCGTCGCTCGTGAAGCGCGTCGCCGAGCATCGCGAGGCGCTCGCGAAGCACGAGACGTGGCTGCGCGCGTGCCAGGAGCAGGACCTCGTCGGCCGCGCCCGCTCCGCGGCCGCGGCGACGGCCCCGGGGAACCGCCACGCCGCCGAAGCGCGGCTCAGCAATCTGCTCGGCGAGATAGAGAGCCGGCAGAACGAGGTCCGACGCATCGGCCGGCTCTGCGACAAGGCCGAGCAGAACCTCATCGACCGGTGCGATGAGGCCGGATACCCGGTGCCGGAGGGCGCCGTGCGCCCGGCGCAGACGCGTTCGCGGTAGCGAGCCGACGACGGCGGGAGCAGGTGCGGCGGCACGGTCGGGCTCGTCGTTTGCGGCATCATCCGGGGAGCGCCGCCGGATGCCCAGGCCGATCGATCACCGCGTCGGAGCGATGACCCGGACGCCTTCGGCTTGGGGCGGCTCGGCGACCAGCGCCAGCGAACCAGGGGTGCGGCGGACGCGTTCGAGCGCCGCCGCGACCGAATCGACGACCGTCGGCATCGCGCCGGCGCCCGAATACACCAGGCGCTTCCATCCGCGCAGCAGGTGGCGGACGTCGTCGCGTCCGCTGGCCGCGCGCACGGCGCCGTCGCTCTGCGGGTCGTCGGAGAGCACCAGCACGATCGGCTTGCCGTCCGTCCAGGTGCTGACGCGCCCGAGCAGGATGTCGCGCAGGCGCTCGGCGCTCAGGGCCTTCTCGGCGACGTCGGGATTGACCACCGCGACCTCGGCGGCGGCCGAGGCGACGGTGACGGCGATCACCAGCAGGATGAGCGGCGCGCGCATCAGAAGTCGACCGTGGTCTTGAGCGCGACGCCCCACCAGTGGTGCTCCGCGCCGTCGGGATTCTCGACCTGGATCGTCTCGAGCGTCTCGTCGGCGTAATGCGCCTCGAGCTTGAGCGACCAGTGCGCCATCGGACGCACGGCGGTCGCGGCGATCAGCCGCCAGGCGTGCGAGCGGTCGCGGTCGGTCGCATCGTCGAATTCCGCTTCGCCCGCCAGATACCATTCGAGCCAGCGCTTCTGGCGCCACGTGGCCGAGACGTACATCCCTTCGCCATCGTCCTGCGTCGATTCCGACACTCCCAGCGCGGCGATGCCCCTGCTGCCGCGTCCGCGCAGGCGGCTGTACTCGGCGGCCAGGGTCACCGCGCGCAGGTCGTACTCGACCGAGCCGATGAAGAGCCAGTAGTCGAGGTCGCTGGCCAGCTCGATCCCGGGCGTCGGGTCGCCGGCGATGCGCAAGGCGTCGACGCGCAGCACGCTGATGCGGAATCCGAGGCCGGGCACGCTCGTCGTCAGGTGGGCCATGCCGCCGATCGTCCAATCGACGTCGACCGTCACGCCCTCGCCGTACCCCGCGGCCCCAAGATAGGTCGTCGTGCCGGTGTCGTCGGCGATGCGCTTGTCGCCGCCGTACAGCGCGTATTCGAGGTCCATGTCGCCGGCCAGGTCGATCAGGCCCTTGGCGGCGGCGCCGTCGATCGAGACGTAGAGGTCGCGGAAGCGCAGGGCGTAGACCGATCGCGGCAGGAACACCGGGGCGCGCGCCGCGTCGACGTCGCGGACATCGTTGTAGAGCCCGAGCGGGGTCCTCAGCCGGCCGGCGGCGAGCTCGAGCTCGTCGCCCACCTGCCACGCGGCATAGGCCCAGTCGAGGTCGACCCTGCCGTTGTCGTAGACGCCGAGATCGCGCTCGAAGAGCTGCGCGCCGAGGCGGATGCGGTCGAACGGACGCGAGATGAGGTTGAGCGCCGCCTCGTGGAAGTCAGCGCTGCCATCGGTGGTCTCGTCCAGCCAGTCGTTCTCCCAGCTCTGGAGGTAGCCGAACGAGACGAACCCGTGGACCTCGAGCCGCAGGTCGTCGAACGGCTCGCGGCGTTCCTCGGCGACCGCCGCGTCGGCAGCCGTGGACGAGGCCGTGAGCGCGAGGAGCAGCAGGATGGAGCGCATGGTGAGCCGCTGGTGTGCAGCGCTCGGCTCGCCGGGCAAGACCCATCCGACCATCGCGCCAGCGCCCATGCGCGAGGCGCGCCGTCGCGGCGCAGCTCAGCCGTACGACGGTCCGACGATGCGGAACAGCACGCGCGTGTCGGCGTCGATCGCATCCGAGCCGGCGAAATGCGGCAGCCACGCCGACGCCGCGTACACCCCCGGGGCGACCTGGAAACCGGCGCGGTCCTCCTGGTGCCACACCACGTACCACGAGCGCGACTCGTACGGCGCCAGCACGACGTCGACGTCGACCGGCGACGACGGGACGGTCTCGGACCAGCACCAGGTCAGGCAGCCATCGAGGCAGCGGATGTCGTAGTCGAGGAACGGCGACGACGGGAAACGCATGACGCGCGTCTCGGCGCCGAGGTTGTGCACGGTGATGGTCAGGACGATCGCTTCGCCGTACCAGAACTCGTCGGTCTCGAGGCCATCGAGCGTCGACAGGCGCACGTCGCTCGCGAACAGCGCGGCCGGTTCGGGCGCGGGCGCCGGATCGGCGTGGACGTGGCCGCCGCCGCCGCCGCAGCCGGCGAGCAGCAGCCCCAGGACGACGGCGATCGCGGTTGCCAGGCGCATGACCAGAGCCCCCCTCGCCTGGACGAGGTCGGCTGCGGCCGTGGCGTTCCGTCAGGAAATGCCGGCGGTTTGCGGCTTGCGCCGCGTCCTTTTCGCCGGCGCGCGCCGCGCCGCCTTGCGCCGCGCGGCCTCTTCGATGATCTCGCCGAGCATCGCGCCGGCCGCCCCGCCCTTCGCCGGGCGGTTCGATTCCCAGATCGCGGGATCGTCCGCGGCGAGGATGTCGGCGAAGTCGCCGTCGCTCTTCACGCTCTTCGGAGCGAACTCGCCGATGTCGACGTCCCCCGACCACTCGTCGCGATGCTTGATCAGCAGCCACGTGCGGTCGTCGTCGCCGCGACGGCTGCGCACCAGCACCCAGCCGCCCTTGAGCTTGGTCCCAGCCAACGCGAACTTCAGTTCCCCCTTCGCCAGCGCCGCGTCGACATCCTTGTCCTGCGGCACCCAGATCCCGGAATCCCAGAGCATGACGATGCCGGCGCCGTAGCCGGACGGGATCACGCCTTCGAAGTCGCCGTAATCGAGCGGGTGGTCCTCGACGCGCATCGCCAGGCGCTTGGTCGCCGGATCCAGCGATGGTCCCTTCGGCACCGCCCACGACAGGAGCACGCCGCGGTGCTCGAGGCGGAAATCGTAGTGCAGATGGCTGGCGAGGTGCTTCTGCACGCAGAAGTACAGGCCCTTGGCGGCGCCGCGCGGGCGGCGCGTGCCGGCGCCCGACGGTTCCGGCGTCGCCGTGAAGTCGCGCTTGCTGCGGTACGTGGTCAGGGAGCGACGGGCCATGGCGTGATCCTCGCGCCAGTCTAAGCGACCGAGCCGCGCCGCCGCGGCCGGACCCGCCGAGCCGCACAGGCCCGCCCCGACTCCGTCAGGTGCGAGCCGCCTCGTGGACGAAGACGATGTCGAGCGGCGTCGTGGCGATCAGTTCGCCATCGACCAGGAAGCCGATCGAATACTTGAGCTGCGCGCGGCCGGCGGCGATGCCCTCCTCGGGCACCTGCGCGCGGACCAGGAACGACGGCGACATCATCGCCATCTCGAGCAGCCGGATCGAGCGCTCGTCGACGCGCGCCTCCCAGTTGGTCGCGAGCACCGGCTCGACCCACGGCGGCTGCAGCTCGTCGCGCACGACGATGCGGCACGGCAGCGGACCGGTGCGCTCGGGCCGCAGGCGCAGGTAGAGGTTCAATCCATTGACCTGGTGCTCGGCGCGGCGCAGGTCCTTGCAGCGGACCTCGATGGTCGTGTACGTGCCGGCGATGATGAACTTGCCGCCCTGGGCCTGGTACACCTGGTCGCACAGGATGATGGTGCCGGTCATCGCGGACATGCCCCGACCCTCGCGCGCGGGGCGGCCGGCGACAAGCCTGGCGTCGATCCATCGTTCGATCTTGATGAAGCGATGGATCAAGCCATGATGCGCGCGTCATGCGCATCGACCGGCTGTTCGCGGCCAAGCCCCGCACCTTGTCGTTCGAGTTCTTCCCGCCGAAGACCGATCGCGGCTGGTACACGCTCGAGGACACCATCGAGAGCCTGGCGCCGCTCGGCCCCGATTTCGTCTCGGTGACCTACGGCGCCGGCGGCAGCACGCGCGCGCGCACGCGCGAGGTCGTCGAGCACATCCAGGCCAAATCCGGCCTGACGGCGATGGCCCACCTGACCTGCGTCAACGCGACCAAGGCCGAACTGCGCGCGCTGCTCGACGAATACGCCGGCGCCGGCATCGAGAACCTGCTCGCGCTGCGCGGCGATCCGCCGAAGGGCGAGACCCGCTTCACCCCGACCGACGGCGGCTGCGCCTACGCCCGCGACCTGATCGACCTGATCCGCGCCGACGGGCGCTTCGCCATCGCCTGCGCCGCCTTTCCGGAAGGGCATCCGGAAGCCGCCTCCCGCGAAGCCGACTGGCAGCGCCTGGTCGAGAAGTACGCCGCCGGCGCCGACGTCGCCATCACCCAGTGCTTCTTCGAACCCGCGCCGTACCTCGCCCAGCGCGCCTGGCTGCGCCAGCGCACCGGCGCGACGCCACGCCTGATCCCCGGCATCCTGCCGATCGTCGACTTCCACGCGCTCGAGCGCTTCTGCGTGCGCTGCGGCGCCAGCGTCCCCGCATCGGTGCGCGCGCGCCTCGCGCCGCTCGCCGACGATCCGATCGCGGTGCGCAAGGCGGGCATCGCCTGCACCATCGAGTTCTGCGCCGCGCTGCTCGACGCCGGCGCGCCCGGCCTGCACATCTACGCGCTCAACCGCTCGACCGCGGCGGCCGAGGTCGTCAGCGCGCTGCGCGTGATGGGCAAGCTGGAGTAGCCGGTTCGGGCTCCTTGTTCGCGCTTCGAGCTTCGCGCTTCGAGCTTCGAGCTTCGCGCTTCGCGCTGCGAGCTGCGAGCTGCGAGCTTCGCGCTTCGAGCTTCGAGCTTCGAGCTTCGCGCTTCGCGCTTCGCGCGCCCGCGACCGCTCGCTAGGCGAGCATCGTATCGATCAGCTGCCGCAGCGCCTGCCGCTGCGACCCGCTCAGGCGCTGGATCAGGCCCATCAGCTCGTCGAGGTCGGCCTGCGGGCGCTTGGGGTGCAGCGCCGTGCCGTGCTCGCCGCTGGCGACCAAGACGTCGGCGTGGATCTCCTCGGTCTCGGTGTGCTCGAAGGCGACGTCGGCATCGTCGTCGGCGGCGGCCGGGGCGGCGGCCTCGTGCTGGCGCAGCAGCTTGTCGTAGGCCGCCTCGTCCAGGCCGAGCAGGGCGCGCAGCTTGTCGTGCGTGGTCGCGCGGCCCGGCAGCGCGCCGTGCTTGATCAGGCGCGCCGCGGTCAGCGCGCTGAGGTTGCACGACTCGGCGAACGCCTTGATCGTCATGCTGCGACCGCGCACGAACGACAGCAGCGCCTGGTGCAGCGGCGAGCGCGCGCGCGGCTCCAGCGCCTCGCGCTCGGGCGGGGCGTCCGCGGTGAGCGCCGCGTCGAGCCGCGGGCGCAGGTCGGAGCCGTTGATCGGCTTCGCGCCGCCGACCAGCTTCATGAGGCTCAGGTACGGCAGGTCGTGGTCCTTCGCCCAGCTGGCGATCGACGATCCGCGCCGCCGCGCCGCCGCGGCGACGCGCGCGTTGAGGTCGAGCGGCGCCGGCTCGCCTTCCTCTTCCGGCGCGGCGAGGGCCGCGTCGCTGTCGCGGCGGACGTTCTTGCTGCGCGCGGCGGCCGAGTCGACATCCGCCTCGGCGAAGCCCAGCGCTCCGGCCAGGCGCTTCAGGGTGTCGGTCCGGGGCACCGCGCCTTTGCGCGTGATGCCGAGCACCGTCGGGTACGGGATGCCCGACGCCTTGGCGAAGGTCTGCTCGCTGAAGCCCTGCGAGTACAGCGCCTTGGTGACCATCTGCTGCAGGGTCAGGGGCCCATCGCTGGGCAGGTCGATGGCGTCCTTGCCGCTGCTCGCCAGCACGCCCGCCCACTGCTGGGTGTCGACGCCCAGGGCGCGGCGCAACGCCTCGCGGTGCTCGGGCTTGCGCGGGACGTTGCCCTTGTTGATCAGCGACAGGAGCGTCGGGTAGCTCATCCCGGCCTGCTCGGCGAAGGTCCGCGCGCTCAGGCCCTTGGCCTCAAGGTGCGTCTCGATCAGGTGCTTGAGGGTCGCCATGTCCGTCCGGGGGCTCGCTGCGGTCGCTGGGAGAAGGCGCGGAGTATGGAATCCGCGGGCCTCGGCCAAGCGCCGGGCGGCTCGGTCAGGTCCGCGCCGGCAGGTCCCACTCCTGGCCTTCGTAGGCGGCGCTGATGCGCCACGTCGTCTGCTCGCAGATCAGCTGGACGTAGCGCCTGGCATCGGTGCCGAGCTTGGTCACCGCCGGGTCGCTGGCCATCGGGTCGTGGTGGAAGATCACCAGCTCGCCGATCTCGATGTCCTTGAAGAAGTCGATGAAGTTGAAGATCGTCGAGTGCCCGAAGTTGATGTGGTCGTGGTAGTCGAGGAACCCGTACATGGCGTCGACGATGACCACGTCCGCCCCGGCGACGAAATCCGCGTACTGCTGGGCGACGCGGTTGGGGTTCTTCGAGACCTCGGTGTCGGTCAGGTAGCACACCGCGCGGCCGCCGTGCTCGATGCGGTAGCCGTACGCCTTGTCGGGATGGATCAGCGGCAGGATGCTGACCTTCGCGCCGTCGATGATGGTCGCGGCGTCCTCGGGCAGCTGATGGCACTCGATGTCGCAGGCCATCGGCGCCTGGCGCCATTTGACCGGGAAGTGCGCGTCGCCCATCTGCGCCGCGAGCAGGCGTTCCGAGTCGCTGCGGCCCGACCAGACGTGGAGCTTGCGCCCCGGCATGTAGATCGGCGCGAAGTACGGGAACCCGCAGATGTGGTCCCAGTGGAAATGGCTGAAGCACAGGTGGACCGGGTGGCTCTTGGCGCGCCCGTCCGCGATCATCTGGCCGCCCAGGCCGCGCACGCCGGTGCCGCAATCGAGGATGAAGGTGGCGCCTCCGACATCGACCTCGACGCAGCTGGTGTTGCCGCCGTAGGTCATGGCGTGCGGCGAGCGCGCCAGGAGGCCGTCGATCGCCGCGGGACCAGCGAGGTCTGCAGGCGTCGCCTCCGCCAGGAGCGCACGCAACTTGTCCTTCAGCTGCGGCGTCGACATCGGCGTCGGCACCGAGCCACGTACTCCCCACATTCGCACGCGCATCGGGGTAGAGGCCTTCCCGGTCCAGGATGGCTCAGGTTGCGCACGCTCGCAAGTCCCGGTCGATCCAGGGGCTGAATCACCCCGGGGCGGGGCCGGGTGGGGGTTTGCGCGGCAATACGCGACTTGGCAAAGGGCAGGGCGCGACCTAATCAGAGGCGCATGTCCACGACCATCGAGGTGTCCGCCGGCGCCATCAGGCTGGTGCGCGAAACGCGTGGGCGCATCTCGGCCATCGAGTCGTGGCCCGTCCCGGCCGAGGCCGATCCGCTGGCGACGCTGGCCAGCGCCCCCCTGCCCCGGCCCCTGGGGCGGGTCACGGTGCTGATGCACCACCCGGACATGCTGCTCAAGACCATGATGCAGCCGCCGGCGCCGGCCGAGCGCCTGGCGCGGATCGTCCGCTTCGAGCTGCAGGGCATGGCCGGGGAATCCGGCGAGGCCATGGCGGTGGCCTGGCACGTGGTCAAGGCCGGCGGCACCGGCGACATGCGCATCCTGGCGCTGCTGGCCAAGCGCCGGCTGGTCGACGATGTCCGCAAGGCCCTCGCGCCCCACGGCGGCAAGCTCGACCACCTCGTCCACCCGGCCATCGGCCTCTATCACAGCTGGCGGCGCCAGGTCACCGAGCCCAAGGGCGACGTGGTGATCGTCGACGTCGGCGGCAAGCACATCCACCTCGCGCTGGCCAACGACGGCGAGCTGCTCTTCGTGCGCACCCAGCAGCCCGCCGCCGACGACCTCGTCCGCCAGGTCGCCGAGCTGCGCGGCATCGCGCCGCCGGACGCCGCGCGACTGATCGCCAAGATGGGCAAGGCCGCGCCCGCCGACCTGCACGACCTGGTCAAGCGCCAGGCCCAGGCGCTGGCGGCGACGCTGGCGAACAACGTGCGCTTCGCGCGGGCGCAGCTGCACCTCGACAAGCTCGAGCCGGCGGCGGTGTGGCTCTCCGGCGCGGGCGCCCAGGTCGTCGGCTTCGCCGAGGCGCTCGCCGAGCGTTTCGGCAAGCCGGTGCACCTGATCAATCCCTTCGCCGGCGCGCTCAACGAGGTCGCCGCCGCCGACATGGACCGCCTGGCGGCGCTGCCGAGCGCCTGGTCGCCCGCCCTCGGCGCCGCCTACGCCCCGGTTCTCGAGCTCGATGCCGCCAGCGAGGACCACGCGGCGCGCGTCGCGTTCTGGAAGACCGACGGCGCGGTGCGCGCCGCCTGCGTCGTCGCCGCCGTGCTCATCGCGCTCGCCGCGATCCGCCAGGGCATCGCCCGCAGCGGCGTCGGCACCACCCTCGAGGCGCTGGTCGGCGCGGACGCCGCCTCGGGCCTCGTGCCGCGCGCCGAGAAGGTCCACGAGGGCCTCAAGCGCCTCGCCGACGAGCGCCGCCAGGACGCGGCGCACCTCGCCTTCCTCGACGGCGAACGCCGCCCGGGACGCGTCGCGCTCGAGCTGCTCGCGGCGATCGTCGAGCAGCAGGACCCGGTCACCAGCCCGATGGTGCTGCGCGAGTACCGCGTCCGCCGCGCCGGCGCGGTCACCCACGTGGAGATCGAGGGCTTCGCCGAGTCGGCCGCCAAGCGCTCGACCGCCGACGTGCAGCGCGCCTTCGAGCGCGAGCTGGCCCGCCGCTACGAGCCGATCGCGGCGCTCGCGGTCAAGCCGGCGACGACCGAGGACGGCCGGCTGCGCTTCCACCTGGTCATCGGCATACCCGACGTGCAGCCGACGTCGTCGACCAGCGCCTACGCCGCCAAGGGCGGCGGCAAGGGCCTGCGCATCGACGTGCGCGGCGCCGGGACCCTCGATGCCGAAGGCGTCGCGCGGGTCGCCGCCGATCGCCACCGCGACGACGAGGACGAGGTCACGATCGCGGTGATCGGCGACGGCGGCAAGGCCGACACCTGGATGTGGACGGCCAAGGGCCTGACCCGGAGCCGCTGACGCCATGGCCGGGGGCGACGCGCTGACCGACCAGGTCCAGCAGATGCTGGCGACGGTGCTGCCGCCGGAGCTCGGCGAGGTGCTGCTGCCGGCGCTGCGCTGGCGTCCGGTTCCCGGCCGCATGATCGCGGTGCTGCCCAACCACGTGTGGCGCGATCTGTTCGTCGAGCACGGCCTCGACGCGGCGCGCACGTTCCTGCGTCCGCACGAGCTCGCGGTGCACGTCATCTGCCGCCTGGACGCCGAGGTCGAGGCGCGCGACGACGTGAAGCGCTTCGCCAGCTTCCTGCAGGATCCGGGCAACCAGCTCGCGCTGGCGGCCAGCCGCCGCGTCGTCGAGGCGCCGGGGCTCGAGCACAACCCGCTGTTCCTGCACGGCCCGCCGGGCTGCGGCAAGACCCACCTCCTGACCGCGATCGCCGGCGAGTTCCGCGCCATGCTCGGCGACCACGCCGTGCTCGAGCTGTCGGGTCCGCACTTCGTCGCGCAGGAGGCGCAGCAGCTCGCCGAGCGCGGCCACAACGAGCTGCGCCAGCGCCTCGAGCAGGCCGCGATCGTCTGCCTCGACGACATCGACGCGCTCGCCAACCGCGCGCTCGCGCAGGAGGAGCTGTTCCACCTGATCAACGCGTGCCTCGAACGCGGCCAGCAGCTCGCCATCGCCGGACAGCTGCCGCCGCGCAAGCTGGTCGGCTTCGAGGACCGCCTCGTGACCCGCCTGATGTGGGGCCTGGCGGTGCCGATCGAGCAGCCGCAGATGGAGACCCGCCTGGTGCTGGTGCGCCAGCTCGCCGGCGATGCCGCCGAGGCGATGGACCAGGACGAGCTCGCCAAGCTGGTCGACACCCTCGCGCCGGACATGCACCAGTCGGTGATGCTCGCCGAGCGCCTGCGCGAAGGCGAGCACGTCACGACCGGATCGGGCATGGCCAGCTTCGACCGCATCCTCGAGACCGTCGCCAAGCGCTACGAGCTGCGCCCGGGCGACATCGCCGGCAAGCGCCGCCTGCGCCAGGTCGCGTGGGCGCGCCAGGTCGCGCTGCTGCTCGGCCGCCGCCTCACCGCGCACAGCCTGGAGGCGCTGGGCGGCATGGTCGGCGGTCGCGACCACTCGACCGTGCTCTACTCGATCCGGCAGGCGGAGGAGCGCGCGAAGACCGATCCGGAGGTCGCTCGCGAGCTCGCCGAACTGACGCAGACCATCCTGACGGAGCGCTGACGCGCGCCGCGGCGCGCGCGCTCAGTACATCGGCGGATAGCCGGCGCCGGAGCCGCCCTGCGCGCGGCCGGACGTGCGCCCGAACCACCCCGAGTTGTTGCCGGAGTTGAGCGACCCCGACGGGTTGATCGACGGTTGCCGCAGGTTGGTGCCATCACGCACGTCGAGGAACGAGCACGTCCGCGTCTGCTGCGGATCGATCCGCCACGGCGTGCCGGGAGTCGATGAACGCAGCGACAGGAGGTTGCCGCTCGCGCCCTGGAGGATCAGCGTGTCGAGCACCGTCTGCCGGCTTCCCGCCGCGAAGGTCAGGGTGCGCGCGGTCGCGACCGACTTCGTCAGGTTGCGGAACGTCGTCGACCCGGAGATCGCCTGATCGGCGCCGCCGAGCGTGACCGTGCCGGTGCCGCAGACGAAACCCGCGGCGCCGACCTGGTTGTGCCAATCGCCGGAGAGCGCGATCGCATGCGTCCCCGCCGACAGCGCCCCGCCGGTGATCGCGCAGTCCCCGGACAGGCCCAGCGCGGCGCCGAGCGCGAAGGTCGTGTCGCCACCGGTGTCGGCGATCGTCAGGTGGTGGTAGTCGCTCGCGCCGAAATCCTTGACCGCCAGCGTCTCGGTCAGGTTGCGTCCGACGTACGTGACGGTGCCCGAGTCGGTGTCGAGGTCGCTGATGCCGGTCAGCGTCTCGTCGCCGCGCAGGCGGATCTCGCCGTCGTTGGCCACCGCGCCGGCGCTCAGCGTGACGTTCTGCCCGTTCAGGCTGAAGGTGCCGTCGGCGACGGTCAGCCCGGCGCAGGTCACCGCGCTGCCGGTCAGCTGCTTGACGGCGCCGGCGTCGTCGATCACCAGCGCCTCGACGTTCTTGCCGAGGAAGTCCAACGTCTGGGTGCCGGCGCCGGCGCCGCTGAAGGTGAGCGTGCCGGTGCCCTTGGTCCAGGTGAGCGTGCCGCCGCCGGTGTTGCTGACGGTCACCGATCCCTCGAAGACGTAGTCGGCGTTGTTCGTCGAGTTGTCGATCCGCCAGTCGGCGGTCCCGGTGTTGGCGAAGTGGACATGACCGGCGAAGGTGTAGGTCCCCGCCTTGGGGCGGAACACGAGGCTGGACGTCGACTCGTTGGCGATACGGACGAGCGCCGAGTCGTAGCGGCCGGGAGCGATGTTCTGGTCGTGGTCGTTGACGATGCGCAGGGTCGCGCAGTCGATCACGCCATCCATCTGCGAGATCGTCGCGTTCCAGAACAGCCCGAGCTCGCCGGTGCCGGTGATGTCCGCCCCCGGCCCCACGCGCACATCTCCGATGTGCGCGCCGAACGCGAGATCGCAGGTGCCGGTGGCCGTGAGCCGCGAGCCGGTGATGAAGCGCGCGATCACCGTCTCGCCCGAGAACGTCAGGTGATGGAAGCTCTGCCACCAGGGCGAGGTCAGCGTCGTCGACGCGCCGGTCATGACCACGCTGGACGCGTTGGCGTTGAAGGTCGTCACGTCGCCGCAATCGAAGTCGCCGGCGATGGTCCAGGTGCCGTCGCCCAGGCTCACCGCCGTGTTGTCCTGGATGACGTCGTCGGCGACCGTCACCGCCGGGTCGGACGTCGCCGCGTCGAAGGTGCCGGCGCCGGCCTGGCAGGTGAGGTCGCCGGTGAGCGTCAGCGCGCTGGTCGGCTGCAACGTGCCGGCGCCGGAGAAGGTCAGGTGATGGAACGCGTCGCCGCCGCTGGCGACGGTCGAGGTCGTGGCGCCCGGGGTCGTGAACCGCACGGTGCCCGTGCCCGCGGTGAAGGTGCCGGCGGTATTGGTCCAGTCGCCCGACACGGTCATCGTCGTCGACGGCGCGGTGAACGTCCCCGCGGCGAGGGTGAAGTCGCTGACCGACACCGTGCCCGTGCCGCCGGTGAAGACGCCGGCGCTCTGCACCCAGCCATCGGCGCCGACGTTCACCGCCGCGCCGGGGACCGGCACGATCGCCTGGGTATGTCCAGCGGCGATGGTCAGCCCGCGGACCGACGCCGCCACGTCGATCGAGCAGCTCGTATCCTTGCCGGCATCGAAGATCGCCACGTCGCTGGCCGTCGGCGCGGTGGTGTCCGGCGGACCGTTCGAGGACGTGCTCCAGTTGCCGTCGACGCTGAACAGGCCGGCTGCCGCGCCGATCCAGTACTTGTCGAGCGCGCTGGTGAACCAGTTCAGGGTGTTGCCCGAGTCGATCGCGTTGCCCGGTCCGATCATGGTCGACGTCGTGTTGTGCGAATCGGCGACGTCGACCCAGCTGATCGCGCGTCCGCCCTGCGGTGCGATGCGCCACCGGCCGCCGCCACCCGCGCCACGCAGGCTGAGATAGGTCGGACCGACGGCGGAGCCCTGCAGCGTCAGCGTTCCGAGCACGGTCTGCGTGTTCGCGCTCCCGGCGGGGAACGTCAGCGCGGCCGCCGAGGTCACCGTCTTGGTCAGGTTGTTGAAGGTCCGCGCGCCCGCGCCGATCGCCTGATCGCCGCCATCGAGCACGACCGTGCCCGCGTTGTGGGTGAAGGTTCCGCCGCTGTGGCTGAAGTCGCCGGCAATGGCCAGCGTGCCCGACGGCGCGGTGAAGGTGCCGCCGGTGATCGCGAGGTCGCCGGCGATATCGACCATGCCGCTCGATCCGGCGAAGCTCGAACCGGCGATCGCGAACGAGCCGAGGAAGGCCTGCGTCGCGGTCGAGGCCTGGTAGACGCCGTCGCCGGAGGCGAGCGCGAAGTCGTCGGTCACCTGCACCGTGTTGCCGCCCGCGTCGAAGACGCCGCTGTCGATCGCGAGCGCACCCGCGACCGACAGCGCGCCGCCGACCGTCACCGTCGCGGCCGACCCGCCATCCGGGTAGCGGCCCGCGGCGAGGTTGGCGATCTCCGCCGCCGACAGGCCGCGCGCATACAGGCGCACCTCGTCCATCAGCCCCTTGTAGTACTGGTTGCCGTCCTCGCTGCCGATGTGCATCAGCATGCCGGCGCTGTCCGCGAACGCGTTGGCATTGCTGAACGTCTGCGCGTCGGCCACGCCGTCGATGTAGAACGTGCCGAGCGCGCCGATGCGCGTCACCGCGACGTGGTGCCACGCCGTATCGGCGATGGTCCCCGCCGAGCCGTGCCCGCCGATCGAATCGGCCCAGAACTGCAGGTGGTCGGTGTTGTCGATGTAGAACAGGTAGTCCCACACCGGCCCGGTGTTGCGCGTGAGGATGTAGTCGTTCCGGGCGGTGCCGTCGCGCTTGACCCAGGCGGCGATGGTGATGTCGCCGGTGATGCCGTAGGCCGGGATGTCCTGCGCGATCACCGACCCCGAGCCGCCGTCGAAGCGCATCGATCGCGGATTGTCATGGTCGGTCGCGGCCGCCTCCGTCGACCAGGACGCGACGCCGCTCAGCGCGCCCGGATTCGCCTGCGCCGACGAATCGCGCGCCACGTTGCCGAAGCCCTCATCGAACTTCCAGTAGCCGACCAGGCCGGTTCCGATCGGGCTCTCGATGCGCAGGTCGTGCAGCGCGGACGTCGCGGTGACCGCGCCGGCGGCCACCGGATCGATGACGATGGTCCCCGCGCGCTCGACGATGTCGCCGGCGCCCTGGGCGATGTTCGCGGCGTGGATGACGTGGTTCGTCGTCGAGACATCGATGGCGCCGGCGCCGCTCACGGTGAGCGTGCCCGCGACGTTGAGCCGGTCCTGCAGCGTCCAGGTGCCACTGCCCGTGACGTCGAGGTCGTGGAACCGCTGGCAGCCCGACAGGATGACCTGGGCCGTGGTCCCGGTCAGCGAGACCTTCCGCGTCCCCGGCGCGTAGATGCCGCCGTGGTTGAACCACGATCCGGCCAGCGCGAGATCGAAGCCGTTCGCCGCCAGGGTCCCGGACACCAGACGCAGATCCCCGGAGATGGTCAGCGCGCCGCCTTGGCTGAGCGCGACCGTGGCGACACCGGGCATGCCGCCGATCGCCAGCGCGCTGATCTCGGCGGGCGACAGCGCCCGATCATAGACCCGCACGTCGTCGATGAAGCCGTCGAACGGCTCGCCCGCGGAGCCGAACTGCATGATCCCGGCCGTCGGCAGCGACCCGGGCGGAGTCTCGGCGCCGACCAACGCGCCGTCGATGAACAGGCATTGGGTCGTGCCGTTCCAGGTGCCGGTGATCAGGTGCCATCCCGTGTCCGTCACCGGATGCGTGATCGAACGAACGGTGCCGCTGAGGATGCTGTAGAAGTGGTAGTCGCCGCCCTGGCTACGCAGCACCGCGACCTCGTTGCCGATCGTGACGTAGCGTTGGATGCCGGCGACCGGCACCGCGCGGTGCCGCACCCAGGCGCTGATCGTCACGGCGTTGCCGGCGAGGCGGCTCGCGTCGAGTTCGGCGGTCTCGACGCTATCCGTGCCGTCGAGGTCGAGGCACGCCGGATTCACGCCGCCGGGTCCCGGCGAGGTCGCCACCGCTGCGCTCCAGCCCGCCGTGTTCAGCGCCGCTGGCCGGCCGCTCCCGGACAGGTCGGCGGTCGTCCCGCCAACGCCTTCATCGCATGGCCAGTACCCGACCATCCCGCTGTTCAGCACCACGTGGTTGAAGGCCTGCGCGTTGGTCACGACCTGGTTGGCGGTCGGTCGGAAGGCGACGGTGCCGGAATTGTGGCTCCAGGTCCCGCCCGAGCGGGTGAACGAACCGCTGAACGACATGATGCCGCTGGTCGCGGTGCAGGTGCCGCCCGACAGCAGGAAGTCCCCGCCGACCGCGACCTCGCCGCTGCCGCACGCGAGCAGGCCGTTGCTGACGGTCAGATCGTCGCCGACGGAGAGCGAGTCCTGCACCGACCAGGTGCGCAGGCCGTCGGCGCTGGCCACGACCAGGTCGTTGAACGCCTGCGACCGCGTGCGCAGGTCCTTGGTCGTCGCCGTGGCGCCGTCGAGCGTGACCGTCGCGGATCCGGGCGTGAACACGCCGGCGAGGTTGTTCCACGCGCCGGCGAGGGCGATCGCGTGCGTCGTCGTCGTCAGGTCGCCGAGCAGCGTCAGGTCGCCGTCGACATCGAGCGGCGCGGCGAGCGTCCGCGCCGGACCGCCCACCGGCCGCCCGCCCGCCGCCAGCGTCGCGACTTCATCCGCGGTGATCGCGCGGTCGTAGATGCGCGCGTCGTCGACCCGCCCATCGAACCAGCGCCAGCCGACGCCGCCGCCGCGATCCTGGTAGCCGATCTGGACCCGGTCGAGCGGCAGGATGGGATTGCCGAAGTTGACCGCCCTGATCAAGACGCCGTCGACGTAGATCAGGCTGTCGCTGTCCGGCTCGCTGACGAGGACGACGTGGTACCAGGCGTTCGTCGCCGGGAAGACGTAGGTCGAGTCCTCCCACGCGACCATGTTCTTCAGGCAATGCAGGTTGGAGCCGCCGCCCGGGCCGCCGACCACGAGGGCGACGCCGGTGTTCTCGTCGCCGATATTCAGGATGACCCCCTCGGCCTGCGGCAGCGCCTGCGGATGGATCCAGGCGGAGATCGTCCACGAGTTGATCCTGCGCCGGATCGGCGACGTGGCGTCGAAGCGCGACGTGGCGCCGTCGAAGTCGAGCGAGTCGGTGTTGGCGAAGCTGGTCGACGCCGCGGATCCGGCGTACGCGGCGCTGGTCGGCGTGCCGTGGTGCCCGCTGCCGGACGCGTCGAGCGCGTTGCCATCCAACGGCCAGTACGCGACGAGGCCGCTGTCGATGGCCAGGTTGTTGAAGCCATCGGCGCAGGCGAGGGTCTGCGCCGCGCTGTTCTTCAGGGCGACGGTACCGGAGTTGTCGGCGAAGGTGCCGGCAGCGGTGGTGAAGGCGCCGATGACGTTGAGCGTCGCCGACGTCGAGGTGAAGGTGCCGTCGCTGACGGTGAACGCGCCCTCGCAGACGATCGCGCTGTTGCCGCCCGCGAAGATGCCTTTCGCCTGGGTCCAGCCGCCGGTGCCGATGCGGATGCGTACACCGGGCGCTTGCGTGATCGTGGCCCCGAGCCCGCCGGTGTAGCCGGCGCCGATCGAGATGCCGACGACGTCGATGCCCGCGGCGACATTGATCGTGCAGTTCTTGGTGCTGGTCGCGTCGAAGACCACGTTGTCCGCCGTGGTCGGGACAGCGTCGGTCGACCAGTTGAGGACGGTGCTCCAGTTCGTATCCGCGCCGCCGCCATCCCACGTGACGACGGCCGCGTCGAGACGACCGCCGCCCACCGCGAGGGCCACGACGAGCAGGCAGCCGATCCTCGGGAAAAGCGGGAACGCGGAGATGCGGAGCACTCCTCAGGATACCACCCAAGCGCCAGCGGCGCGACGCGGCGCTCCCGAAGCGACGGCTGATCGGCCCGCAACGTCCGGCGCGTCAGCCCTGCCGCTCGAGCACCAGGTCCAGCTCACGGCTGCCCTGGTGGAGATGGCCGGGGAAGATGCCGTTCGGCGCGTGCCGCGCGGCGGCGGCGGACAGCTCGTCGGCGCTGATCGTCCCATCGCGCAGGCGCAGGTACAGCGCGACGACCTCGGCCACGGCGTCGGGGGCGAGATCGTTCAGCTCGAGCACCCACGCGTCGACCAGCGTCGCGGTGTCGGCGACCTGCTCGGCGCAGCAGAGGCGACGGCCCTCCCAGACCACGGTGTCGCCTCCGGCCCTGCGCTGCAGGTCGTACGGCAGCCCGCCGTCCTTCTCGACCGCGCGCATCGCGCGGGTCGCCCCGATGGCGATGCCGTGGTCCTGGCGCGTGAGCATCGCCGGCACGCGGCCATGCGCGACCAGCGCGAGCGCCGGCCACGCCCCCTCGCCGCAGCGCGCGGCGAGCCGCGCGACCTCGCGGCTCGAGCATTCGAGGCTCATCACCGCCGCCTCGGCGCCGAGCTCGGCCAGCGCGGACAGCGTCTCGGTCGAGAACACGTTGCACGGATGGTCGGCCGCCACGCGCAGCCCCGCCGCGCGGGCCGCCGCCAGCGCGCCCAGCTGGCCCGCGACCACCGGCAGCCCGATCGCCGCGAGGTGCGGGCTGGTGCGCGCGGTCGCGGCGTGGCGCAGCCACAGCGCGCCCTCGGCGATGCCATCGCGCGCGATGGCCGGCGACTGCTTCGACCACAGATCGAGCGTCGCGTCGTCGAGCCACGCCTGCGCGGCGCCGGCGGCCAGAGCGGAGCGCGCCGCGTCCGTCGAGTTCACCGCCACCCACAACGCCGCCTGCGTGCGCCGCGGCACGCCCGGCTCGGGCGGCAGGCGATGCGCCGCCGTGGCCGGCACCACGTCCGGGACCGGCTGCGCGATCAGCGCGTCGACCAGCTGGCGCCGCACCTGCTTGAGCTCGGCGGCCGGCAGGAAGGTGTCGCCGACGATGCGCACCTCGCAACGCGCGAGGCGGAACGGCGTGCCGCCGAGCGCGCCGAGCTTCTCCGCGAGCGTCCCAGCATCGAGCGGCGCGCTGCGCGCGGCCTGCAGCGGCTGCACGCTCGCCGCGTCGGCGACGCGGCCATCGGCGGCGCGCCCGGTCACGCAGAGCGCCGCGCCGATCGCGCCGGTCACGGTCAGCGACACGTCGATGCCCTCGCCGGCATCGTCGAGCGGCACGCGCGCCATGGCCTCGGTGGTCTCGCGCTTGCGCTCGTGGTCGGCGTTGAGGAACAACGGCAGGTTGTCGGGCAGGCGCGGCCCGCGCTCGGGCACGCGCACCTTGCAGCGCCAGCGTCCCGCGCCGGCGGGATCGACGGCGATGACCAGGAAGCCGCCGTTCCACTGCCCGTGCGTGAAGGCGTAGCCCTGTCCGGCACGCGGGGCGCGGGCGCAGGCGACCTCGGCGCGGCCGCGCGCGCGATCGAGCGAGACCAGGCGCGCGTCCGGCTCGGCGTCGCGTTCGGGCGCCCAGCGGTGCAGCCGCGACGCGGCCGAGTAGTCGCCCTCGAGCGGCGCCGCGGTGTGCGTGCGCGCGAACACGCCGCGCAGCATCGCCTTGGCCTCGTCCAGCGCGAAGCGCCGGCCCTCGACCCAGGCGTCGGCGGCGGCGCGGTAGACCTTGCTGACGGTGTAGACGTAGTCGGGCCCCTTGAGGCGGCCTTCGATCTTGAGCGAGACCACGCCGGCCTCGGCGAGATCGCCCACGCGCCCGACCAGCGCGAGATCCTTCATGCTGATCTCGGTCTCGGCGGTCGCGCGGCCATCGACCTCGTAGTCGAAGCGGCAGTTCTGGGCGCAGGTGCCGCGGTTCGCCGAGCGGCAGCCGGCGAAGTTCGACATCAGGCACTGGCCGCTGTAGGCGTAGCACAGCGCGCCGTGGACGAAGTGCTCGGTCTCGACGCCGTGCTTCGCCGCCTCGACGGTGCACGCGCGCACCTCGGCGAGGTTCAGCTCGCGCGCCAGGATGACGCGCTCGGCGCCGAGCTTGGCGAGCACCGCGACCTGCGCGGGGTCGTGGACCGTCATCTGCGTCGAGGCGTGGCGCTTGAGGCGCGGGAACTCGCGCGCCAGCGCGCGCCACAGCCCGATGTCCTGGATGATCACCGCGTCGATGCCGGCGTCGTCGGCGCAGCCCGCCAGCTCGAACGCCTTCGCGTACTCGTCGTCGTGCAGCAGCGTGTTCATCACCAGGTAGGCCTTCAGGCCGTGGCGATGCAGGTAGGCGACGTGCCGACCGAGATCCGCCTTGCGGAAGTTCTCGGCGCGGCCGCGCGCGTTGAAGTGGCGCAGGCCCAGGAATACCGCGTCGGCGCCGCCGGCGACCGCGGCGGGCAGGCAGTCGGGCGCCCCGGCGGGGGCGAGGATCTCGGGGCGGGTGCGCGCGGACTTCATGGGCCGGTCACTTCCAGGTCAGCGTCATGCGGCCGTCGGCGCACGTCGCTTCGATGCGGCCGTCTGGCAGCGGGATGGCGACGGTCGCGCCGGCCGAGGTGAGCAGGGTCTGCGCCGGACCGCCGGTCGCGTCGATGGCGGAACGCAGGCGATCGGCGACCGCGGCGTCGACATCCCCCTGGACGACGAGCTCGGTCGCCGACCCGGTGATCAGGGCGACGCCCGGCGCGACCTGCCCGACCGCGGAACCGGGGGCGAGCCGCTGGTCGGGGCGCAGTGGCGTGACCAGCCAGACGACGCGCGCGCCCGCCGCCATCAGGCGCAGCGGCCGGATCGGCGCCGACTGCGGCTTGCCGCGCTCGAGCACCATCCAGCGCGGCAGGTGCTCGGCCCCTGCCGTGGACCGCGCCAGCATCGTATCCTCGGCCGCGTCGGCATCGGTCGCGATGAGCGCGCGCGCGGCATCCTGCTGATCGGGCGGCAGCGCCTGCGACGCCAGATGGCGCCGCAGCCGATCGCGCGCCAGCGCGTCACCGGCGGTCGCGGCGTCGATCCACTCGTCGTGCACGCCCGCCGGCTCGCGCCATTCCTGCCAGCACGACAGGTCCCAGCCGTTGCCGGTGTCGCGCGCCGCGACCTGCAGCACGTGGTCGTCCTTGGTCTTCTGCCAGGTGCGCAGCGCCGAACCTTCGACCGAGGTCTCCTCCCACTCGCCGGATCCGAGGCGCTTCTCGATCGGCGCGAACGCCGATATCCGCTCGCCGTTCTTGGCCAGGGTCGTCGTGCCGTCGATGCGCCCGGTCCACCCGCGGACGAGGTCGTGCTCGAACGCGGCGTGCCAGCGCAGCACCGGATCCGTCGGCGGATCGGTCAGCCGGTCGGGCCAGCGCGGACGGCGGTGGGTCCAGTCGACCGGCAGCGGCGCGCCGGGCACGGTCGCGGGTTCGACCGCGGCGATGACGTCGCTCGCCAGCGACCGGCCGATCGCCGCCCACCACGGACCCCAGGCGCGATCCCCCGTGCCGGTGGCGCGGCTGCGATGGGCGACGGTGACGGTCAGGTCGCGCGCGCCGCCGGCCCACTGCAGCGCGGCTGCGGGATGATCGTCGGGCAGGCGCGCCGCGTGGTGGCGGACGCGCAGGGTGAACTCGTACGGCTCGCCGGGAACGGCGGGCAGCGGCTGCGCGGAAACGGTCGTGATGCGCAGGATGCGGTCGACCGGGATCGCCAACGCCGGCGCCTGCTCGTGCTCGGCGCGGGCATTGACCACGACCAGGGTGCCGCGCGCGGTCAGGTCCTCGGCCAGCGCCTGGATCAGCGCCTTGGTCGACGGCGCGCGGTCCTCGCCGACCACGGCGACGCAGTCCCACGGGTCCGGCTCGAGCCCGACGCGGGTGTCGCGCTCGTGCTCGACCGCGACGGTGTTATCGATCGCCATCCCCTCCTGCGTCGCGACCCGGATGCGTCCGTCGGCGGGCAGGCGGAACATGCCCGAGTTGATCAGCGGACCCTCGCGCCCGGCGCTGCTGGCGCGCGGGATGAGCGCCGCCGCGGCGGCGGCGATGATCAGGGTCATGACGATGGGGAAGAAGCTGTTGCGCATCGGGCGGGCATCCTCGGGGCCTCGTCCCGGGGGCAATCGGCGGGGACGGCGACCCTGTCGGGTTCGCGGCATTATCAGGGCGTCGCCCGCGTGGTCGTCATGGCGGGGAAACCCGCCTGTCGGCGGCGACCCCCGTCGCCACACTGGGCGGCGCCATCCCGATCCAGGAGCCCTCGCATGCGCCTCATCGTCCTCGGCCTCGCCTGCTGCGCCGGCCTCGCGTCCGCCGCCGATGGCGGCAACCGCATCGCCCGCTTCGGCAACCACCTGGTGATCTCGGCGCCGGCGGAGGAACCGGTCGACCGACGCCTCGCCGCGCTCGAACGGGGCCGCATCACCGTGGACTTCGTCGATGAGCCGCTGTCCGAGGTCGTCGCCTTCATCGGCGCGGTCGCGGGCGTCAACGTGGTCTGCGACCCCGGCCTCGCCGCGCGCGACCAGACCATCACCCTGCAGGCGAAGGACATGAGCCTGGGCAACGTCATCGCCTGGGTCTCGCGCCAGGCGGGCTGCCAGGTGGTGCGCCTGCACGGCGCGCTGTTCTTCACCGACCAGCCGCAGGACCTGCCCAAGACCGTGCGGCTCTACGACATCAGCGGCCTGACCATGGGCACCCCGCATTTCCCCGGGCCCGAGCTGGCGATGACCGCGGACGGCGGACGCAGCGGCATCGTCTGCTTCTTCCCCGGCGACGACGCGGACGAGGTCGACTCGGACACGCGCGGCGACGAGATCGTCGATCTCATCAAGGAGCAGGTCGAGCCGGGCTCCTGGCGCGACGAGTAGCCCGGCTCAGCGGCGGTGGCAGGCCGCCGCGAAGGTCCAGCTGATGCCGGGTCGGCGGAAACGCCGACACCGGCGCACGCGTTCAGCCCGATGCCGCCAACGCGGTCAATGCCGCGCGCACCGCGCGTTGATCGGCGACCTCGTCCGGATTGTCGTGGTGGCCGGCGGTGATGGGCACGACGCGCGCGCCGGCGATGGCGTTGGCGACGGCGAACTGGCCGGGCGGCGGCACCGCGGGATCGAAGCGCGCCGGCACGACCACGGTGGGGATCGCGATGCGGCGCGCGGCGACGGCGGCGTCGTAATAGGCGAGGACGTCGACCACCTCGGGATGCGCGGCGGCGTGACGGCGGACCGACTCGCCGCTGCCGACGCACGGGCAGCGCAGGCGCAGCGGATGATGGCCGAAGGTCGGCACGATCAGGCACGCGCGGGCGAAGCGCGCGTCCCACGGCAGCGCCAGCGCGCCGAGGCCGCCGCCGAAGCTCCCGCCGGCGTACCACAGGCTTCTGCCGACGTCCGGCGCCAGGGCCAGCAGGGCGCTCGCCGCCGACCAGGTCGCGGCGACGCAGGCGCGGATCAGGTAGGTGTCGCGCGACGCGATGCCGTGCACGACGTGGCGGTCCGACGTCGCGGGCAGGTCGGCGGCGGCGGACAGGTCGAAGCCCGGCGCGCACGGCGCGATCTCGGCGGCGCGCGGCGGCGCCCAATCGCCACCGGGGCCGGAGCGGCCGCCGTAGCCGTGCCCGGCGACGACACCGGCCTCGACCACGCCATCGGCGGGCATGGTCCACCATGCGCCGATGCGATGACCAGCGAACGTGTCGAAGCGCACGATGCGGCAGATGCGGTCGCCGTCGATCGGCAACGGCTCGCCGACCTCCAGCCGCAGCGGTGTCGCGAGGCAGGCCTCGTACGTCCCCCTCCAGAACGGGGCGAAGCCGGCGACCTCGTCCGGCGGCGCGATGGCGCGCAGCGCGGCGAGGCCATAGCCGTACGCGGGGTCGAAGGGATGCGGGTGCGGCAGGCGCACGGGCGCGTCATCGGCTGGTCGGGCGGTCGGCATGCGCGTAGTAGAGGAGCGCCCGGCGGATGGAGAAGACCTCGCGCCGCGGGCCGGGGTGCGCGCGATCCGTCGCGCGCGCCGCGCGGCGTCGCCCGGACACGGCATGGATGCGACCGACACCCGTGCCGGCGTCGCGGCAGCCGCCTTCAGCGCCGCGTCGTCGGTAATCCCGCACCGAGCTCGCCCTTCTGCGCGCCGACGCGGATCATCCCGCCGTCGCGATCGGCGTGCAGCACGAGCTCGGCATCGCCGATCGTCAGCGCGATGCGCGCGCCATCGACCGCGACCGACGCGCGCGGCACGCTCGCGACGTCCGCCTCCGTCGCGGTGAGCACGTGCAGGAAGACCTCGGCGGTGGCCGGCGTCGTCGGCGAGATCTCGATGCGGCATTCGCACTCCGGACCGTATTTCTGCCGCGGCGGGTACGCGCGGTCGCCGACGCGATAGAGATCGTCGCCCTGGTTCAGACGGGTCTGCGCCTCCAGCGGCAGCACGGTCTGCACGAACAGACGGCCCGTGCCGTGCGTCACCACGAGATCCTCGCCCAGGCGCGTCGGCGGCTTTGCCGCGTGCAGCACCCACGACTTCCTGAACTCGGGCCGCGTCGACGTCACGCGGTCGAGGATCACGATCGTGCCCGGACGCAGGAAGACGATCTGGCGCGTGAACAGCTTCAGCTTGCTCGCGGCGTAGGCCTTGGTCGCGTCGCCGGCCATGTAGACCCACGCGCCGGCGTCCGAGAACGCGGTCAGGCGACCGACGTCGCCGAGCTCCGGATGGCGGCGCCAGGTGTCCGCGTCGCCGGCATCGCCGTTGTGGCGGAACGCGGTGTTCGGCCACGGATAGCGCTGACCGCCGTCGTTCGCGAGCGTGCCGGCGGCGGCGCGGATGTAGGACCAGGTCTCGGACGGATCGTGCACCAGGACCGTGTTGTGCGCGATCGACCGCATGTAGTAGTTCGCGTCGTGGGTGCCCTCGGCGCCGCCGAAGTCGCAGTAGTGGCCGCCTTCGCCCGCCAGCTCCTCGTGGCGGAAGATGAAGAAATGCCCGACGTCGAGGTGCTGGTGCGACGTGACGCGCTTGCCGCACTTGAAGAACAGGTGCGTCGCCGCCTCCGTCCAATCGCTGCGCGCGTAGGCGAAGCCCGGACCGGGGCTGACGTGCGAGCGCCGGAAGCGCGCGAGGTCGCCCTTCGCGACCGTCGGATCGCCGAAGAGCACCTCGCGGTACGCGTTCTCGTCCGCGCCCATGCGCGGCGTCGTCGCCAGGTGCGCGGCCACGGCCTGGTGGTCGGCGTCGTCGCGGAAGCGGTCGACCAGGATGCGCATCGCCGCGAGCTGCTTGTCGCGCTCGACCTTGAAGAAGCGCCCGCGGCCGTCGCCGACGCAGATCGACCGGCGCGAGCCGCGCTCGCGCAGCGTCGGCCAGTGCTCGAACATCATCGTCACCGCGCGGTTCTTGTAGAACTCCGGAACCTCGAGGTACCAGTCGGCGCCCGTGCAGTGGCGCATCGCCTCGCACGCCAGCAGCCATTCGTAGATGTAGTAGTTGACGTAGTAGCCTTCGCTGTAGCCGCCGCCGTCGCCGGCGAGGCGCAGGCATTCCGCGGCGTTCAGCCGGAATTCGCGATCGATGCCCTGGAGCATGAACGGCTCGCGCTCGCCGGTCTCGTACATCACCGCGAGCATGCCCAGGACCAGGCCCCAGTTCTTGTAGCCCCACCAGCCGTCGTGGAACGGGCTCGGCTCCTCGTCGACGTTCTTGTCGCGGCACTCGAACAGGTAGTCGACGAAGCGCTGGCGCTCGGCGCTCGTCCAGTGCTCGTGGCAGAGGTCGTAGACCATCGCGCACTCGCCGACGTCGCCGCCGAAGGTCACGTGCCCGACCTGCACCGGCCGATCGATGAAGTGGGTGAACGCCATGCCGATCGCCTCGCGCGCCGCGGCGCGGTCCTCGTCGACCGCCGCGACCAGCGCCAACGACCACATCTTGCAGTGGACGCTGACCTGCGCGCCGAAGTCGACCGACGTGTCGCCCTGATCGACGCCGGGCGTCAGCGGCGTGGCCGCGATCGCCTTCGTCCGGCGCCACGCGTCAGGGCGTTCGCGGGCCAGCTGCTGCAGCCGCGCTCTCGACCCGAACAGCCGCGGGTGCTCCCTGGGGATCTGCCGGGTCTGCAGCGGCGAGAAGAAGGAGTTGTAGCTCGGGGCCGGCATGGGGGCTGCGGTCATGATGCGGATGGTCGACAGCGGGTGCGGGCGGCAACGCGAGCCGGCATCGGCACCATTCCAACTGTTCAGTTGGTTACGGACCGGCGGCGTCGATCGACGCGATATGGGCTCAACGTCGAGGATCCGATGTTTCGACCAGGCGCTTCGAGCTTCGCGCTTCGAGCTTCGAGCTTCGAGCTTCGAGCTTCGCGCTTCGAGCCTCGAGCCTCGAGCCTCGAGCCTCGAGCCGACGTCACTCCAGCGAGCGCACCAGCCAGCCCCACGCGTTGCCCACCGCGTGGCGCATCCCCGATCCCCGCTCCGCGAGTTCGCCGCGCCGCTCGTCGGCGGCCGCGCGGACCACGCCGGAGATCAGCAGATCGACCAGCTCCGCGCTCGGCTCGCGGTCGCGCGCGCCGGTGCCCAGGACCACCGGCAGATCGAATATCTCGCGCAGGAAGCTGGCCATCCCGCCGAGCGCCGCGCCGCGGCCGACCAGGTGCACCTGGCCGCTCTGCGCGATCAGCTCCTGCGCGCGCAACTCCTTGACCCGCGCGGCGAAGAATTCGCGCAGCGCGGTGGCGCAGACCCGCGCCGCCGGGCCCATCAGGCGGTGGCGTTCCTGCACGTCGCGCCACAGGTACTGCTGACCTTCGAGATCGCCGGCGCCGCTGCCCTGCGCGCCGATGTCGAGCTCGAACTTGAGATCCTCGGCGTGGTCCGGCGGGATCTTGAGCTCGTCGGCCAGGCGGGCGGTCAGCGTGTCGCCGCCGAACGGATAGGATTGCAGGAACCACAGCCGGCCACGGCGGTGGACGATGATCGACGTGTGGCGCGCGCCGACGTCCACCACCAGCGCGTTGCCGCGCTTCGCCAGCTTGCCGGAGATGCCATGCCACAGCGCCAACGGCGGCGCGATCACCCCGTCGAGATGCAGGCCGCAGCCGTCGAGCAGCCGCGCGAGCTCGTCGCGGTAACCCTTGCGCGCCGTGATCAGCAGCGCGTGCACCGTCAGCCGGCTGCCGCGCTCGCCGATCGGATCGGGCACCTCGCGTTCGCCCTGGCGGCTGCGCACGGTCCACAGCACCGGCAGCGCGTGCACCAGCTCGCGGTCGTCGCCGATCGCCTGGTGACGCGCGCGCAGCAGCGCCTGGTCGCGATCCGATTGCGTCAGCGGCATGTCCTGGCCGAGGTCGGCGATGCCGATCGCCACCGTCGATGCCAGCGAATGGTCGGCCATGGCGATGTACGCCGACAGCGCCTGCACGCCGGCGGAGTCGCTGGCGAGCTGCACCGCGTCGGCGACCACCTGATTGCGGCCGCGGTCGGTCAACGATTGCCAGTGGCAATCGATCGCCTTGTGCGCGACGACCTTCTCGCCCTGGTCCGGATGCAGCCAGGCGATGGTCGCCGACACGCGCCGGCTGGAGATCAGGACGATGACGAGCAGGTTGGAAGCGTCGATGCGCATGGGCGCGGCGAGGCTGCGGCGGCGCGGCGCGCGTGCAATCGCGCGCCGCGTACAGCGACCGGCACGCAGCTCTTGCCCGCGGGTCGCCCCGCGTCCTCATCCGTTGGCAACCGCGGTGCGGGAGGAGTGGCGATGGATGAGGATCTCGCCGGCAAGGATCGCGAGGCGCTGATCGCCGAGGTGCGCCGCCTGCGCGCCGGGATCCGCGCCCATCGCGACAGCGACGGCCAGGATCTCTGCTGGCATCATCCGGCGCTCTGGGGCCTGCTGCCGGAGCGCAGCGATCCCCAGCCGAGCGTGCCGGACTGGCCGCAGTTCATGCGCGGCTGCGTGCGCTACCGGCAGTCGCTCGACGAGCAGGCCGCGTCGGCGCCACGGGTCACCGACGAGCCAACCTGATCGATCCGCGCCGACGCGGCGCCGACCAGCCGGCGTCCACGGCATCGTGCGGTGCGACTTGGCTCTTTTGCCTACAAGGTCGGTGATGGGAAGGGACTTCCTGCGCGTATGATAGACAACAGATGGTCTCCGCGCACATACCCGGCAAGCAGCGCTCCCTGCGCGACCTCCTGGTCGACGACATCCGGTCGGGCAGGTACCCGCCCGACACCCGTCTGCCGTCGGAATAGGACCTGGTCGAACGTTGCGGCGTCTGCCGCAGCACGGTGCGCAATGGCACGTCGAGGAAGCGCGCGATGTCGTCCTGGGCGTCTCGCCGAGATAGAACAGCACGATCGCTTCGCTGAGTCGTTCGGGCAGGTTCTGGATCGCATCGTCGACCCGCGCCCGGGCCTCGCCCTCTTCGAGCGTGTCGGCGGGATCGTGCTCGACCTGCTGCTCAGCACCGCGCGCCATCACGTCGCGTCGCCGCTGTCGCCCTGATCGAGCTCGACCCGCGCGCACCGCAGGGATCTCGAGCTGCATTCGAGTGCCGCGCGCTGAGACGCTACCTCGCGAGGATCGCCTTGATGTGGCGGATGCATTCGAGGCGGAACGCCTCGTCGCCGATGTACTCCTTCGGCGCCAGGCGCTCGCCGATCGGGATCTGCCGCGAGATCCCATCGAGGAACGCCAACGCCGCCTCGGACGCCGGCGAATCCTTCCTCGCCTCGGCGAGGTTCATCAGCGTCGTCGCGAAGCGGAAGTCGCCCATGCCCTCGTTGGCGCGGACCAGGACCATCGTCGGGATCGCGCCGGCGCGTCCCCACATCATCGCTGCCGTGTCCGGCTCGCGGCCGTCGAGGTCGAAGAACTGGTAGCCGTGCAGGGCGTTGGCGTGCCATTGGATGCGACCCTTCACGCCCTTCCGCATCTCGGCGAACTGGTAGGCGCCGAAGCTGAAGCGGTCGTAGCCCTGGTTGTAGATGTGGATCTCGCGGCCCAGCTCGCGCGCCTTGTCGAGGTCGACCTGCGTGTGCACGTTCAGGCCCGACCAGTGCATCGTCGCGAAGATGTCCTGGATGGCCAGGTTGACCGGGTCGTCGTCCCAGTGGATCGAGTAGTATCCGCCGGTGCGCAGGAACGGGACCGCGTCGCGGTAGGCGCGGTGCAGCTCGAGGCTCTGCCGCGCGTCGTCGAGCACGCGCGGCTCGTCGAGCATGCCGTAGTTCAACGGCGGCCAGCCCTGGCTCTCGCCGTGCTCCTTCACCGCGGTCCACACCAGCGCCAGCAGCTCGTTGAAGGGCTTCCCGGTCTTCTCGGCCCACGCGCGCCCTTCCTTGCCGATCCGGTGCGAACCGTGCAGACCCGTGACCATCGCCGGGCCGCCGTACGTGTAGATCGGCCGGGTGTACCCGCATTCCTTGAGCACGGCGAAGAACTGGTCGCAGGCGGAGAAGTCGAGCTTCGGCCGGCCGGACTCGTCGAGGCCGGTGAACGGGATGTTCGGACCGCCGGTCATGGTGTTCATGCCGTTGCGCTTCATCAGCAGCAGGGCGCTGCGCATCGACGCGGCGCGTTCCTCGGGGGTTCCGGTCGGCGCCCAGACGTCGAAGAAGCCGACGTTGAAGTCCGGCTCGTCGAGCGCGAGATCGAGCACCTCGACGCTCAGCGGCAGCGTCCGGGAGATCGCGCCGGCGGTCAGCGTGACCCCGCCGGCGTAGGTGCCCGGCGCCGCATCCTCCGGTACCGCGACGGTGATCCAGAACTGGCGCGTCAGCCCCTTCGGCAATCCGAGCCCGGAGCCCGCGAGCGGACGCACGTTCGACGGCGCGATCACGTAGCCGATGCCGCCGCCCGAGCGCCTGGTGAGGTGGTGCACGTACGCGATCTCGACCGCCGACGCCGGGATGGTCGCCGCTCCTGCGGTGAGGTCCGACGCGACGACGCCGACCGCGCCGAGGTCGGCGCCCGGCCGGACGGCGAACGTGAACGCGAGGCGCTGGCCCCTGGCACCCGTGCGCCGCATCGACCCCGATGGATCGCCGACGTCGTCGAGCAGGGAGAGATTGCGATCCATCGTCGGGTAGCCGATGGCGAGCTCCTGCGCGTCGGCGGCCTCCTGCGCCGGCGCGGGCGCGCCCTGGTAGACGGCGCGGTTCGCGAACTCGCGGCGATTGCGCTCGGCGACGGAGGCCACCCAGCGCTCGGCCTCGGCCTTCTTCGCGTCGGGGTAGATGACGATGGCGGCGACATTGCTGCTCCACGGCGCGTCGGTCTCCACGCGCAGGCGCAGCCGTCCGCCGACGCCCTCGGTGCGGAACGTCGCCGGGGCGAACAGCTCCCCGACGTAGAGGTCCCACAGGTCGTCGCCCGGGCGCGGCTCGATCGCCTCGAACCGGTGGAGCGAGTCGTGGCGCCCCGCTGGACCGCGATCCTCGACGGCCACCGCCGCGCCGTTGGCGAGGATCGTGCGCTTGGTGAACTTCGCCTGCTCGCCGCCCCAGTAGCCGCAATCGGCGAAGACCATCCACACGTTGAGCGGGCCCTCGGGGACGTCGGCGATGAACTCGTTCGCGCTCTCCTCGAACCACACCCAGTCCTGATAGAGGCGTGTCGGGAATGTGTCGTCGCGCGCGCGGTTGGCGCTGCCGCAGGCGCGCTTCAGTCCCGCCTTGGCGCCGCCCTGCCCGTGCACGGTATTCCAGGTGATCGGCGTGAACCCGGGGAACGTCGCCTGGCTCTCGGGGCCGAGATCGAACGCGAGGATGCCCTCCGGCGTCGCCTCGCGCACGAGGCGCATCGAGTCGAGGTAGATCGCGCCGGGGGCCTTGCTCGCGAAGCCGATGTCGAAGCGCACGATCTGGGACGGGACGATGTTGTGCTTGAGATCGTTGTTGCGGCTGCCGGCCTCGCCGCGGTAGAGCCCGTCGACCGGGATCGAGATGACGTTGCGCCCCGGGACCAGGATGAAGGTGCCGTTGTGGCGGTTCCAGTAGGTGCGGTTCGCTTCCCAGTCGCGGTCGCTGATCAGCAACGAGCCGTTCACGGTCGCATCGCCTTCGACGAAGGCGTCGATCTCCATCGACTGGTACCCCGACCAGTCGGCGGGCGGCGAACAGGTGACCGACAGGTACTCGTCGGTCGAGATCTTCAGGCTCTTGGCGCCCGATGTCGCGTGCTCATCGCTGAACTCGGGCCTGAAAGGAGGCTTCTCCTTGAAGTAGGCGTTGTCGTGCTTGCACTGCCACCGCCTGATGTCGGCCTCGGTCTCGAGGTCCAGGTACGGCTTGATCTCCTGCGCCTGCGCGGTCGCAGCGACGACCATCGCGATCGCCGTGAGCAACGTCCTCGACATGGGTGACTCCTGGATGCTGAGAACTGCAGGCGCCGAAGCGCCGGCAGATCCGGTTTCGCGTGCCATCGTGCCGACCTTGCGGCGCGCCCACAGGCGTGCTTCTGGTACGACCGCGACCCGCGGCGGTTGCCGGCGATCGGCGACGCGGCGGTGCGATTCGTCTGACGATCAGTGCGGCCTTTGCGGAACTCGGATGGATCGTCTCGTAGCGCGTGGTGTCGGCGAGCGTGGCAAGGTCATGGCGACGGTATCCAGCGCCGTCGAGCGTGCGCCCGCACGCGGACTGTCAACTTTTTATTTGTCCGACATATATCCGTGGGGACGCCGCCGACGTCGCGCTCGAGGGCCCGATCCACTGGTGCGTCGGCTGTGCCACGCCGATATCGCGGCTCTCGAGCGGCCGGCTGACGGCTGCGCGGAAAGCGTGCATGCCGGGCCGTCGGCGCGCTGCGGGTCGTCGTCGAGCCGCCCGGCACCGCGCGTCATGCGTCGGACGTGCGCGCTCCGGCCGCCGCATCGCGCGGACGGCCCGGGGCTCGCCGGCGCGGCGCGGGCGTCACCACTCCGACGGTTCGGCGAAGATCCGCTGGATGTAGGCGAAGGTGCCGCCCTGCCAGTGCGAGAACCCGTACCAGCCGTTGTACGTCGGCCGGGACACGGCGTCGATGTTCGTCATGCGGTAGCACGATTGCCACATGTGGCGGTAGAAGCGGTGGGCGTCGACGGCCGGGCTCCACTCGGCCTCGTACCACTGGATGCTCTCGTGCCGGCGGATGTCGTCGAAGACGTCGCGTGATCCGAAGATCGCCGTGGCGCCATCGGCCACGACCTCGTCCCAGTCGCGGTAGCCGAGGCTCGCGCCGGCGCCGCAGGTGATCAGGAAGCGCGCGGGGCTGGTCCAGGTCGTCGGGTCATCTGAATCCGTCGCGACGATGCGGTGGCGCCGCACCCGGAACCACGCGCGGCCTTCCATCGCGGGATCCGGCCTGCGGTCGCCGGCGATGAACTCGCTCCACGTCCCGATGCGCTCCGGATCCGGGCGCTGGTAACCGACCAGATCCTTCCAGGCGAGCGACAGGTCATCCGACCTGATCGCGTTGCCGACCGTGGCCGGCCTGACCGCGAACGGAGGACGCCGGAGCGGATGCATCGGACACCGCGCCGCGCGGCCGCCGGCGGCCGGAAAAGCCGGGCCGTTGCCGAGCCCATCGGAGAGCGCGATGCCCGCCGGCCACCGGCCGTCGCGCAGGCGCGGGCCCGCCTGGCCGTCGCGGACGTCGATCCACCCGAACGCCTCCTCGTGCTCGAAATCGTCGGCGAAGCGGCCTGACGGCGCCGGGTCGTCCCAGCCGAGGCGCGCCGTCTCCTGGACGTACTGCAGCGCGGCGGTCAGCATCACGCGCGACTGCACGTCCTGCAGGAAGGCGTGCACCTCCTCGGCGTCGGCGCGCACCCGCGATACGCACGCGAGCGCCAGCGCCGCCACGATCGCAGCGATCCCAGCGGCGATGATCAGGATGGACCCCCTGCGCGAGCGTCCCGGTGAGCGGTCAGGGAGCGGTTTCATCGAGACCTCGGTTGCGACGGGCACCGCGCAGCGTGGTCGCGGTGGCGGTGAAGAACATCTTGGTCGCCTCGCCGGTGATCGGGTCCGTGAGCAGCACCTTGCCCGCGTTCACGCGTCTCCCGCTGGCGATCAACCGGCTGACGCGGACCTCGAGGCGCGGCCAATGCATCGGCTTGACCGGCATCGCCACCGGATGGTCGGCCGTCGCCGAGATCGCGCCGCCATCCATCGTGTAGAAGCGGCCGCCTTCCGCCGCCGGCGGGATCGGGATCGCCATGCGGGTGCCCTGGTCGATGACCGTCTTGCCGTCGGCGTCGGTCAGGAGGTTGCGGGCCCGGAGCACGCGGCGATGGATCCCGCCGGCGCGGTATCCAGGCTCGGTCGTCACGGTGAACGCCGCGGCGGCGCTGATCGCCCACAGATCGCGCGGCGTCCCCGCGTATCCGCCGATGTTGTTGTTGTGCGTGAGCTCGCCGGCCTTCGGCGTGACGCGGGTCTCCCTGACTTCCCACGGAGTCAGTCCGTTCACGCCGTAGTAGTGGAAGTAGGTGTTCGACGGCAGGTAGTCGAGCAGCGCGTAGTAGCCGAGCGTCGCGCCGAGGTCGGCGATCATGCGCGGGTACCATTCCCGGGCGGGATCGGGATGGCCGAGGCGCGCGAGGATCGAGTAGTCGCCGAAACCGTGAGCCGCCGTGAAGATGGGGCAGGAGCGGAACCACGACCGCGGGTGGCTCGGGTCGAAGACCAGCGAGCGCGCGGGCGAGTCGAACGCCATCGCGGCGAAGGGCCGCGCGTCCCCGGCCGGCGCCGTGCGCAGCGGCTGACGCGACGGATCCAGCGGGTCGTCCAGCGATGCCCAGGAATCGAGCTCGTGCAGCGCGGCCGAGGCGCCGGCGAGCAGCAGCCGGTTCTGCACCGCCAGCCGGTCGATCGCGGTCAGCGACGACGCGGCCATGCGCGCGGTCCCGTAGGCGGCGCCGCACACGGCGATGCCGAGCGCGATCGCGACGAGCGCCTCGATGATGGTGAAACCCGACGCGCGCATGGGTAGGATCCTCATTTGAAGGTCGACGAGATGCGGCGGTCGTAGAAGGCGAAGCGCGCGAGCGTCGTGGCGCGCATCCGCGCCGAGGCCGGCAGCGGACCGACGTCGAACCGCCCGTTGCCGTTGCGATCGGCGCCCCACACCCCGAGGTAGCGCTGCTTGTAGGCGAGGTCGTCGTACTCCCAGACCGCCGTCCGGTCCCACGCGTACACGGCGGAGCGCGAGGCGTCGGACCAGAGGTAGTCGCGCTCGGGAGGCAGCGAGACGCCTTCCATCGCGACGCGTTCGCCGTTCGAGTCGAGGAAATGCCGGGTCGCCTCCATCGGCGCCGACGGCGCGGACTCGAAGTCCTCGAACGCCGTCCAGTCGACCGACCAGCAGATCAGCGTCCGGCAGCGCTCCGCCGCCGCGAAGCGCGCGGTCAGGGTGAGGTTGCGCGGGTTCCCCCAGTTGTCGTCGATCTGCGCGCGCGTGCTGGTCGTCGCGAGCGGGAAGATGTCGGAAAGCATGAAGTGCGACTCGCCGTACCCGTGCGGCTGGACGGGCGCCGTGATCGGCCACGACGCGTCGCCGTTGGCCGCGATGCGCGGCTCGCCCGACAGGTCGTACTGGAGGAGCGGGAAGTCCGTGCACAGGGCGCGGTTCAGCGGCCGGTGCGCGCCCCAGTCGTACGGGTCGGCGGCCGCGTAGCGCATCGACCACGCCGCGCTGGACTCGTAGGCGATGGTCGCGACATCGCGCTGCGCCTCGTCTGCCAACGGCACGCAGAGACTGCTGGTGCGGTACATGGCGGCATGGGCGAGCACGCGCGTCGCGACGACCCACGCCGGCGGCGGGAAGCAGCTCGGGTCGTTGGCGTCGAGCCTCGCGCCGGCGCCGGGCAGCGGATCCGGAGGGAGCGGGGCGCCGTCGGCGTCGACGGGGATGCCCGTGGCGGAGACGAAAGCCTTGGCGAGCCGGACGTACTCGTCGATCGCCAGGGTGTTCTTCGCGCGGTTCGCCGTCAGCGCCGCGTAGTACGCGTCGACCTCGGCCGCGGGCGCGCCCCGGGGGGGCACGTTCGGACCCCCGGTGTCGAGCCCGGGCGCGTTTCCGGGATGCTGGAGATCGATGGTCGGACGCGTCGCCTCGAGATGCTCCCACACCGCGGTGAACTCGGCCGTCCCCGGCCAGGCCCGCGCGACGTGGTTCCGGTACTCGTACTCGCGCGGCGGCGCCGCGAGCATCTCCACGTAGGGCCACGACAGGTTCGGGTGCGTCGGCACGGCGTTCTGCTGCGGGTAGCCGCGCACCGCGAACAGCAGGGTGAGTGACGCCGCCGCGACTCGGCGATCGGCGTCGCCCGTGTCGCCGCTGCCCATGCCGTCGCTGCGCCAGTCCCAGAGTCCGATGCCGCGCTGGTCGAATCCGACCTCGAGCGGTCGCGCCTCGCAGTAGAAGATCGATCCGCCCGCGTCGACGATGGAGCGGATCTCGTCGTTCTGCGAATCGATCCGCGCCGCGAGGCGGGGCGGCAGCGGCAGCAGGCCGATACGCGCGCGGTTCAGGTAGCGATCGAGGTCCATCGGCCGGTTCGCGTAGGTGCTCTGCCCGTAGACCTTGGCCTCCTCGTTGCGGTCGAACTCCGGGCCCTCGCCCTGGCCCCAGTGGTCCATCAGGTCGAGGACCTTCGTCGCGGCGATCACGCGCTGGCGGGCCATCCGCTCCGCCGTGACGGCGGCCGGGAACGCCAGCGCCGCGGCGACGACGGTTCCGGCGAGGATGGTGATGGCCACGGCCACCTCGACGAGCGAGAACGCCGCGGCGGCTCGATTCCTGAATATGTCGGACATACTGTCAGGACGACGGATGTCCTGCCGATCCGGACAACGGCATCCGATCGGGATCGGCCCGGGGCTCGGCGCTCGGCGCGTGGCGCGCAGCCGGGCGTCGTCGACACGCGACCGTTTTTCCCGGAGCAGGAGCCGTTCGGAACCTTCGCGGGTGGACGATGCGCGGTGGCGCGGGAGCCGCGACCGTCAGCCGCCGGGACGGCTCCGGAACTCCTCCACCAGCGCCCACAGCGGCGGATGCAGCTTCGCGAACCCGCGCTCCTCGAGCCGCGTGATGTAGCCGCTCTCGTAGATGTTGAAGGTCCCGATGCCGTCGGCGAGGCAGTGCTCGAGCAACTCGCGTCCCTCGGTCGCCCACACCTCGTCGGAGGCCGCGTGCATGCTCGGCGTCATCATCAGCGGGATGCCGCTCTCGCGGCACGCCGCGATGGCGTCCCAGTAGAACGTCCCCGCGAAGCGGAAGGCGATGAGGTTCGCGATGTCGAAGGCGCGTTCCCGGCACCACCTGCGCCAATCGACGTGGATCTCGTGGAAGCAGGTCTCCTCGGCGGGCTTGTCGAAGTTGCTCGCCAGCTGGACGATGAGGCTCTTCCCGCGCCGGTGCAGGGCCTCGCGCATCTGCGCGAGCAGCAGGTCGAGGAACGATCCGCGCAGGCGCCGCCACGCCGCGCGGTCGAACCCGTCGCTGCCGATGTCGACGCCGTGCCGCGCGCGCATGGCCTCGACGATGGGCGGCCCGAACCCGTAGTTCTCGAAGTCGAGCGACTCGGTGTGCGTCGTCGTGCGCACGTCCACCCCGTCGCATCCCGCCTCGGCGGCCCGGATGGCCAGGCCGACGAGCCACTCCCGGACCTCGGGATAGGCGAGCTCGACGATGCCCGCGAGGTGCTCGTTGCGGCCGCGCGCGATGCCGAGGAAGCCGCGCGGCGCCAGCTCGTGGCGGAACCGGCCGCCGGACCGCGTATCCGTCCAGCCGCGCCCCGGGATGCTCGTGCCGAAGGCGGCGTCGAAGGCGATGCCAGCGGTCTTCCAGTCGGGTCGCCGGTTCTCGGGCGTGACCACCGGGATCAGACCGAGCGTGAAGGCGACGGCATTCCCGGCCACGTCCTCGAGCTCCACCAGCGCCTCGAGCGTGTTGGCGAGCACGCAGCATCCCTCGGTCTCGATCGCGATGAACGGCGCGTCGATGGCGAGGCCGCTGAACTCGATGCAGGTCGACATCGCCTCGGGTCCGAACGCGCGCGCCGGCGCCGGCGCGAACACCGGGGGTCGCCGACGGCGTTCGCCGATCTCGATGCGCTGCGGCCCGCCGTACGGACGGTAGTCGCGGTTGTCGGCGGAGGTCAGGAGGCGGAAGCCGCAACTCGGAAGCGCGGGACCCTCGTGCCACAGGCGCAGGCGCGACACCGGCAGCCGCGGCGTCCGCTCGCGCAGCGACGGGTGCAGCTCGGCCCGGAGGCGCGGATGGTCGCGGATCCAGCGGTGCGCGTGGACGCCCTCTCCGCCGATGAAGGAGGTGCCGACGCGGCGGCCCGCGCCGGCCGGCAGGGTCGACCACGGCATCTCGCCGCAGAGGTCGAAGATCTTGAGGACGCTGTAGACGCGCATGCCGAGGCGGCGTCCCTCGTCCGCCACCACGCGCAGCGGGTCCGGCACGGCGGTGATGAAGTCGCGCGCGGTCCCCATGCGGTCGAGATAGGTGCCGCGGTCGAACAACCCGTCATCGATCGTGCCGTAGTCGATCCAGTGGATGCCTGTGACGCCGTGCTCGGCGTAGAACCGGATCAGCGACCGCAGGCTCGCCTCGTCCCACCGTCGCGTCGCGAACCACAGGTCGTCGGGGAAATCTATGGTGACGTGGATGTCCATGCGGCTCTCGTCCTCCGTGCGCGCGGCCGGGGTTCCAGGGGGAGGTCAGCGCCCGCGGTCGACGCCGTCGTCACGATCCGGACCGGCCGCGCGAGGCCGCCCGTCGGGCGTCGCCGCGGGGAGCGCCTCCGCCACCCGGCGGCACGCGTGCTCGTTCGAATGCATGGTCGGATGTTATGCCGGGCAATATGCACGCCATGACCATCTGCCGGGCAGGTCCAGGTCGCCCGACGGCCTGATCACCCCGGTAATTCACCGTGCTGACGGCCAATAATGGCCAGCCCGTCCGGCGATTCGTGCCTGGGGCGGACGGACGGTCTGTTTATTGTCCGGCATATTCGTTGCCCGTTGCCAGCCTCCGCCAGCATGCGCTTCGCCGACACCGCGTGGAGCTCCCGTGACCGAAACCTCCGTCGATCCCCGACTCTGCGGCATCTGGTCCGCGACGCCGACCCCGCTGACGGATCGCGACGATATCGACGAGGATGCGGTCTCGCGTCTGGTCGATCGTCACGCCGCCCACGGCGTCACCGGCCTGTTCGTCGGCGGCACGTGCGGGGAAGGACCCTGGCTCACCGCCGCGAAGATGGATCGGCTGCTGCGCGCCGTCGCGCGCGCGAACGGCGGGCGCATGCTCGTCGCGGCGCAGGCGACCGACAATTCCGCCGACCGCATCGTCGACAACGCACGCCGCGCGGCGGACGCCGGCGCCGACATCGCTATCGTCGCCCAGCCGTACTTCCTGCTCAACGCCGTGCCCGGCGTCCTGCGCGAGCTGTATCTGGACGCGATCACCCGGTCGCCGCTGCCGGTCGGCTTCTACGACCGCGGCCGGCACAGCGCGATCGCCGTCCCCAACGAGGTCGTCGATGCCGTCGCGGCGCACCCGCGCGTCGTACTGGTCAAGGACAGCACCTGCGACCCGGCGCGGGCCGAACGCTACCTGCGCGCGCGGCGGAACCGGCCCGCGCTGCGGCTCTTCAACGGCGACGAGCTGGCATGCATGCGCTACCTCGAGCTCGGCTACGACGGCTTGCTGCTCGGCGGGGCGGCGCTCACCGCTCCGCTCCTGTCGATCATGCTCGCCGCGTGGCGCGACGGCCGGCGCGACGACGCGGCCGCGCTCGACGCGCGCGTCGTCGCCGTGCTCGCGGCCGCATACGCGGACGGCTGCTGGCTGTCGGGCCTGAAGCACGCGCTCGTCCGGCTCGGGGTGATGACCACGTCCCGCAACCTGCTGCGCTACCCCCTCTCGGACGCCTGCCGGGCGGCGATCGAGGGCGCGCTCGTCGCGGAAGCCGCCGCGCTTGCTCCGGCGCCGGCCGTGCGGGCGGCGCGCGATGCGGGATCGGGTGGGGCCGCGCGGTGACGTCCTGCGCCGCGTCCGCGCCGGCCGTCCCGTGGGACGCCGCCCCGGCGCCGGGCACCGAGACGACGTCGCTGACGGTCGCCGGCTGCCGGACGCGGCAGGAACGCCTGCGGCGCGAGCTCGTGGCCATGGGCATGCGCTCGGCGCTGCTGCGCGATCGCCGTCACGTGCACTACGCGACGGGGTTCTGGTGCCGCGAGGCCTACCGCCCGCTCGCCATCGTCGCCGTCGACGCGCCGACCATCCTCGTCGCGCCGTACGAGCCCGGATCGCCGGTCGCGGCGGACGAGGTGCGGGCCTACGCGTCCGCCGCGCACGGCACCCTCGTCGACGACCAGGCCGCCGCCGCGCGGCGCGACGCCGAGCCGTGCGACGCGGACGACGATGCGCCGCCGGTGGCCGACGCGCTGCGCCGCCTGCGCCGGCGCAAGGACGACGACGAGATCGCCGTGCTGCGCGCGGGCTTCGCCGCCGCCGAGGAGGCGTACGCGGTCGCGCGCGCGGCGCTGGTTCCGGGCCTCGACGAGGTCGAGCTGTACGCCGCCATGCAGGCCGCCGCCGTCCGCCGCGTCGGGGAGATGATCGGCGAGTTCGGCAACGACTTCCAGATCGGCGGCACGGGCAGCGCGCCCCGCCGCCGGCGCTGCCAGGCGGGCGAGTCCGCCGTCCTCGACGTGTCGGTGGTCGTGCGCGGCTACGCGTCCGACATGTGCCGGACGTTCGTCGTCGGCGGCGAGACGTCCGCGGCGCAGCGCGAGGCGCACGCGCGCGTCCTGGCGGCGATCGACGACGCGGTCGCGCTGATCCGCCCCGGCGTCGCATGCGCCGCGGTCGACGCCGCCATCCGCCCCCGGCTCGCCGGCTGGCGCGGCCTCGCCTTCCCGCACCACCTCGGGCACGGCATCGGGCTGGCTCCGCACGAGGCGCCGCGCGTCGTCCCCGGCAGCGCCGACGTCTTCGCCATCGGCGACGTGTTCACCCTCGAGCCCGGGCTGTACGGGCCGGCGCTGCGCGCCGGCGTGCGCGTCGAGCAGGCGTACCGCCTCGACGCGGCGGGCCCGGTCCCGCTCACCCGCTTCGCGACCGATCTCGGCTAAGGAGGCCCATGCCCATCGACGTCGTCACCGGCCCCGGCGTCCCCGCCAGCCATCTCCCGTTCTCGCCGGCGGTGCGCGCCGGCGGCTTCGTCTTCGTCTCCGGGCAAGCGTCGGTCGATGCGCGCGGCGCGATCGTCGCCGACGACTTCGCCGGCCAGATGCGCCGCTCGTTCGCGAACGTCGAGCGGGTGCTCGCGGGCGCCGGGCTGGGCCTGGCCCACGTGGTGCAGGTGCGCTCGTACCTGCGCCGGGCCGAGGACGTCGACGAGTACAACCGGATCTATGCGCAGCTCCTCGGATCGCACCGTCCCGCCCGGACGACGATCACCGGCTGCCTCCCGGCGCCGCTCGACTACGAGGTCGACGTCATCGCGTACGTGGGGCCATGATGGCCACGGTGGCGATCGACGAGGCCGGCCTGCCCCATGCGGTGGTCGCGGGCGTCCGGCCGGGGCAGACGCTGCTCGTGACGGCCGGGGTCCACGGCGACGAGTACGAGGGCATGGCGGCCATCCGCGCCCTCCGGCGTCGGGTGGATCCGGGCCTGCTCCGCGGTCGCCTCGTCCTCGCCCCGGTCGTCAACGACGGCGCGTTCCGCGCCGGGGCGCGCGTCGCGGCCGACGGCCTCGATCTCGCCCGCGTGTGTCCGGGCCGCGCCGACGGTGGGCCGACCGAGCGCGCCGCTTTCGCCGTCAGCCGCATGATCGCCGCCAGCGACGCGTACGTGGACCTGCACAGCGGCGGCGCGGGCCTGCGCGTGCTGCCGCTGTGCGGCTACGCGCTGGTCCGCGATCCCGGCATCCTCGCGACCCAGCGGCGGATGGCGGCGGCGTTCGGCCTGCCGTTCGTCTGGGGGACGACCGCGAGCCTCGACGGCCGCACCCTGTCGGTGGCCCGGGACGCCGGGGTCCCGGCGGTGTACGCCGAATGGGGCGGCGGCGGCTGCGATCCCGCCGGCGTGGACGCCTACATCGCCGGCTGCCTCGGCGTCATGCGCGCGCTCGGCATGCTGCCGTCCGACACTCCGGCTGCGCCGCGCGCCGACGCGCTGGTCGTCGAGGACGACCGGCCCGGCGCCGGCCACCTGCAGGCAGGCCACCCGGCGCCGACCGACGGCTTCTTCACGGCGCTGGTCGGGCTCGGCGACAGGGTGCGCCGCGGCCAGGCGATCGGCCTGATCAGCGACGGGCTCGGCGACCGCGAGCAGGCGGTGTCGGCCGCGTGCGACGGGATCGTCGCCGTGCTGCGCGCGCAGCCGCGCGTACGCGTAGGCGACGCGCTCGCGGTGGTCGTCGAGGCCCCCGGGGCGTCGTCGTGAGCGCCCGCCCCGTCGCCGTCGTCACCGGCGCCGCCGGCGCGATCGGCACCGCGATCGCGCTGGAGCTGGCGCGCCGCGGCCACGACCTCGAGCTGCTGGACGTCGACGAGGCGGGGGTACGGGCCGCGGCGGAGCGCGTGCGCGCGGTCGGCGCCGCGGCCGCCGCGACCGTGGCCGATCTCGCCGACCTCGAGCGGCTGCCGGACGCGCTGGATGGGATCGCGCGCCGCTCGCCGGGCGTCGCCGTGCTCGTGAACAACGCGGCGTGGCGCCGGCTGCAGACGCTGCGCGAGGCGACCTTGGCCGATTGGGAGCGGACGCTGCGCATCTGCCTGACCGCGCCGGCGTTCATCGCGCGATGGGCGGCCGAGCTCATGCGGCCCGCCGGGCACGGCGTGATCGTGAACGTCTCGTCGCTCAACGCCGCGCGGTGCGGGGGCGTCGCCGCCGCCTACGTGGCGGCGAAAGGCGGTCTCGAATCCCTGACCTACGAGATGGCCTCGCTCTACGGGCGCGCGGGCATCCGCGTGCTCGCGGTCGCCCCGGGGGCGGTCGACGCGGCATTGGGCAACGACTGGACGACGCGCGACGACCTCGCGCTCGACCTGCGCCGCGCCAGCGAGGATGCGATCCCCTTGGGGCGATGGGCGGATCCCGCGGAGATCGCGCGGACCATCGCGGCGCTGTGCGGCCCGGACGCGAGCTACCTCACCGGCACGGTGGTGACGGTCGATGGCGGCTACCAGCGCGCCCTGATCCCGGCGTCCCTGCAGCGGCGGCTGTCGGCGAGCTTCGCATGAGCGTCTGGCGGTGGGCCGAGCTCATCGCGCCGGTCGACCCCGCGGCGCGCATCACGCTCGGCGAGGGCGGCACGCCCCTCGTCCGATCGCGCCGCATCGGCCCGGCGCTCGGCATCGAGCTGAGCCTGAAGCTGGAGTCGTCGAACCCGACCGGATCGTACAAGGACCGCTTCGCCGCCGTCGCGGTCTCCGCGATGCGCGCGCGGGGAGCGACGCGCTGCCTCGCGACATCGAGCGGCAACACCGGCGCCGCCCTGGCCGCCTACTGCGCCGCCGCCGGCGCCTCCTGCGACATCGCGTTGGTCGAGACGGCGCCGCCGGGCAAGATCAAGCAGATGCTCGCGTACGGGGCGACGCTCGCGCGGATCACCGGCTTCGGCGTCGACGCGGCGATCTCCGACGCGGTGCTGCGCATGCTCGCACGCGACGGCGGCGGACCGGATGCGTCGCTCGAGATCAGCGCCTACCGCTTCTCGCCCATCGGCATGACCGGCGTCGAGACCATCGCGTTCGAGATCGCCGAGCAGGATCCGAACGCCGAGCACGTCTTCTGCCCCGCCGGCGGAGGCGGCCTGGCGCTCGCCGTCGCCCGCGGCTTCGCCCGGCTGCGCGCGTCCGGCGCCGGCCCGGCGCCGCGCGTCGAGTGCGTCCAGCCGGCGGGCAACGACACGATCGCCAGCGCGCTGCGCGCGGGCCGCCGCGCGACGGCGGTGGCGTGCGCGACGGCGATCAGCGGCCTCCAGGTGCCGACCGTGATCGACGGCGACGAGACGATCGCCGCCTGCGCGGCATCGGGCGGCACCGGCCACGTCGTGTCCGACGCCGAGGTCTGGCGCGCGCAGGAGGCGTTGGCGCGCGAGGAGGGCGTGTTCGCCGAGCCGGCCGCTGCGACCGCGCTCGCCGGCGCGATCGCCGCGCGGCGCGAAGGCCGCATCGCCGCGGGCGCGCGCGTCGTCTGCCTCGTGACCGGGTCCGCCTTCAAGGATCCGGTCTCGCTCGACCGGATGGTCGCGGGCCTCGCGTGCCCGACGGTGTCCGCGGCCGAGTGGGGCGGGCGCGCATCGCCCGGCCGTCAGCCGGTCCGATCGGCGGATCAGTCCTTGCGGCGTCGCGCGGCCGGCCGGACGCCGAGGTAGGGCTCGGTATGCGCCGCCATCAGCCGGACGAAGGTCGCGGCGTCGCGCCGCTCCAGCGCCTCGATCAGCGGAGCGTGCTCGCGCCGCCAGACCGCGGGGTCCGCCTGCGGCGGCACGGTCTTGTCCTGGAAGAGCGCGGCGAGCAGCGTCGACATCAGGCGGACGAGGTCGTTGAGCGACGCGTCGGCGAGCGCCGAGTGGAATCCCCGTTCGGCGGCGGCCACCTGCTCGGCGGGCCCGTCGGCGTCGACGGCGCCGTGCAGGCGCCGGAGGCGGGCGATGCCGGCGGCGGTGATGCGGTTGGCGACGACGCCGGCGATGCCGCGCTCGATGGCCGCGCGGAACTCCATCGCGACCTGCCACATGCCGTCGTCCAGATCGCCGGCGAACCAGTCGCGCAGCTCGAGCAGCACCGGATCCCGGACGATGCGCATGCCGCCGCGCCGCCGCGACTCGATGATGCCGAGGACCTTCAGCCCGGTGATCGCCTCGCGGACCGTCGAGCGGTTGACGCCGACCTTCGCGGCGATCTCGACCTCGGTCGGCAGCGCGTCGCCGACGCGCAAGCCGTTGGTCGCGATGTGGCGGCGCAGCCAGAGGATGACGCCGTCGACGCTGGAGGCTGGACGTCGGTTCGCCATCGACGCGCATCCTCGCCGGCGCACGCGGGCGTCGCAAGCGCTCCATGGCCCGGGCATGACCAGCGCGGCCATCGCCAGGACAGCGGCCAGGGTGGGGATGAGCGCCCCATCACGACCGCGGCCACGACACCGGTCCGCGCCGATCGTGCCGCGTCGCCTGGACGCATCTGGTTCATGGTCGCAGGCGATGTCCTGCGGCGAAGCGCGCGGGACCGCCGGCCGCGACCAGCTTGGCGAGTCGGCAGATCGTCCCGGACGCGTCGCGCGGGCTCATCCGAGGCGGACCTTGAAGACGACCTTGCGGTAGGCGGCGGGGCTCCCGCCCACCCGGCAGAGCGGCTTGTGCGCGTCGTCCGGCCAGAACACCGCGGCGTGGCCCGGCTCCAGCGCCAACACCGACGGCACCGGCGGATCGCGGAAGAACCCGACGTCGTGCTCGGCATCGAACAGGCCGTCGCCTGCGAGGGCGCCGACGCTCGCCCACTCGATGAGCTCGCCGCCCGCGAGCGCCACGTGCACGTCGATGTGGTCGCGGTGCGCCTCGAGGCGGCCGCCCGCCGGATCGCGCGTGGTGCCGGCGTCGACCAGCGCGCGCAGGCGGTCGGCTACGATGACGTGGGCGCCGCACGGCGCGTCCGGGTTGGCGCGAAGCCAGGCGAACGCGGTGGCGAACAGCGGGTGCAGGGCGTCGTAGCGCGCCGCGTCCGCGAGCGAGGTGAGGATCATGCGGTGTGCGCGGATGATGGAGCGAGGCCGCGGCGTCGCAAACATAATGTCGGGCATATTCACGATCCGCCGGTCGACACGCGCGCGGCGACACGAGGATGGGCGCGACGCCACCAGCCGGACCAGCGGGAAGCCATCGCATGCGCCCTATCCATCGCGCCGCCCGGATCGTCGTCGCCTCGCTCTCGCACGAGAGCAACGGCTTCGTCGCGGGGACCACGCCGTCGTCGGCGTTCCGCGTCCGCAGCGGCTGCCACCTGCTGCGCAGCCGCGGCGACGGCTCCGCGCTCGATGGCGCGCTCGATGGCGTCGAGAGCCGCGGTTGGATCGTCGTGCCCGGCATCGCGATGGATGCCTGGCCGTCGCCGCCCGCCGAGGACGGAGTGCTCGACGCCTTCGTCGACGCCATGGCCGCGGCAAGCGCGCTCGGCGATAGCCCCGACGGCGTCCTCCTGTGCATGCACGGAGCGATGATGACCGCGTCGCACGTCGACGCGGAGGGCGAGGCGCTCGTCCGGCTGCGTCGCCTGCCGCGGCTCGCGGACATCCCGATCGTCGCGTGCTTCGACCTGCACGGCAACCCCTCGGCGGCGATGTGCGCCGCGTTGGACGCGGTCGTCGCGTGCCGGCGCAATCCGCACGACGACCTGCGCGAGAGCGGCCGTCGCGCGGCGGACATCCTCGCGCGGCTGATCGAGGAGCGCAGGCGCGGGCGCTGCGTCGTCGCCCACGTCGGCGCGATGTGGGCCCCGATCGGCACGGCGACGGCGGAGGAGCCCATGCGCTCGCTGGAGGCGGCGGCCCGATCGGCCGAAGCCGCCGACGGGTCGATCCTCGAGGCGGCGGTGTTCGCCGGTTTCGCCTACGCCGACCACGCGGACGTCGGCGTCGCCGCGTGCGTCAGCACGATCGGCTCCGAGGACGCCGCGCGAGCGACCGCCGACGCGCTGGCCGACCTCGCCTGGACGCGTCGCGGCGAGGGCGACCGGATCGGCATGCGCTGGGATGCCGCGCTGGACGCGATCCGGGCCGCGGGCGCCGGTCCCGTCGTCGTCGCGGAAACCGCCGACAACATCGGCGCGGGAGCTCGAGGCGACGCCACCGGGCTGCTGCGCCTGCTGCTGGACCACGACGTCGGCGGCGAGGTGCTCGCGTCGCTCGCGGATGCCGCGGCGGTCGCCGATCTCGCGTCGGCGGGCCCTTCGGCCCGCGTGCGCCTGCCGTTGGGCGGCCGCGGCTGGACCGGCGATGCGCCGATCGAGCGGCTCTGGACGGTCGAGTCGGTCGGCGAGGCGGTGTTCCGGCTCGAGGATCCGTCGAGCCCGCTCGCGGCGCTCTGCGGCCAGCGCGCCGACGCCGGCCCGTCCGCCGTCGTCCGCCACGGCCGCGTCCGGGTCGTGGTCACGTCGCGCGCGATCCCCGCGTGGGATCTCGGCTTCTGGCGCTGCCACGGGCTCGAACCGGCGCTCGCGCGGGTGGTCGCGGTCAAGGGCGCCGTGGCGCATCGCCGCGCCTACGACGCCATCGCGGCGTCGCACATCGCCGTCGAGACGCCCGGCCCCTGCCCCACCGCCCTGCGCGGCGTTCCGTATCGCCGCCTGCGCCGCCCGATGCACCCGCTGGACGGCGTCACGGCGCGTCGTGCGCGCGAGGCGACGGGCGGCCCCCCTCCATCGCCCTGAGCGTGTCGGACGCGACCGCGATGGCGTGGTCGACCTCCGCCTCGGTATGCGCCGTCGACAGGTACCACAGGCCGCGCGCGATGACGCGCACTCCCCGCTCCTGCAGGCCGGCGACGAAGGCCGCACCGCGTGGCCGGTCGTAGCTCAGCGCGTCGCGCAGGTCCCGCACCCGCGCCAGCGGCGTGAAGCCGGTGTGCAGCATCGGCCCGGCGCCCTGGACGAGCAGCGGCGCGCCCGCGTCGCGCGCGGCCCGGCGCAGGCCTTCCGCGAGGCGTCCGCCGAGCGCGTGGAGGCGCTCGTACATGCCGGGCCGGTCGAGCTGCGCGAGCGTCGCGGCCGCGGCGGCGATCGACGGCACGCCGGCGTTCATCGTCCCCGCGTGGATGACGACGCCGTCGGCGAGCAGGCGCATGAACCGCTCGCGCCCGGCGATGACGCTGATCGGCCAGCCGCTCGCCAGCGCCTTGCCGAACACCGCGAGGTCGGGGACGACGCCGAAACGCTCCTGGGCGCCGCCTGGCGCGAGCCGGAAGCCGGTGATGACCTCGTCGAAGATCAGCACGACGCCGTGGCGGTCGCACAGGTCGCGCAGGCCGGCGAGGAAGCCGGGGTCCGGCGTCACGCACGACGTGTTGCACATCACCGGCTCGGTGACGATCGCGGCGATCTCGCCGGAGCGGCGCGCGAGCGTGCGCTCGACCAGCGCGAGGTCGTTCCACGGCAGGACGATGCACTCGTCGGCGGCGCCGGGCGGCAGTCCGGCCGTCCACGGTCGCGCGGTCGGCGCCTCGCGCGGGCCGAGGGCTTCCACGGACGCCCCGCCGATGCCCGATGCGACGTTGTCGAACCAGCCGTGGTAGTGGCCCTCGAAGCGGATGAAGCGCGGGCGCCCGGTCGCGGCGCGCGCGATGCGCAGCGCGACGTGGTCGGCCTCGGAACCCGACAGGGAGAAGCGCAGCCGCTCGGCGCACGGGATGCGCCGCTGCAGGGTCTCGGCGAGCTCGAGCTCGCCGAGGGACTGGCCGGCATACAGCTGGCCGCGCTCGGTCGCCGACGCGACGGCCGCGAGCACGGCCGGGTGCGAATGCCCGACGATCAGAGGCCCCTGGCTGAGCGCGAAGTCGAGGTACTCGTTGCCGTCCACGTCCACGATGCGCGTGCCGGCGGCGCGCTCGAAGAACAGCGGGTGCGGGTGCTGCACCTTGCGGAACTCGCTGGAGACCCCGCCTGCGAGCACGCGGCAGGCGCGCTCGTGCAGCGCGCGTGAGGCGTCGTAGCGGTTCGGACGGCGGCCAGCAGCGGCCTGCGACGGGCTCATGGGCGTTCCTCGGCAGCACGGGATCCCGCCGCCGGGAACCACCACGAGGGTCGCCCGGCAGCGCGCGCCGCCTCGATTATATGTCGGGCATATTGACATGCGGCCGGAGCGCGACAAGGATGATACTCCGCGGACGACGGTGATGGCGAGGATCTGCGCGGCGGCAAAAGAGGGATCGTCGAACGTCAGATCCTCGTACCTGTCGACCGGCCTCCCGCCGGCGATCAGCCTGGGCTGTCCCTCGCTGGCGGAGTCGCCATAACGGCCATGTGGATCCACCACGGGGATCGTGGTGATCCTCGCGCGGACCTGGAGCCGACATGCGCCTGCGCGCCGATTTCGCCCCGGCTCTCGCCGGACACGACCTCGCCGATCTCGACCGGGCGTCGTCCTCGGCCTTCGCGATCGACCCGGACTTCGTCCTCGCCTACACGAACGACGCCTGGGACCGCTTCGCCGGCGACAATGGCGGTGACCAGTCACGGTGGACGATCGGCGACGGGCTGCTCGAGGCGATCTCCGGCCCGACGCACGCCTTCTTCGAGGCAAGCTATCGAGCGGTGCTTGTCGGGGGCTCGCCGTGGTCGTTCGTCTACGAGTGCTCCTCGCCGGAGCGCTTCCGCGAGTTCCGCCTCACCGCGTACCCGTTGCCGCGCGGTCGTGGCATCCTGGTGGTGAACGCCTGCGTCATGGAGCGCGGGCATGCGCGGGACGCGGCGACGGACGACGTCTCCGCGTATGTGGACGGCGACGGCATCATCCATCAATGCAGCCATTGCCGCTGCGTGCGCCATCAGCGCCACGTCGAGCGTTGGGACTGGGTGCCGTCCCTGCTCGCGGCGAAGCTGCCGATCAGCCATGGGCTGTGCGGACCGTGCCTGAACCATCACTACGCGTCGGACGTCGGCGGCTCCTGACCACGGCTCGAATCGCGACTTCCAGCACGACCGTGCCGACGCGCGCGGGCGCGTTCGTAGACGGCCATCAGCGGCGTCACCGACAGGCCGTGCACCACCACCGAGACGGTGATCGCCGCCAGCGTCAGGCCGACCAGCAGCTCGGCGAGCGGGCCATCGACGCCGCGATGCAGGGCGAACATCAGGTAGTAGAGCGAGCCGATGCCGCGGATGCCGAACCAGCCGATCATCAGCCGCTGCGGCGTCGAGGCGCGCGAGCCGACCACGCCGATGGCCACCGATGCGGGACGCACGACGACCAGCAGCAACGCCACGAACCACCACGCCGCCGGCGGGATCGTCACGGTGGCCAGCAGCGCGCCGACCACGACCACCAGCACGACCTCGCCGATGCGCTCGACCTGCTCGTTGAACCCGAGCACCGCCGCGACCAGGAATGACGGCGCCTGCTGCCGATCCACCGCCGCGTCCTTGGGCGACAGCGTCGGCGACGCGTCAGGGGGCGCGCGGCGCGCCGCGGCGTGGCCGTTCGCCTTGTCGCGCGCGGAGGCGCGCATCTCGACGTGGCGCAGCGACAGGCCGGCGGCGAACACGGCGAGGAAGCCGTAGGCGGAGGCGGCGATGCCGCAGCCGTACGCCAGCGCGATCAGGCCGAGGCAGAGGAAGTCGTCGAGGCCGACCGCCTCGCGGTGCTCGCGCCGCAGGTACAGCACCAGCCGGCCGACCAGCGCGCCGAGGATCCAGCCGATGCCGATGCCGGCGGCCACCGCCCAGGCGACGTCGATGACCAGCCATCGCCACCAGCCCTCGCCGAGCGCGTGCAGGCCGAGCAGGCCCAGTCCGAGCATGACGAACGGGAAGGCGGTGCCGTCGTTGAGCCCGGCCTCGCCCGTCAGGCTGAAGCGCAGGCGATCGCGGTCCTCCGGGTGCGCCACCTGGACCTCCGACGCCAGGACGGGATCGGTCGGCGAGAGGATCGCGCCGAGCAGCACCGCGGCGCCGAGCGGCAGGCCGAGCGCGACGACGCCGATCGCGGCTATCGACGCGACGGTCACGACCATCGACACCGAGGCGAGGCGCACCGGCAGCAGCCAGTTGTCGTCGGACAGCCGCACGCGCAGCTTCAGCCCGGCGGTGAACAGCGAGACGATCACCGCCACCTCGGCGAGGTGCCCGATGAGCAGCGCGTCCTCGTGCAGGTCGATGCGCAGCAGGCCGGCGCCTCCCGGACCGAGCGCGTAGCCCAGCCCCAGGTAGAGCATCGACGTCGAGAGCGGCAGCCGCTTGAGCAGCGTCGACGACAGCGCCATGACGATGAACACCGCGCCGACGATCAGGAACCACCCGGTCACGGCGCCGACAGTGGCCCGACGGGGGCGCTGACGACATGGCCGTGGGCGCAGGCATGTACAGGATGCGCCGCGCCAGCCTGGTCAGGGCAGGCGCGGCGGCGCGCGCCGATCCGGACGGGGGATCGTGGTCAGCGCAGGACGAAGAACGGCTGGCCGAAGCGCACGTTGATCACGGCGATGCGCGACAGGTCGCCCTGGCAGCGGATGGTGTGCACCAGGTCGCGGATCTTGCGCGCGCGGTCGACGCCGAAGCGGTCCTCGTCGGGGCGGCCCCAGATCAGCCGGCTGCCCTGGCGGGTGGCGAGGACGATGCCGCGCTGGTCCTTCAGGTCGAGGTCGTCGAACAGGTGGATGTCGGTGATCAGTCCCGGTTCGACCTGCGATTCGAGCTCGCGCCACAGCGCCAGCGCCTCGGCGACCGCGGGCGGGCCGCCGACCTCGATGCCGCGCAGGACCGGGCGCGCCTGGGCCGGCGCGGGCAGGACGCCGGGCAGGACGCGGCCTTCGGCGTCGATCCAGTGGCGCTCGCCGCCGATCAGCACCGCCGGCATGTACGGCTCGCGCAGCGACAGCCCGATCTCGATGATGCGCGTGACGCCGCCGTCGAAGGCCTCGTGGGCGACGCGCACCTGATGGACCTCGCGCACGGCGCCGTGCGAGCGCAGGAACTCGGCGAGGCGCTCGAGCGTCGCGCGATCGGGATCGACCAGGCTGGCGCGCTGCGGGAAGCCGCGCTTCACCCAGGCCAGCACGTCCTCGCGCGGCAGGGTCGGCCCGTCCTGGAAGACGATGCGCAGCCCGCTGACCGGCGCCGGCGCAGGCAGCACCAGCGCCGCGCGCCAGCTCATCACCGACACCAGGATCGCCGCGGCGACCGCGGCGCTGCCCCACAGGCCGAGGCGGCGCGCGCGGTAGATGCCGCCGAGGCCGAGGTGCACGCCGCGCGTGACCAGGCCGGCGCCGCGCGCCGAGGTGGCGACGGCCAGCGCGTCGGTCAGCTCGCGCCGAGCCGGCTTCTTCGCGCGCGGCCGGGCGCGCTCGGCCTTGTCCGACGCCTTCCCGGGCTTGTCCGTCTTCTCGATGGTCTCGCTGATCGGGCGCTGCCCCGCACGGCGGCGCGGCGCGGGAGCCTCGTCGTCGTCGATCAGCGCCAGGGCGTCGCTCATCTGCGGCTCGGGCTCAGACGCGTCCAGCGCGTCGGGGCGGCGACGCGCCGCGCGCTTGCGCTTGGCGACGACGGCGGCGGCGGCGGCGAGCAGGCCTTCGGGATCGCCCTGCACCTGGTCGTCGGCGAACTCGTCCGAGGCGGGTTCGGGGTTCTTCGCGGGCGCGCGTGGGCTCATGGGGTCATCCTCGCGGCCGCGCGGCGCACCAGGCGGTCGACCAGCTGGTCGAAGCCGATGCCGGCCGCGGCGGCGGCCTTGGGGGTGAGGCTGTGGTCGGTGAAACCGGGCAGCGTGTTGAGCTCGAGCACCGCGATGTCGTCGTCGGCGGTGCGCATCAGATCGGTGCGGCTGACGTCGCGGCAGCCGCACAGCGCATGCGCGCGCACGGCGAGCGCCTGCAGCTTCGCCGCCAGCGTGGCGTCGGCGACCATGTCGTAGCGCGTGTCGTCGCGCTGGTACTTGGCGTCGTAGTCGTAGGCCCCCTGCGCCGGCACGATGCGGATCGGCGGCAGCGCGCGCGGGCCGCCGTCCTCGTCGAGCACCGCGCAGGTGTACTCCGGGCCCGGCAGGCACTCCTCGATGAGATACGGCTGCGGCTTCACGCCGCTGGCCAGCAGCTCCTCGACCGCGGGCAGGACGAAGCTCGGGCTCGGCACGATGCGCAGCCCGACCGAGCTGCCGTCGGCGACCGGCTTGAGGACCAGGCCCCCATGGTGCGGGAGCTTGAGGTCCTTGGGCGAGAACGGCGTGCCGAGGTCGACGCGCACCGCCCAGGGTACGCGCATGCCTTCGGCCTTGAGGCGCTCCTTGGTCTTCCACTTGTCCATGCACAGGGCGCTGGCGGCGGCGTCCGAGCCGACGTAGCTCCGGCCAGCCTTCTCGAACAGGCGCTGCAGCGTGCCGTCCTCGCCGTAGGTGCCGTGGACGATGTTGAAGACCACCGCGCCCAGACGCAGGCGCGCGACGTCGAGCTCGCCCTGCAGATCGATCACCTGCAGATCATACCCGAGACGGCGCATCGCCGCCTCGACCGCCCTGCCCGAGGTGCGGCTGACCGCGGCCTCGCGACCGGGCCCGCCGTAGATGAGGTCGACCTTCATGCGGACACCTCGCGCGGATGCGCGTGCAGATCGTCGGGACAGCCCCAGGTCTCGACCTCCATGGTCAGGACCACGCCGCGCTCGTCCCAGGCGCGGCGGCGGATGCGCCGGATCAGCGCCGCGACGTCGGCGCAGCGCGCGCCCTGGTCGTTGACGATGAAGTTGGCGTGCACCGGGCTGACCTGGGCGCCGCCGACGCGCTCGCCCTTCAGGCCGAGCTGGTCGATCAGCTTGCCGGCGGGCAGCTCGGGCGACGGGTTCTTGAAGACGCAGCCGGCGCTGGGCAGCGCCAGCGGCTGGCTCGCCGCCTTGGCCTGCTTCAGGCGCGTCGCGGTGGCCTTGAGCTTCCCCGGATCGTCCGCGGCGAGCTCGAGCTCGCAGCCGACGAACAGCGTCCCCTTCGGCAGGCCGCTGGTGCGGTACGCGGCGGGCAGCTCGCTGCGCTCGAGCCAGCGCGGCGCGGTGTCGCCGGGCAGCACGACCTCGACCCGGCGCACCCAGTCAAGCGTCCAGCAGGTCGAGGTGCCGGCGTTCATGCGCAGCGCGCCGCCGACGGTGGCCGGCACGCCGGCCAGGCCTTCCGGCCCGGCCAGGCCGGCGGCGACGCAGGCCGCGATCAGCTTGGCGAGATCGACCGCGGCGCCGGCGCGCACCGTCGCGCGACCGCCGCGGATGTCGCCGATCTCGAGCGCGGTGAAGTCGCGGCCGAGCACGACCACCGGCTCGGCGACGCCGTCGTCCCCGACCAGCAGGTTCGCGCCCTTGCCGAGCCAGCGCCGAGGGCGGTCCATGAGCTCGCCGAGGTCGTCGCGCGCGTCGAGCGTCACCAGCGTGCACGCGCCGCCGACGCGCATGGTCGTGCGGCCGGCGAGGGTCGTGGTGGCGACGCGGTTGCGCGTCAGGAATGCGTCGGTGAACGAATCCACAGCGCCGGTGATATCGACCGGGGCGACGCTCGCCAAGCTCACGCCGGCGCTTGCCGTCGAGCTCATTGCTGGGCCTCAAGCCGCTCGACCAGCAACGGCGCCAGCTGGCCGACGTCCCCGGCGCCCAGCACCAGGCAGGTGTCGCCCGGCTTGGCGTTGCGCACCATGAGGTCGACCGCGGCGTCCCAGTCGTCGAACGCCTTGACCAGCGCGCGCTCCTCGCCGAGGCCGCTGCGCCGGCCGGCGATGGCGTGGGCGAGCGACGCGTGGTCGACGCCGGGGATCGGCTGCTCGGACGCGGCGTAGATCGGCAGCACCACGACCGCGTGCGCCTGGTCGAAGGCCGCGGTGAAGTCGTCGAAGCAGTCCTGGGTGCGGGTGTAGCGGTGCGGCTGGAAGATGACGTGGACGCGGCCGCCGCCCAGGCGCGCCGCGCCGATCGTGGCGCGGACCTCGGCCGGGTGGTGGCCGTAGTCCTCGACCACGCGCACGCCCTTGGGCTTGCCGTGCACGGTGAAGCGCCGGCGCACGCGCTCGCAGCGCGCCATGGCGGCGATCTTGACCTCCGGGCGCACCGCCTTGGCGGCGGCGACCGCCATCAGCGCGTTGTGCACCATGTGCGCGCCGGGGATCGGCACGACCAGCTCGCCGAGATCGTCGCCGTAGCCGCGCACGCGGCAGCGGCTGCCCTCGCCGCCGAGGTCGAGGTCGACCGCGTGGTAGTCGCCGCCGTCGAGGCCGACGCGGATCAGCCGGGCGCTGACGTTGGCGGCGACGCGCGGGCCGAGGCCGGTCGCCGGCACGACCACTGCGCCGTGGCGCGGCACGCGCGACAGCCACTCGCCGAAGGCGTCCTCGAGCGCGGTGAACGAGCCGTAGTGGCGCAGGTGCTCGTGGTCGAGGTTGGTGACCACCGCGACCTCGGGCTGCACCTGGGCGAACGACCCGTCGCTCTCGTCGGTCTCGGCGACGAACAGGTCGCTGCCGCCGGCGCGCGCGCCGGTGCCGCCCAGCGCCGCGACCGATCCGCCGACCATGACCACCGGATCGGCGCCGGCCTCGGCCAGCAGGTGGCCGAGCATCCAGGTGGTCGACGACTTGCCGTGGCTGCCGGCGACGGCCAGCGTCCGCCGCCCGGCCATCAGGCGCACCAGGCAGGCGGCGCGGGTCAGCACCTCGATGCCTTCGGCGCGCGCGCGCGCGAGCTCGGGATGATCCGCCGCGATCGCGCCGGTGTGGACGACGATGTCGACGCCGTCGAGGTGGCTCGGGCTGTGGCCGATGCCGACGCGGAAGCCGTGCGCGCGCAGGCGGCGCACCACCGGCGACTCGTCGACGTCGCAGCCGCTGACCGCGGCGCCCGACTTCTGCAGGAGCGGCACCAGCGCGCTGACGCCGGCGCCGCCGATGCCCATGAGATGGACGTGGCGGCCGCTGAAGTCGCTCGGTCCGCGGCGCTGGTTCATAGTGGTTCCCCATCGCGCCGGCGCAGGGTGCGGCGCCACAGGGAGCGCGCGCCGTGGCGGCGATCGGCCGTACGTGCGCGGCGATCCTGGCGGTCGACCGCCGCGACCAGCTCGGCGACGCGGGTCGCGGCGTCGGGCCGCGCGAGCGTACGCGCGGCGCGGCCCATGCGCTCGACGATCGCGCGATCGGCGCACCAGCGCTCGATCAGCGCGGCGATCTCGACGCCGGCCTCGGCGCGCTGGGCGACCACCGCGGCGCCGCCGACGCGTTCGACCGCGCGCGCGTTGGCGGTCTGGTGGTCGTCGGCCGACCACGGCAGCGGCACGTAGAGCGCGGGGATGCCCGCGGCGCACAGCTCGGCGACGGTGGTGGCGCCGGCGCGGGTGACGGCGACGTCGATGCGCTCGTAGAGCGCCGGCATGTCGTCGCAGAAGCCCATGACCTCGGCCTCGATCCCGGCCGCGACCCAGAGTCCGGCGGCGCGGGCGCGGTCGTCCTCGCCGGCCAGGTGCGTGACGGCGAGGTCCTTCACGTCGGAGAGCCGCGCCGCCGCGGCGAGCACGACGTCGTTGAGCGTGCGCGCGGCCAGGCTGCCGCCGACCACCAGCACGCGCAGCTTCGCGGCGCGGCCGCGCGGCAGCGGGCGGATCGCGCGCACCGGATTGCCGAGCTCGACGACGCGCGCCCCCGACAGGCCTTCGCGCGCCTCGGGGAACTGGGTGACGACGCGCGCGGCGAAGCGCGCGAGCAGGCGGTTGGTGCGCCCGGCGCGCGCGTTCTGCTCGAGCACGATCAGCGGCCGGCGCGCGAGCGCGGCCATCAGCCCCGGCAGGAGCGCGGCGTAGCCGCCGAGCGCGACCACGGCGCGCGGCGGCCGCGCCGCGAACTCGCGCGCGGTGCGCAGCGCGGCCTTGGCCGAGGCGATCAGCCAGCGCAGGCTGGTCGGCCGCGGCCGCGACAGGCCGAAGGGCAGCAGCGGGATGCCGGCGGCCGGGACCAAACGCGCCTCGATGCGCGCGGGATCGCCAATCCAGCGCAGGCGGCGCTCGCCGCGTTCGCGCAGCGCCGCCGCCACCGCCAGCCCGGGATGGACGTGGCCGCCGGTGCCGCCGCCGCAGAAGAGCACGCCGTCAGCGCGGGCCATGTCGCACCCTCACGCCCCCTCCGTCTGCCAGCGCCACGTCCGCCCGGCGACCGGCTCGGCGCCGATGCGCTGCGACGTGGTGCGGCGCGACTGGCGCGCCGCGGCGCGGGCGACGGCGTCGAGCACGCCGATCAGGGCCAGCGAGATGATCAGCGACGAGCCGCCGTAGCTGATGAACGGCAGCGTCAGGCCCTTGGTCGGCACCGCGCCGACGACCACCAGCATGTTCCAGAACGCCTGGGTGCCGAGCAGCACGGTCGCGCCGATCGCGAGCAGCCGCTGGTGGCGGTCGCGCGTCGCCGAGGCGATGAACATGCCGGTGACGACCAGGGCGAGGAACAGCCCGGCGACGCTCACCGCGCCGATGAGTCCCAGCTCCTCGCACACCACGGCGAAGATGAAGTCGGTGTGCTTCTCGGGCAGGAAGGCCATCTTCGCGTGGCTCTGGCCGAGACCGACGCCGGACATCCCGCCCGAGCCGATGGCGATGAAGCTCTGGCGCAGGTGGTAGCCGGCGGGCCCCTCGGCGTTCATCGGGTCGAGGAACGCCAGCATCCGGTCGCGGCGATAGGCGACCTGGAACACCGCGAAGTAGCACAGCGCCGGCAGCGTGCCGGCGGAGAGCTGCAGGAAGTAGCCCCAGCGCGCGCCGGCGAAGAACAGCATCGCGCCGAGCACCACCGCCATGACCACCACGCTGCCGAGATCCTTGGTCAGGTAGACCAGCCCGGCGACCACGGCGAAGCCCGCGATCGGCATCAGCACGCCGTTCCACGGCACGCGCACCTTCTCGGCGACGCGGGTCAGGTGCCAGGCGGCGATGACCACGAGCGCGAACTTGGCGACCTCGGACGGCTGGAGGTTGACCGGCCCGAGATCGATCCAGCGCTTGGCGCCGTTGACCTCGCGGCCGAGCACGTGCACCGCCATCAGCGCCAGCACCGTCCCCGCGGCCAGCGCGGCGACCACCCAGGTCTGGCGCATGCGCTCGGCGCCGAAGGCGCTGATCACCGCGGCGGCGACCAGGCCGACGACCAGCGCCACGACCTGGCGGACCAGGAAGTCGTAGTTGAGCGTCTCGCCGCCGCCGGCCATGCCGGCGGTCGTCGAGGCGATCATCACCAGGCCGACGCCGGTCAGCGCCAGCACCAAGAGCCACATCTGGATCCGCAGCCAGGTCGCGTTCATCGAGGTCCTAACGCAGCTTCAGCGTGGTGAGGGCGAGCAGGGCGGCGAGCGCGGCGATGATCCAGAAGCGCATGACGATCTTCGATTCCGGCCAGCCCTGGTACTGGAAGTGGTGGTGCAGCGGCGCGCACAGGAAGATGCGCTTCTTGTTGCGCAGCTTGTAGCTGCCGACCTGCAGGATCACCGACAGCGCCTCGACGAAGAACACGAAGCCGACCAGCAGGACCAGGAACTCCTGCTTGGTGTTCAGCGCGGCGAGCGCGAGATAGCCGCCCAGGGCCTGGCTGCCGGTGTCGCCCATGAAGACCTCGGCGGGCGCGCAGTTGAACCACAGGAAGCCCAGGCACGCGCCGGCGACCGCGGCGCTGAACACCGCGACCTCCTGGCCGCCCGGGACGTAGAGCACCTTGAGGAACTCGGTGGTGTCGACGCGCGAGGTGACATAGGCGATCGCCATGAACGCCAGCGCCGAGATCAGCATGGTGCCGCTGGCGAGGCCATCCATGCCGTCGGTGAAGTTGACGCCGTTGGCGCACGCCGCCGTCATCAGCAGCGTCCACAGCACGGCGAAGATGCCGAGGTTCACCGCCGCGGAGAGCGGCAGGAACGGGAAGGCGAGCTCGTGCGTGCCGAGCGGCACGCGGAAGGTCTCGCCCTTGGTGCCGACGTTCTCGGTCGGCGGCTTGTGCTCGAACACCAGGATCGAGCCGATCTGGTCGACCTTCTTGTGCTCGAGCACCTCGCGGTTGCGCTCGTTGATCGCGAACAGCGCGAAGCCGCACGCGGTGCCGATCAGGACCTGGATGGCGAACTTGCTCTTCGAGGAGATGCCCTTCGCGCCCTTGAAGATCTTGAGCCGGTCGTCGAGGTAGCCGATCCCGGCGTACGCGGCGAGGCCGACGACCAGCAGCCAGGTGCGCGGCTCCATGGGATTGCACCACAGGATCGCCGTGGCCATGACCACGCCGACGATGCCGAGCCCGCCCATGGTCGGCGTGCCCTTCTTGCTGTCGCGCATCGCGTCGACCACCGCCGCCTCGCCCTTCGAGCCCTGCTCGCCGAACTTCTTGCGCTTGAGCCAGCGGATCAGCGGCGGCATCACGATCATCATCAGCACGAACGCGGTGAACGCCGCGCACACCACGCGGGTCGAGACGAAGCCGAACAGGCGCAGCGGGCCGAAGGCGTCCTCGAAGTACTTGAGCAGGTAGAACATGGCGGCTCAGGTCCGTTTCACGCCGCCGGCGGCGGCGACCACGCCGTCGGCGACGACCTCGAGGCCGGCGGTGCGGCTGGCCTTGACCAGCACGGTGGTCGGCCCGTCGGTCAGGCGCGCGAGGACGGCGCCGATCGCGGCGCTGCGCTCGTCGTGGTGCTCGACGTCCGGGCCGTTCTGAGCGCGGTAGGCGTCGCCGATCGCGCGCGCGGCGTCGCCGACGGTGACCAGCGCCAGGCCGAGGCGCGCGGCCTCGGCGCCGACCGCGTGGTGGCCAGCGAGCGTGTCGCCGCCGAGCTCGCCCATCGCGCCGAGCACCGCCAGGCGGCGGCCGGGATACGCGGCGAGCACGCGCAGGCCGGCGATCATGCTCGACGGGTTGGCGTTGTAGGTGTCGTCGAGCACGAGGTGGCTGCCGGCGCGCTTCGGCTGCAGGCGCCCGGCTACCGGGACGGTGCGCGCGAGGCCGGCGAGCGCCGTGCGCCCATCGACGCCGGCGGCGACCGCGGCATGCCAGGCGAGCGCCGCGTTGGCGAGGTTGTGGGCGCCGAGCAGCGGCAGGCGCGCCTCGCCCGCCGGCGTGCGCAGGACGAGGCCGTCGCCCTCGCTGGCGCCGTCGATCGGCGTCTCGGCCGAGCCGACGCGCAGCAGGCGGCGGTCGCCGGCGGCGGCGCGCACGATCGCGTCGACGTCGGCGGGATCGACGCCGAGCGCGCGCGCCTGGTCGGCGGTGCCGTGCAGGCCGATCAGGCAGGTGCCGCCGGCGGGCAGCCCGGCGAACAGCTCGGTCTTGCCGCGCGCGACGCCGGCGAGCCCGCCGAAGCCCTCGAGGTGCGCCGGGCCGATGTTGGTGATGACGCCGACCTCGGGCTGGGCGATGCGCGCGAGATAGGCGACCTCGCCCTGGTGGTTCGCGCCCATCTCGATCACCGCGTAGGCGAGCCCCGCCGGCGCGTTGAGGATGGTCAGCGGCACGCCGAGCTGGTTGTTGAGGTTGCCGCGCGTCGCCCAGGTCGGGCCGGCAGCGGCGCACGCCGCGGCGATCAGCTCCTTGACCGTGGTCTTGCCGGACGAGCCGGTGATGCCGATCCAGCGCGTGCCCTGGACGCGCCGGCGCACGGCGGCGGCGATCGCGCCGAGCGCGGCGGTGACGTCGGCGACCACCAGCACCGTGGCGCGCACGGCGAGCGGGCGCGAGGCGAGGAACAGCGCCGCGCCGGCGGCGGCGGCGACCGGGGCGAAGTCGTGGCCGTCGACGCGCGCGCCGGGCAGGCAGGCGAACAGCATGCCCGGGCGGACGGCGCGCGAGTCGATGGCGGCGCCGCGGATCTCGACCGCGTCGTGGTCGCCGTGCCAGGCGCCATCGGTGAGGCTCTCGGCCTCGGCGCGCGACAGCACGAACGGCGCGGGCGGCTCGGTCGGCACGTGGGCGGCGGCGCTCATCGGGCCACGGCCAATCCGGCGACGAAGCCGCGGTCGTCCCACGGCTCGACGCGACCCTGGATCTCCTGCGTGGTCTCGTGGCCCTTGCCGGCGACGACCACGATGCCGTCGGGCCCGGCGAGGCGGCGCGCGGCGATGATCGCCGGGCCGCGGTCGAGCTCGACCGCGAGGCCGGAGGAGCGCACGTCGAGGGCGGCGAGATCGCGGTGGACGAGGACATCGCCGAGACCGGCGACGACATCGGCGGCGATCGCCGACGGCGACTCGCTGCGGCTGTTGTCGGTGGTCAGGATGGCGAGGTCGGCGATCAGCGCCGCGCTGCCCATCGGCGCGCGCTTGGTCCGGTCGCGGTCGCCGCCGCAGCCGAAGACGCAGACCAGGCGCCGGCGGGGGAACGCCGCGCGCAGCGTGCGCAGCATGGTCGCGATCGCCTCGGGCGTGTGCGCGTAGTCGACGTAGGTCAGCGGCGCGCTGGCCAGCAGCTCGAGCCGGCCCGGCACCGGGGGCAGCGTCGCCAGGCGCGCGAGCGCGGTCGGCAGCGACGTGCCGAGCGCATGGGCGAGGAGCGCGCCGGCGGCGGCGTTCCAGGCGTTGAACGCGCCGGGCAGGCGCACCGGCAGCGGATGGTCGACGCCTTCCCAGACCAGGCGCCAGCCGTCGCCCTGGCGCACGATCAGCGCGTCGCCCGCGGCGAGTCCGAGCATGACCGGCCAGGCGCCGGCGGCGTGCGCGGCGTACGCGACCGCGGCGGCGCGGCGGTCGTCGGCGTTGATCACCACCCACGCGCCGGGTTTGAGCAGGCGGACGATGCGCAGCTTGGCGTCGAGGTAGGCGGCGACGGTGCGGTGGTAGTCGAGGTGGTCGTGGCCGAGGCCGGTGAACGCCAGCGCCGACAGCTCGAGGCCGGCGAGGCGCTCCTGGTCGCCGGCGTGGCTCGAGATCTCGACCGCGACGCCCGGGCAGCGGGGGTCGAGGCCGGCGAGGAACGCGTGCAGCTCCTCCGGCGGCGGCGTGGTCTGCTTCGCGGCGCGTTCGCGCGCGCCGTCGTGCCAGCCGATCGTGCCGATGCGCGCGGCGCCGGTGCCTCCCGCGTCGAGGCCGCCGCCCAGCGCCCACCAGCAGCAGTGCGTGGTCGTCGACTTGCCGGCGCTGCCGGTCACGCCGGCGAGCGCGACATGGCCGCGGTCGAGGCCATGCGCCGCGACGCTCGCGCGCGCGTGCGACCAGCGCGCGTGCGGCGTGGTCAGGGTGGCGACGCCGTCGATCGCGCGCTCGGCGACGACCAGCGCGGCGCCGCGTCCGAGCGCGTCGCGCGCGTGCGTCGCGTCGTCGCCGCCCATGGCGACGAAGGCGTCGCCCGGGCGGGCGGCGCGGCTGTCGCGGCAGACGCCGCGCACGGCTTCCAGCGCCGCGACGGGAACGCCGGCGCCGAGCAGGGGCTGCTCGGCGAACAGGCGCGGCGCTGCGGTGGCGTGGACGAGGTCGCTCATGGGCGTCGTCCCCGTCGCGCCTGCGCGCGCGCCGCGGCCGCGGCCTGCTCGTCCTTGACCTCCTTCGTCAGCTCCTGGCGCTTGGGGACGCCGAGGTGCTCGAGCGCGCCCTGCAGCACCGCCTGCACGACCGGCGCCGCGGTCTCCGAACCGTAGTGGCCGCCCTGGCGCGGATCGTCGATGGTGACCAGCGCCAGCAGCTCGGGGTCGGTGCCGGGCTCGGCCGGCGCCCAGCAGACGAACGAGCCGATGTGGTTCGACTTGGAGTAACGGCCGCCGACCAGCTTCTCGGTGGTGCCGGTCTTGCCGGCGGCGGTGTAGCCGTCGAGGTCGGCGTTCTTGCCGGTGCCCTCGGTCATGGTGTGGGTCATCGCCTCCTGGATGCGCGCGGCGTCGCCAGGCTCGAACATCCGGCGCGGCGCGGGCAGGCGCGGGGTCTCGAGATCGCGCTCACCGCCCGACTGCGGGTCGTACTGCCACACGCGCTTGACCAGGCGCGGCGGCAGCCAGGTCCCGCCATTGGCGATGGCGGCGTGGGCCAGCGCCATCTGCAGCGGCGTCACGGCGATCTCGTGGCCCATCGGCACCGAGATGCACGAGTCGCGCATGTTCCAGCGGTCCTTGGGCTGCATGAGTCCCGCGTCCTCGCCCGGCAGGCACAGCCCGGGGCGCGAGCCGAAGCCGAACGAGGTGATCCAGTGGTGCAGCCGCTCGGGACCCATGCGCAGGCCCAGCTTGGCCATGCCGATGTTGTCCGACAGGGCGATGATCTTGGTGACGCTCAGGCCCTGGTGGCCGCCGTGCTTGACGCTGTGGTCGGTGACGGTGCGCGCGTATTTGCCGCTGCGCCACGTCCAACGACCGTCCTCGCAGTGGATGGTCTCGTTCCAGCTGGTCAGGCGCTCGGCGACCGCGGCGCCGGCGACCAGCGGCTTCATCGTCGAGCCCGGCTCGTAGACGAACGACAGCGCGTTGTTGCGCATCGCCGCCGGTTCCAGGCGCGAGAGGTCGCGCGCGTCGAAATCGGGCCAGCTCGCCATCGCCAGGATCTCGCCGGTCGACGGGCGGATGACGATGCCGGCGGCGTTGAGCGGCCGGTGCTTGACCACCGCGGCGGCCAGCGCGCGCTCGAGCAGCCCCTGGATGGTGGTGTCGATGGTCAGCTGGACGTGCGCGCCCGGGCGCGCCGGCACGCTGTCCGAATCGACCAGGCTGGGCACGCCGAGCGCGTCGACCGCCAGGGTCTCGCGCCCGGGGACGCCGGCGAGCACGCGCTCGAACTGCTGCTCGATGCCGGCGCCGCCCTTGCCGTCGGCCAGGACGAAGCCGAGCACGTGCGGCGCCAGGTTGCCCTCCGGATACAGCCGGGTGTATTCGCGGCGCACCGCGATGCCCGTGAGCTTGAGCGCGCGCACCGCGTCGGCGCGGCGGTCGTCGATGTGCCGGGCGATGCGCCGGCCGTTCGACCGCGCCGCGAAGTGCTCGCGCAGGGTGTCGCGGTCGATGCCCAGCACGCGGCTGAGCTCGACGGTCGCACGCATGCGGTCGTCCATGTACCCGGGATCCGCGTAGATCGACCACGAGCCGACGCACACCGCCAGCGGTACGCCGGCGCCGTCGTAGACGTTGCCGCGCGGCGCGTGCAACGTGACCGTATGCACGCGCTGGTTGCGGCCGCGGTCCGACAGCGCCTCGTACTCGACGACCTGGAGGTGATGCAGGCGGTACGCGACCAGCGCGAACAGCCCGGCGAAGACCACGCAGGCGAAGCCCACGCGCCACGGTTGCGCCTCGACCGGGATGACGGGGGTCATGGGCGTCCGGCCTATTCCGCGCGCGCCACGGTGTGCGGCGCCTGCAGCGGCAGGCCGAGCTTGCGGATCGCCTGGCCGAGCACCGGGGCGCTGGTCGCCCAGTCGATGGCGGCGCGCAGGCGGTCGTTCTGGTAGGCGAGGTCGGTGCGCGTCGCCAGGTCGGCGGCGCGCTGGCGCTCGAGCGCGGCCTGCTCGTGGCCGAGCAGCGAGGTGCCGATGCCGAGCCACACCGCGAAGCCCAGCCAGGCGAGGGCGATGACGACATGGAGATGGGTGTAGCGCAGGCGCATGCGGTGGTCCCTCAGGCGGTGTGCGGCGTGGCGTCGGCGGCGACGGCCCAGCGGAGCTTGGCCGAGCTGGCGCGGCGGTTGACGGCGAGCTCGGCCTCGCTGGCGGTGACGACCTTCTTGGCGATCGCGACGTAGGCGCCGGCGGTCTTGCCGGCGCGGAAGGACTCCTTCACCCGGCGGTCCTCGAGGCTGTGGAAGCTGATCACCGCGGCGCGTCCGCCCGGCGCGAGCAGCGTGGGCAGCGCGGCGAGCAGGCGATCGAGCTGGCCGAGCTCGTCGTTCACGGCGATGCGCAGCGCCTGGAAGGTGCGCATCGCCGGGTGGCGCTGCTGATGGCCGGCGACCGTGCGGCGCACGCTCTCGCCGAGGTCGCGCGCGGTCTCGAGGCGGCCGGCGGCGCGGTCGCGCTTGATCGCGCGGGCGATGCGGCGGCTCAGGCGCTCCTCGCCGTACTGGAAGATGACGTCGGCGAGCTCGTTCTCGTCGAGCCGGTCGATCAGCGCGCGCGCGTCCTCGCCGTCGGGGCCCATGCGCAGGTCGAGCGGCGCGTCGGAGTGCAGGCCGAAGCCGCGCGCGTCGTCGTCGAGCTGCATGCTCGACACGCCGAGGTCGGCGAGCACGGCGTCGAAGCGCTCGCCGGCCTTGGCGAAGCCCTCGGCGACGGTGGCGTACGAGCCGCCGACGATGTCGAGGCGGTCGGAGAACGCCGCCAGGCGCTCGCGGGCCAGCGCCCGCGCCTGCGGATCGCGATCGACGCCGACCAGGCGCACGCCGCGCGCCAGCAGCGCCTCGGCGTGGCCGCCGAGGCCGAGCGTGCAGTCGAGCACGCGCGCGCCGGGGCCCGCGGCCAGGTGCGTCAGCACCTCGTCGACCAGCACCGGGCGATGCAGCGGCGCCTCGGTCATGGGTTCAGGCGCTCGCGGCAACGCGGACTCCGTTGCGACGCGTCTGGCGCAGGCGGCTGAGCAGGTCGAGGTACGGGCTGGCCCGCGCCACCCCGCCGAGGTGGCGCGCGACCGCGGCCAGGCGGGCCTCGACCGCGTCGAGCGCGGCGTCGTGCTCGTCCAGCGCATCGCGGTCGCCGGCCCACTCGACGGCGCGGTCGAGGGCGGTGAGCAGCTGATCGAGCATGGAATCGTGCATGGCGTGCTCCAGGGATCCGGGGCTAGATCATCAGGTAGGTGTTGAGCTGCGGGTCGATGTGGTCGGGCTTGTCCTGGCCGGTCCAGCGCAGGTAGGTCGCCGGGTGCCAGAGCTGCAGCGTGGTGTTGGTGCAGACGAAGAAGACGTCGCGGTCGACCGCGAGGTGGCTGACGAAATGCGCCGGCAGCACCACGCGGTGCTGGCCGTCGACCGCCATCCGCCGCACGCCGCCGTTGAGCTTGGTGACCAGCTCGAAGCGCTTCGCGGGGCTCAGGGCCGGGTCGTCGATGATGCGCTGCTCGCGGCGCTGCAGCTCGCCATCGGTGAGCAGCAGGAGCAGGGGCACGGACTCGGCATCGCCGTCCTTGGCCACCCGGTGCTGGAGGGCGCAGACCTGACCGCCCTCGCCGACGCCGAGGAAGGCCCGGGCCTCGCGCGGCAGCGTGACCTGGTTCTTCGGCGAGAGCCGCTGCGTCGGTAGTGAGGTTGGTAGGGAGGTCATGCGAGGAGGCCGGCCGATGCTGCGAAAGTGCGCTACTGTATGCAACCGGAAACTACTGAATGCAACCCAGGTTTATACGCGAAATAGGGCTCTTTTCGACCCATAGCACCCAAGCTCCGATCCCCACAGTGGCTGCGCGTGACGACCCCCTTTCCGACGCAGCGGCGCCTGGCGTTCTATGCCGCGCTCGCGGCGACCTCGATCGCGACCGCCCTGCTGCTGTTCCCCCTGCCGGTCGACCCGGGCCGGACGGTGCGCGGGGGCGACAAATGGGCGCACGCGCTGCTCTTCGCCGGCCTCGCCGCGTGCTGGGCATGGGCCGGGTGGAGCCCACGCCGGATCATGGTCGCCGGGGTGCTGTTCGCGGGGGCGACGGAGTGCCTGCAGCAGGTCCTGCGCACCCGCCGTCATGGTGATGTCCTCGACGCGCTGGCCGACATCGCCGGCGTGTCGGTGGTGGCCCTGGCGTGCGCGTGGCGGCGCCGGCGTCGCCCGGCCGAGGAGTCGACGGCGCGGTAGACCTGCGCGAGGCTCGAAGCACGAGGCTCGTCGACGACGGCGGTCGAACCGCCGCCGCCCGGCCCTCAGCGAGCGGTCAGTCCTTCTCGCCGGCGACCCAGCGACTCGCCGCCGACAGCAGCCGCTGCGTCAGCGGCGCCTCGCCGCCGCGCCACTGCTTGATGAGCGCGGCGTAGTACGGAGCCGAGGTGGATCGCCAGTACGCGACGAAACCCTCGTGGCGCAGCCGCGCGAGCTGCTCGCGGTACGGGGTGATCACGTGCTCGTCGGCGAGGCGGGCGCCGGTGCCGGCGGCGACGCCGACCCCCTGCGCGACCGCGCCGGCGATCTGCCACAGGCCGCGGCGCTGGTCGCGCGCGGTCTCGCGCAGGTCGCCGACCAGCGCTTCGACGTCCTTGGCCTCGTACGGCCGCAGCTTGGCGAGCTCGACGATGCGCGCGCGCAGGTCGCCGGCGACCTCGGCGATCTCGTGACGGGTCAGCGGCGGCACGTCGAACTGGCGCGCGAGCTTGGCCGCGACGCCGTGCACGCCGTCGAGCAGCGCGTCGAGCGATTCGCCGGCGTGCTCGGCGACCACGCCTTCGCGCTTGAGGTCGCTGATCAGCGCGGCGAGCGCGACCTGACCGCCCTTGACCAGATCGGCGGCGACGCCGACCACCAGCAGCGGCGACGCGTGCATCACGACCAGGCTCGCCGCCTCGACGAGGTTGCCGACGGTCTTGCGCGCGACGAAGAGGTCCGGGCTCGGGTCCGCGATGACGCCCTCGACCTGACCGACGTCGCGGATCAGCCAGCGTTCCATCGAGCCGATGAAGCCCTCGTAGAAGCTGGACCGCTTGACCGGGCGCGGCAGCAGCAGGTCGCCGCCCTCCTTGAGCACGCCGCCGACCACGCCGGCGGCCGAACGGACGACGCGCTCGGGGATCGAGGCGACGTAGGCCGCGGTGTCGCGCACGACGCCGTCGCCGCCGCGCGCGAGCGACTCGAGGTCGCGGCGCGCGATCCCGGCGACCATCCCGTCGACGGCGTCGCCGGCGGCGTCGGCGATGCGCCGGCCGGCGTCCTTCACCCGCTCGACGACGGTCGGCGGCGGCGGCCCGGGCGGCGGCGGCGGAGGGTCGTTGTCGTCCACGACGACAGCGTAGCGGACTGGCGCCGGTCGCCAGCGCGGTGGCGGACGCTCGCGCACGGCGTGGCGCGGCGCGCGATCAGCTCCGCGGTTCGACCGCCTCGAGCGCGAACGAGAAGGTCGCGCCGGCGCCGAGGGTCGATTCGACGGTCAGCGTTCCGCCGTGGTGCTCGACGATCTTCTTGCAGATCGCCAGGCCGATGCCGGTGCCCTCGTATTCCGCGCGCGCGTGCAGGCGTTGGAAGACGTCGAATATCCGTTGCTGGTGCTCGGGAGCGATGCCGATGCCGTTGTCGCGCACGCTGACGACCCACCAGCCGTCGCCGCGGTCGGCGGCGGAGACCAGGATCTCCGGGGCGACGTCGGGGCGCCGGAACTTGAGGCCGTTGCCGATCAGGTTCTGCAGCACCTGCACCAGCTGGATCTTGTCGCCGAGGACGCGCGGCAGCGGCTCGTGGCGGACGCTCGCGCCCGACTCGTCGATGCGGGCTTTGAGGTTGGCGACCGATTCGAGGACGACCCGTTCGAGGTCGACCTCGTCATGCACCGTCTCGCGATCCAGGCGCGAGAACGACAGCAGGTCGGTGATCAGCGCCTGCATGCGCGTCGCGCCGTCGAGCGCGTAGCCGATGAACTGGCGCGACGACTCGTCGAGCTGCGGGCCGATGCGGCGGTCGAGCAGACCGAGGTACTGCCGGATCATGCGCAGCGGTTCCTGCAGGTCGTGCGACGAGACGTAGGCGAACTGCGCGAGCTCGGCGTTGGTCCGTTCGAGCGCCTCGGCCTTCTCGGCCGCCAGCCGACGCGCGGCGCGCTCATGGGTGATGTCGCGCAGGAAGCCGCAGAACATCAGCCGCCCGGCGATGCGGGTGGGGACGATGCTCAGCTCGACGGGGAACTCGCCGCCGTCGCGGCGCAACGCCGTCAGCTCGATGCGCCGGTTGAGGACCGGGCCGACGCCGGTGGCGAGATAGGTGTCGATGCCGCGGCGGTGGGCCGCGCGATAGGCGTGCGGGATGATCAGGTCGACGAGGTGGCGGCCGATCGCCTCGGCCTTCGACCAGCCGAAGATCGCCTCGGCCTGCGGGTTCCAGTCGGTGATCACGTCGCCCTCGTCGATGGTGATGACCGCGTCGAGCGCGGCATCGACGATCGCGCGCGTGTGCGCGACGCCTTCCGCCAACGCCGCGGCGACGCCCTGCGCGTGCGCGGCGTCGCCAGGAGCGGCGGCGAGCGCGCGCAGGCGGCGCAGCTCGCAGGCGCGCGCGACCGCCCCCTGCAGCGCCGCGGAGCGGATCGGCGCGAAGAGGACGTCGACCGGCGCGAGCGCGTAGGCCCGCCCGACGAGGTCGTGGTCGGGGTCCAGGCGGCTCAGGAAGACGATGGGCAGATCGGGCCGGGCGTCGCGGATCGCGCGACCGGTGTCGATGCCCGCGGTGCTGGCGAGATCGATGACCACCGCGGCCGCGCCGGTCGCGCGCGCCGCGCGCACCGCGTCCGCGTCGGTGGCCGCGCTGACGACCTGCCCGCCGTGCCCCGCGAGCAGGCCGGCGGCGGTCCCCTCGGCGGTGCCGGCGAGGACGATCGTCGCGGGCTCAGGATCGGACATCGCGGGATCCGATCGAGCGCCGCGGCCGCGGCGGCGCATCGGGCGATGAACGAGTTGCGCTCGATCGAGCGGAGATCGATGCGGACATGCCCGGCCACTGTGGTGGGGCGCGCGTCGGGTTCCACCATTCGTGGCCAAGGTGCGTTCGGCATGCCCCGCCGGCTTGTCGCTTCCCTGGTCCGGCCGATGCTGGCGGCATGGCGCGTCCGCCCAAGGCCCGTTTGCCGATCAAGGAAGCGGCGCTCCAGCTGTTCGTCGAGCACGGCGTCCACGCCACCGGCATCCGCGAGATCGCCCGCGCCGCGGGCTGCTCCGAGGCCGCGCTGTACCGCCACTGGCCCAACAAGGAGGGCCTGGTCGACGCGCTGTTCCGCGAGCACCTCGACGACGTCACGCAGCGGCTCGACCAGGCGATCGCCAGCCACGAGGCGCTCGCCGACCGCGTGTTCGCCGCGTGCCAGTCGTGCTACCGGCTGTACGACGAGCAGCCGCTGGTGTTCCGCTTCGTGCTGCTGGTGCAGCACGAGCTCAGCAAGAACCTCGAGCCGGGGACGCGCGGCCCGCAGGACGTGGTCGTCGACCTGGTGCGCGCCGCGGTCAAGCGCGGCGAATGCCGCGTCGATCCGCCGCTGGCGGCAGCGGCGCTGATCGGCGTGTTCCTGCAGACCGCGACCTTCGTGCTCTACGGGCGCCTGCCGGGCCCGCTGTCGCGCTACGCCGACGCCGTCAGCGCGACGGCGATGCGCATCCTGATCTGACCACCCGGATCACCACGCCGGGAGCGGCACGCCCCCGGCGCCGTCGAGCGGCTGCGAGCCGTCGTCGTCGAGGCGCTGGATGTAGCTGATCGTGCCGAGCGGATTGGGATTGAAGCGGTTGGCGCGCGACCAGCCGGTGTACTGCGTGCCGTTGACCGGATACGTGCGGTAGGCGAACGCGTTCTGCAGCCAGCGCCCCCACCAGAGCGCCTCCTCGTGCCGGAAGTCCAATGGTCGTACCGCGCCCGACCAGCGGATCTCGTACCACATCCGGCGCTCGCGCGAGCGCAGCTCGTCGAACAGGACGCGGTCGTCGGCGAACGCCGCGGGCCCCCCGACCGCGCCGGCGATGGTCGACCACGCCAGGACCTCGTCCCAGTCGCGGAAGCCGAGCGTGGCGCCCGCGCCGCAGGTGACGACGAAGGTCGCGGCGCTGGCGCGATGGACGCGGAACCAGGCGATGCCGGTCGAACCCGGCACCGGCGTCGCATCGCCCCGCACGTGCGCCGCCCACCCGGCGTCGGTGACGCCCCCCGGCCAGCCGTTGCCGACGGCGGGCTGCACCGCCGGCGCGCGCTGCAGCGGCCGGCCCCAATCGGCATCGCCGCGGCGCGTCGGGTCGGTGACGATCGGATTCGGGGCGACGGTCGGCAGGATCGCGTACGGGGGACGACGCCAACGGTGCATCACGCCGATGACGGTGCCGCCGACGGCCGGCCAGCGCCCGGGCCGGTACACCGGATCGCCGCGCTGGTCGCGCGGGCCGGGCGACGACGGATCCGGAAACGACGCGCCATCGGCCTCGCGCGCGTCGATCCAGCCGAAGGCTTCGCGGTGCATGAGGCGGCCCGCGTTGGCGCGCACGAAACCGCTGCCCGGGGCGTCGTTCGCGGGAAGCACGGCCTGCGCGCGCGATGGACCGTAGCCGAGCCGGCCGGCTTCGAGCACGTACGCGCAGGCGGCGTGCAGCATCAGCCGCGCCTGCGCATCGCGCACCGCGGCCTCGGTGGTGGCCGCGCCGTCGCGCACGCTGGCGAGGAAGGCGATCGCCAGCGCGGCGAGCAGCGCGGCGATGCCCGCGACGACGATCAGCACGGTGCCTGCCCTCATCGGTCGAGTCCTCGCTGCCGGCGCGCGCCGCGCAGCGTCGTGCCGAGGGCGGTGAAGCGCAGGTCGGCGCGACCCCCGCTCACCGGATCGGTCCAGCCGACGGCGAGCTGGGTCGAGAACCGGCACAGGCGCAGGTAGCGCGCGACCGACACCGAGACCTCCGGCCAATGCGTCGGGCGCAAGGGCACGAGCGTGCTCGCCGACGTGGTGCGCCGCATGAAGTCGTCGAGCGCCGGAGAACCCACGCGGTCGGCCGCGTCGGGATAGCCCGGCTCGAGGAAATCGTTGCTGACGTTCGCCGCCCACGTGCCGATCGGCATGTCGGTCGACTCCATGCGCGCCACCGAGCGGTGGTGGAAGGTCAGCTCGTCGGTGGTCATCGCCGGCGCGATCCGGTCGCGCTGGTTGCCGTTGACCGGCACCAGGCCGTAGGCGCTGTACGAGGTCAGGAAGTCGACGCCGTGCGGCACCCAGTTGGGGCTGAACGACTGCAGCACGAACCACGGCTTGTCCGGGAACTGCCACGCCGCGTTCGCCTTGGCGAAGGTCTTGATCATGTAGATCGGACGCCCGGCCGCGTCGGTCGCGTCGCCCGGGCTCGCCGACCAGTTGGTCGTGCCGACCATCCGCTGGAAGCGCGACGCGTAGCAGACGATCGCGTTCGCCGGCAGGTAATCGATCATGCCGTACCAGCCGAGCGCGTCGCCGAGGCCGCGGATCTGGTTGTAGAGCCAGCCCGGCGCCTCGTGCCGATACGCGGCCACCGGCGCGTTCGCCGCGGGCGGCGTCGGCTCGGGGCCGAAGTCGACGACGCCGTAGACGCCGCCGCCGTTGCGCGGCTGCCAGCCGCCGACGGCCCCGCTGGTGCCGCCGTCGATCGCGATCGCGGATTCGGCGGGGAGGCGGCTGAGACCGAAGATCGCGTAGTGGCCGAAGCGGCAGTCGGTCTCCTGGCTCTCCGCCTTGTTGCCGGTCCACCAGGTCAGCTCGTTGTCCGCCGACACCGCCCACAGCCGCTCGTCGTCCTGCCAGCCGCGGCCGTATGCCGTGGCCGGCCAGGTCGGCGCGAAGCCGTCGACGGTGCGCGCGAACGGCGCGAACGGCAGGCCGAGCGTCAGCGGACGCCCGCCGCCGGTCGCGACCGGCGGCGTGGAGGAGGCGCGCAGCCTGCGCCCATCGGCGGCGCCGAAGCGCGCGTCGTAGGCCTCCCAGCCGTCGAGCTCGGCGAAGGCGCGCTGGACGCCGACGGCGATCAGCTCGTTGGTCATCGCCAGCCGGCGCGCGCTCTGCATCGACTGGCTCGCCACGCGCAGCGCGGACCATGCCGCGGTGGCGATGACCATGCCGAGCGCGACCGCGATCAGCGCCTCGATCAGGGAGAAGGCGCGCGTCACCGGATCTGCCCCGAGACCCGCAGGTCGTAGTAGTTGTAGCGGGCGATGGTCACCGCGCGCAGCCGCGCCGACGGCGGCAGCGGCCCGCGGTCGAGCGCATCGTCGCCGTCGCGATCGGCGCCGAACGCGCCGGCGAAGACCTCGGGCGGCTCGCCGGCGCCCGGCAGGTTCCCACCCGGCGGCCCGTAATCCGCCGGGCTGTCGAGGCCCTGCCGCGCCGCCGGATCGCGCATGTCGACGGTGCGGTCGGTGTCGCGCACCTTCAGCGCGCCGACGTCGGCGCCGGTCGCGAGCGACGCGACCGGGCTGGTGAACGCGAGGTTCTTCTCCGGGTTGCGGTAGACGTGGACGTAGCTGCCGATCAGCGCGCGATGCAGGCGCAGCGCGTCGCCCGAGCCGCCGTGGGCGATCACCTGCTCGAGCCCGGTCGCGTCCCCCCACCCATCGGTGAAACCCCACATGAGGTCGTCGAAGCTCGCCGCGGGACGCAGCGTGCCGCTCCATCCGCGCGGATCCGCCGACACCGGCTGCATGCCGCCCGGCGCCGCCTTCGGATAACGGCTGGCGTCGACCGGCGCGCTGGGGCAGGTCTCGCAATCCTCGTACGCCTGCCAGTCGGCGACCCACATCACGAGCTGGCGGCAGCGCTCGCTCGGCTCGAAGCGGTTGAGCAGCGTCAGGTGCGAGATCTCGCCCGCGCTCGGACCGTTCTCGCTGACCGCCGCGTCGTCCGCCGTCGCGCTCGGCGCCGGCGGCGCCGACAGCGGATAGGTCAGGTTCGCGCCGAACGGCGCGCCCGGATCGCCCGGCACGGTGGTGATCGGCGCCGGCGACGCGTACTTCCACCACTGCGCCTGCGCCACGGCGGCGGGCGCGCCCCAGATCGCGCCGCGCATTGGCGGGCGGAACAGGTCCGGTTCGAGCAGCGGGTAGTCCATGAAGCTGGCGTGCTCGATCGGCCGCGGCACCGCCCAGTTGTACGGATTCGACGCGGTGAACCGGTAGTAGTGCCAGCGCGCGTTGCGACCCAGCGCGACGAGCCGGTCGTGCGTGACGGGCCCGGGATCCAGCGCCGGCACGAACGCGTAGGCCGAGCCGAGGTCGACGCCGGCATCGAGCGCCGCCATGCCCGCCACCACCTGGTCGCGCTTGTGCCAGCGCGTCAGCGACAGCAGCGCGTGCGCGAGATAGCTGGTCGCGAGCACGCGCTTCGCCGCGATCTCGCTCGCGATCGCGTCGTACGGATAGGGCGCCGGCGGCGGCGAATCCATCAGCTCGGCGATGTCGGCGGCGGTCAGGCCCGCCGCCGCGGCGTAGCGGATCGCCTGGTCGATGTAGGCGCCGAGCCGGGCCTTGAACACCGGTCCGGACGGGAGGTCGGCGAAGGTCGTCGGCACCGGCTGGCCCGGGCCGCCGATCCACAGGTACTGCCAGAACGCCTCGAACAGCTCGGCGAGCGCGGGATCCGGATCGACGCACATCTGCCAGCACACCGTCGCGTGGTTGGCCTTCCAGATCGTCGGCAGGCCGCCGTGCTCGAAGCGCACGGCGTCGCCGGGCGCGCCCGGCAGCTCGGGCGCCGCGGCGGTCCAGCCGTAGGTGCGGTGGTGGATGGCGTGCATCGGCGGCGCCGGCGCCGTCGCGTAGTACGGCCAGCGCTTGAGCGGGAACGAGTACGCGGCGTTGTTCTGCGCGGCGCCGACCACGCCGACCACGAGCTTCTGGAGGTCGTTCGGCGGCAGCGCCGGCATGAGATCCTCGCTCCAGGCGTTCGGCACGTCCGGCTGCACGTAGTACACGTAGCCGCCGTCGTCGATCAGCCGGGCGATCTCGTCGTCGTCGGAGTCGAGGCGCCGCGCGATCGCCAGCGGCACGGGCAGCAGGCCGTAGCGCGGGTTCGAGCAGCGCAGCTCGAGGTCGGGCGCGTTGACCCGCCCGTCGATCGAGACGTCCCACGGGCCGGGGCCCTCGTGATCGGCGTAGGCGCAGCTCGGATCGGCGCTGGCGTAGACGTCGACCAGCTGGTTGGCGACGCACGCCGAGTAGATGCGGAAGCGGTCGAGGCTGAGCTGGCGCAGGCCGAGCGGAAACAGCACCAGCGTCGCGATCACCGCGATGGCGATCAGCGCCAGCGAGACCGCCACCTCGAACAGCGTGAAGCCGCGCTCGGCATGCGCCTCGTCCACGTGGTCGCGGCGCCACGAGCAGCGCACGCGCGTGCTGAGCATCGCCGAATCCACCAGGACCTTCGTGTTATCCACCATACGTACCGTCAGCCTCGCAGATGCCTGGCAGACGCGATCACCTCCGTGATCCGGACAAAGGCAGACCGGCAGGTCGGAATCGTCCTCCATGATCTCGACGACGGCATGCCTCGGGAGCCGCCCGAGGCGCGTGCCATCGCGGCTCGACGAGCGCGGCGACGACTGGATCGGTCACGACGGAGCGCTGGTGGTCGCGGCCTCGTCCTCGACGCTCTGCGCATGCCCGCCTTCACGCCGCGCGATCTCGAGGACATCCGACGCGAGGTCGCCGCCTTCGCGGATGAACGCGACTGGCAGCGCTACCACTCGACGCGCAACCTGCTCCTGGCGATGATCAGCGAGGTCGGCGAGGTCGCCGAGATCGTGCGCTGGTCCGGCGATGCCGAACCCGCCGTGCCGCCCGAGCAGAGCGAGGAGTGGGGCGACGAGCTGGCCGACGTCTTCATCCTGCTCGTGCGGCTCGCCGATCGCAGCGGCGTCGATCTGAGCGCGGCGTTCGCGCGCAAGCTCGGCAAGGCGCGCCTCAAGTATCCGGCCGACAAGTTCCGGGGCTCGGCGCGCAAGTACGATCGCGAGTGAGCGGGTCGCCGGGAACCGTCCGAAGCGCGAAGCGCTCGAAGCTCGGAGCCCGCAGCCGCCGCTCACGCGCGTTCCGCGACGCAAACGGATACAAGGCTGCTGGACAGGGCGCGCGAAGCCCCGGCGGCAGCCTCTTCACCGCTGCACCCGGGACGGCAAGGTGAGGGCCTTCACCGCGGGGAACGCATGGCCGAGATCACGCTCAGCAAGCTCGAGAAGGTCTACGACAACGGCTTCAAGGCGGTGAAGGGCATCGACCTCGCGATCCGCGACAAGGAGTTCATGGTCCTCGTCGGTCCGTCGGGATGCGGCAAGACCACGACGCTGCGCATGATCGCCGGTCTCGAGGACGTCTCCGGCGGCGAGATCGCCCTCGGCGGCAGGCGCGTCAACGATGTCGAGCCGAAGGACCGCGACATCGCCATGGTCTTCCAGAACTACGCGCTCTACCCGCACATGACCGTGTACGACAACATGGCCTACGGGCTGAAGCTGAGGAAGGTCCCGAAGGTCGAGATCAGGACCAAGGTCGATGCCGCCGCCAAGATGCTGAACCTGAGCGAGCAGCTGACCAAGCGGCCGAAGCAGCTGTCGGGCGGGCAGCGCCAGCGCGTCGCCCTCGGCCGCGCGATCGTCCGCCAGCCCAAGGCGTTCCTGTTCGACGAGCCGCTGTCGAACCTCGACGCCAAGCTGCGCGCCGACATGCGCTACGAGTTGAAGACCCTGCAGCAGCGCCTGCAGACGACCATGGTCTACGTCACGCACGACCAGATCGAGGCTATGACGCTGGGCGACCGCATCACGGTGATGAACCACGGCGTCATCCAGCAGGTCGCGGCGCCGACCGTGATCTACGACCACCCGTGGAACCGCTTCGTCGCCTCGTTCATCGGCACGCCGATGATGAACGTCCTGCCCGGTCGCGCCGAGGCCGTCGACGGCCACTGGCGCTTCCGCCTGCCCGGCGGCC
>DASPLE010000020.1:0-27285 GCA_035627695.1 Planctomycetota bacterium
GCGCCGGCGACCGCACTCCCATCGCCGTGGCGGTGCCGGCGTGGTTCCGCTGCCACCGCAGCGGCGTGCAGACCTTCATCGTCACCTGCGGCGCGGGCATGAGCCTGGGATTCCGCGACTGGGCGGAGGCCGACGCGGCCGGCCACGGCGCGACCTTCGGCGACGAGAGCGGCTTCGCCGCGGTGCGCGCCGACGAGACCATCCTGTGGTTCGAGGCGGAGTGGTCGGACGCGGTCACCGGCAACAACCTCTACAACGTCCAGTACGCGCGCTACCACCCGCGGCCCTTCGGCAATCCCGAGGTCGCCGGCGAGGAGACGCCCAACTCGCGCCAGCAGGGCGGAACGTTCAGCTACATCCAGCGGCTGACCGCCGAGCCGGCGACCTGGTAGGCGTCGGTACGACGCGCGCCGCCACGCGGGAACCGCTCGGGCGTGATCGCGACGTCATCGGCGAAAACGGCGCAGCGCGAGCGTCCGGATCGCCGGTGGGCAGATCCGCATGGCGGCGCACGACGATGGCATGCGCGTCGTGACGCCGATCGCGTTGCCGTGATCGCGCGAACGAACGGACAACGCGCGCCGCATGCTGCTCTTACACGGTGTTTCCGCCGGTTGCGGCGATGCGGTCCGCCGCGCGGGACATGCGCTGGCGCTGAATGGCCGAAGCAGCGTCGCCGGTCGCGACGGGCGGAGCTAACGTGCTGGGATCGTCACACCCCATGGAGCACGCATGCGTCATCTGATCCTCATGGCACTGGTCATCACCGCGACCCGCCTCGACGCCGCCGTCATCAACACCTGCGACTCGCTGGCGCACATCAACCTCTCCGGGCGCGGCACGCCGGTCGTGATGACCGAGACGCTGGTCGCCGGCCATGTCGGCCAGGCCGTCCAGATCGCCTGGCCCAACGCCTACAACCACCTGCAGTTCGCCGAGATCAACGCCACCGCCGACGCGAGCTGGAATGCGGCGCTCGGCTTCTCCTTCTGGGTCAAGGGCGACGGCTCGAACAACGCCGGCTGCCTGTACGTCGAAGCCGGCGGCGCGCGCTTCGCCGCCGCGTTCACCATCGACCACACCGACTTCCGCCAGAAGTTCATCCCGTGGCAGGATCTCCTGCCCGACGCGTACACGGGCGTCAACGAGTCGGCGATCGGTCCGGCCAGCACGATCACCCCGTCGCAGATCGACGGCATCTACCTGCTCAAGAGCTACTACTGGCGCGATCCGCGACCCGCGATCACCATCACGATCGACGAGTTCGCCATCGAGACCAGCCTGCCGGTCGACACCGACACGTACGAGCCGACCGGCGACCCGCTGGCGCAGGTGAAGGCCAAGCTCGCCGCGCGTCAGCCGGTGACGATCGTCGGCGTCGGCGACTCGCTGCTGTGGCCGAACCACGGCGCGCAGACGGCGAACAACACCAGCTGGCTGAAGTTCCTCGAGACGCGGCTCGAGGCGCGCTACCCGTCGCTGGCGGTGACGATCGACAACCAGGGATACGGCGGCGATCACCTCACCCACGGCGGCATCAAGGCGCCGACCTGGCTGCAGACCGTGCCGACGGCCGATCTCATCATCGTCGAATTCGGCTACAACGATGTCGATGACGGCGCGACCCAGCAGATGTACCGCGACCGCCTCGTGCTGGTCGCGCGCCTGCTGCGCCGCAAGACGCTCGGCGCGTCGAACCTGCTGTTCGTGACCGGGGCGCCCGACAGCGGCGACGGCAGCGCGCGCGCCTTCGTGCGCCAAGCGGTCATCGACGCCGGCGCGGCCGAGAACGTCGCCGTCGCCGACACCTGGGCGTTCTTCAACGGCATCGGCGCGGGCGATCTCGCCAGCTTCTACCACGACCCCGCGCACCCGGACGGCAGCGACGACGCGGGCACGCCGATCTACGACAACGGCCAGGACGAGTTCGCGCGGGTCATCGAGCTGGAGATGGCCGAGCCGAGCGGCGGCACGGGAACCACGGGCACCACCGGCACGGGCACGACCGGGACCGGCACGACGGGCAGCGCGGGAACGAGCGGCACGGGCACGACCGGCGGCGGCGCCTCGAGCGGCACGGGCGACGTCGGCTGCGGCACGGGTGGCGGCGTGGCGGCGGCGATCGGCGTGGGCCTGATGCTCGCGCTCGGACTGCGCCGCAACCGCGGCTGAGGTCGTACGGCGCGGCGGCGGCTAGAGCGCGCCGCCGCGCTCCTCCTTGGCCTTCTTCTTGTTCGGACCGCGATCGGGCACCGGCGCCTTGCGCACCGGCGCCTCCTCGTCCTCGTCCTCGCCATCGTCGTCCACGGCGGGCGCGGCCTCGTCCATCTCCTCGCCGTCGTCGACGACATCGGCGCTGATCAGCCCCTTGCCGCTCGCCCACGCGCGCCAGGCGGCGATGCCGACGGCGCGCTCCTCCTCCGAACCCGACGGGTCGTAGGCGATCTCCTGCTTGGAGATGGTCAGCAGCAGCTCATGGCACTTGCGGCGGACGCGGCGCTCGGCGTTCGCCAGACCGTCGAGCAGCGCCGGCACGGCCTTCTCGCCGGTCGAGCGCAGGCTGGCCTCGGCCTGCTGCGACTCGTTCTCGGTGACGCTGCCGAGCTTCGACACCAGCTCGCGGTTGGGGTCGGTCAACGTCGCGGCGGCGGCGGTGGCCGGCTGGGCCAGCGTGTCCTCGATCCAGATGAAGCGGAACTGCTCCTCCTTCCACCAAGCCTCGAGCCGATCGGCGACCTTCTTCTTCGCCTCCTTGTCGGCGGTGGGGCTGTAGCCCCATTCGTTGCCGGTGATGTCCTTGATCACGCCGATGGCCTGCGCGGCCACCGCGCGATCGTCCGACTTCAGCAGGCGGATCAGCACCGGCACGATCGCCTTGTCGCGGAACGCGTACAGCGCGCCGGCCGCCTGGACCGCCACCGCCGGATCGCGGCTGTTGAGCTGCTCGCTGTAGATCTGCTGCTCGCTGACGTTGTGGTTGAGGTCCCACCACTGCTGCGCCTTGCCCGAGGTCAGCCCGCTCGTCGGCAGCAGGGTCAGCGTCGCGACCGCGTCGGTCGCCGCGCTCTGGACCTCGGGGTTGCCATGGTCCATGAGCTCGATGAGGCGCGGCACGACGCGCTTGTCGCGGAACATCGCCGCGACGAAGCAGAACGAGGCGAGGTCCTCGGCGTCGCTGACCTTCTCGCTGCCCTTGACCAGGAAGGGCAGCAGCGGCTTGGCGACGGCGAACGCGCCCTGGGCATCGAGCGCGATGATCAGATCGCAGGCGCCGTAGAGGTCGCCGTACGATCCGCCGGCGTAGGCCTTGCAGAGGCGCGCGATCGCCGACGGCAGGTGCTCGTCCATCATCATCGTCGCGACCGCGTTCGACATCTCATCGCTGTCGTTGGCGACCGTGGGCAGCCGATCGATGTACTTCTGGATGAACTCGTTGCTGCCCTTCTCGGGCGGCACGGTCATGTCCCACTTCACGTCCGCGGCCTTCGGCCCCGGCCCCTTGGCCGAGCGGCCCGGGCCGCCGCCCTGGGCGGGGTCCTCGTCGTCGCCCGCCGCCTCGGCGCCCTTGCCCGGCCTGGCGCCGGCGGTCTTGGACGACACCCAGTGCTCGCCGACCTTGACCATGCCGAGCGCATCGCGCGCGCCCTGGTGGTCCTTGTCGAGCTTGACCACCAGGCTGTAGTACTTGCTGGCCTTGGTCTTCAGTCCGTTCTCGGTGCACCACTGCGCGAGCGCGAAGACCTGCTCCGGGTCGCTCTTGTCGGTCTGCGCCTCCATCTCGACGATGGTCTCGGCGCCATGCGCGAGCCCGATCGACAACGCCGCGGCCAGCGCGAACCGCGACCACCGGTTCGATCGGCGATCGCGACGACGATCGGGCCGGGCGGACTGACGAGGGACGTTCATCGGAAGGGCTCCGGGATGCAGCCGAGCGTACGGTATCTACCGTACCGGCGCGACGTGGTTGAGGCGCGTGGGTCCTGGCGTGTGAATCGCAACGAAAGATCGGTAAAAGAAGGTCTGAGCGGGGCCTCTTTGGTAAACGCTTTACCACCACTAGAGTTCGCTCTAGGGTCGCACCCCCCACGTCCGGAGGCCTAACCCAGCTCATGCCCATCCCCTATGTGATCGAGAAGGACTCGCGCGGCGAGCGTACCTACGACATCTACAGCCGCCTCCTCAAGGATCGCATCATCTTCCTGGGCGAGGCCATCGACGATTTCGTCTCGAATGTCGTCGTAGCCCAGCTGCTCTTCCTGCAGAGCCAGAAGCGCGACGAGCCCATCCAGATGTACATCAACAGCCCGGGCGGTGTCGTCAGCGCCGGTTTCGCTATCTACGACACCATGCAGTACCTGAACTGCGAAGTGGTGACCATCTGCGTCGGCCAGGCCGCCAGCATGGGCGCGTTCCTCCTCGCCGCCGGCGCCAAGGGCAAGCGCTTCGCGCTGCCGCACAGCCGGATCATGATCCACCAGCCGATGGGCGGCACCCAGGGCCAGGCCTCCGACATCGAGATCCAGGCGCGCGAGCTGCTGCGCATGAAGAACGAGCTGAACCGCATCCTCTCCGAGAAGACCGGCCAGCCCCTCGACAAGGTGTCGCGCGACGCCGAGCGCGACTACTATATGAGCGCCGAAGAGGCGTGCGCGTACGGCGTCATCGACAAGGTCGTCAGCAAACCGGTCTGACGACCGCCCGGGGGACTCATGGTGACGAAGCGCACGACCAAGGACGGCGGCGACGGCAAGCCGGACAACTGCAGCTTCTGCGGCCGCAGCGGCACCCAGGTCGAGCGGCTGATCGCCGGTCCCCCCGGCATCTTCATCTGCAACGAGTGCGTCGACGTCTGCTCGACCCTGCTGCGCGACCATTCCAAGCGCCGCGCCGGCGATCACCCGAAGCTCGGCAAGACCCTGACCCCGGCGCAGATCAAGGCGCACCTCGACGATTACATCATCGGCCAGGAGCAGGCGAAGCGCATCATCTCGGTCGCGGTCTACAACCACTACAAGCGCCTGCGCCATCGCCACGAGGGCAAGGAGATCGAGCTCGAGAAGTCGAACATCCTGCTGCTCGGCCCGACGGGCTGCGGCAAGACCGCGATCGCCAAGTGCCTGGCGAAGCTGCTCAACGTGCCGTTCGCCATCGGCGACGCGACCACGCTGACCGAGGCCGGCTACGTCGGCGAGGACGTCGAGAACCTGATCCTGCGCCTGCTGCAGAACGCCGACTTCGACGTGCCGCGCGCCGAGATGGGCATCGTCTACATCGACGAGATCGACAAGATCGCGCGCACCTCGGGCAACGTCTCGATCACCCGCGACGTGTCCGGCGAAGGCGTCCAGCAGGCGCTGCTCAAGCTGATCGAAGGCACCGTCGCCAACGTCCCGCCCGGCGGTGGCCGCAAGCACCCCGAGCAGAAGTACATCCAGGTCAACACCGAGAACGTCCTCTTCATCTGCAGCGGCGCCTTCTCCGGCCTCAAGGAGATCATCGGCCGGCGCCTCGGCGAGAAGAGCGTCGGCTTCCGCCTGAGCGACGACCCCGCGGTCGCCGCCGACGAAGACGACGAGATGCTGCTGATCCACGTCACGCCGGAGGACCTCACCAACTTCGGCATGATCCCCGAGTTCATCGGGCGCCTGCCGGTGGTCGCGTCGCTCTCGCCGTTGTCCGAGGACGCGCTGGTCTCGATCCTCTCCAAGCCCAAGAACGCCCTGGTCAAGCAGTACCAGACGCTGTTCGCCATGGACGGCGCCGAGCTGTCGTTCACCGACGACGCGCTGCGCGCGATCGCCAAGAAGGCCGTCGAGCGCAAGACCGGCGCGCGCGCGCTGCGCTCGATCCTCGAGGAATGCATGCTCGAGATCATGTTCGAGCTGCCGCAGCGCGTCGCCTTCCAGCGCAACTACGTGATCACGGCCGACGTGGTCAACGGCAAGGAGTCGATCTTCACCGCCAGCGGCCGCGGCGTCGAGCCGAAGGGCAAGGACGACGAGACGGAGAAGGAGACCGCCTGACGCCGGAGGTGCCGGCTCCGCCCACGGCGACGCGGCCTGTGCGACCACGACGAGCGAAGCGGCGAACCCGCTTCGCTCGCGTCTTTTTGCGAGATCCGCCGAGATCGGATTCGCCCTTCGCCCCTCGAGCGTCGAGCGTCGAGCTTCGAGCTTCGAGCTTCGAGCTTCGAGCTTCGAGCTTCGAGCTTCGAGCTTCGAGCTTCGAGCTTCGAGCTTCGAGCTTCGAGCTTCGAGCAAAAAGTACCTCGCGACGACCTGGAACGTACTCCGCCCGATCGCTCCCCTCCTGCCAGGAGAACGCCATGGCGGAGAAGGTCGTCCTCATCGGCGCCGGCAGCGCGATGTTCCTCAGGGGGCTGGTCGCGGACCTGCTGCGCTGCGGCTGGTCCGATGCCGAGCTCGCCCTGGTCGACACCGACCCCGAGGCGCTGGCGACGGCCGAGGGGCTGACCCGCAAGATGTCCGCGGCGAAGGGTTCGCGCATCCGCGTCAGCGCGTCGACCGATCGCCGTGGCGTGCTCGCCGGCGCGACCGTCGTCATCTGCACCATCGGCGTGGGCGGCAGGCGCGCGTGGGAGCTGGACGTCCAGATCCCACGCCGTCACGGCATCCATCAACCGGTCGGCGACAGCGTCGGCGCCGGCGGCACGTCGCGCGCGCTGCGCATGATCCCGGCGATGGTCGCGATCGCCGAGGACGTGCTGGAGCTCGCGCCGCGCGCGCTGTTCTTCAACTACGGCAACCCGATGGCGCCGGTCTGCCGCGCCGTGCGCAAGGCGACCGGCGCGGACATGATCGGGCTGTGCCACGGCGTCAACCACGTCGCCGACCATCTCGCGCGGATCCTCGACACCACGGCTCAGCGCCTCGACTACGCGGCCTGCGGCATGAACCACCTCACCTGGTTCACTGAGGTCCGGGTCGACGGCGTCGACGCGATGCCCCGCCTGCGCCGGCATGCGCGCGCGCTCATCGCCGCGCGCGACGGCGGGCGCGTCGCGCCGGTCGTCGACGGCGACGACTACGCCAGCTGGAGCCTGTTCGACCTGTTCGGCGCCTTCCCGGCGGTGCTCGACCGCCACATCTGCGAATTCTTCCCGCAGCTGTTCTCGCGCGAGGGCGCCTACTACGGACGCACCGTCGGCGCCGATGCGATGTCCTTCGAGCGCACCATCCGCTGGGGCGACGAGGCCTACGCCGCGATGCGCGCCGAGGTCGCTTCCGACCGGCCGCTGCCCGACGACTACTTCGACCGCATCGGCGGCGAGCACGAGCAGGTGCTCGAGATCATCGCCTCCATCCGACGCGACGACGGCAGGATCTACTCGGCGAACCTGCCCAATCGCGGCCAGATCCCGAACCTTCCGGCCGACGCCGTCGTCGAGGCCCCGGCGCGAGCGCGGGCCGGGGGCCTGCAGCCGATCGCGCAGAAGCCGCTGGCCAGCGGCGTCCAGGGCACCCTGGCGACGCGATTCGCGTGGGTCGAGACGACGGTCGAGGCCGCGCTGGAGGGAAGCCGCGACAAGGTCGTGCAGGCCCTGATCATCGACGGCAGCGCGCCATCGATCGAGACCGCGCGCGCGCTCGCCGACGAGCTGATCGCGGCGCAGGCGGCCCACCTGCCGCGGTTCGCGGTCCCGAAGGCGACCGGCATCGCCTCGTGACCGGGCGGCGTGCGGGCCGCGCCACGGGTGTGCAGGCCGCGATATGCCTCCTGCCTTGGCGCCGCCGGGCGGGTTCGCACCATCCGGCGCGTCCCCGGCCTCCGACAGCCGCGCCGCGTCACCGGAGGCGTCCTCCCGTCGATGCCGGCTCCAGCGCCTCGACGGTGACGGCGGACGCGGATGGAAGCGACCATGGCCACCTCCCCGACCAACGCACCCGCGGCGCGCGTCGCGCTGATCACCGGCGGGGCCGGTGACATCGGCCTCGGCTGCGCGCGGCTGCTCGCCGCCGAAGGGGTGCGCTGCGCGCTCGTCGACCTCGAGCCCGCGAAGGCGCGCGCGGCGGCCGCGACGCTCGGCGCCGGTCACCTCGGCTACGGCGCCGACGTCACCGACGAGCCGTCGATGCAGGCCGCCGTGGCAGCCGCCACCACCGAGCTCGGCCCGGTCAACGTCATGATCGCCGCCGCCGGCATCACCGGCACCACCGTGCCGGCGTGGCAGATCGACCTGAAGGAGGTGCGGCGCGTCATCGACATCAGCCTGCTGGGCACCTTCATCGCCTGCCGCGCGGTGATTCCCGGCATGATCGCGCAGAAGTGGGGACGCATCGTCGTCATCGCGTCCATCGCCGGCAAGGAAGGCAATCCCAACCTCGCCGCGTATTCCGCCGCCAAGGGCGGCGCGATCGCCCTGACCAAGAGCCTCGGCAAGGAGCTCGCCACCACCGGCGTGCTGGTCAACGCCATCGCCCCGGCGGTGATCGAGACGGCGATGAACCGCACGGTCGCGCCCGAGACGCTCGGCTACATGACCGCGAAGATCCCGATGGGACGCCTCGGTCGCGTCGACGAGGTCGCGGAGCTGGTCGGCTTCCTGTCGTCGCACCGGGTCGGATTCTCGACCGGCGCGGTCTACGACTGCTCAGGCGGTCGCGCGACGTACTGAGCGCGCGGCGGCACGGGACGCGCCGGGGCGGTGGTCGCCACGGGCGTCCCCACCGATCATCTGTCGGGGTGATCCCACCGGTGAGCCGCGAGCCGACAAGCCGTTCGGAGCTGTGCGTTTTTCCAACTATTTTTACCCAGCCTGCCATTTATCACGTGCTAGATGAGACATCATCTGCGGGTCGCCGGGCTCTGGTGCGTCCTCGTCGCGGCGGGCGGCCTGGCCCACGCCGCCGACAGCGGCGCCTCCGGCGCCGAGCTGATCCTGTGGGCGCGCGCCACCGATCTGACGCTCGACGACGGCCAGCCGGTCGGACGCTGGACGGATGCGAGCGGACGCGCCAACGACCTGGTGACGATCGACGGCATCGGCGCGCCGACCTACCGCGCCACGGGCGAGAGCGGCGGGCCGACGGTCGCCTTCTCCAGCGATCACAACGCCGATCCGAAGCGCCTCCAGGGACTGCGCCTGCGTCAGCCGCTGATCGAGACCCGAGGCCTCGCCGTGTTCGTGGTCGGGACCGGCCTGCACCACGGCCACTGGTTCGGCTCGGCGCCCGGCAACAACGGCGAGCTGCGGGTGCTGAGCTTCTCGCAGGTCTGCGGCACGGCGGTCGGCGGGCCGGCGTTCGCCGCGCTGCCCGCCACGCCCGGGCCGCATCTCGCGGCGGTCGTCGCGGCCGTCGGCGCCGATGGCGCGATGCGTTACGGCATGTGGGGCGACGGGGCGAAGCTCCACGAGGCGACCGATCCCGCGCCGGCGATCGGCGTGATGATCGGCGACACGCAGTTCGGCTCATACCTCACCGACGTCGGCATGACCGGCGAGATGAGCGAGATCGTGGTCTATCGCGGCGCGCTCAGCGACGCCGAACGCGAACTGACCCAGCGCTACCTGCTGACCAAGCACGGCCTCTCGGCGGCGAAGAAGGGCGATCCGACCGCGCCGGCGTTGTTCGCGCCCAAGACGCAGGCGAAGCTCGCCGCGGTCACGGGCGAGCCGATCACCAAGGGCCTGCGCGTCTGGGCGCGTGCCGAGGATCTCACGCTCGACGACCGCGCCGAGGTGGCGACCTGGCCGAACGCGGTCGATCCGAAGCGGCCGCTCACGGCGCCCGCCGGACGTCTGCCGTCCCTGGTGCGCGAGGCGCTCGCGGGCCGGCCTGTCGTGCGCTTCGCCCCGAGCGGCGACGGCGAGAACCGCCGCGTGCACGTGCTGCAGCTGCCGCTGACGGGCGACTGGCAGGAGATGACCATGGTCGTCGTCGGCAGCGGCCTCAACAACGCCGGGATGCTCGACACCGCGCCGGGCGACGGCGCGACGCTGCGCCACCTCGGCTCATGCATCCAGCACTGCGCCGCCGGATACCTCACGACCGGCACGCCGTTCCACCTGGTCGGCGCGACGCCCGGCCTGGTCTCGCTCGCGGTGCGGCGCGACGGGGCCGGGCAGCGCATCGCGACCTGGGCGCACGGCGTCCCGCAGCAAGCCAACGGCAGCGACAGCGCGGCGGCGCCGATCGTGTTCAGGCAGCCGGTGATCGGCGTCATCAACGGCAACGAGGTGGCGTGGGCGGGCGACCTCGCCGAGATCCTGATCTACGATCGCGCGCTGAGCGACGACGAACGCGCGAGGACCGAACGCTACCTCGCCGACAAGTTCAGCCTGCCGCTGAAGCCCGCCGCGCAGATCGCCCGGGAGCCGCGCGCGCGCTCGACCTGGGCGCTGACGCTCGACCACCTGCCGCGCACGGTGTCGTGGCTGGGCAACACCGAGAGCGGCAAGACCTCGGTGATCCAGCACGGGATCTTCACCAGCGCCGTGCGCGCGGACGGCACCGTGATCGCGTGCAGCGTCTGGGACGAGACCCACAAGGAGCTCGGCTTCTACCGCGACGGCGCCTCGGTGCCCGGCCTCGGCCGCGCGGGCGGCTGCAGCGCGGTCGTCATCCACGGCGACCATCTCTACGTGGGCATGTCGGGCATGAGCCAGCCGAAGGCGGGCGTGAAGCGCTTCACGCTCGACGGCGCCGACGCGCCGTGGCCGGATCTCCCCGAGGGCATCGCCTTCGAGACCAAGGCGCCGTGGCAGGAGGTCTGCGGCATCGCGGTCGTCGGCGACGAGCTGTTCGTGACCACCGACGCGCGCGACGAGGTGCTGGTCCACGATCTCGGCAGCGGCGCCGCGAAGCGCGCCTTCGCCCTGCCCGGCGCGCGGCGCATCGCCGGCGGGCGCGACGGACTGTGGATCAGCACCGCCGATCGCGTCGCCGCCTACGACGTGCACGGCAAGCCGACCGGACCGGTGATCCGCGACGTGGTCGCCGGCGCGCTCGCGCTGGACGGCAAGGGACGGCTGCTGGTCGGCGACGACGGGGCGCGCCAGCAGGTCATCACGTACGACCTCGCGGGCACGCAGCCGAAGGAGATCGCGGCGCTCGGCGTGAAGGGCGGCGTCCACGCCGGCCCGCGCCCGGGCATGACCGGCGACGACCGCTTCCTGCACCCCGGCGGCGTCGGCGTCGACGCCGCCGGCAACATCTACGTCCAGGACATGTGGCGCATCCGCTCGTTCAGCCGCGACGGCACGCCGCGCTGGATGGTCGAGTGCACGCAGTTCTGCCGCACCGCCACGCCCGATCCGGCGTCGGACGGCAACGACTGGTACACCGGGTCGCAGCACCACGTCGCGGTCCCCGGACAGCCGCCCGGCAAGGATTGGGCGTGGCAGGGCTACACCGTCGATGATCGCCGCTTCCCCGAACTCAGCGACGGCGGCTCGCACGTCCACCTCCGGCGCTTGAACGGAGGGCTGTACCGCTTCGGCATCGGCACCGGATCGGTGACGATCACGCGGCGGCTTCCCGACAGCGAGATATTCGCCCCGTGCGCCATGGTCCGCCTGAACGAGTCGATGAGCGGCGCGCCCCGCCCCGCGGCGGCGCCGGAGGCCGGGCGCTGGACGTGGTGCGATCGCGACGGCGACGGCCGGGTCGTCGGCGGCGAGATCACGGCGACCGAGGCCAGCGGAAGCCAATGGTCGCCGTTCATCGACGTCGATGCGACGGGCGGCCTCTGGGAACCGCAGGGCCGCGCCGGCGTGCGCCACGTGCCCTTGAGCGGCTTCACCGACGGCGGCGCGCCGATCTACGATCTCTCCGCGCTGAAGGCGTACCCCCGCCCGGCCGAGTTCCTCGACGTGATGCGCTGCCGCTACATCCCGGCGACCGACACCATGTACCTCGCCGGGCGCACCTGGGAACGCCAGCAGGGTCCGGGCCAGTGGGTCGGCTTCACCGGCGAGATCATCCGCTACGCCGACTGGAGCACGGCGAAGCGCGCCGTGGTCGCCCGCGTCGCGCTGCCGAAAGCGGGGATGAGCATGTCGTCGTTCGATGTGATCCCCGGGCGCGACCTGCTGTTCGCGATCGAGGTCGAGACCGCCGTGGTGTTCGCCTACGACATGAAGGCCGGGCGCCTGCTCGGCATCGTCGAGCCGGATCCCGATCTGGTCGGCGAGGTCGGCTGGGTCGATCTGCCGGGCGGCGGCATCCACGCCTGCGAGCGCAAGGACGGCGAGATCGTCATCATGTGCGAGGAGTCGTACGCCGAGAAGCAGATGGTCTACCGCCTGCCCCCGGGCTTCGAGAAGCAGCTGCCAGCGCCGCGACCCGCCAAGGCCGCGGCGAAGCGCGCGACGCGCTGAGGTTCAGCCGGCGCCGCGTTGGCGGTACACGGCCGGAGACCGTCCGTAGTGCTGGATGAAGCAGCGGCGCAGGTGGCTCGGATCGGTGAAGCCCCAGCGCCGGGCGACGGACTTGATCGGATCGTCGCCCGCGCGCAGCTGCGCAGCGGCGCCGCCGATGCGGTGGCGCAGCGCGAACTGGGCGAAGCTCAGCCCCATCAGCGCGGCGAAGGCGCGATCGAAGCGCGCGCGGCCCATGCCGGCCGCGGCCGCGGCCTCGTCGGCGCGGACGTCGCCGCGGCGATCGAAGACCAGGCGCACGGCGCGCTGCAGATCGCGGTGGGCGGCGATGTCCGCGGCTGGCGGCGCGACCCAGCCGTCGTGCAGGGTGAGCAACGCTTCGCTGAGCAGCAGGCGCAGCCACAGCGGACGGCGCGGCGAATCGTCGCGCGCGCGGGCGTCCATCCGACGCGCGATGTCGAGCAGTCGCTCGCGGCCGTCGGGATCCGGGCGCGGACGGTGCTCCGGCTGCACCGCGAACGGGGCCAGCCAGTTCACGCCGCCGGCCTCGACCGGATCCGGCCCCGTCAATGCCGCCGGCGCGATCACGGCGACCATCGCCCCGCAGTCGCCGCCGAGCGCGGCGTAGCCATGCGGCTCCCAGATGCCGCACATCCAGGCCTCGCCGGGGCCGAGGTCGATCTCGTGGCCGCGATAGATGCGTCGCATCCGGCCGCGCGTCACGATGCCGAACTCGAGCTCGTAGTGCATGTCAAAGCGCGTGCCGCCGCGCGCGGGCACGACCGTCGGGAAGACGATCATCGGCTGGCGCGCGCTGAGATCGAAGGCGTGCCGCGTCGCGGAGTCGAGCGGGATGGAGTCGATGCGCGGGACGCGGGCGGCCATGGTGGAAGGCTAGAAGCGGGAGGCGTGATGCCAGGGGACCGCGGTCCGGGTACGGGAAGCCCGGAACTCGCGAAGCTCGAGGCTCGAAGCGCGAAGCGCGAAGCCCGAAGCCCGAAGCACGAAGCCCGAAGCTCGAAGCTCGAAGCTCGAAGCTCGAAGCTCGAAGCTCGACACTCGAAGCTCGTGAAGGAGCAACTCCGTCCCGGTCGCAGGCGTCGAACGTCTGTTTGCGCACCGACCGCCGCAGCCACCCTCGCCGTCACATGAGCGATACCGTCATCGACGCGCCGCGCCGCGGCTGGACCGCGCGCTGGATCTGGAACGACGCGTCGCGGCCCGACCAGTGGATGCGCTTCCGCCGGCGGCTCGACCTGGGGACGGCGGCACGGCGCGCCGTCGCGCGCATCGCCTGCGACAGCAAGTACTGGCTGTGGATCGACGGCCACCCGGTGGTGCGCGAGGGCGCGCTCAAGCGCGGCCCGACCGCGCGCGACACGTGGTTCGACGAGATCGACCTGGCGCCGCACCTGCGCGCCGGCGCCAACCAGATCGCGATCCTGGTGTGGTACTGGGGCGTCGACGGGTTCTCGCACAACGATTCGGGCCACGGCGGCCTGCTCTGCGAGGTCGAGATCGACGGCGCGGTGGTCGACGGCACCGCCACCGGCGGCTGGCGCGTCAGCCCGCATCCGGCCTACGAGCCGACCGCCGACGGCCCGTCACCGAACTACCGCCTCAGCGAGCGCAACGTGCGCTTCGACGCGCGGCGCGACGATCCGGGCTGGTGCGAGGCGTCGTACGACGACGCCGCGTGGCCGCACGCGTCGGAGCTCGCGCGTGGCGGCGAAGGGCCGTGGGGCGAGCTGTGGCCGCGGCCGGTCGCCGCCTGGCGCTGGAGCGAGCCGCTCGCGTACGTCGATGCCGCGTCCATCCCGGCGATCGCTCCGGGCGGCGAGGTCGTCTGCCGCCTGCCGTCGAACCTGCACGTCGTGCCGATCGTCGAGCTCACCGCCGCGGCCGGCGCGACCGTGGTGATGAAGACCGACCACTACGCCGGCGGCGGCAACGGCCAGCACTTCGTCGTGCGCGCCGAGTACGTGACCCGCGATGGCCGGCAGGCCTTCGAGGCGCCGAACTGGGTCAACGGGCACGCGGTGCACTACGACCTGCCCGCCGGCGCGACGATCCACCGCCTGGGCTACCGCGAGACCGGCTACGACTGCGACCTCTCCGGCGCGTTCGCCTGCGATGACCCGTTCTACGCCACCCTGTGGGCCAAGGCCCAGCGCACGCTCTACGTCACCATGCGCGACACCTACTTCGACTGCCCGGACCGCGAGCGCGCCCAGTGGTGGGGCGACGTGGTGATCGAGATCGGCGAATCGTTCTACGGCCTGTCGCGCCATGCGGACGCGCTGTCGCGCAAGGCGATCCTCGACCTGTGCCGCTGGCAGCGCAGCGACGGCGTGCTGTTCTCGCCGGTGCCGGCCGGCAACTGGTTCATGGAGCTGCCCCCGCAGATGCTGGCGGCGATCAGCACGTACGGCTTCTGGACGTATTTCTGGCACTCGGGCGATGACTCGTGGATGGCCGAGGCGTATCCGCACGTGCGCCGCTACCTGGAGAAGTGGAGCCTGGACGAGCGCGACCTGGTCGTGCATCGCAGCGGCGAATGGGACTGGGGCGACTGGGGCGAGCACGTCGACCTCGGCATGATCGATGCCACGTGGTACGTCTTGGCGCTGGACGCGGCGGCGCGCTACGCGCGGCACCTCGGCCGGATCGACGACATCGCCGGCTACGACACGCTGCGCGCGCGCGTGCTCGCCGCGATCCGTCGCCACTGCTGGACCGCGGACGGCTGGCGCTCGCCGTCGCACCAGGGCGAGATCGACGACCGCGCCGCGGCCATGGCCGTGCTGTGCGGCGCGTCGGCGCCGGAGCATCGCGCGGCGACGCTGGCGGTGCTCGCACGCGTCCGCCACGCCAGCCCGTACATGGAGAAGTACGTGCTCGAGGCGCTGTTCGCGCTCGACGCCGACGACCTCGCCTTCCAGCGCATGCGCGAGCGCTACGCGCCGATGGTCGAGGCGCCGGTGGCGACGCTGTGGGAGTTCTGGACGCGCGGCGGCTGGGGCACCGAGAACCACGCCTGGGCCGGCGGTCCGCTGACCCTGCTGTCGCAGATCGCCGTCGGCATCGATCCGCTCGAGCCCGGCTATCGCCGGTTCCGTGTCCGTCCCCGACCCGGTCCGCTGACGACGCTGTCCGCGACCGTGCCGAGCGCGCGCGGGATCATCCGCGCCGCGTTCACCCGCCGCGCCGGAGGCGGCACCCTGACGCTCGAGGTGCCGACCGGGTCGCAGGCGGTGATCGACCTCTCGGCGGCGTGTCCGGGCGCGACCGTCCGGGCGCCGAGCGGGGCGGCGCGCGGCGCGGACGGCCTGGTCGTCGGGCCCGGGACGTGGACGGTCGAAGCCGGCTGAGCGGCGGAACTCCGATCACACGAGCGCGCTCCGGGAACGCCGGCGCTACGCGATCGTCGCGAGATCCGCGGCGAGGCGCGCGCACACCTCGTCGACGGCCGCCAGCTGCTTGGCGCGGATCGGCGCCCCGAGCTCGCCGAGCGCCGCCCCCTGCGCCGCGTTGCGCGCGCCGACGATGCACGCGGTCAGGCCCGGCGTGCACATCAGCGCGCCGATCGCCAGCTGCGGCAGGGTGAGGTCGTCCTCGGCCGCGATGCGCTTGAGCTCGTCGATCGCCGCGAGATGTCGGGCGAACCGCGCGCCGCGGTAGTCCTTGTGCTCGGCGCGGGTGTCGCCGGGCGGGAAGGTCTTCTCGGCCGTCCACGTGCCGAACAGCATGCCGCGCATGAGCGGCGAATACGCCAGGCCGCCGATGCCGTGCTCGGCGCACCACGGCAGGACGGTGTCGCCCGACGCCGGACGCAGCAGGCTGTACGGCGTCTGCAGGCAGTGCAGCGGCAGCTTGGTCGCCTGCCACGCCGCGAGCTGCTCGACCGAGTAGTTGCAGACGCCGATCGCCCGGACCTTGCCCGCCTTCAGCAGATCGGCGCAGGCGCCGGCGACCTCGTCGACCGGCTGCGGCACCGGCCAGTGCAGTTGATAGAGATCGATGCGCTCGATGCCGAGCCGCCCGAGGCTGGCTTCGCATTCGCCGACGATGTCGGCGCGCGTCGCCGACTGGCGGCGGTTGGCCGAGTCGGCGCCCAACCCGAACTTGGTGAACACCAGCGGCCGGCGATCGGACGGCAGCGCGCGCAGCGCCTCGCCGACCAGGCGCTCGCTGCGTCCCGAGCCGTAGATCGGCGCGGTGTCGATCCAGTCGACCCCGGCGTCGAGCGCGGCGGCGATCGCGGCGCGCGAATCCGCGTCGTCCTGATCGCCCCACATCCAGCCGCCGATCGCCCAGGCGCCGAAGCCGACGGCGCTGATGACCATGCCCGTGGAGCCGAGTTCGCGTCGGATCATGGCGGCATCGTGCTGGCGATGCGCGGCGACGCATCAGCGCAGCGCGCCATGCTCATCCAGCGTCGGTCAGCCGTTGACGATCGCGCCGCCGTTCGGGTGCAGGACCTGCCCGGTGAGGAACGCGGCGTCGCCCGACGCGAGGAAGACGTAGCAGCCGGCGATCGCGTCGGGATCGGTCGCCGGCTGCGGCGTCGAGGCCGGGAGCGCGCCCGTTCCCGTGGCCTGTGCCGGATCGAGCAGCATCGCCGCCGAGCCGGAGGCCACGATCCGCGGCGGCGCCGACACGCGCGGATCGGGCAGACCCGGTTCGTCGCCGGCGAGCGCGGCCGAGTCCGGCGCCACGGCGTTGACGCGCACGCCGACCGCGGCCAGCGCCAACGCCAACGAGCGGGTCAGCGCCACGATCGCGCCGCAGGCCGCGGCGTGGTCCATCAGGCGCGCGGCGCCGCGGTAGGCGGCGACCGACGTGGTGTTGATGATCGACGCGCCGCGATCGAGGTGGGGCAGCACGGCCTTGGCCATGAACGCGGCCGAGAACACCTGGCCGCGGAAGGTGCGCGCCAGCTGCTCCTCGCTGATGTGCAGCAGGTCGTCCTGCGGGTGCTGCTCGAGGGCGGCGTTCACCAGGACGTCGAGGCGCTCGTAGTGGTTGACCGTCCGCAGCACGGCCTCGCGGCAGACCTGCTCGTCGCCGACGTCGCCGGCGATGACCAGGCAGCGGCGCCCGGCGGCCTCGACCAGGCGCGCGGTCTCGTAGGCGTCCTCGGCGCGGTCGCGATGGACGAAGGCGATGTCGGCGCCTTCGCGCGCGAAGCGCACCGCCACCGCGCGGCCGATGCCGGAATCGCCGCCGGTGATCAGCGCGACCTGTCCGTCGAGACGCCCACCGGACCGCTGCGGCTGGGGCTCGGTGCGCGGCTCGACCACCGCGGCGAGGACCGGGTCGATCGGGACGGCCGCCTGCTCCAAGGCCTCGGTGATCGAGGGACGGGCCTTCTTCGGGGGCTTGGTCACCGGCATGCGGTCATCGTCGCGCGCGATGGCGCGGGGGAGAGCGGTCGCCGCCCGGGTTTGGACAGGCGGGCTCATCGCATCCGGTTGCGAGTCCCGCAACGCCTGCATCGCTCCGGCCGCAAGCCGGGCCGGGCGGAACGATCGGGTCCGGTGTAGTTTACGAAAGGATTCGAGGACCTGCCATGCCCACGAGCCGAGCCAGCCTGCGCGACATCGTCGACCGGATCCACACGATCCCGACCCTGTCCGAGGTCGCGCAGCAGGTGAACCAGCTGCTCGGCGACCCGAACGCCGTCGCGGCCGACATCGAGAAGATCGTCCGCCGCGACCCGTCGATGGCGGCGAAGATGCTGCGCATGGTCAACAGCCCGCTCTACAGCCTGCCGGCGCCCGTCACCGACCTGGAGCAGGCGGTCAAGATCCTCGGCTTCAAGTCCGTGCGCTCGATCGCGATGTCGGTGTCGGTCATCGACCTGACCAAGCAGGACACCGCCGGCTTCAGCATGAAGGCGTTCTGGGCGCACGGCATGGTCTGCGCCGCGCTCTGCCGGATGATCGCGGAGCGCGCGATGATGGCCGACCCGGAGCTCGCCTTCACCATCGGCCTGCTCAAGGACATGGGGAAGCTGGTCCTCGCCGACAACGCGCCCGACGAGCTGCGCGCGATCATCGCGGTCGCCAAGGGCCACGGCCTGAGCTTCGGCCAGGCGGCGCGCGAGGTCCTCGAGACCGACGACGCCGAGGTCGCCGCCTGGCTGTGCGGCAACTGGAAGCTGCCGAAGGAGATGATCGACCCGGTCCACCAGCAGTACGAGATGATCCTCAAGCCGGACATGCACCTGGTGGCGATGATCCAGCTGGCCGAGTACCTCTGCGCGCTCAAGAACCTGCGCGTGTCCGGCGACTGCAACAAGCCGCAGGTGAACAAGCAGGTGACCAAGGTGCTCGGGCTCGACGCCGACGACCTGCGCGCGATCGTCGCGGCGACCGACGCCGAGGCGACGAAGGCCAAGGAGATGCTGGCGCTGATGTCGAAGTAGCGAGGCGCGCGCGAGCGCGCGCGCCGTCGGTCACCGAACTCGGTCCGCCATCGCCGCGGCGAGCTTCATTCGCGCGACAGCTTCCCCGTGCAGAACGCGAGCAGCAGCTCCTTCTGCCCCCCCTGATCGAAGTCGATGACCACGCGCCGGTCGTCCGGACGCCCGGCGAGGCCGACGACGCGGCCGCGGCCGAGCACGGTGTGCACGACGCGGTCGCCGGCGGCGAACGGATCGCCCTCGGCGGCGGTGGTCTCGAGCGCGTGCGCGGCGGCGTAGTCCTCGCCGCGCTTGCGGTCGGCGATCTGCTGGCGGAGGTCGGCGCCGGTCATGAGCGGCAGCCCGGCGAGCGCCGCGGCGGCGCTGCGCCGCGGGCCGGCGTCCTCGCGCGCGCGGCGCGGCTGGTCGTCGCCCCCGCCGGCGACGCGCGCGCGGCTCGACGCGTCCTTCTCGACGAAGCAGTCCGGCGGGATCTCGGAGAGGAAGACGCTCGGCTCGTTGCGATTCGTCTGGCCATACTGCATGCGGCAGACCGCGCGCGAGATGTAGAGCTCCTCCTTCGCGCGGGTGATGCCGACGTACATCAGGCGGCGCTCCTCCTCGATGTCGGCGACCTGGCCCTGGCGCTGCAGCGGCATCACGCCCTGCTCGCAGCCGGTGATGAAGACGATCGGGAATTCGAGGCCCTTCGCGGCGTGCAGCGTCATCAGCGTCACCTGGTCGACGTCGCGGTCCTGCTCGCGCGCGTCGGTCGAGGTCACCAGCGCGACCTGGTCGAGGAAGCCCTCGAGGCCGCCGTCGGGATTGACCTCGTGGTACTGCTCGGCGGCGGTGATGACCTCCTTGATGTTGGCGACGCGCTCGAAGCCGCCGTCGCCGTCGTCCTCGGCGAGGTAGTGCTCCTCGAGGCCGGTCAGCTCGATGATGCCCTCGGCGCACGCGGCAGGATTCTTCACCGGCAGCCCGCGCAGGGTCCGCCAGGTGCGCATCAGCTCGTTGAGCGGCTTGGCGTTGCGGCCGACGGCGACGCGCTCGATGAGCTGGTCGGTCATCAGGATCTCGTGGAAGCCGACGCCCTCGTCCTGGGCGATGTCGAGCAGCGCCGCCAGGGTCTTCTCGCCGACGCCGCGCTTCGGGATGTTGGCGATGCGGTCGAGCGCGGTGAGGTCGCGCGGATTGACCAGCAGCTTGAGGTAGGCCATGAGGTCCTTGACCTCGCGGCGGTCGTAGAAGCGCGTGCCGCCGACGATGCGGTACGGCAGGCCGCGCCGGCGCATGCCGTCCTCGAGCGCGCGCGACTGGGCGTTGGTGCGGTAGAACACCGCCATGTCGGAGAGCTTGCGGTCCTGGCGCTTGAAGCGCTCGCACGCGGCCGCGACCGCCATGCTCTCGTCGACCTCGTCATCGACCACCAGCAGGGACATCTTCTTCCCCTCCGGGTTGTCGGTGCGGATGGTCTTGTCCTTGCGCTGGCTGTTGTGCTCGACCACCGCCTGGGCCGCGCGCAGGATGGTCTTGGACGAGCGGTAGTTCTGCTCGAGCAGCACGACGCGGCAGCCCGGGAAGTCCTGCTCGAAGCGCAGGATGTTGTTGATGTCGGCGCCGCGCCAGCCGTAGATCGCCTGGTCGGGATCGCCGGTCGCGCAGACGTTGCCGTGCTGGCCGAAGAGCTGCACCAGGCGGTACTGCACCGCGTTGGTGTCCTGGTACTCGTCGATCAGCACGTACGGGAAGCGCTCCTGCCACTTCTTGCGCAGCTCGGCGTCCCCCTCCATCAGGCGCACCGGCCAGACCAGCAGGTCGTCGAAGTCGAGGACGCACTCCTCCTGCTGCATGCGGCCGTAGATCGCCCACGCGCGCTTGGCGACATCGTCGAGCTCGCTCGCCGGGTAGACCTCCTCCGGCTTGGCCATCGCGTTCTTCCACTTCGAGATCTGCCACTGCACCTGGCGCGGATCCATGAGCTTCGGATCGATCTGCAGCTCGGCCATGATGCGCTTGAAGAACTTCTTCTGGTCGTCCTCGTCCATCACCGTGAACGGATGCTGGAAGCCGAGGCGCGCCTGCTCGAGCTTGAGCATGCGCAGGCCCGCGGAGTGGAAGGTCGTGATCCACGGCGTCTTCAGGCCGAGCAGGCGCTCGATGCGCTCCTTCATCTCGCCCGCGGCCTTGTTGGTGAAGGTGATCGCCAGGATGCGGTCGGGGCGCGTGCCGTGCTGGATGATGTTAGCGATGCGATGGGTGATGACGCGGGTCTTGCCCGACCCGGCGCCGGCGATGACCAGCAACGGGCCCTCGAGGTGCGCGATCGCCTCGCGCTGCTCCGGGTTCATGTCCTTGAAGACGTCGATCGGCATGGGTGCCCTGTGGTCTCAGACCGTCCGGTCCGGCGGCTCGTCGTCGAGGAAGCATACCGGGCTGGCGTTGGGCCGGCGCTCGCCGGCATCGCCCACGTCATGCGCCTCGGCGAGCGCCCGGCGCGCGTCGTCGAAGCGGTCGTCGTCGACCGACAGGGTGGTGCCGCCGGGCGCGCCGGGGACGCCATCGACGCACGCGCGGATGTCGAGGCTCGCCAGGACCGCCTGATCGACGGCGGCGGACGCCGCGTGGTCGTAGCGCGCGAGGAGGCGCATCGGGGCCTCAGTCGTCGATGGTGACCGGCATCGCCGGCCCGCCCAGCTTGACGTGGTCGATCAGCCGGACCTCGCCCACGAACACCGCCGCGGCGAGGACGCTCGCGTCGGTCGCGGTCTCGACCTCGCCGAAGTCCTTGAGGTCGACGACCTCGGCGTAGTCGAGCGCGGTCCCCTCCTCCTGGAGGATCTCGGTGCCGAGCACCTCGATCAGCTTGATGCTCTCGCGCGTGCCGGCCTTGAAGAGGCGATTGGCGAGCTCGAGGCCGCGCGGCAGCGCCAGGGCGATGCGCCGCTCGACGACGCTCAGCCGGCGGTTGCGGCTCGACATCGCCAGGCCGTCCTTCTCGCGCACGGTCGGCGCGATCTGGATCTCGAGGCCGAAGTCGAGCTCGCGCACCATCCGCCCGATGATCAGGCACTGCTGCAGGTCCTTCTGGCCGAACACCGCGACGTCGGGTTCGACGATGTGGAACAGCTTGGCGACGATCGTGGTGACGCCGCGGAAGTGGCCCGGGCGCGTCGCCGCGCACATCTTGTCGGTCAGCGGTCCGACCATCTCGACGAAGGTGCCGAAGCCCTGCGGGTAGAGGTCCTCCTTCGTCGGCAGGAAGACCGCGTCGCAGCCCGCGGCGCGCAGCATGGTCAGGTCCTGATCGAGGGTGATCGGGTACTTCTCGAAGTCCTCGGGGCGGTCGAACTGCGTCGGGTTGACGAAGATCGAGGCGCAGACCACGTCCGACGAGGCGCGCGCCTGGCGGATCAGGCTGAGATGCCCCTCGTGCAGCGCGCCCATGGTCGGGACGAAGCCGACGCGCCTGCCGGCGCGACGCTGGGCGCGGCTCCAGGCGCGTTGCTCGACGATGCTGGTGAACTGCTCCACGCGCGGCTCCGGGTGGTGCAGTCTGGGCGTCGAGCGGAGCGTGTTAACAGCCGGCTGCGACAGGGTTCGGCGGCGGTGGAGATAACCCCGTAGGCAGGCTGGTGTTTTCATGCATTGTCGCGCAACCGGCCTCCGGTATCCCCGTCAACGTCCGGAGTCCGCATGGCGTTCGTCACGATCCGCATCAAGAACGTCGACGGCTTCACCCGCGCCGAGCTGGCCCAGGACCGGGTCACGGTCGGGCGCTCGTCGTCGGCGACGCTGCCGGTGAAGAACAACACCCTGTCGCGCGAGCACTGCGCCTTCGTCCGCGACGGCGACCGCTGGCTGGTCGAGGACCTGGGCAGCCAGAACGGCACCTGGGTGAACAAGACCAAGGTGCTGGCGAAGACGCCGCTGAACGAGCGCGACATCGTCAAGTGCGGCCAGGCGCGCCTGACCTTCCACGCCGGCGTCCTCCCGGGCGAGCACGAGGGCGATGGCGAGGGCGACGCGGCCGCGATCGAGCTCGCGCTCGAGGACGGCGAGGCCGGCCCGACCGCGCCGGTGCGTGGACGCATCGACGGCGAACCGCAGGAGGCGACGCCGTGCTCGGCGTGCGGCGCCTGGATGTCGATCGCGCATCGCCTGGCCGGAGACGACATGCCCTGCCCGCGCTGCGGCCACAGCACCACCGTGCCCCAGGTGTCCGCATGACCGACGCCCCGCCTCCCGTCACGCCCGCCGCCGTGCCGCCACCGCCCGCGCCGGCCGAAGCGCCGAAGCCGGCCAAGCGGCCGGGGCCGATCCGCAGCTCGGCGGTCATCCTCCTGCTGGTCCTCGCCGCGCTGGTCGTGCTGTCCTTCCCGTTCGTCATCGAACCCTGGGCGATCGGCCAGGTGCGCTCGCAGCTCAAGGCCCAGGGCATGGTGCTGAGCGACGACAGCGAGCTCGACCTGAAGATCTTCGGCGGCCGCATCACCGGCGCGAAGGTGATGATCGCCGAGCTGGTCGATGGCCAGCCCGGCGCCGAGATCTTCCGCGCCGGCGCGCTCACCGCCGACATCGCGGTGATGGACTCGCTCGCCGGCTTCGACCTGATCATCGACGAGCTGATCGCCACCGACGCCAGCGGCAGCCTGCGCCGCCGGCCGGACGGTTCCGTGCCGATCATCACTCCGCCGGGCGAGGGAATCGACTGGTCGAAGGTGAACTGGTACGACTACTACCAGAAGCTCAGCGAGTGGATGAAGAACCGGAAGGAGGAGCAGGAGCGCCAGGAGGAGGAGCAGAAGCAGGACCCGTCCAAGCAGCCCGAACCACAGGCCGATCCGAACCGTCCGGACGCCATCGAGTGGCCCGAGGCGACGCGCTACGAACCGCCGCCGGGGCCGGACCAGGACGGCCCGCGCGTGCTGGTGCGCAAGCTCGAGATCAGCGGCACGGAGCTCGGCCTGCCCGACGACACGCCGTTCGACATCACCTCGTTCCAGATCTCCGGCCGCGACGTGTGCGTGGTCCAGGAGAAGGACGAGACCATGTCCCTGACCGCCAAGCTGCAGACCGAGGGCGCGGGTCCGATCGATGTCGATCTCAAGCGCGCGCCCGGCGCCGACGGCACGATGACCGCGAAGGCGCCGCAGCTGCCGGTGCAGGCGCTGGCGCATCCCGCCGTGTCCGGCGACGCGCTGGCGAAGTACGGCGCGGCGGGCCTGGCGAACATCGACTTCAGCAGCTCGTGGAGCGGCTGGGACCTGAAGGGAGCGCTGACCAACGTGGTCAAGGACCTGACGCTGTCGCCGCAGCCGGGCGCCGGCGGCGAGGCCACGCAGGCCGCGCAGATCGTCAACAACCTCAAGGGCCAGGAGCTGACCTGGCCGATGCTGATCGGCGGCACGCTCTACGCGCCGAAGCTGACCGACAGCGGCGTCGACGAGATCGTCAAGGGCAGCCTCGGATCGGCGGTGCAGGGCGCCGCGACCCAGAAGGCGACCGAGGAGGCGAACAAGCAGATCGAGAAGCAGCTCGAGAAGAACCCCGAGCTGCAGGGCGTGAAGGACAAGGCGGGCGACCTGTTCAAAGGACTGAAGAAGTGAGCGCACGTCGCACCACGCCCGCTTCGAGCCTCGCGCTTCGACCCTACCCCATCAGCGATCGCAGCGAGTCCTGAATGGTCTACTTCACGATCAAGACCCTGAAGAAGTTCTTCAAGATCTTCAATTCCCTCGCCGCGCCCTGGCAGGTCTTCCTCGGCACGCTGCTCGGTACGCTGATCGGCTTCCTGCCGATCTGGCCGCCGGCGTACGGCCCGTCGCCGCTCGGCCTGATCCTCGTCTTCCTGATCATCGTGCTCAACTGCCACCTCGGATCGGCGCTGCTGTTCTTCGGCCTGTCCTGGCTGATCTCGAAGGCGCTGGCCGGACCCGCCGTGCTGGTCGGCGAGCAGTTCGAGGGCCTGGCGCGCTGGGCGTCGACCGTGCCGTTCCTGCACATGAGCCTGTGGTCGCACACCGGCTACCTCGGCCTGACGCTGATCGGCGCGGCCTGCGCGCTGCTCTTCGCCATCGTCATGTGGCGCTTCACCATCTACTTCCGGACCACGCTGCGCGACCGCCTGATGGCCAACAAGCGCCTGGCGACGGTCGGCAAGGTCGGTGGCAACACCATCCTGATGCGCGTGGTGTGCTGGTTCTTCGATATCTGACGGTCGCGCCAATCAGTACTCGACAATGCAGAGTACTGGCTACTCTGCTAACCGAGGTAGCCGATAGATGTCGCACGCGTGGACGTCTCAGATGCGGAAGGGTGTGGTCGAGCTGTGCGTGCTGACGCTGCTCGACGAGACTGAGCACTACGGCTACCAGATCGTCCAGCGCCTGCAGGCCATCGGCCCCCTCGCGCTGTCCGAGAGCACGGTGTACCCGGTCCTCGCCCGCCTCGCCGGCGATGGCGCGATCGCGGTGCGCGTCGAGCCGTCGCCGAGCGGCCCCCCGCGCCGGTGGTACCGGCTGACGGCCGAGGGCCGCGAGCAGCTCCGCCTGATGACCAACGACTGGCACGAACTGGCACGCGGCGTCACCGACCTGATCAAGCAGACGCGCACCGCGCGGAGGACGCCATGACCCCGCTCCCGGCCGATGTCGCCGAGGTGATCGATGGCTACTGCCGCGCGGTCGACGCCGCGATCGGGGAGCGCGGCGTCGATCACGCGACGCGGGCGCAGATCGCCGACGACCTGCGCGGCCAGGTCCACGAGATGCTCGCGGCCTCGCCGGGCACGATCGATGCCGCGAAGGCGCGCACCGTGATCGCGCGGCTCGACGCGCCCGCCGACTACGCGCGGCAGTGGGCGCGCGAGCCCGGCGTCGCCGCCGCGCCGATCGGCGCGGCGGACACGCGCAGCGGCGCGCTCGGTCCGGTGGCGCTCGGCGTCTCGATCGGCGGATTCGTCATCGCGATGATCGCCGTGCTCGTCGGGCACGCGCGCGGCGCGCCGCCGGACATCGCCGGCATGATCTACCTCGGCACCCAGCTCATCGCCTTCGTCTGCGGGCTGTCCGCGCGCCGGACCCCGTCCGGGCGCGCGGCGCTCATCTGCTCCGCGATCCTGTCGCTGCTCCTGCTGATCCTCGTCGTCAACACCTGATCCACCTCCGTCCCGGCTGCGCCCCGCGTCTCGCCCAAGGCGACGACGCCCAGGGCCGGCATGGCCACCCGCATCCCAGGAAACCCAATGAAGACGCTCACCGCGCTGGCCCTCATGCTCGCTCTGGTCGCCGCCTGCGGCGGCGGATCGTCGCCGCCCGACGATCGGGCGGACACCGCCATCCGGGTGCGGCCGAACGGCGCCGCCGAGCTGCTCGTCCACGTCGCCGGCGCCGCAGACGGACCCGCGGTCGCCTACGCGCTGATCACGCCGCCTCGGCTCGGGACGCTCGTCGGCGAGCTGCCCGCGTGCTACTACCAGGCCGGCGGCGTCGAGGGCGCGGACACGATCGGCGTGCGAGCGCAGCCGGCCGTCGGCGCGGCCGTCGACGTCACCATCACGATGCGCGTCGTCGCCGGCGGCCCGACCTGCGCGCTTCCCGACGCGACGCCGCTCGCCTTCCCGACCTGGACGGCGCGGCAGCAGCCGATCTACACCGGCTGGGAGGCCGCGAGCGACGCGTCGGTCATCCTCAAGGACGGAACGTACCTGATGGCGTACACGGGGATCGACTGGGCGGATCCGGCGGGGCCGCGCGCCGCGATGTGCCTCGCCGGATCCGTCGACGGCATGGCGTGGACGCCGCGGCCGCCGGTGGCCGCTCGACTGCCGGGATCGGCGCTGCTCGGACGCGAAGGGACCTGGGAGACGCATCTCGAGGGACCCGAGCTGATCGATCGCGGCGACAGCGTGGCGATGCTCTACTCGGGCTACACGCACAAGGAGGGAGCGGACGAGCTCGGCGGCTATCCCGCGCACCTCGGGGCCGCCGTGTCCACCGACCGCGGCACGACCTTCGCGCGGGTCGGGAGCGAGCCGGTGCTGCGCGCGGACGCGGCCGGGCACGACCGCGACGCTGTGTACAGCCCGACGGTCGTGCGCTTCGGCGGCGGCTACGTCATGGTCTACGCCGGCCATCACCTCGCTCCTCCCGCCGGCGAGGGGTACGTCCGCCTGCTCGGCGCCACCAGCCTGGACGGCATCCGCTGGACCCGCTTCGCGCGGCAGCTGCTGCAGCGCGCCGATTCACCCGCCTGGATCCACGACGCGGTGGCCGAACCAGGCCTCGTCCAGGGGCCGGACGGCTGGTGGTACCTCTTCTTCACCGGCCTGAAGGACAGCGACCGCGTCATCGGCCAGGCGCGCGGCCGCACGCCATTCGGCCCGTGGACGGTCAGCCCGCAGCCAGCCATCCCGCATTCGCCGGCCGGCGGCTACGGCAAGGCGCTGGCGCCGTGCGTGCTCAGGGTCGCGGACACCGGCCGGATGTGGTTCCTCGGCACCGATGTGGACGAGACGCGTTGGGCGATCTGCTAC